>NZ_OZ061318.1:5918003-6575559 GCF_964063345.1 Pseudomonas lini
TTTCCGTGACGGGCGTTGGGGGCTTTGGCTTTATTTGATGATCAAGGCCAATCCAGTGACCACTTGGATTCATAGGAGCATTCACTGAGGCAGGCATTTCCTGAAGCAGCTTCCTGCTAACGTCGGAGTTTTTTTGATACGCAAGGCATCAATGCGCCTTCGCAAGAACGCATCCGACTAAGGAGTCTGGCCATGAGTGCCCATAGTGGTCGCCTGCCTATGATCGGGCTACTTGCCCTGTCCACTACAGCGTTTCTCACCATTCTGACCGAGACGATGCCGGCAGCGGTTCTGCCTGCGATGTCGGAGAGCCTTGAACAGCCCCCCGCTGGTATCGGTTTATTGGTTTCCATCTATGCATTGGCCTCCGCTGCAGCCGCAATCCCCATTGTGGCGCTCACTCGAAGTCTGCCTCGCAAATCGTTGTACATCATGCTCGTGCTGAGCTTTGCAGTGGCTAACGGTATTACCGCCATCTCGACGTCTTATGCGCTGACGGTCGCGTCACGGGTGGTGGCTGGCCTGGCCGCAGGAGTTGTCTGGCCGGTCATCTGTGGTTATGCCATCCGCTTGGTCGATCGCAAAGACATGGGACGGGCTGTCGCGATTACCCTGGCGGGGAGTACCGTGGCCATGGTCGCCGGTTTGCCCCTGGGTAGCATGCTGGGCTCATTGCTTGGATGGCGTTTCAGCTATGGATTGCTTTCGCTGCTCGCGCTGCTTGTCATCGTTTGGGTTTTGCTGGTCGTGCCGCCCATGCCGGGAGAGGAGCGCAAGGACGGCACTTCGATTCATGACGTCATTCGCACCCCGGGGTTGAGAGTGATCTTGCTGTCGGCTTTTTGCGCGATCCTGGCTCATTACACGCTGTACACCTATATGGCGCCGCTCGCGGAAAAAACCAGGCTGTCAGGCGGGACCGCTCAGGGCCTGTTTCTGTTCGGTACGGGCGCCATCCTGGGCGTACTGATCGCCGGACGTTTCGTCGATACGAGGCTGCGGCTTATAGCGACCACCGCGTTGACGTGCACAGCTGTGACGATGGTTGTTCTGATAGCGGCTCCGTATCAAATGATCGCTTCGGCTGCGATATTTGTGTGGGGGGCTTCGTTCGGCGGCATGCCTACTGTTTTCCAATCAGCGACGGGGCGGGTGGCAGAAGATAATGCGGAGCTGGCAACGGCGATATTGACGACCATCTACAACTTGGGGATTTTTGGCGGAGGTGCCGTAGGTGGTTTGCTCCTAAGCTACTTCGGGATAGTAAGTCTCTCGGGGTTTGCGCTGCTCATCGTTAGCGCTTCCCTCGTGGTGGTTATGGGAGGGAGGTGTCACGCCTTTCCACGGCAGTAAATTATTGCGGGATATATCTCCCTGGAAGAGCGCGCGGCGTAGATGCATTCCTCTCGACCGCGTTTCATGGCTGCCAAATGCTCAGTCGGCATTCACCGGATCGCGACCCGACGATGTTCAAGTGATGCCATTCTGTTTATCGCGATAGCTCTTAACTCGTTGTTTTCATAGGTGCCTTCTTGATTCGGCGACATCTGTCTTTGCAGGACGTGCCGCTCATGGCTTAGCTACCGTCGTTCAACGGGACTCGTGGTGGCGCAGTTCAAGCACGAGCACTGTTGAGAAAAGTTCATGAGCGTATCAACAAGGTGCCGTATAGCCAGCGGTCGATGCCGGGGCTAGGTTTGTCTCGCTGCTGCAGCAGAAATGCTTTCGTTGGATGCGAGACTTGAACGCGCGCACCACAGGCATTGCACGCAGTCGTAATTTAATTTTATTACCCAAGCAAAGCAGGGCCGGATATGAATATCGCCGCAGTTAATACCTTGGAGATTCGAGTGATCGAAGAGGTTGACCAACACTTTGAACAGCGTTTAAAGGCGTACGCGGAGACTTTTGAAAAAGTACACGGATGCCTGGGCTATAGCGTGATTCGCAGCTCCCGCGATCCTGGTTTGTGGGTCTTCAGTGGCTACTGGAGCGCGGCATCGATGATGACTGAGCACTTTGAGAGTGAGTCGATGACGGCGTTGGTCAATCATTTGGTAACGTCATGTTCCAACCTGACGTTTGCCAGTTTCACGCCCCAAATCGGAAGGGGACCGCACGATGAAGCTTGATGAAGCGCTATTTACGGCGATCGATCTCAATGCCTTGTTCATTCTCTTGGTGGTCTATCGCGAGCGAGGCGTGACGCGGGCAGCCGAACGACTGAACGTAAAGCAGCCAGCGGTGAGCAATACGCTGGCGAAACTGCGCGTCCACTTTAAAGACCCCTTGTTTATCCGACGTTCGAAGGAGCTGGTGCCCACGGCCAAGGCCAACGAAATCGTGCGGGGGTTGGCGCCGGCATTGATGAGGATCCAGGACGTTATACGCCCCTCTGGAGGATGATCGGCAGTACCGTCCCTTCTTTTTTTGAGTACCCATTTCAAGCAGGAGCTTATCGATGAGAATAACGTTTGCCGTGTCAGTGCTTAGCGCAACCTTAATGATTTCAAGTTCGTTGCACGCTGCCGATGAGCCTGAGAACACGATGCAAATTGCCAGAAACGGGGAGCAACCTTCTGTCCTGGGCTCCTCCAGCAATTTCGTCGGCACCGTCAGGGTTGATCCATTATTTGCAGCGCGACCGCCATCAAGGGTTACGGCAGGTGCTGTAACCTTTCAACCAGGGGCCCGATCAGCTTGGCACACTCATCCTGCGGGCCAGAATCTGATTGTCACGGCCGGCGTTGGATGGATCCAGCAAGAAGGGGGGGAGAAAATCGTCATCAGGCCTGGCGATGTGATTTGGACACCTCCGGGTGTAAAGCATTGGCATGGGGCCACGAACTCCACCGGCTTGACGCATTTGGCAATTCAAGAGGTACAGGACGGGAAAAATGTCGAGTGGCTGGAACCGGTTACTGATGAGCAGTACGGGCACTTGCAATGAAGCCCTCCAGGCATCTGCGGTTCCACGCGGTCTAGTTTGAAACTGGGATGGAAAAGTCGACAACTAGGTTTGCATTATTCTGTTACATTGATGCTTGGCGCAGTGGGTCGCCGGTATCTTTTTTGTTATTGATTGAAGGGCAGGTCGATGAGCCTCCCGGACTCCGTGGGCGGTCCCTGAGCTGCCGCTAATAAAATCGTCAGTGCACCAGTCCTCGGTCTCAGGCGATTCGATCTCTATTAATTACTTTTATGCATGGTTCCATTCAATTGGATGTGGTGTTTTTCGGGCAGCGCCTCGAATACATTGACGTCGACGAATTGATCCTTTGTGGGCTTAGACGTAATGCCATGAAGGGAAGTGCCCGGCATAAAAGCCGAATGCCTCGTTCAGCGTAGCTGGCCAACTGGATTGGACTCTACTGGCGTTCATCGAGCCTGGGTCAGGCCGCGGTCGTTCTGGATGTCCACACATCGGTTCTTAATTAGGAACAACACCATGAAGAAATTATTTTTAACGCTGGCCCTGCTGGCGAGTTCGTTTACTGCAATGGCAGCCGATATGTCCAACGGCGCGAACAACTTTTTCAAGAGTGATAAGGTGACTGAGCAGAAGGTATCCTTCAATAATCAGTACCGCATGAAAGTCGTTGGGAATCTGTATGTGCCGAAGAATTTGAATAAGGCCAACAAAAGCCCTGCGATTATCATTGGCCACCCGATGGGTGCGGTCAAAGAGCAAAGCTCAAACCTTTACGCCCAGAAGCTCGCTGAACAAGGCTTTGTAACCCTTGCGATAGACCAATCATTCTGGGGCGAAAGCGAGGGGCAACCCCGTAATGCCGTGGCGCCGGATATTTACTCCGAGGCGTTCAGCGCGGCGGTCGATTATCTGGGCACCCAATCGTTCATTGATCGTAACCGTATCGGTGTACTGGGCATCTGTGGCAGCGGCAGCTTCGTCATCAGTGCAGCAAAAATCGACCCACGGATGAGGGCGATTGCAACCGTCAGCATGTATGACATGGGAGCGGCCAATCGCGATGCCCTCAAGCATTCGCAGACCCTTGAACAGCGCAAGCAGATCATCGCAGAGGCGGCTGAACAGCGTTATGCAGAGTTCACTGGTGGTGAGACCAAGTACACCAGCGGGACGGTACACAAACTGGACGCTAACACCCATCCGATCCAGCGTGAGTTCTACGATTTCTATCGCACCCCACGCGGTGAGTTCACCCCAGCCGGGTCGTCGCCTGACGTGACGACGCATCCAACGCTGACCAGCAACGTGAAGTTCATGAACTTCTATCCGTTCAACGATATTGCGTCGATTTCGCCTCGTCCTATGCTGTTCATCGCAGGTTCTGAAGCACACTCGCTGGAATTCAGCCAAGAGGCTTTCAAGCTGGCGGGTGAGCCTAAGGAATTGGTCATCGTGCCAGGCGCAGGCCACGTGGACTTGTATGATCGGGTGAATCTCATTCCGTTCGACAAGCTGACTTCTTTCTTCCGGACCAACCTGAAGTAACCCATCTTTGAAGCCGCAACTGCCCGGTTTGTACAGGATGTTGTGGCTTCAAGTCTGAACGTAGGTCGTAGTGCGCATCGCTTGACTTGCCCTTGGTGGAACGTTCATCCCTTGAGTCTTCATGGCTCTTTCAGGCCCTGCACGCTGTGCAGGGCCTTTTTTTATCCGTCATGACTCGTGTCGCAAGGCGGCGATCAATAAGGTCATAGCCCCTGAGGGTTGCCTA
This sequence comes from Pseudomonas lini, assembly GCF_964063345.1. Classification (NCBI taxonomy): domain Bacteria; kingdom Pseudomonadati; phylum Pseudomonadota; class Gammaproteobacteria; order Pseudomonadales; family Pseudomonadaceae; genus Pseudomonas; species Pseudomonas lini. Next base: position 5,922,707 of record NZ_OZ061318.1, read on the forward strand.
CGGCTTGGGTAATAGAGATGAAGTCCTGTCCACAGGGGGCACCAGTCCTTCAGTACCGGAATCAGGTGGCCGGCCTTGACGTAGGGCTCGGCGATGTCTTCAGGTACATAGGCGATACCCAAACCGGCAATGGCTGCGTCAAGGCAATCATAAATGCTGTTGTAAATCAGCTGACCGTCAACCCGAATGTTAAGCTGTCGACCATCCTCCCCGAACTCCCAAGGCCACAATCCACCATGGGTGGGAAGACGCAGATTGATGCAATTGTGCTGCATCAGGTCTTCGGGTGTCTCTGGTTTTGGTCGACTGGCGAAGTAGCGCCTGGTCGCTACTGCGGTAAATCGCATGTCGGGACCGATGCGTACGGCGATCATGTCTTGGGCCACCGCTTCACCCAATCGAACGCCGGCATCGAAACGATCCGCAGCGATGTCGATGAGTCCATTGTCTGCGAACAGCTCGACTTTTATCCCAGGGTATTTCGGTAGGAATTTCTTTAGCTTTGGCGAGATGATCGATCGGATGGCGTGATCCGATGCGGTGATGCGTACGGTCCCGGTTGGGCTCTCGCCCAGTTCTGACAATGCCAGTAATTCAGCGTCTATCTCTTCGAAACGGGGGCCGACCGTTGCCAGTAGCCTTTCACCGGCTTCCGTTGGCGAGACTGAGCGGGAGTTGCGCGCAAGCAAGCGCGTGCCCAGATTTCGCTCCAGTGAGCTGACGGCATGGCTGACCGCCGATTGAGACAGGCCAAGATGCGCCGCTGCTCGAGTAAAACTCTTTTCGCGGGCGACGGCAATAAAGGCCATCAATCCACCAAAGGATTGCTTAAGGATGTCGTCTTGCATGGCTTGAATGATCTTCGTGAGTGCGCATGAACAATAACATTCTGGTGCATTGTTCGCAGAGCTTACAGCGCGCAGGCCTTGCTATGCGCTGAGATGGTCGTGGCGAGGCGGCAGGGCTATTCCCGATCGTCGATGTGGTCGATCTGTTTGAAGCGTTCAATCAAGAAGTCGATCAGGTGCCGGACTCGTGCCGAGAGTTGCAGTTGCTGTGGATAGACTGCATAGACGTCCGCGTGGGTGGGCATATGGTTTTCCAGTACGAGGCGCAGTCGTCCGCTACGCACATAACGAGCTATATCCCATTCCGCTCTGAGCAATAACCCATAACCTTCCAGGGCCCAGTTCAAGGCAACCTCGCCGTCATTGCAGCACAGGGCGCCGTGTACCTTTATATTTTCCGTGCGTTCGCCGTTAGCGAATTTCCATACGCCGTAGGGCGATTCATTCTGACGAATAAAGATGCAGTTGTGGTGTTGCAGGTCCGTCAGTTTTTGCGGCGTTCCGTACTTTTCGAGATAGATAGGGGAGGCGCAAAGCAGGCGGCGGTTGGAGGCGATTTTACGCGCGTGGAAGGCAGCGTCTGGCAACGTACCGAAGCGAATGCCCAAATCGAAGCCGTGGGTAGCTAGGTCCAAAGGATGGTCGCTGATCTCTAGCTGAATCTCCACTTCCGGGTACAGGGCGTAGAAGGCGGCCAAGGCGGGTCCGATGTGGCGACGGCCGAAACCGAGCGATGCATTCACCCGTATCAGGCCCTTGGGCGTAGCGCGACGGCTGCTGACGAGCTGTTCTACCTCGTCGATCTGGGTCAGGATGCGGGCGATGTGGGTGTAATACAGTTCACCTTCTGCGGTAAGGCTCATCGAGCGGGTAGTTCGATTAACCAGCCTCACCCCTAACCTTTTCTCCAGCGCGGAAAGTCTTTTACTAATTGCGGGAGGGGTAACGCCAAGCTCTCTGGCGGTTGCGACAAGGCTGCCTTGTTTGGCTAGCAAGTGAAAAAAAGCCAAGTCTTGAGCATTGTTCATGCTTGATTCCAAAGTGTTTTCTGATAAAGAACGGCCGCCACGTTGCCAGGTCGCGGCCGATCTACCAGGTCACTTGATGAAGCGAACCTGAGCGTTGATTTTATCGATGATTGCACCTTTGCGTTCGTTAAATCGCGCTTTGTTTTGTTCGAAAAGGTTATTGCCTTTGGTGTCGATGGAGATGATCAGCGGACCGAACTCCCGGACCCGGTTAACCCAAAGGGTTTCCGGCATTCCAAGATCCTGCCATTCAGCGCGTTCGATCTCCTCCACCTTGGTGGCCGCAAGGACCGCACAACCGCCAGGGAATACGGCATGTACGGCCTTGTTCTCCAGGCAGCCTGCGGTGGTTTCGGGCCCCATGCCACCTTTGCCAATAATCATCTTGACGCCGGTTTCCTCGATGAACTGCTTTTCGAATTTCTCCATTCGCATGCTGGTAGTTGGGCCAATGGACACCATCTCAAAGCTGCCATCATCTTTTTTACGCACAATGGGGCCCGCATGGAAGATTGCCCCGCCGCGCAAATCTACCGGTAGTTCACGTTTGAGCTCGATGAGGCGTCGGTGAGCCACGTCGCGGCAGGTGACCAATTGCCCAGTCAGGTAAACCACGTCGCCGACATTGAGCTCTGCGAGATCTTCGTCCTTGATAGGTGTGTTGAGGACTTTAATCACAGGACTACTCCTTCATGGGAGAGGATGTCGTAGGACAGGTCGGCATTGATGCGGATTTTGCCGCGGCGATGTGCCCAGCAACCGGTGGAGACGGCAACGCCGATGGTCGATGGATGGCGCGCTGAAGACTCGATGTTCACACCCATCACACTGCTGTTGCCGGTCAGGCCCTGTGGGCCGATGCCGACCTCATTGAGGCCTTCCTCAAGAAGCCGTTCCATCAAGGCTGCATTTTCGTTGGGATGGCTGGAGTCGACTGGTCGCAGGATGGCCCGCTTGGATAAACGGGCGGCTGTCTCTACGGAGGTGGACACGCCGACGCCCACCAGCAACGGCGGACAAGCGTTCACGCCGCGGGAGGTAATGACGTCGAAAACAAATTCCGTTACGCCCTCGTAGCCTTGACCAGGCATCAAAACCTTAGCGGAGCCCGGTAGTGTGCAACCGCCGCCAGCCATGTAAACATCGATCATTGCGTAATCGGCGTCCGGGATAATCTCCCAGTCAAGCCACGGAATTTTGGAGCCCGTGTTGGTCCCTGTGTTCTTTTCGACGAAGGTCTCTACGGCGTTATGACGTAGCGGGCCTTTGATGGTTGCTTCCAGAGTTGCATTTTCCAGAATGTTTTCAAGTTCCCCCAATAGCGGGAACTTAGCACCTGCTGCGATGAAGTACTGAATCACGCCGGTGTCCTGGCAGCTCGGTCTGTCGAGCTTGTCAGCATAGTCCTGGTTTTCCGCCATGGAGTCGTAGACGGCGATGGCCAGCGGATTGGTTTCCGCTGCGCGCAGTTGGGCGGTCTTCTTTTTTACGTCGGTCGGCAAGCGCTTACCAATATAGGCAGTAAACTTGGCCATGACGTCAGTCAACGATTCAACGGCTGCTTCTTTATCCACTTCTATTTTCCTCATCGCATCACTAGGCTTATTGGTTTGTATGGCTGGTGGGCCTGTTGAAGAATTTCTAATTATCGTCGGCTGCCTAATCGAGAGTTAAACCAGCGCGTTGTGCTGGTTTAACTCTTTCATCTGGGTTCAGATTTGGATTACAAGCTGGTCTCAAACTTCAAACCTGCGACCCACGCGTCCTTGACTTCACTGACACCGCCGGGGTTACCAACAAACTGGATGTTGGGGCGCACGGTCAGCCATTTGGTGACGCCGAACCCGTAGTAGATTTCCATGTTGGTTTCCGAACCTTGCGTCGGCGTGTAGCGAGGATCGTCATAGTCGCTGACGCCCGCCAGGTCGTTCATTTGTTGCTGGTTATCCTTGTAACGTTCATTTACATGGATATTGGAGATGGCGACGCCGATCTCGTCATTTGGACGGGATTTGAACGGCGCGGTATAGAAGACGCCTGCTTGCACAGAGCGATCAATCATACTGGCGGCTTTGTCATGCACTGTGGCATAGGCAAACACCGACACCCCGCGAGCGGCGAAGTCTGGGTCTTTCCAGACTTGCTGTTGCGCAGCAATCCATGCGCCGTGTTTGCTATCGCGGGATTTGGGCGCGCCATTTTCTTCAGTGTTGACGTCGTTTGCGTTACGGCTGCTGTAATAGGCCCCCACGCGGTATTCCCCTGGCAGCCGCCCGGCCCCCAGCGACGTGGTATGGACCAGCTCGATGGGTATCAGGGCTCCTTCGTTGCCGCTACTGTTGAGTTTGAAACCGTTGCCTATTTCCAGATAGGACGGGTTTTGCTCGTATGCACCAATTTGCGCATAAGTGTTATCGCTCAATGCAACCTTGACCCGGCCCGCCCATTGAGTGATTGGCCAGTTGTAAATGATATCGCCGGCCCAGTTACCCGGCTGCGCGCCGCAGAACGCCAAGTTCTGGAACTTGCAGGGAAAGCTGCCGAAGTCCTCGCCAAAGTTCATGCGGCCCAGTTTGATATCCAGCCCGCCGTCAAAGAATTTCTGACGATACCAGAGTTGCGTGAGGCGCCAGGTCTGGCCGCGTCCGTATACCTCTTGAACCTGACTGATGCCGCCTACCCGAGGATCGGTGATGACATCATTGGTGAGATTGCGCCCGTTACGATCCGATATCGTGAATTGAAAATCAGCGCCTTCCCAACCGAGTATTTTCTCAAGGTCAAAATTGCTCATCAGTGCAAGTTGGTCGGTATACCGCGCCGTGGTGTGCGAGTCGTAGCCACCGGCCAGATTCGTCGCGGCGTCGCCCGTGTAGAGCACGTTAAAGGTATAACCCTTTTCCAGTAATTCTGAGCGTAGGCCGCCCCAGTCTCCCAACATCCAGGGGGACTCGGGATTGAAGGCTTCTTGCGCCTGACTGCTGGTCGCTCCGCAAAGCAGCAGCAGTGCCATTGATATCTTGTTCCGGGTAATGCGGTTCGAGTGGGTAATCATCTTGATCTCTGCTTTTGTTTTTGTTGGTCAGATAATTGAGCGCACCCCGCTGTCGACCGAATACTGAGTATCGGCCTAAGGGTGTTGTGCAATGGCATTGAGTGGTACGACGCGTCTAGTGTTTTTCGGCGATAGCGACCTCTAGGGTTATTAATTGGATATTTGGGGGGCGAAACGCTTAGCTAAGCGGGCTTGGGAAGACAGGCAGAAGATTTTAGAAGTGGCTTTGATGGGGCTAGGCGCAACAGCTCATAGGGGGCAAGAGAACGTGTGCTCATATTTACCTTGGCCATGGAGCGACTCTCCGATTCTGATTGTTATGGAGAAGATTCATTCGTGACTTCGTTATAAATACCTATGAACTTTCACGCTGTGCTGGCTAGCGTTATCGAAAATTCTCAGGTCGGCGTCCTACAGCCGAGTTCTGCTGGATTCGCGCTCATGGGCCCTTGATGGTCGGTCAAGAACGGAATTGATCAGTCAGCATTGGGCATGCGCCCAAGCAGCAATGCTTGCTTTGCTCGACATCAGGCTGTCACCTGCCATTCGCTTGCGTCGTTGTGGCAAATATGCACATGGTGGGATTTTTAGTCAACAGGCTGTTTTTTGTCTGGTTTCCGTTTTTAGCGAAGAGTCTGATGTTTTTACTGACCATATAGACAAATAAATCTCTTAAATTATTGAATTAGTTATATATTTTATAATATGTAAAATATCTGGCTGATGCCTAAAAGCTAATGCTTGTGCATTTATTTTTTTGAAAAAATCTTATTGTGGGATTTATTTGATGAAATTGAAGTATGAATTCATGGGCTGGACCACAGTGAGCTCGTCGTGGCGCGTCTAACCCAAGGCGCTCATTCGTTGGAGATGCGTTGTCAGCGCAGAGCGCAGCCTGGCATGCAGTGGCTGACACCTGGCCGAAACGGATTTTTCAATGATGCGCAAGAGTGCTAGATGTGCGGCAGCCATACGCTGCCGCCTCTTGGAGAAGGGAAGGGGAGGAGCAGAGCCGCGGACGCTGGCTTCTGCGCTGGAGATCGTTGCGGTGAGGCTCAAGCCTATAACGTTATCCGACGGTAACTGCCCAAGCGAATAATCAGTCGCGCCACAAAAGCTCCCGTCAGGATGACCGCAAACAGTCGTAGGGTCTGCATGGCCAATACCAGTCCTACATCGGAGTGCGTGTCCACCGCGATGATTGCCATCGTATCGAGCCCTCCTGGGCTCGTGGCCAGGTAAATCGAGAGGAAGTCCTTGTTCAACACTGCTGCCAACAGCCATGCGGACAATGCGCACAAAGCGATCATCAGGAGCGCTCCCAGTATCATTGCCGGCAATCGCCGCCAGACGTATTTGACGGTCATTCGATCAAAGCGCAAGCCAACGTAGCAACCAATAGCGCCGTAGGCGATAGCGAGTAACCAACTGGGCAGGGTGATATGCAACAGGCCACTGATCTGTAACGCTCCGCCCAACATTAGCGGCATCAGCAGCGCACCGGCCGGCAATCGATTTCCCAACGCCACACCGATTAGTAGAGTGACGATTGTGAGGCCCAGATGCAGCAGGCCGAAGCTTTGCAACGCGACGTCTGCAGCATGCACCTCGCTTCCTCCGACCGGTGCTTCCAGCAAGTTGCTCACCAACGCACCGATCATTACCACGCACACCACGCGCACATATTGCATAGTGGCGACTACTCGGGAATCGGCACCGTATTCGTCAGCCATCAAGACTATGGCAGAAGCTGCGCCTGGCGATGTACCCCAAGCTGCGGTACTGGCCGGGATGCCCATCCACACCAACGCAAGCCCCACCAGCGCGCTAAGGCTGACCGTCACCACGGTCGCAAACAGCATCATTGGCCAGGACTGTGCTATCGAAACGAGTACGGCGAGTGTCATCGAATGAGCGACAAGAATGCCGATGCAGCCCTGGCCAAGCTTGAAGGCGTAGCGGTGCAGTCGAATGCTCGCACCGCATACGCCGAACATGATGGCAACCAGCATAGGCCCCAGGAATTGGCCTGCGGGCACCTCTAGAAACCTCAGCAACTGACCGCCCGCTCCAGCCAACAGTGCAAGCGCCAACCATTGAAGCGGCGCGGGGTAGATATGCAGGGAAAATCTGGCAGAAGAAGACAAGAGTCGTACTCCAAAACGCTGGTCGCCGCGGGGGCGTGGCATCGCTATCGATGTGCTGATAATTATTGATACCTGGTTTGATAAAGTCTATTTTCTAATATCGATTGATTGATAACTTTGGTTGATGGATATGGATCTGCGTGATCTTGCCTATTTTGAAATCATCGCCGAGTTGGGGCACCTGGGCCGGGCTGCGCAAAAGCTCAACCGCAGTCAGCCTGCGCTGTCTAAAAGCATCCAGCGGCTTGAGGAGTCTCTAGGGACCCGGCTGTTCGAGCGCGATGGGCGGCGGATTAAGCTCACCCCAGTGGGAGAGTTGCTAAAAGTGCGTGGCAAACAGCTGCAGCAGAGCGTTGCCGAAACCCAGCGAGAAATACGTGATTTTGCAAACGGTGTGATGGGAAACATTCGCTTGGGCTGCGCTGCCTCCATGGCTGATCACCTGCTCCCACACCTGACCGCGACACTGCTTTCGCGTGCGCCGCAGATCACCTTGAACTTGGTGATCGGCCAAGACGATTTACTGCGCGAATCACTGTTCTCCGGGAGGCTGGATATGGTGATTTGCCCACAATACGAAGCGGATCCGCTATTGCAGTTTCATGCCTTGTTTGACGACGAGGCGGTGGTGGTCGCCAGCCGTCATCATCCATTATTCAGCGCCGGCTATGAGTTACGCGATTTGTGTCAGTACCAATGGGTGTTGCCGGCCTCCACTGTGCCGGCGCGGCGCTGGATAGACAATGCGTTCCAGTCCAGGGATCTGCCTTTACCTCAGGTACAGATCGAAACCACCTCAATCTCTTTGTTACCACGCCTGATTGGCGAAACCAACCTGCTGAGCTTTCTAGCCAGGGAGACCCTCGAAGACGTCAAGGGGGTCACGCACCTTCGTGAGGTGAGACTGAAGGAAACCACGATGAAACGTACTATCGTCGTGTTCGTCCGCGCGGGCGCCTATTTATCGCCGGCCGCACAAATGTTGCTGAGCGTCCTTAAAGACGATGGAACCATTTTATTGGGCTAGCGGATGCTCTTGGCAGCCGCTTGCATCGATCGGGCCTATCAAGCCGGCGAGGACTGGGTGAGCCGCTCACCGTTTCCAACCACCAGTGCTGCCAGGATGAGCAGTGCGCTGCCGCCGATTAGAGGGGCAGCCACCGACACATGATCCAATAGGCTCCCGCCGAACGCGCCGCCGATCATGATCGCCATCTGAATAGCTGCAACCATCAACCCACCGCCGGTTTCTGGCTCATCGCTCACTTCTTTGGCCAGCCAGGTCGACCAGCATACCGGGATGGCTGAGTACAGCATCCCCCAGCCAAACATCATGATGGCGGCGGCAGCGAAGATGTATCCGAGCTCGGCCAAAGCTACCGTCATGACAGCCAGGGCCACTGGCAACCAGCGCAACAGTTGAAAGAGAAACTGTTTTTCCAGCAGCCGACTGACGAGGTATGTACCTCCGAAACCGGCGATACCCAGGCTTAAGAGCAAAACCGACAGTTGGGTCGAGTCAACGCCAGTGACTTGTTCCAGAAATGGGCGCAAGTAGGTGAAGGCGGTAAACGTACCACCGAAAGTCAGCATGGCGGCCAGCAGACCGAACATTACATTTCTGCGTTTCAGTACGCCGAACAGCCTGGAAAGGGGAATGGTTTTTTCTGGCTGCATCTTGGGCAAGCTTTTGTATTGCCAGATCACGTTAATGATGACAATCGGCACCAGCGCAGCGAACACGAAGCGCCATCCCAAATGGCCTCCCACGTAAGCCCCAATCGGCGCGGCAAATGCAGCGGCCACCGAATGCCCCATGTAAATCATGCCTAAGGCTTTAGGCACCGAATCCTCGGGGACTATTCGCAGGACAGTGGCAGTGGATAAAGCCCAGAAGCCGCCGATGGCGACCCCCAAGAAGGCTCGGGCAATCATCAACCAAGTGAAGCCAGGCGCCAGAGCGATGACTACCAGCGAAACAAGCATCAGCACGGTCATTGAAATCAGGACATGACGTCTATCGAAGCGTCCGGCGATAGAGGCGATGCAGAGGCTTGCCACCACCGCAAAGAAACCGGAAATGGAAATCGCCTGTCCAGCCATCCCTTGAGAAGTATGAAGGTCGTTGGCGATTGGAGTCAGCAGACTCACGGGCATGAACTCTGCCGCGATCAACAGAGCGACGCAGAGTGTCAAAGACCCCACGGCGCTCCAGATCCGGCTATCGGCCTGGGCCGAAGTAAAAGTTGAGGTAGTCATCGTTGTTCCCATGAAATAGCCAATACACAACGCCCCCAAACGTTTGGGGCACTGCGCAAATGGACGAATGAATGCAAGGAAATTGAGAACGCCAGGGATTGACCCGGCGGGCGATGGGTCACTGCCTCATCGCGAATTGTTTGAGGTGGAATGATAGGGTGCTAAGGATGATCTGTAATGATCTGAAATCCGAAAGCACCTATGAATGCTGGCGAATAATTCAGCTGCGTAAAGGACGCATATTCAGCAATCAGTTCGGCTTCGATTTCCCTCTGTCGGGGTTCTACAGATTGAAGCAGACGTTCCCAGTCTCTGTGATGGAAACACTGCGGTTCGTTCGTGTGAGAAGGCGAACGCTAACCCAGGCTTCCTTCTCTGGATGCTACGACTGAGCGCCGACTGAGTTATTCCTGTGATTATCGCGTTGGGCATTTCGGGAGGTTGTTCAAGACACTTCCAGGATTGGGAGCATCACTTGCACCTACCGGAACCCAGTTAAGATTCTGATTCGTAACTCAAGGTTATGTATGTAGTGATTTTGAGTCGACTCTGCTTCTTTTTGCGCTCCATATAATTGGCTCACGACCCCGCCTGGCCAGTCCGGTATGGCGGGTTGCAAGAGCCAAAACAAGAGCGGAGATGAAAATGAGCGCGTACAAAATTGCTGCAGTTCCCGGTGATGGCATTGGTGTTGAAGTCATTGCAGCGGGCGTCGAGGTGCTCGAGGCACTGTCAAAAAAATCCGGTTTCGATTTGCAGTTCAAACACTTCGATTGGAATTCGGACAATTACCTGAAAAACGGTTACTACATCCCTGAGAACGGCCTTGAGGAACTGAAAACATTCGACGCCATCTTCTTTGGCGCTGTCGGTGCGCTTAATGTGCCTGACCACATTTCTCTCTGGGGCCTGCGCCTGCCGATTTGCCAGGGCTTTGACCAATACGCCAATGTGCGTCCAGCCCGTGTGTTGCCAGGGGTAAAAAGCCCGCTGATCAACGGCGACCAAATTGATTGGGTGGTGGTCCGGGAAAATTCCGAAGGCGAGTACTCCGGCAATGGCGGTCGTGTCCACCGTGGTCTGCCAGAAGAAGTGGCGACTGAAGTGTCTGTCTTCACGCGGGCCGGTGTTGAGCGTATCCATCGCTTTGCTTTTCAGTTGGCCCAGAGCCGTCCACGCAAGCACCTGACGATGGTCACCAAGTCGAATGCCCAACGCCACGGTATGGTGTTGTGGGACGAGATTTTTTACGAAGTGGCCAAGGATTTTCCGGACGTAAAAATCGACAAAGAGTTGGTCGATGCGGTGACGACTCGCATGGTTCTCAAACCTTCGACCTTGGACGTCATCGTGGCGACCAATCTGCACGCCGACATCCTGTCCGATCTGGCTGCGGCGTTGTCCGGTAGCCTGGGCATCGCTCCGACGGCTAACCTTAATCCTTCACGCAAGTTTCCATCGATGTTCGAGCCGATCCATGGCTCTGCCTTCGACATCACTGGCAAAGGCGTGGCCAACCCGATTGCAACGTTCTGGACGGCAGCGATGATGCTCGAACATCTGGGTGAAGTGGACGCCGCAAACCGCTTGATGTCGGCCATCGAAGCGGTGACTGAAAGCGGCCTGCATACACCTGATCTCGGTGGTAAAGCCACTACTCGGCAGATCACCGACGCGGTACTTGAACTGATCAATCGCTGATTTCACTACTGGTAAAACTGCAGCCGGAAGCCAAGGGCGGATCATCGATCCGCCCTTGGCTTATCCGCAGTTTGATTTATATGCTCCTCGCTCAAGTCTCCACTCGCGTCCCTCTTCAGACAAAACGCAAATGCGAAGTCAGCCCGTGGCATCGACGAGTTCTATATCGGCAAAAACCGCTGGGACGCGTTGATAAGCTCAGAGATATATGCGGCGGTTTCGGTTTCGGTTTCGGTTTCGGTTTCGGACGAAACGGGGCGGCGGCCAGGGGCGGTTTGGGGCGGGCGTCATTTGGGTTCTGGCGAACGTGACGCTGGGCCATGAATGGCGTCGCTGCCGAACCATAAGGCCCGGCAGCGAAATCTCAATGCGACGATGTGTGGGCTTCAGATTCCCGCAGTCTGACCACCGTCAATGACCATGGCATGGCCGGTGACGAAACCTGCCTGTTCGGAGCAGAGCCACAGGACGGTATTGGCAATTTCCTCGGGGCGACCCATACGACCAATCGGTTCCTGTGCAATCACGCGAGCGCGGCCTTGTTCGGTATCACCAGTGAAGCGAGAGATCATATCGGTATCGATAATTCCAGGGCACAGGGCATTCACTCGAATACCTTGGGAGGCATGTTCCAGAGCTGCGCATTTACTGATGGCGGTGACGCCGTACTTTGAAGCGCAGTAAGCCGATTGCCCTTGGATCGCCAATACTCCGGCCCCAGAGGAGGTGTTAACGATCGCACCGCCTCCATTCGTCAACATGATATCGATCTGGTGCTTCATGCACAGATAGACACTCTTCAGGTTGACCGCGAGCACGCGGTCCCAGAGGTCTTCGTCGATGTCTTTGAGCTTGTTCACGGGTTGCTCGATGCCGGCGTTATTGAAAGCGCAGTCGAGCCCTCCAAAAGTCGCCACGGTTTTATCCAGAGCCGCTTTGATACCCTTGCTGCTCGTCACATCGCAGGGGATGGTGAGGACCCGACCACCAAACGCTTCGATGAGTGCGGCGGTTTCTTGTAGACCTTTTTCTGAAATGTCTACAGCCGTAACGCTGGCACCGGCTTTGGCGAATGCGATGGCCGTGGCGCGGCCGATGCCGCTACCGGCGCCGGTAACAAATGCAACTTTGCCGGTATAGGTCCCTGCGGTAGATAGGGTCATGGTGCTGTCCTCTTGATTTGTTTTTTACTGAAGGGTTCGAGCAGAGATTGGGGCCAGTGCCTCGCCTTCTGTTACAGCGGCGGGGCTCCGGTCTCGGTCATAGGGTCACTTGGATTTGGCTTTGCTTCGGCTGTTGCCAACGGTGTATAGCGCGGCAGCACCAATGAGCACGATGCCCTCGATCAACCCCTGATAATTCGCCCCCAGATTCAAGATGTTGAAGCCGTTGGTGAGCGAGTAAAGCAGCAGTGCCCCAGCCAGGGTTTTAATAACACTGCCGGCGCCGCCAAACAGCGAAGTGCCGCCCAGAATTGCCGCCGCGATAACAGCCAATTCAGCACCACTCAGGGCTGCGGGGTTGATGGAGCGCAGGCGGCTCGCAAAAAGGATCCCGGCAAAGCCCGCCGCGGCGCTGCACAACACGAAGGCAACCAACTTGTAACGGACAACATTGATACCGGAGAGGCGGGCGGCTTCGGCATTGCCGCCGACGGCGTAAAGGCGACGGCCTACCATGGTGAAACTCAGCGTCACCCAAACGATGGTGGTGAAAATCGCCATGTAGATGACCGGTTTCGGCAGCATGATTTTGCCCCCGGCGCCCCAGCTCATTGCTAGCAGGCAGAGGCCGCCCAGAGCCATTCCGAGCATGGCTGGTGTCAAGGGTCTCGCCGCTTTTCGTGCCCGCACCGCTTGCAGGGTGCTGATGCCGAGCAGTACCGCACCCAGGAGGATTGCAACCACGCCAGCGTCCAGGCGACCCGACTCGAACGCTTTCATGGCTTCGATGACTTCGGGTTTTTGCACAGACAGAGATTGGCCGTCAGTGAAAATCAAAACCGCGCCGCGTAGCGCAGTCATGGTGCCGAGGGTAACAATAAAAGCATTGATACCCACGAATTGCACGATGGACCCGTTCAGCAAGCCGGCGCAAATGGCGACCGTCATCGAAAAGGCGCATGCGGGCCAGAAGCCCAGCTGATCGGCGAAACCGATAAGAATCGCGGCCGAAAGCGCCGCGACCGACGCGACTGACAAATCGAAATTACCGCTGATCAATATGACCGTCATGGCCACGGCCATAATGGCGATGAGTGAGGACTGATAGACGATATTGGTAATGTTCAAAACGCTGAGATAGTTGGATTTCCCCAGGTAAGTCGTGATACACGATAGGCCAACCAGCAATAGCAGCAATGCATAATAGACACCCATTTCACGCAGGCTGAAGAGGCGTCGCCAATCAACCTGACGATAGACAGGCGCGGGCGGTGGCGGTGTTACATTTTGACTGGCGAGCCGCACCGGTTCGATTTTTGGTTGAGTTGTTGTACTCATTGTTTTTATCTCTATAGCTAGATTGTCCATTGCTCAGTGACCTCTGCTTTCAGGAGTAACGCATTTACCGCCAGCGAGCAGGAGCAGTTCATGTTCCGATGTTTCATGGACGGGGCGCTCCGCGACACAGCATCCATCGCGCATGACGATGATGCGATCACTGACGGCGAGCAGTTCTTCAAACTCTGACGACACGACGATGATGGCTTTGCCTTCTGCGGCAAGCCGACGGATCAGGAAGATGATCTCGGTCTTTGCACCGATATCGATGCCGGCGGTTGGCTCGTCCAAAAGAAGCACCTTGACGTCGCTGAATAACCACTTCGCGATCGTCACCTTCTGGGCATTGCCGCCACTGAGTTCGCTGACGAGAATGTCAGGCGAACTGGCCTTGATGGAGAGTTGTTGGATGGCATCCCAGCCACGGTTCAGTTCACGTTGCTCGTTGGGAAGGCAATTGAATGCCGACACGGAATTCAAGGCGGGCAGGGAAGTGTTACGCCAGATCTCGAAATCCGGTACCAGGCCCTGCTTTATACGATCTTCCGGCACCAGGCCTATGCCTGCTTTCACGGAAGCCCCGGTGCTGCGCCCAATCTCCCGGCCATTGAGTATGACCTTGCCTGAGGCATGCGGGTCGGCGCCGAATGCTGCGTGCAGCAGTTCGCTTCGACCTGAGCCCAGAAGACCAGCTATCCCTATGACCTCGCCTGCTGCGAGTTTCAGCGATATCGGGTGCAGCTTGCCCGAGGAAGAGACGTTCTGCAGTTCCAGCACGGTTCGGGATGGATCGGCGCAACTGTTGCGTTGAGCGGTCGCACGCGCTTGTTTGGCAATGGGTTTGCCGACAATGGCTTCGGCTAAAAGATTTTCGTCCAGATCGCAGGTGTTGGCTCGCATGGCTGCGACCCCATCACGCAGGACCGTGACGCAGTCTGTCAGAGCTATGACTTCGTCCAGGAAGTGCGAGACGAAGAGAATCGCTTTGTTTTCTACTTTTGACAGGCGGCGGACAGTGTCATAGACAATTTCCCGCTCCTCTGTAGCCAGAGAGGCGGTTGGCTCGTCCATGACAATCAAGTCCGCACCCGTGGCAAAGGCTTGGTAAATCGCTGCCATCTGGCGCTGACCTATCGAGAGGTCGCACACCTTGCTATCGGCATCCAGTCTGTAGCCGACGCGCTGGCAGAGCTCATCAAAGCGCTCGCGCATCGAATTGGGATAGCGCCACGTGCCGTTCTTTCCGAGAAAGACGTTTTCGATCACGGAGAGGGTGGGCACGAGCGGTATATGTTGGTGGATGGTGGCTACGCCCATGTCGTTGGCCACCTTTGGACTCGCCCACGTCACTGGCTTGCCGCGCCAGACAATTTCACCGCTCGTGGGAGCATTCGCGCCGGACAGGATCTTTATCAGGGTCGACTTGCCAGCGCCGTTGGCGCCAAGCAATCCGTGAACCTTGCCCCTCGCAATGTCGAGATCGACGCCGCGCAGTGCGACAGTCCCGTTTGGGTATTCTTTCGCAACCCCTTGGAGCCGCATGAGAAGCGTTTCTTGATGAGTCATCTCGATAATCCGTTTTTGTTCTTTGTTATCGGCTTATATAAAGCGGCTTACCACTTGTCGGGGCAGGCGTTGAGCGTGTCTTTGGTCAGCAATGGCAGGTCGTAGGTCACGTACTTGCCTTTCGGTGTTTCCGGATGGGTCACAGACTCATAAAGAGACTTGAAGAGAAGTTCGCCGAGCAGCTTGGGACGCACACAGACCGATGCATTGATTTCGCCAGCCGCGATCCCGGTAGACCCGACCTTGGAACCGCCCCCTGTTGCGACCAGGGCGATTTCTGAACCTTGGGCAGCCAAGGCGCGTGCGCAACCAATGGCCATGTCCTCGGCCTGACTAAAGATGAGGTCGAGGTCTGGATGGGCAGTCAGCATGTTCTGGCAAACGCGCTCGCCCTGCTCAGGCGTCCAGTCGGTGGGCTGAGACGCAACAATTTCATATTTCGCGCCGGCTTTTTTCAGGCCCGTCTTGAAGCCCTCGGTGAGCTGCTTGACCACGGCGTAGCCAGGTACGCCTTCGACGACTGCGATTTTTGCGACACGGTCTTTAGGCAACAGCGTCGCTGCGTGCTCACCGGCCACTTCGCCAGCGCGGATGTCATCGGTGGTAACCAAGGCAACAAGTTGTTCGTAGGGCTTGTTGATCGCCCGTTCCTGAGGGTCACCTACCATCACGGCAACCGCAGCCACGGGAATGTCGTGGTCTACGATCTTGTCGACGAAAGATTGCGCCACCACCGAATCCAGGGGCAGAAAACCGATAGCGTCGACGCGCTGCGCGATCATGTCGTCGAGCGCATTGCCCTGCTTCTCGACGCTGCCTCGCGGGTCGATGATGACTGCTTTTACGCCGGCAGCTTTGGCTGCGGCTTCGAAGCCCTTAGCGGTCGCTACGTTGTAGGGATAGGCGAGGTTGCCTGGAACATAGCCGAAGGTCAGCTCGGCAGCGTTACTGACGGTGGCAGTCACTGCCAGGACGGCGGGGATCATGTGTTTGAAAAGCGCACGGATAGCGTGGTTTTGGCGCACGCTGAAATTCTTATTCGGCATTTATAGCTCCCTGAAACTTGTCGAAACGTTGTTGTTTTTGTGTTTTGCGTCAGGTCTTTCTTGGTTTTGCCTTGGTAAAGCACGCATTTCCAATCACGAAACTCAGAGGGCGAACCGCCGTGATGCGCACGACACATTCATCCGATCTGCAGGCGCTTTTGCGTGAATACCTGCCCTACCGGTTGGAGGGTGGATTTCTCGCTAGGCACATTCGAGTCAATTTTGCGTTGCTCAAAATCAACATATCCCTGATTGTGGGATTGCGCAACAGATTTTGATTAGATCATTTCCTGGTTCGGGTCTACCGTCTGGCGGGGCACAGCGCCGCGCCGAATCGCTGCACCATCGGAGCGCTCGCTATTTGTAAGAGGCGGTTGGCGTCGGGAGTCCTACAGTCATTCCCAACGATTAAGGTGCCAAGCCTTGGGAACAGGCAACCCAATCATGTTTTACGATCACACCGAAGCACGAGTGATGTGTGGCTTCAGGCGTCTCGCCGGGCCTTTGAGGACAATGATAATGAGCCGTCCACGATGCCGATAACCTACGCAGAACTCACCTGTTTGCCGGATTTACAGGCCAGCTTTGGATGTCTGTAAATTAATTAATCCCATTTATTGACACAATTTTTATTGTTCGATAGGGTTTGTGACAGCAGGTGGTTTTCATTGGGCTTCGCTCGGTGGTCTGCACAGATCGCATTCGCTCTACCGTTTTTCATCTAAAAATAAAAGAAAGGGCAGGCAGAACATGCAAGAGCTAAAGGCGCATCGCTTCGCTGATGATTTCGTCTTCCTTGAGGCTCCTCGGTGGTACGACGGTTGCCTGTGGGTGCCAGACGTCTTTGACTCGATTCTCTACCAAGTCGACGTGAGCGGGCGCCGGCTTGTGCTGAAAGACAATTTGCCACCGCGGCCTAATAGTCTCGGATTCCTGTCTGATGGAACTCCTCTTATCGTGTCATCCGTCGCTCGCCAGATATTGAAGCTGGTGGATGGAGAGTTGCTTGTACACGCTGACCTCTCGAAGTGGGCCACTGGTGATTTGAATGATTTCGCGGTGGCCGACAATGGCTGTCTCTATGTCGGCAATTTTGGCTATGACCTGTTCATGGGCGAAGAGAAGCGCGAAACCTCTCTCCATATCGTCGAGCTGGATGGCACCGTCAGCCACGGTAGCGATGGCGTCGAATTCCCCAATGGCGCGGTAATTCTTAATCATGGGCGAACGCTGGTGGTCGCAGAAACCTGGCGCGGCCGGCTGACGGCATTTGATCGTGCGCTGGATGGATCTTTGTCCAATCGCCGGCTATTTGCCGACATCGCAGGACGAGAGCCGGACGGTATGTGCGCCGATGCAGAAGGCGGTGTTTGGGTTTGCTCGTTCAATACAGGGGAAGTTTTGCGGGTCTTGGAGGGAGGGGAAATCACACATCGTTTGCATTTCCCAGGTAGCGCCGTTGCCTGCGAACTGGGCGGTGAGGACGGCCATACCCTCTTTATTACTACCTATGATGGCACGATCCCTGACCAGCAAGCGCGCAAGCGACTTGGGGCGCTTAACCAAGTGCAAGTCGACATTCCTCGTGCTGGATCCTGAACAACGAAGCCAGATCGGCTGCTGATAACAACGGTTTGCGGTTAGGGCATCCCATGGTTGAGCCCGGGCAGGCATCGCCTGTTCGTTGCTACCAGGTTTGAAAGAGCGAGGAATAGGGTCAATGCAGATTTATGATTACATCGTTGTCGGTGCTGGATCTTCCGGCTGTCCGGTTGCGCGCGGCTTGTCTGACGACCCACAGAACAGCGTCCTGCTAATCGAGGCGGGTCCCGCGGCAGATCGTTTCTGGGTCAACACGCCGGCAGGAATGGGCAAGCTGTATTTTAACAAGCTGTTGAACTGGAACTTTCGCACCGCGCCGATGGACAAGCTCCAAGGGCGCGAAATGTACTGGCCTCGAGGCAAATTGCTCGGTGGATCCAGCTCCATCAACGGCATGGTATTCATTCGCGGGCATCAGAAAGATTTTGACGGCTGGCGTGCCCTGGGCAACCCAGGCTGGGGCTATGAAGATGTTTTGCCCTACTTCAAAAAAATGGAGAATTTCGAGCGGGGCGGCGACCGATACCGGGGAGCGAATGGTCCGCTATGGATCAGCGATCCGATCGTCAAGGAAAAGAGTAGCTACGACTTTATAGAGGCCGCGAACCGTATCGGCATCCCGGTGACCGAGGACATGAACGGCGCTGTGCATGATGGCGTGGGTTTCATGCAGCATAACATCCAGGACGGACAGCGGATGTCGACTTACCGGGCATTTATCGAGCCGGTCATTGAACGACCGAACCTGACGGTTCGAACCGGATGCGAACTGCAGCGCGTTTTATTCGATGGACGCACCGCCGTCGGCGTAGAGGTTTTGAAGGGCGGTCGTTTGGAAAGGATCTATGCGGCGCGTGAGGTGATCTTGTCAGCGGGTTCACTGAAGACTCCGCAGATGCTCATGCTATCGGGTGTTGGCCCACGGGCTGAACTGGAAAAGCACGCGATACCTGTGGTCCTGGATTCCCCGGGGGTGGGGCAGAACCTGCAGGATCACTTCTATATTCACACAGGTTGGCGTTGCACCCCAGACAGTTCGTACAACGCCAACCTCGTAGGCCTGCGAAAGTACTGGGAAGGCTTTCGTTACCTGATGACCCGCAAAGGTTATCTTGCCCTCGGCTCTTCCCAGGTAGCGGCGTTCGTTAAAAGTAGCCCGGACGAGGACTATGCTGATCTCCAAATCAGCTTCAGGCCCATGACCTTTCAATACTTCCCTGACGGCACGGTTGACGTTGAAAAGCATCCTGGCCTCGGGGTGTCGGTCTATCAGTTGCGTCCCAGCACCACGGGAACAGTGACGTTGCGTTCGACCAACCCGTCGGACCCGGCCGATTACACACCCAATTTCCTGAGCAGCGATTACGACGTCAATGCCGTGATCAGTGGTGTGCGCTGGATACGCAAAATCATGAACAGCGAGCCCATCAAGTCCCGGGTGGTCGCCGAAGAACTGCCGGGGCCCCATGTCCGTACGGATGAAGATATTTATAACTACCTGGTCGAAACCGGCAACTCGGCCCACCACCAGGGCGGCACCTGCAAGATGGGTAACGACGCCATGGCGGTGGTGGACGAACGACTGCGTGTCCGTGGTATCGAGCGACTGCGGGTGGTAGATGCTTCGATCATGCCATTCATCACGTCGGGCAACACCAATGCGCCGTCCATCATGATAGGTGTGAAAGCCGCCGACCTGATTCGTGAAGATGCGCTGGCGCGCCGCGCAAGCAGCTCCCTGGCCGAAACTAATTGAGCGAGTCGGTGAACACCGTGTCGCCACTTGCAGAGGAAAATCCCATGTCCACAGAAACTCAAAGTCACGTCGCCGATGCTACGCATCCGCAAGTTGGCTTGTTCATCGATGGTGAATGGATTTTTGATCGTCCATCATGTTTCGAAGTCCGCAATCCAAGCACCGAAGCCGTGCTCACTACGGTACCCGGCGCCAACTCCGAAGATTTGAAGCGCGTATTGGTCGCTGCGGAGCGGGGGTTTAAGGTATGGCGAGCGACGCCACCGGTTGAGCGCAACCTTATTATTGCTCGTGCCATCGCTGGCGTGCGTGAGCGCGCCGAGGAAATCGCACAGATCATTACCCGTGAGAATGGCAAGTTGATCGCAGATGCGCGGGCCGAAGTTGAACGCTCGGCGAGCTTCTTTGATTGGGACATGGCGCAGGCGTTACGTGCTTACGGCACCATTGTTCCGGGCGAAGCGCAGATGCAAAAGCTGATTCTACGCCAACCGATCGGGCCGGTAGCTGCCTTCACCCCTTGGAATGTGCCGCTTAGCGCGCCAGGTCGAAAAATCAGCGGCGCGTTATGTTCGGGTTGCTCGATTATCCTGAAGGCTCCGGAAGAAACGCCTGGGGCGGCTGTCGCCATGGTTCAATGTTTCGAGCAGGCCGGCTTGCCCAAGGGAGTCCTGAATCTGGTGTTTGGTAACCCCGCCGAGGTTTCCCTGGCGCTGATTGACTCTCCAGTGACTCGCATGGTCACGCTGACTGGCTCGGTCGGCGTGGGGAAACACCTCAGCGCCTTGGCGGGAGCCGCTATGAAACCGGTGCTGATGGAGCTTGGTGGTCATGCGCCGGTGATTGTCTGTGCTGGGGTTGATGCGAGCGAAATCGGCAAGATGGCGCTCAAAAGCAAGATCCGTATCAATTCTCAGTGGTGCGCCGCGCCGGGACGTTTCCTGGTTCACGAAAGTCTTTACGAGGAATTTGTCGCTGGGTTCGTTGCAGCGGCGCAGCAGGTGCGTGTCGCTGATGGGCTAGACCTCAAGGCAGATATGGGACCCGTCACCAGCGGGCGACGGCTGGCGGCAATGCAGCATTTCGTCGATGACGCGCTCGAGCGCGGTGGCAAGGCTGCCGTGGGTGGTCATCGCGTCGGTGATCGTGGCTACTTTTTTGCGCCAACGCTGCTGGTCGATACCCCGCTCGATTGCGAAATCATGCGCGAAGAGCCGTTTGGTCCGGTCGCGGTGGCCGTCCCGTTCAAGACCCTTGATGAGGCGATCGAAATCTCCAACAGCCTTTCCGTGGGCTTAGCCGCGTTTGCTTTCACCAATACTCTCGAGGAGGCCGAGCGGCTGAGTCGCGAATTGGACCTGGGAGTTCTGTCGATCAACCATTTCGGTGCGCCGGATCCCGATACGCCGTTCGGGGGTATGAGGGACAGTGGGATTGGTCGAGAAGGGGGGCCGTGGAGTCTTGAGTCCTACATGGTCAGCAAGACAGTGCTGCAAAAGACGGTCCGCGTCTAAGCAAGGGGCCCCAGCTTGTGATCAGCGTACGGGGCCGTGATTTTGGTTGCAGCGACGGGAGACCGTTTCATGTCAGAACAGATATTCAATGCGAAACACGTGGCCATAAGCGCCGACATCGTCCATCACTTCTCTGCATTGGCGGCCGGGCTGCGTTACGAAGACTTGCCTGAGGCCGCACGCGAAGCCGCGAAGAAAAGCATTCTCGATACCTTTGGGGTAATGCTCGCCGCGAGCGGGATGGAGCCTGCGGTATTGGGGGTCATCGAGGTGGTCAAGGAGTCTGCAGGTACCCCCCAGGCGTCGATTCTGGGCTTTGGGGGGCGCGTCCCAGCGACGATGGCGGCCCTGGCCAACGGGGCGCTGGCGCACTGCCTGGACTACGACGATCAAACACCTTGGGGGCAGCACGCGGCGAGCTCGATCATTCCAGCGGTGTTTGCCTTGGCCGAACGTAAGGGGGGCGTGACTGGCAAGGACATGATTGCCGCCGTGGCTGCCGGGCAGGACATCTTTGCGCGACTGCGGTGCAATGTCGGTTGGAAGAAAGACTGGAACCTGTCCACTGTTATGGGGGTGTTTGCTGCCACCGCGGCTGCCGGGCGCGTCATGGGCTTCAATGCGAAGCAGACCGCCAACGCCCTGGGCATCGCCAGTATGCAGTGTTCGGGCATCATGGAGATGGTGTGTGGTACGGGTAGCGACCTGCGCGGCTTATATGCCGGCTTTTCGGCCAAAGGCGCAGTGCTAGCAGCGCTCATGGCGGAAAAAGGCGTGCCTGGTATCGATTGTCTTTTTGAAGGCGGGTACGGGTTTTTCAACACCTATTTCGACGGCCGTTACGATCGAGACAAAATCCTTGAGGATATCGGTGTCGACTACAAGGGTAGCGTCACCTTGTACAAGCGCTGGCCCTCGGTGGGTACCGCGCACAGTCATATGAAAGCAATTATCGACATTGTTTCGGACAACGATCTTGCGCCCGACGATATCGCCGAAATCCGGTTGTTCGTGGGCGACTATCACGCGCTCATGTGCGAGCCGCTGGACGTACGCAAGGCGCCGGCGACGTTGGCGGATGCGAAGTTCAGCCTACCTTTTCTCGTCGCGGTTGCAGCTGTGCGTCGTGGCATGAGTGTGCTGGATTTCACCGAGTCGGGCCTGCGTGATACGAAGGTCCTGGCCACCGCCAACAAAATTTCCTTGGTCGCCGATGCGTCACTGGACTGGAAGCTGGAACTGCCACTAGGGCGTGTCGAAGTGGTAGCAGCGGATGGTCGTCGCTGGGAAAGGTCCGGTACCCATATTCCCGGTAATGCGGACAACCCAATGACCTGGGCCGATCTCTGTTCGAAATTCGCCGAATGCGCAGCGGTGGCGGTGAGTCCGTTGAGCTCTCACAGGATTGCAGAAGTCCAGCGGCTGGTGCAGTTACTGGAAGACGTCGAGGATGTTGCCGAGTTGATGCGCACGTTGCAATGACGGGTTGATACCTGCGCAGCCTATTTTGAAGAACCACAAAAATGAGGTCCGTACGATGGAAAGAGTGCACTGCGTAGCTGTAACGCTGGCCAAGCCTGAACATCTGGATGCGGTAAAGGCGGCGCTTGAAGCGTTGATCGAGCCTGTTCATCAGGAAAAGGGCATGATCCAGTATGAAATGTACTGTGATCGCACTGAGCCGAGACGCTTCGTGTTCATCGAGGAATGGGAAACCTACGAGGATTTCGAGGCTCATGTGCACGCACCGCATGTGAAAGAGTTTCTGCGAAAAACAGAAGGTTTGATCGAAGAAAACTTCTTTCATCCTTTGTCCTTCCACAAATAGGCAACAGGTCAAACGAGCCGTTAAGGGCAAGCCCGATGACGTTCAATCGTCACTTCGGGCTTTTCCTGTGTATCTCGAATTTTATTCATATTATGGGATTAAAGTTTTTGTTGTTTGTCTGTTTCTTGCTCGATCCTACAATTTGAGACTATGATCAAAAGCCAGCGCACTCCGAATTGCGCGCAACGCAATCATGGTTTTCACGGGGGCCTGAGGTATTCCGAGGGACCCTTTAACGTAGGATAGAGTGGGTAATGGACATAGAAGCGCTTCAGGGGGAAAACCCGGCCATTGAAGACGAGAGAGAAGAGCATGCTCGCGACGGCGCGAGCAGTCTTACAAAGATGCTCAGCATCCTCGATCTGTTCAGTTCCAATCAGGCTGTGTTATCGACCACTGCCATCATCGAAGCACTCGAAACCTCTCGGTCTACAGGGTATCGCTACATCAAGGCGCTGCACTCTGCAGGTTTGCTAAGTACCGTTGGAAATGGCAACTACGTATTGGGTTCGCGCATTATCGAGCTGGACTTACAAATCCGTAATACCGATCCGCTGCTGCAGGCCAGTAAGGGTGTGCTGGAGGAATTGGTCGATACGATCGGTCACTCGGCGCTCTTGTGTACGGCGTTCAGGGACTCGGTGCTATGTATTCGGGAGCATCGTGCGCCTCTGAGTCCCGAAAATCGCTTTCGACGTGGGCAGCGCAGGCCACTGTTCCAAGGCGCCGTGTCCAAGGTCATCCTTGCTTATTTCCCTCATCATCGGCTCAAAAGCCTTTATAGCCGTGCGCAACCCGATATACAGCGAGCGGGCCTAGGCGACACATGGGAGGAGTTCCGGAGCACGCTCAGCAAAATCAAAAAAGACGGCTATCTCATCACCAAGGGCGAATTCAATCCCGGTGTCTATGGTGTGGCGGCGCCTATTATCAATGAGAGCAATATCGTCTTGGGCAGTATTGGCGTTGCTTGGGATGAAAAGGAGCGGCGCGATGTCGACGTCAAGCGTGCGGTGGTATCTGTCAAGCGCGCGGCGCGAGAGATCTCCAGTCGCCTTGCCCAGGCAGAAGTAAACATCTAGCCGTTCCAACTCAGAGTGAATGGTCTCTCCGACCAGCCAAGGTCATCCTTCTTACGTGAATCCAGGCGCCTGATTCTGGCCGCCTGGATGGGTCGTTACCACTAAGAGAGTTTTGCTCGTAAGCCACCGTCTATCGGTTTACTTCCCTCCCACTGATCGCTTTTCCCGCCCTCCGGAACACCGAGTCTTCGGTGCGCCATTGCGTGCTTGCACCTGTTTTTAACGTAGTCAGACAGGATCGTTCCTGTCTGATCCTACGATATTGAACTCGACGGCAATAAAGTCAGCTATAGATTTATTGTTGATTTATCCCACTATGCGAGATAGTTTTATTTTGCTGTGCGGCATTTTCGCGCACCTTTGCAAGGGCGCAAACCAGCAGAAAGGAGAATGGCAGTTGAAGACCTACGCACATTGGATTGATGGAGCTTACCAAGAGCCGGCGGGGTGCGAATGGATGGACACCCTGGACCCTTATCTGGGCGAGGCATGGGCAAGAATTCCCCTGGGAGTGGCAGTTGATGCCGACGCGGCGGTGTCTGCGGCCAAACGCGCGATGACGTCCGGGCCCTGGGCAAGCATGAGCGCAACCCAGCGTGGAAAAATCATGCGGCGTATCGGTGACCTGACCTTGGAGAATGCTGATCGTCTGGCCGAACTTGAGGTGCGCGACAACGGCAAGTTGCTGGCGGAAATGCGCGGCGCGATCAGCAACGTGGCGGAGATTTGGTATTACTACGCGGGCCTTGCCGACAAGATCCAAGGCTCCGTGATGCCGATCGAGAAAGAAGGCATCGTTGCGATGACTACCCGGGAACCGGTTGGGGTGGTGCTTGCGTTGACTGCTTGGAATGCGCCCTTGAATTTTTTGGCGCTTAAGTGTGCCCCCGCATTAGCCGCAGGTTGCGCAGTGGTGGTTAAACCCTCGGAGTTTTCTTCGGTCAGTTCGCTGGAGTTCGCAGCGCTGACCAAGGAAGCCGGTCTGCCGGACGGCGTCCTGAATGTGGTCACAGGCTTGGGCCTTGGCATTGGCGCTCCGCTCGTTGAGCACCCCGACGTTGCGATGGTCACCTTTACCGGATCTGACGCAACGGGCGCCAAAGTTTACGAAACCGCGGCTCGCCACATGAAACGAGTCGCTCTGGAGCTGGGCGGCAAATCACCCAATATCGTTTTCGCCGATGCGGACCTGGAGCTAGCTGTGGCCGGAGCTGTCTCCGGTATCTTCGGCGGCGGCGGCCAGATGTGCACGGCCGGCTCCCGGCTATTGGTTCAAAATTCTATCTTGGAGGCTTTTACCGAGCAGTTAATTGCCGGTGCGCGTTCGGTAAAATTGGGCAATCCGATGGACCCGGCCACCCAGATGGGACCCATGTCCACCGCTCCGCAATATCAGAAAGTGCTCAATTACATCGAGATAGCCAAGGCAGAAGGAGCGCGCTGCGTATTCGGCGGTCAGCCTGCCAGTGGGCCGGGCATTCGCGGCGGTCAGTTCGTCGAACCGACGATTTTTACCCACGTATCCAATTCGATGCGCATTGCTCAGGAAGAGGTATTCGGCCCGGTGCTGTCCGTCATCGGCTTTGAGGACGAGGCTGAAGCTGTCTCCATCGCCAATGACATTGCTTATGGGCTGACAGCTGGGGTGTGGACCCGTGACATTGGTCGCGTGTTTCGCATGGCCAAGGCGCTCGAGGTCGGAACGGTCTGGGGCAACACATACCGCACCTACAGCTACACGATGCCCTTCGGCGGCATGAAAAAGTCCGGCATAGGACGGGAGATGGGCATCGAGGCGGTGGATGAGTTCCTCGAAACCAAAAGCCTGATGATTTCCATCGCAGATGCACGCCCGCAAAACAACTTCATTCCGCGTTGAGCCGGCTGATAGCAGCATGAGCGAGTGACGACATCAGCGCTCATGACTGTTTGTCCTTACAGAACAAAAAAGGAAAACAAGAAAATGACCGATAAGGCTTCTCATCAATCCAGCCACGCCCGTCTGGACGGACGGCGAATCGTAATCACTGGCGCTGCATCGGGTATCGGGCGAGCGACAGCGGAGCGCTTTCTAGTGGAAGGGGCCAGCGTCGCGTTGCTTGACAGGAATGGCGAGGCATTGAACTCGGCGTTCAAGGGCAGGGGCCATTGCTTCGCTGTCGATATCAGCGACGAGAAGGCTGTAGCGCAAGTCACTGAGCAAGCGGCGCGGGACATGGGCGGTATCGACGGCGTCGTCAACGCCGCCGGGATCATGGGCAAGGGCTCCATCCTTGAAGTACCTGCCGATGAGTTTCGTCAACAGATCGAGATCAACCTGGTGGGCACCTACATCGTTTCGCGCAACTGTCTGCGATGGATGACGGATGAGCCCTTTGCAACGATCGTGAACATTGCCTCAGCGGCGGGCCTGCTACCCAATGCGCCGGGCCTTACCGCCTATGCGGCATCCAAAGGTGGAGTGATCAACCTGACACGATGCATGGCAGCGGAGTTGGCGCCACGGGTGCGGGTCAACAGCGTCTGCCCAGGCATGGTGGACACGCCGATGGCGGACGGCTACCGGGCCAACGTCAGCAATTACGCACTCAAGCGTTTGGCCGATGCATCGGAGATCGCCGCGGCCATCCTCTTCTTGACCTCTACGGAATCTTCCTACGTCACCGGTACGGCGTTGGCCGTTGACGGTGGTCGTTCCTTTCATTGAGAGGTAGCGACATCAGGGCACGTGGGTGCCGGCTGGCAACGTGCCCGCCAGCTGGATCGATCATCAGTGAGTGAAGTATCCCTGGATGCCGTCTTTCGCGATGGAAGGCGGCCGTCTTACGGTCATCACAAGGACAATAAAAATGGCAGGTACAGACTCCTTTGGCCAGACGGCCGACTCATCTCCGCGTTACGCAAAACCTATTGAAGAACAACATCCGATCCGCCCCTCGGACGCAACCTTGTCGGCTGAAAAGGCTCGTCGAAAATCGCTGATTCGAGGCGTGCTGGGGGTTTCGTTCGAGTATTACGATTTCGTCGTCTATGCGACGTTCGCTCCTTATTTTTCCAGGTTGTTTTTCCCTCAGGACAGCGCGCTTGCCGCGTCGCTCAATGTGCTCGGCATTTTCGCCATCGGCTTTCTCGCGCGGCCGGTTGGAGCGATGCTGGCCGGCAGACTGGCGGACCGTTTCGGACGCAAGCCGATCATGCTGTGCGCCTTGATGCTTGCCACCCTGGGCAGCTTGGTCATCGCCTGCGCCCCGACCTACGGTTCCATCGGGGCCACTGCGGCGTTTGTGCTTGTGGCGGCTCGGCTGATGCAGGGGCTTGCCCATGGGATGGAGAGTATCTCGGCGTTCGTCTATGTGGGCGAAATGGCCGACCCTAAATGGCGAACGCTGCAGAGCTGCGCTTATCCGATCGGACTGATTCTTGGCATCATCCAAGGAACGCTGTTCGGCGCGATCCTCAGCTCGGTCCTCAGTGCAGAAGACATGCAGGGCTGGGGCTGGCGCATTCCCTTCGCGATTGGCGTTCTGTATGGGCTTTTGACGGTATTCCTGCGCCACGGAATGGACGAATCGTCCACCTACGAGGATGCCAAGCACCAGGCGAATCTCGAGGATAACGGCTATTGGCGAAATGTCTGGCGATACAGAAAGACGGTGCTGATCTTGTTCCTGATCTGGCCCGCCAATTATGTCGCTTCATACACCATGCTCGTAACCTTTGGCGATTACGCCATCACCATGCTTGGGGCCAAGCCAAAGGATGCCTATTGGGCGGTCCTCGTCGCGCAGGTCATGTACCTGTTCATGTTGCCCGTCTGGGCTTATATCTCTGACCGTCGCGGGCGGCGCTTCAACTACACAGTTGGATTCGGGGCCATTTTCCTGCTCGTTTACCCGCTACAACATTTTTTACTGGGTCCAAGCTTTCTGCAGATTCTGCTGCCCATGGCGATCGGCTTGTTCTTCTTCGCGGCGGTGGCCTCCACTGAGGTCGCCTTTATGAGTGAACTGGTCCCCAACCGGGTCCGGGCCCAGGTGATCAGCATTCCCTCGTCTGTTTCAGCCGTCATATTCGGCGGAACCGCGCCCTACATGAAGTCATGGCTGACGGCATATGTTTCGCCCAATGCCTTTATTTTCTACTTCATGACGCTGGCACTTATCGCGGTGTTGGCTGTGCGGTTTCTGGTGAAAGAAACCCGCGGGCGGGATTTGGCAAGCTGAACGAAGAGGAAAATTCTTGGGACCGTGGTGTATGTCAAAAGCGCTTACGTCCCTGTGTTTTATTCACTCATATCCAAAGTACGCAGGCCCAGGCACTCCACTCCAAAAATAAGTACAGAGGTGTTGTTCCATGCAGAAATCGACCTTAGTAGCCCTTGCCATAGCGCTGACTTCCAGATTGTCACTGGCAGATAATTCGGACACCTTACCCACGTTGAACTACCCGACCCAGGGCCAACAGTTCTACGCCACAGCCGCAGCAGAAAAGGATCTGCTTACAATCACCGCGCAGCCTTGGTTCAAAGTGACGGACGAGGCATGGCAACTGGAAGGACCCGCCTTCGATCGCCAAGGCAATCTGTTATTTGTGGAAGTATTAGGCGGACAGGTACTGAAGGTCGACACTCAAGGCCAGCTTCAGGTGGTGGTGGCGAAAAACGCGCGTGGTTCTGCGGGCCTCGCCATACACAAGGACGGGCGCTTGTTTGTCGCCGGGCTGGGGAATTACGTCGATACAGGCAATCTTACGGTCTACGATGCCAACGGTAAAAAACCTGAGGTGATTATCGACGCGAATAAGGGTTTCCTGGTCGATGATCTGGTATTCGATGCTCACGGCGGCTTCTACTTTACCGACCTTAAGGGCACCTCCACGGAGCCCACTGGCGGCGTATATTACGTGCCAGCCGATCACAAGAGCATTGTGCCAATCCTGCCTAATATGGCGAACGCCAACGGCATAGCTCTCTCTCCGGATGGGAAGAGATTGTGGGTCACAGAGTTTGGTACGGGGTTGCTGCACCGCGTTGAGCTAAAGGACGCACAGTCAATTGCGCCGTTCGGGGCGGTGGTGGTTTACCGCTTCCATGGGCCGTCGCCTGACTCGATGAGGGTGGATGCAGACGGCAACGTCTATGTCGCGCAATACAGTCAGGGGCGCGTACTGGTACTTAATCCCAACGGTCTACCAATCGGACAGATTCTGCTACCGGGTAGAGAAACGGGGCATTTCCTGTTCTCTACCAGCATGGCTCTCAAGCCAGGCACCCGGGAAGTGTATCTTGTGGCGAACGACGGTGATTGGGGGCAAGGGTCGATGATTTTCCGGGCGCGAGGGTTTGCGCAGGCACTTCCACTGTTTTCCCATCAGTAAAGGGGGGCATGAGCTGGAAGCGGCTTTGTTGAGTGCCCGCTTCCAGTTTGACTAGCGCCCAAGTGAGTGGGTAAACAGCAACTTGGTCATGCTTTAGCGTGGGATGAAATTGTTACCCGGACGCGCATCTGCAATCGAGATCATGAGACTTTTCGTCTCCAGGAACTCGTCGACGGCTTCGATCCCCATTTCGCGACCGATGCCTGAACGCTTCATGCCTCCAAACGGCATCATGTAGCTGTAGGTGCGGTAAGTGTTACCCCAGACGGTTCCAACCTCCAGTGCTTTGGACATCCTGAACAATCGTCCAGTATCGCGCGTCCAAACGCCTGCAGCCAATCCGTAAGGGATGTCGTTCGCGATCGAAATAGCTTCGGCTTCGTCTTCGAAGGCAATGACGGACAAGACTGGACCGAATACTTCTTCCTGGGCGATACGCATACCGTTTGAAACGCCGACAAATATTGTGGGCTCGACAAATTGGCCGCCCGTGAGGCCGGGTCCGGTTGCGGGCTTGCCACCCAGAATGCAATGCGCCCCTTCGCCCAGGGCGATCTCGATGTATTCCAGTACTTTTCGGTATTGTGGTGCGGTGGACATGGGACCCATTTGGGTGGCTGGATCCATGGGGTTACCGAGCCTCACGGACCGAGCGCTTTCGAGCAACCGCTCAGTGAAGGTTTCAAGAATCGAACTCTGCACCAACAGGCGTGAGCCTGCCGTGCACATTTGACCTCCGCCACCGAAGATACCGGAAACCGCCCCGGCAACGGCCAGCTCCAGGTCAGCGTCTTCGAAGACAATATTAGGCGATTTACCGCCCAGCTCCAGGGCGACTCGTTTCATATGGCGAGCAGCAGTTTCGTATACCTTTGTCCCGGTCAGATCAGAGCCGGTGAAGGTGACCATCGCAACGTCCGGGTGCTCGACGAGGGGCGCGCCGATATCCGAACCAAGTCCGGTTACCACATTGAGGACGCCATCCGGCAATTAAGGCACGGCAGAAATTAATCCGGTCTGCAGATCGCCAAGGCCAAATTCCTTGATGATCCTGGGAAGGAAAAAGCTTACGCCATAGGCGCCTACGACGATCGCGAAGTTGGCCAGCCCCAGCAGCAGAACCCGTGCGCTGGTCAATGCACGAAACAGGCTGTCATGGGGCAAAGGAGGGCAGGCGTCGGCATCCTCGGCCAGACGTGCAGCCAACGCTTGTTTCTCTTGAGGAGATAGCCAGGTTGCGTCGTGGGGGCGATCGGTCAAATACCGAAGAACGACGAACGAAAGAACAATCGCCGGCAGCGCCTCGAGAAAGAACATCCAGCGCCAGCCTGGAATGCCGAGGGTTCCGTCGAGCTCCAGAAGCACACCGGAGACCGGCCCCCCGAGTGATAGCGATATTGGAGCTGCGCACAGAAACGTTCCCATAACCCGGGCGCGATAACGGGCGGGGAACCAGAGTGTCACGAAGTAAGTGATTCCTGGGAAAAATCCTGCCTCTGCTGCGCCTAATAACAGGCGCAGAGCATAGAACTCCGTATCCGTGGTAACGAAGGCCATGGCCCCGGACATCAGGCCCCAGGTAAATAATATTCTCGCTATCCAACGTCGTGCACCATAGCGGGCCAGCATCAGATTGGAGGGGATCTCGAATAAAAAATAAGTCAGGAAAAACAGCCCGGCACCCAGCCCAAACGCGGCAGCGGTGAGGCCGATGTCTTTGCTCAT
Source organism: Pseudomonas lini (assembly GCF_964063345.1). NCBI lineage: Bacteria > Pseudomonadati > Pseudomonadota > Gammaproteobacteria > Pseudomonadales > Pseudomonadaceae > Pseudomonas > Pseudomonas lini. The sequence goes on from NZ_OZ061318.1 coordinate 5,953,741, forward strand.
GTGAAGTGCGGCGAATCCTACGTTTGCGCGATCCAGATAAGCGACGAAATAGCAGACAATCATTAACGGCATCAGTCGCCGAAATGCCTTTTTTGCCGCGGTGTCATCGGCAGTTGTCATGGTGTTCTCCCTTATTATTATTCAGCGTTGTTCTGCGCAGCGCCTGGATTGCTTAGGTCTTCTAAGGCTCTTTTTGGGGCCGCGATTCGCATGCGTATTGTTCGCCGGGCTGACGGCACTCTCCCTGCGTTTCTGATAGATAAACGCCATCGGGAGGTGCCGGTTTTAGCCCGGCGTTACACCGGCGGAATGCAGGCGGTCTGGCCTCCGTCGACGCTGACCACCGCTCCAGTCATGAAGCTTGCGTCATCGGTCAGCAGGAACGCGGCGACTGCTGCGATCTCTTCTGGTTCGCCTTCGCGACCGATCGCGTGCGCTGCTCGAATGCGCTTGGTCTTCTCGGGGTCTTCGAACATATAGGCGGTGAACGGAGTGCGGATCATCCCAGGTGCAATGGCATTCACGCGGATTCCGAAGGCTCCGAGTTCCGCGCCCATGGTGCGGGTGATGCCGGAAACGCCAAACTTCGACGCGACATAGGGCAAACGATTCGGAACGCCGAGGATGCCGGCACCTGAGGAAATGTTGACGATCGCGCGCGGGCTCTTGTCGTCTCGGACCGCGCGTGCGAAGGCTTGGCACATCAAGAACGTGCCATCCAGATTCACCGCCATCACTCTCTTCCAGTTTTCCAGGTCGCAGTCGAGAACGTTGCCGACACCTTTGATCCCGGCACAATTGATCAGCCCATGCAGGTTGCCCAACTTGTTTTGAGCTTCAGCGACAAATGTTTTCGCCTGCTCGGGATCAGATACATCGAGTGCTGCTGCGTAAACCCGCTCGGGTTCATCGAACCGAGCCGCTATATCGTTGATTCGAGCCTGATCGATGTCCGCGATTGCGACGCTTGCACCTTCGTCGTACAAGCGTTGCACGCAAGCCGCGCCAATCCCGCTGGCTGCGCCCGTTATCAGAACTGCTCTGCCTTCGAACCGTTTCATGAATGCACCTCTTATTGTTGGATGAGTGACTAGATTTCAACGTTGGGAAAAGCAGTCGAACGTCCGGCTGCCGAGGAGGAAGCCTTTGCGGTTAGCTCAGTGCGTTCAGCAATTTGGCGCAGTCGTCCAAAGACTCCAGATTTCGCGCCATCTGCACAGCCGCATCGATGGCATCCGGTGCCACAGGATGTGCAGCGACCGAAGCGCAGTCCCGGAATTTTGAAATCAGTCGATCCCAGGGCAATGGCGTTTCCGGGCTGCCCGGGACGTTGTCGCCCTTGCGTTGCAGCCGTCGGCCGTCGCGCATGAGGATTTCCAGGCGGCCATCGGGGATCGTCACTTTCCAGTCCAGATCACTGTCCTCAATCGGAACGATTTTTTGCGCTAAAGCGAGCACTTCCGGATCGGCCAAGGCTGCCGAATTGAAATCGCTGATTCGGATTTCCCCGCGTGCCAGGGCCAAGGCAACGCAGTAAGGAAGACTGAATTTCGCATCCACGAGAGTTTTCGGGGCGCGGCGCACGTCGAGGGGAGTGCACATGCGCATATGGAAGTCGCCCACGTAGGCGTAGATCTGCTCGATCTCGCTGGCCTTGAGGGAATGTTCACGCATCATTTCAATCGCTGCGTGAATATAGGTATGCACGTTGCCGACCGCAGGCCAGGCTTTGTAGATCATCGAAGCGCCAAAAAATGTCTTGCCCAGTCCTTCAACCATTTTGGCGCGATCATATTCGCCGCCGAAGTAGACGTTGAAAATGCCGGCCTTGCCTTCGAACAGATCGTTGATTCCAGTTATCCCTCGCTCCGCCATCAGCGCTGCAAGCACTGCGCCTTGGGCTGTGAACCCTGCGTACATGCCGCGCAGATCACTGCCGATACCGAAGATGACTTCCATTGTCCCGGCAGACTGCATGCTCGCAATGCCGAGGGCATGAGCAAGTTGTTTTGCATTCAGTCCCAGAATCTGGCCCGCAGCTGCGGCGGCGGAAAACACTCCGAGGACAGAGGAGAGGTTCCAATCCTGCTTCCAGCGCACGTTGCATCGCAGCCGGACGAAAAGGTCCTCGCCCAGGGCTACCGCAGTGATCAGGTCCATGCCGCTGACACCGCCCTTGTGCTGTGCGATGGCGAGAACGGCAGGTACCACGGAACTGTCAGGGTGCGCACCCCATGGGGTCTGGTTGTCGTAATCCAAGCAGTGGGCCATTACCCCGTTGGCGAAGGCGGCCATCGGGGCAGGAACTTTGCTGTTGAATCCCAGGACGGAGCAGTCTGGACGTCCGCCGCCGTTCAGCACGATATCGGCTACGCCTTGGACTGCAGGCTCCATTCCGCTGCCGGCAAGGATGACGCCCAAGGTGTCCAGAATGGATTTTTTGGCCGCCTCAATGGCTTCAGCAGGTAGATTTTCATAGCGGGTATTAGCGACATGACGCGCAATTTCATGGCTTAAATCGATCGTTGACATAGTGGCGCTTTCACTCGGGGAAATTGTTATTGGGACCTTCCTTGAGCACCTGTGCAGCCCGTCCGTGGGCTTAGTGAGCGCCTTCAATCTGCCGGTGAGACTTACAATCAACAAGCAATGAATTACGGACTATCATTAAGCAAAACTGGATAATCAAAGGGCCGCCCGATGCCGCATCCACGTTTCACCCCGCGTCAGCTGGCTGCGTTCGTTGCTGTGGCGCAGGCAAGAAGTTTTCGCAAAGCTGGTGAGCAACTGAGTCTTTCAAGTTCTGCGGTCAGCCAGTTGGTAGGTGATCTGGAGTTGGCTCTAGAGCTTCGTTTATTTGATCGAACGACGCGCAGCGTCGTCCTTTCCCCGGCAGGTAGGGAGTTTCTTCCTTCAGCCACGAGCGTTCTCAAACACATGCAATTGGCACAGAACGCCGCTGACGACATCTGCAACAGGGCTTCAGGTGTCGTTCGGATTGCAGCTCCACTGATCATGGCCAGTTCGGTGCTTCCAGCGTTGATCAAGGAGTACACCCGGACGCGGCCTAAGCTTGTAATTCGTATACGCGACGCACCCGTGGATGGCCTGGTAGATAGGGTGAGCAATGCAGACGCCGATTTTGCTATCGGCGCAGATCAGCCGGTGGGAGATGACATTGTGCGCAAGGATCTTTTCAAGAGTCCCTGGGTGCTGTGGTGCTCGGCAAGCCATCCGCTCGCGGGATATCAAAGCATTCCGTGGAGCCAGTTAAGGCATCAACCGCTTGTTGTCGCGGGTCGCGACTATGAACGCACCGTCGCGCTCACTCACGGGGGACAGTTCGAGCAAGGACGAATCATCCCCGTGGACATTGTTGAGAATGTCAGTACGGCGTTGGGGATTGCAGCACAGGGCATGGCAGCCACACTGGGCCCGGCATACGTGGGATTACTGGCCCGACTACTCGGGTTGACGATGCGGCCGATTGTTCAGCCGGAAGTCACCAGGCAGGTGTGTATTTACCATTCAAGCACACGTGCGATGTCTCCGGCAGCACAAGGTTTCTGTGAGTTTTTGGAGGAGCAGCTCAAAGGCAACGACGAGCTGGGGGTAGGAGGCGTTTGGCGATTGAGGTGACGCGTTTTCGAGGCGAACATGAGCCTTCGCGCATCACGAATTGGCAGGGTTGATATGTGGTCAGCAAAATAGCCGTCGTAGGGCTTCGGGCGCATAACGCGCCCGCGCTTTTAGAGAATGGCGAGGCCTATTGGCTTACAGGCCGCCCAGCGCCATGTATTTAATTTCGAGGTATTCCTCGATACCGTTATGGCCGCCTTCCCGACCCAGGCCGCTTTCCTTGACACCACCAAAAGGTACTTCAGGGGTGGAGATCAAGCCTTCGTTGATACCGACGATGCCGTACTCCAAAGCTTCCGCCACACGGAAAACGCGGCCCAGGTCTCGGGCGTAAAAGTAGCTCGCCAGGCCAAACGGTGTGTCGTTTGCTAGATCGATCGCTTCTTTTTCAGTCGAGAAGCGGAACAGCGGGGCGACCGGGCCAAAGGTCTCATCGCGGAAGATCAACGCATCTTTCGGCACATTGGCCAGCACAGTAGGTTGGAAGAAGTTGCCACCCCTTGCGTGTCGGGCACCACCAGTGATGACCGATGCACCTTTGGCCAGGGCATCGTTGATGTGCTGTTCGACCTTGAGCACTGATGCCTGGTTGATCAGCGGTCCTTGGGTGGCTCCCTCTTCCATGCCATCCGCCACGAACAAGGCTTCCACGGCGACTTTCAATTTTTCGGTGAAGGCATCGTAGACGCCATCCTGAACCAGAATGCGGTTCGCACATACACAGGTTTGGCCGGTGTTACGGAACTTGGACGCCATGACGCCTTTGACCGCCTCATCCAGGTTCGCATCGTCGAAAACGATGAAAGGCGCATTGCCCCCGAGCTCCATGGATGTTTTCTTGATGGTCTTGGCGCATTGCTCCAGCAGCACACGGCCCACTTCGGTCGATCCGGTGAAAGACAGCTTGCGTACGATCGGGTTGCCGGTCAGTTCGCCACCGGTCGCACCTGAAGGGCCGGTGATGACATTACAAACGCCTTTGGGCATGCCGGCGCGCTCGGCGAGCACTGCAATGGCAAGGGCAGAAAAAGGCGTCTGCGAGGCGGGGCGAATAATCCCGGTGCAGCCTGCCGACCAGCCGGGGCCAGCTTTACGGGTGATCATCGCTGACGGGAAATTCCATGGTGTGATCGCAGCGAAAACCCCGATCGGCTCTTTGGTGATCAAGACACGCCGGCCCGGCACGTGCCCAGGCATGGTTTCGCCATACACGCGGCGCCCTTGCTCGGCAAACCACTCCAGGAAACCAGCCGAATATTCGATCTCTCCCTTGGCTTCCGCCCAGGGTTTGCCTTGCTCGGCCGTCATGATGGTAGCCAGGTCGTCTTTGTGGATCAGCATCAGTTCGCCGATTCGACGAATGATTGCGCCACGAGCCTTGGCAGTCATGGCGCGCCAGGCCGGGAGCGCTGCTCCGGCGGCCTCGATTGCCCGGCGGGTTTCTTCCGCGCCCATGGATGGGACAGTGCCTACGAGCTCACCTGTCGAAGGATTGCGTACCTCAATCACGGCACCGCTATCGGCGGACACCCACTGACCGTTGATGTAGTTCTGGTTTCTCAGCAGCTCAGGGTCGTTGAGGGTGATCTTATTGTTTGCATTAGACATTGGAGTATCCCTTGAATAATTATTTGCAGTCCTATCCGACCGCAGCGCTGTTTACGAGCTGCTCACAGCACAAGCCGCGCGGCTATCGTCTTTAGAATTGCGGGAAGACCACACAAAGCAGCTCGGTTGGTTCGAGCGCGCGCATGGCGACGGGACCTTCGTTTGCCAGCAATTCAAAGCCGGTCTCAGGGCCATATTCATCATTGCCAACGGCGAGTCGGCCTTTTGTGAGATAGAGAACCTGGAGGGAAGGGTGCTGGCCGGCCCCGAACACAGCGTTTGCGTCCAGTCGAACAAAACCGATGCGCATGTTTCGTTCGGTAAAGGTGCCGAGCCACTTGACCGAGACACCTTCCGAACCTTCTGGCAGCCAGTCAAAGGCATCGGGGTTCATTGCGATCACATCGGTATAGCGAGGCTCGGCGAACTGCAATTTGCGCCCGGTCGCATGTTCGAAGCAGGCATCGGAGCCGTCCATGCTTTGCTCGTTGCCGTTCTCATCCTTCCAGTAGTAAAGGCCTTTCCTGAACTCGCCTTTCTCGTTGAGGATCGCATTTGTCGCTTCACGCTGGGCGACGCTCAGGTAGCCGAAGCCGCTGGCGCCGCCGAGTTGCAGCACGAGCGTCTCAAGCCCCTCGGAACGATCTTGAGGACCGTAGGGAACGCTTTCCGGGAAGTAACCCACCCAGCCTTGTTTGAGAAACTGGTTCTCGCCGTAAGGCAGGACGCCTTTGATGACGTAGCGGATCTGATCGAAATTATGACGATGGCGTGGCGTTCTCCAGCCCCCGGAGCCAGCCCGACCCATGTTCAAGTCGTAGTTGTTGGGTGAACCGTCTTCGCCAAACAGCAGATGCTTTTGCGCGAGCTTGCCTTCACGCATGGTTCCAACCATTTCACTGTTCGTGTCTGCAGCCTTGCCTACTCGCATTTTTCATTCCTCGTTTAACTGAATGTTGGTCGTGGCTGGATTATTCAATCCTGTCAGCGGGATGTTTTTCGGCGCCCGTGTAGTGATGGGAACCCCAAGATCGATTTGTGATCACGGATTAAATATATCCCGCACTGTGAGATATGGTCAAATTTTGAATTGGGCGGGATGACAAGCTGGCGTTGTCGGCTTTTTCATTGGTGCTTCAGGGTAGAGATGAGCTCTATAAAGGCGGTATGAGCGGGAGTAGGGGCGTTAATAAAGCTTTTTTAGTCGGAATCCAAGGATGTCGATTGGCTTGACAAATCCCACAATTCGACATAATTCTATTCGCAGGTTGGTGGTTTCATCGTTTTGCATCAATCGTCGATGACCGGGACTTTTGGGGGGAGGGCGGGCAGTTGCCGGTCAGCCCCCTTGATCAGCGGTTGAGGGCGAGCAGGATGTTTGGGTTCTGCCAGGGCCAAGCGTGACTCACAACAACTTAAAAAAAGGTCCCTGTGGCCTCACAAAAAATTCAATCCAGGAATAGACATGAGCGAATCATCCATTACCCACGCCCCCGCCGACTCCGGCGTTCCGCTGCAGGCCCGTGATTTCAGCGTCAAGGAACTGGTTGTGATCATCACCGGTGCGGGCCAGGGCATTGGCCGAGAACTGGCCCGGCAGTACGCGGCGGCAGGTGCCTTTCCGGTTATCGCTGATCTGAATCTCGACAAGGCGGCTTCGGTCGTGCAAGAAATTGAGGTCGCGGGTGGTCAGGCCTTGGCAGTGCAAGTCGACGTGGGTGACAAGGCCTCGGTTGACGCCATGGTCGCGCAGGTCCTGAAGGTTCATGGGCGTATCGACGTCTTGATCAACAATGCATCCATTTTCGCAGCCTTGGAAAAATGCGCGTTCGATCAAATTCCATATCAACAATGGCAGAAGGTCCTGCACGTCAATATCACTGGGACCTATCTGTGCGTATGCGCCGTTGCTCAGGCCATGCGTGACGCGAAATTCGGCCGAATCATCAATATTTCCTCAGACGCCGTGCCCCGCGGCACGATGAATTACCTGCACTACGTCACGTCGAAATCGGCGCTGATCGGCATGACCAACTCGCTTGCTCGAGAGCTCGGACCACACGGCATCACTGTGAACTGCATTCGTCCCGGTAGCGTTGCCACGGAAGTGGAGCGGGTCGCCAATCCCACAGTTGAGCTGCGTCAGCGCGCGGCAGCCTTGCAGTGCATTCCCCGTGGAATGCTGCCCACCGACCTTGTCGGAATCATGTTGTTCCTGGCCACCCCGGCGGCGTCGTTCATCACCGGCCAGACCATTGCCTGTGATGGCGGCTACACCCACAGCAGCTGATTCCAGACGCTCGCCGCATACCAGTTGGAGGCACCCGCAAGATGAAGGATTACGCCAAGTTCTATATCGACGGTGAATGGGTAGAGTCCGCAACGCCCCATCGGCAGGAGTTGATTGACCCGACCACTGAAGAGGTGTTTGCGACAGTCGCCATGGCGACCGTTGAGGAGGTGGACACCGCGGTTGCCGCGGCTCGACGGGCATTCAAAAGCTACTCGCAGTCTTCCCTCGATGAGCGTTACGACCTGATCAACCGCATCATCGAAGCCTACGAACTGCGCGTCGATGATTTTGTCCTGGCCATTGCGCAAGAGGTGGGTATTCCTCGTAGCGCTCGGGCTCAGGTCATGGGGCCAATCGAACACATGAAGGTGGCTCGGGACCTGCTGAAAACCTATGAGTTCGAAGCTCGGATTGGCAACACGATCGTTCGCCGCGAACCCCTGGGCGTGTGTGCGCTGATCTCACCGTGGAACTGGCCAATTCAGACAACCGTCATCAAGTTGATCTATGCGTTGGCCGCTGGTTGCACGGTCGTGTCCAAGTCCAGTATCAATTCTCCGGTCAGCGCTATTTTGCTGACAGAGGTGCTGGATGCCGCGGGCGTACCCAAGGGCGTTTTCAACATGCTCAACGGCTCGGGGCGAGTGATTGGCGAGGCGATGTCGAGGCATCCCGATGTCGACATGGTTTCCTTCACGGGCTCGACCGGTGCCGGTGCGCAGGTAGGCGAGGCAGCTGCACGCACCATCAAGCGCGTGTGTCTGGAGCTGGGCGGGAAGTCGGCGAATATCGTGCTGCGAGACGCCGATCTCGAAAAGGCCGCACGTTGGAACGTACAGCGTTGCTTCTTCAATACGGGGCAATCGTGCCACGCACCGAGCCGCATGCTGGTGCATGAAAGCCAAGTGGAGCAGATCATTCCGTTCCTGGCTGACGAAGCAAACCAGTTCCGTCTAGGGGATCCGCGTGATCCTTCCACAACGATGGGCCCGATTGTCAGCCAGGCTCAATTCAATAGCATTCAGCGTCACATCCAGGCGGGAATCGATGAAGGTGCACGGTTGATCGCTGGCGGTCCGGGACGCCCCGAAGGCTTTGAGCGTGGCTTCTTCACTCGCCCTACCGTGTTTGTCGACGTGACGCCGGACATGAGTATTTGCCGCGAAGAGATTTTCGGACCGGTCCTGGTGGTGGTGCCCTATTCCTCCGAGGCGCAGGCACTGGAAATCGCCAATGACTCGCCTTATGGATTGGGTGGCTATGTATTTGGCGGGGACCGGCGCAAAGCCTATGAGTTTGCCAGCGGCCTGCGGGCCGGGCGTGTTTGCTTCAATGGCGCGGCGACTAACTCTTTGACCCCAATGGGGGGTTACAAGCAATCCGGAATCGGTCGCTCGATGGGGGTATTTGGGTTGGAAGAGTACCTGGAAATCAAGTCGGTCTATGGCTTTGAAGAAGAGGCCGCGACGCTACCGTCATTGAAGGCCTGATACCCATGCTCCATCCAGGGCCACGGCACTACTGTGCACAGCCCTGGCAATAGTGCAGTGCTTGCCTATGAATCTTTTCAGAGAACAAAAACATGAATGCTTCGAATGCGTCACTCAGAAACGGGGTCAAAGAAAAGCTCGCCAGGGGCGAGACGGTGTATTCGATGACATCTCGGCTCGTCAGAACCTTTGACATCGCCAGCATTGCCTATACGGCAGGTTTCGATTCGATCTACATCGACATGGAACACAGCAGCTATTCCCTGGAAGCTGCTGGGCAAGTATGCATGGCGTGTCTCGGTCTGGACGTAACTCCATTCGTGCGCGTGCCCAGCACAGACCCGCACTTCATCGCGCGCGTGCTTGACTCCGGCGCCTTGGGCATCATTGTTCCAAGTGTGCAGTCGGCGGAAGATGCCAGGGCTATCGTACGAGCGGCCAAGCATGCCCCGCTGGGCGAACGGTCGGTGGCCGGCGCGCCGCCGCAATTTCACTATCGATCCCTGCCCGCAGTAGACGCTACGCAGCAACTCGACGACGCGACGATGATTATTGCCATGATCGAATCGTTGGAAGGTCTTGAAGCGGTTGAGGAAATCGCAGCAGTAGAAGGCGTCGACATCCTGCTGGTGGGGGCCAACGACCTCAGCAGCGCCCTCGGTGTGTCTGGCGAGATGGACCATGAACTGGTGCGTAACGCCTACAGGCGCGTGTTGAATGCCTGTCTGGCGAACAATAAGGTTCTCGGTGTAGGAGGGTTGGGCAGCCGGCCCGACTTGATCAAAGAGCTCGTGGCGTTGGGCGCACGATATGTTTCAACCGGCAACGACATCTCATTTCTTCTCGCGGCGGCGATACAGAAACGCCAACAGTTTGCATAACCCGGCTGATCTGCAGCTAAGCCTCAACAACTATCGGTACTGCACGAACGTAGGGTGACTCAAGGCGTCCGTGCGTGATGCCTTGATTCGCCCGCTGGAGTGCGTGCAGCGGAGCAGAAGAATGAAAGTTTGCATTTACGGAGCCGGCGCTGTCGGCGGGCATATTGCAGCGAGACTTGCTGAGGGGGGAGCCGAGGTTTCTCTGGTCGCTCGGGGAGAGCATTTGGCTGCTATCCGCGCAAATGGATTGCGCGTGGAAACAAAGGATGGCGTTTTCGTGAGTCAGCCAGTGGCCACCGATGATCCCTCATCGCTGGGTCGACAGGACGTCGTGGTTGTATCGGTCAAGGCACCAGCGCTTCCCGGGATTGTGGCAGGTATCAAGCCATTATTGGGCGATGAAACGTTGGTGTTGTTCGCCTTGAATGGCATTCCCTGGTGGTACCTGCAAGGCCAAGGAGGAATGCTTGAGAGGGCATCACTTCCTCGGATCGATCCGCAATCGCTCCTGACGGCTGCCATTGCCCCCGAGCGCGTAGTGGGTGCGGTCGCTTATACCGCTTGCACGGTTACCGCGCCGGGAGTGATCAAGGCGGAAAATCCACGTAACCGGCTCATTCTCGGGCGCCCGGATGGGAAATCGGATGCGCGCCTGGATGCTTTGGCCGAGTGTTTGATCAGAGGGGGGCTGGAAATTGAAGTCACCGACAGGATACGGGACGCTATCTGGACTAAGCTGGTCATCAATCTGACGGGTGGATCGCTGGCCATTCTGACTGCGTCGACGATGAAGCAAGCCCTGGCTAGCCCAGCAATTTCGAAAACTGCCCAGGCTATGGCAAACGAGGCTGCCTCGATTGCTCGGAAGCTGGGATGCGACCCGGGAGATGTCGAGGAGGGGCTTCGTCGATTGGCCGTTTCGACGCATAAACAAAGCATTCTTCAAGACCTCGAGCTGGGGCGCTCAATGGAAGTCGACACGATACTCAGGGCCCCGCTGGAGCTCGCACGGCTGGCTGATGTCGAGACGCCTGCGCTTGATCTGGTGGTTGACCTGGCTGTGCAGCGGGCGAAAGCCGCCGGTCTGTACGACAACTAAGTTCGGTAAAGCCCGCGCCGATGCCCGGCGCGGCAACCTCATTAGTGATTGGTATGAGTCGGTCTCTACTGATCGGGACCTGCCCCTGAGTGCCCCTGCATGGCACTTTCAGATGCGAAGAAGGAAGAGGCTCAGAGCGTCGGTGACTATCCGGGGTACCGTAACTCATCGATTAGAACCTGCATCGCCCGAGACTTCTCGCGCTCGCTTGAGTAGTAAAGGTGCAGTCCCGGAAATGTTCTCCACCAGGCTTCCATGACAGGGACCAGGGTGCCATCAACCAGATGGGGATGGGCGATGTCCTCGGGAACATAGGCCAGTCCGAAACCCGATACAGCGGCATCCAAAATCTGATTGATGCCATTGAATACGAGCCTGCCTTTGACTCTCGTATTGATTTCCTGGCCGTCTTTTTCCAGCTCCCACGCGTACAGGCCTCCACGTGTTGGCAGGCGCATATTTATACATTCATGTTCCATGAGGTCCTGAGGTCTGGTGGGCATGGCACGAGACTCCATGTAGGACGGCGCGCCCACCATTACAAAACGCATGTCGGGAGCGATACGAACGGCTTCGATCCCGTTTGCCAATCCGTCCCCGAGCCGGATGCCAAAGTCGAAATGGTCGGCCACGATGTCCGTCAAGCCATAGTCGATAACGACTTCTACACTTATTTGTGGGTATTTCGGCAGGGCTTGCGCCAATTTCGGCCAAAGAACCGTTTCGATGACATGGTCGGTTGCGGTGATGCGAATGTTACCGGCGGGGGTGTCGCCAAGTTCGGCCACGGCGATCAGTTCGGTTTCGATTTCCCGTAACCGCGGTTCAACGGTATTGAGCAGACGTTCACCGGCCTCGGTAACGGATACGCTGCGGGTCGTTCGAGTGAGCAGACGTACCCCGACCCGAGCTTCCAGTCTCTGGATGCTATGACTGAGCATCGATTGAGAGATTCCCAGCTGGGAGGCCGCTCGCGTGAAACTTTGCTCTCGTGCAACTGCAATGAGCGCGAGCAGGTCGCTGTAGTGTTCCTTTGCCATTCATCATTCTCTGCGTGGGGGCGAATACTGTATCAGCTCAAGCGCCCGCGCCAAGGATCTATGTTCATGAGCTGGCCATGCCGATCGTGTAGGGGATTAATCAATTTGGATCATACCTCTATTCGCCGTCGAGCCTTTCACCCGAACGCCATCCGTGTTTTTAATCGAAAAAATAGCAAGAGGCCTTTCATGAGAATCGGAATCCTGGGCTCCGGCCGAATGGGCAGTCATCTGGGCACCATGTTCGCCCGGGTTGGCCATGAGGTCTCCTTCAGTTACTCGCGTAATCAGCAGAAACTTTCCGATCTGGCTGCGTCGGCAGGTAAAAAAGCACAGGCCAGCACACCGGCAGACGCGGCATTAAATGCTGACTTGGTCCTCCTGGCTGTGCATTGGCTTCAAGTGCCTGACGTCCTCAGCCAGGTGGATGACTTGAGCGGCAAAATCGTCATGACCTGCTGCAATCCTTTAAACGAAGAGGACACCGAGCTTGTCATCGGCCACACGATTTCCGGTGCGGAAACGCTGGCACAGATGATACCTGGGGCCCATGTCGTTGCGGCCTTCCAGTCGACGCCCAGTGAAGTTCTGTTCGATGTGTTCGCGGCCAGGGGCGAGGCGTTACGTCCCAGTTTGATCTTCTGTGGCGAGGACGAAGCCAGTAAAGCCACAGTTTCGGATCTTATCAGTCAGGTGGGCTTTGATCCGGTGGACGCTGGGGCTCTGAAGGTTGCCCGTTATATAGAGCCTTTCGCGATGCTCTCCGCAGTGTTGGCTTACGAAACGGACCAGGGGCCCGAATGGGCTTATCGCTTCGAGCGTTTTGACAGGTTGTTCAAAGGCACTTCCCGCGTCGGGAAATAGCGGGAGGAGCGGGTACATGCAGATTTATGATTACATCGTTGTCGGTGCCGGTTCTTCGGGCTGTCCGGTTGCGCGCGGTTTGTCTGACGATCCCCGGAACAACGTCCTGCTTATTGAGGCGGGACCTGCTTCAGATCGTTTCTGGGTCAATACGCCCGCGGGAATGGGCAAGCTCTATTTCAATAAGTCATTGAACTGGAATTTCCGCACCTCGCCAATGGAGAAGCTTCAAGGGCGTCGGATGTACTGGCCTAGGGGCAAATTGCTCGGTGGATCCAGCTCCATCAACGGCATGGTATTCATCCGAGGTCACCAAAAAGATTTTGACGGCTGGCGTGCCTTGGGCAACCCAGGCTGGGGGTATGAAGATGTCTTGCCGTATTTCAAAAAGATGGAGCACTTTGAGCGGGGCGGCGATGAATATCGCGGAGCGAATGGTCCGCTATGGATCAGTGATCCGGTCGTCAAAGAAAAGAGTAGCTACGATTTTATAGAGGCCGCTAACCGTATCGGTATCCCGGTGACCGAGGACATGAACGGCGCCTTGCACGATGGCGTAGGTTTCATGCAGCACAACATCCAGGACGGGCAACGGATGTCGACTTACCGGGCATTTATCGAGCCTGTCATTGAACGGCCGAACCTGACGGTTCGAACCGGATGCGAGCTGCAGCGCGTTTTATTCGAGGGGCGTACCGCTGTCGGTATAGAGGTTTTGAAGAGTGGCCGTTTGGAGCGTATCTATGCGGCGCGCGAAGTGATTCTGTCAGCAGGCTCGCTGAAGACACCGCAGATGCTGATGTTGTCCGGCATCGGCCCAAGGGCTGAACTGGAAAAACACGCAATTCCCGAAGTTCTGAATTCCCCAGGAGTAGGGCAAAACCTGCAGGATCATTTTTATATTCACACAGCCTTCCGTTGCACCCCAGACAGTTCGTACAACGCCAACCTCGTAGGCCTGCGAAAGTACTGGGAAGGCTTCCGTTACCTGATGACCCGCAAAGGGTATCTTGCCCTTGGCTCTTCCCAGGTCGCGGCGTTTGTTAAAAGTAGCCCGGACGAGGACTACGCTGATCTCCAAATCAGCTTTCGGCCCATGACCTTTCAATACTTCCCTGACGGCACGGTTGACGTTGAAAAGCATCCCGGGCTCGGGGTGTCGGTCTATCAGTTGCGTCCCAGCACCACGGGAACAGTGACGCTGCGCTCAACCAACCCGTCTGACCCGGCCGATTACACACCAAATTTCCTGAGCAGCGATTACGACATCAATGCCGTGATCAGTGGTGTGCGCTGGATACGCAAAATCATGAACAGCGAGCCCATCAAGTCTCGCGTGGTTTCGGAAGAATTGCCGGGGCCCCACATTCGTACCGATGAAGATATCTACAACTATCTGGTCGAAACCGGCAATTCGGCCCACCACCAGGGCGGCACCTGCAAGATGGGTAACGACGCGATGGCGGTGGTGGACGAACGACTGCGTGTCCGCGGTATCGAGCGACTGCGGGTGGTGGATGCCTCGATCATGCCATTCATCACGTCGGGCAACACCAATGCGCCGTCCATCATGATTGGTGTGAAAGCCGCCGACCTGATTCGTGAAGATGCAATGGCTCGCCGGGCAAGCAGTTCGCCGGTCGAAACTGTTGGTTGAATCGGCGGGTACCGTGTTGCCACCTGTCACGAAAATCCTCACCGAATAACAACAACTGGAGGCACCAGCAAGATGCACGATTACGCGAAGTTTTATATCGACGGTGAATGGGTAGAGGCCGCGACCTCCCAGCGCCAGGAATTGATTGATCCGACTACCGAAGAAGCGTTTGCCACGGTCGCCATGGCGACCGTTGAAGAGGTGGACACTGCCGTGGCCGCAGCTCGGCGTGCATTCAAAAGCTATTCGCAGTCTTCCCTCGATGAGCGTTACGACCTGATCAACCGTATCATCGAAGCCTACGAATTGCGCGCCGATGATTTTGTACAGGCCATTGCGCAAGAGGTGGGTATTCCCTGCAGCGCCCGTGCTCAGGTCATGGGGCCAATCGAACATATGAAGGTCGCTCGCGACCTGTTGAAGACGTACGAGTTCGAGGCGCGAATTGGCAATACGATCGTTCGCCGTGAACCCCTGGGTGTCTGCGCACTGATCTCGCCTTGGAACTGGCCGATCCAGACAACCGTCATCAAGCTGATCTATGCGCTGGCCGCCGGTTGTACAGTCGTATCCAAGTCCAGTATCAACTCTCCGGTCAGCGCTATTTTGCTGACAGAGGTGCTGGATGCCGCGGGCGTACCCAAGGGCGTTTTCAACATGCTCAACGGCTCGGGGCGAGTGATTGGCGAGGCGATGTCGAGGCATCCCGATGTCGACATGGTTTCCTTCACGGGCTCGACCGGTGCCGGTGCGCAGGTAGGCGAGGCAGCGGCACGCACCATCAAGCGCGTGTGTCTGGAGCTGGGCGGGAAGTCGGCGAATATCGTGCTGCGAGACGCCGATCTGGAAAAGGCCGCGCGCTGGAACATTCAGCGCGGCTTCTTCAATACTGGACAATCCTGCCACGCGCCGAGTCGCATGCTGGTGCATGAAAGCCAGGTGGAGCAGATCATTCCGTTTCTGGTCGACGAAGCAAACCGATTCCGTCTCGGAGACCCGCGAGATCCCGCCACGACCATGGGGCCGATTGTCAGCCGGGCACAATTCAACAGCATCCAGCGTCACATACAGTCGGGCATCGATGAGGGGGCACGGCTGATTGTTGGCGGACTGGGGCGCCCCGACGGCTTCGAACGTGGCTTTTTCACCCGTCCGACCGTGTTCGTCGATGTGACGCCGGAGATGACTATTTGCCGGGAAGAGATTTTCGGGCCGGTCTTGGTGGTGGTGCCTTATTCCACCGAGGCGCAGGCATTGGAAATAGCCAATGACTCGCCTTATGGGTTGGGTGGCTATGTATTCGGTGGGGACCGGCGCAAGGCGTATGAGTTCGCCAGCGGCCTGCGTGCCGGGCGTGTTTGTTTTAACGGTGCGCCGACTAACTCGCTGACGCCTATGGGGGGTTACAAGGAATCCGGCATTGGCCGCTCGATGGGTGTTTTCGGGTTGCAAGAGTATCTGGAAATCAAATCGGTCTATGGCTTTGACGAGGAAGCCGCAGCACTGCCGTCGTTGAAGGCCTGATACGACTATCCAAGACCAAACGCTGCCGCACCGATGATTGGCGCGGCACGCCTGCTGTTTGAAGAGAGTATTTATTCATCTGATTAATAGCACCTTGCGAGCTTGCTCACGTGGTTCGCTTGCTGTGCCACGGACGAGCCCAGTAGGGTAAGGCTCGTCTAAAAAAACGACGTTGCAGTTGTTGTTATTGCGAATGGTCAGTTGCCAAAGATTATCCGCAGGTCGTGCTCGGCCAGGTTTTTCACACTGTTTTCAATCGAGGCATTCTTACAATGGAACTCAACGTAAATGGCACTGTGTATGAGGTTGAGGCGGATGCGGATACACCATTGTTATGGGTGATTCGCGACGATATCGGCCTGACCGGAACCAAGTACGGGTGCGGTTTGGCGCAATGCGGCGCCTGTTCGGTCATGGTGGACGGCGTGCTGCTTCGCTCATGCGTTACACCGGTTGAAGGTGTAAAGGGCAAACAGATTCGCACAATCGAAGCCATTGAAGACGACGAGTTGGGCAAACGCGTAGTGGCCGCCTGGGTCAAGCATCAAGTCGCCCAGTGTGGCTATTGCCAGTCTGGCCAGGTAATGGCCGCCACTGCGCTGTTGCAGCGCATTCCCAAACCTTCCCAAGCCGATATTGCTGCCGCCATGACGAATCTCTGCCGTTGCGGCACTTATAACGCGATCAAGACTGCTGTCGATGAGCTTGCTGGTGCTTGAGCACGCGCAATTCGACTGAGCTGCGACGTGCCTGGTGACAATGCCGACGGCTAATCCTGACCACCTTTAATGGAGCAGGGATTGGTCTGCTGCCAGGCCGAGCATTGAATGCAAACACAGGGGAACACTATGTCAAAACTGGATGATTCAATCGCCGAGCGCGGCGTACTCTCCGACGCGCAACCTGTGAACGTCTCTCGCCGCCGTTTTTTGCAGGCATCGGCTGGCGTCACGGCGGGTGCGCTTGTTATCAGCTTCGGAATTCCCCTTGGCCCGTTGCGTGCTGCCGAGCGTGCCCAGGCATTGCCGCCTGGCGCCCGTGTACCGGCGTTCCTGGAGATTCGTCCGGATAATACCGTTCGCCTGCAGAGCCCCTTTATCGAGGGTGGGCAGGGTATTTTCACGGGCATGGCACAGGTCGTGGGTGAGGAGCTCGATATAGATCCAGCCAGCTTTCTGGTGGAGAACGCGGCGCCCGGGAGTGACTTCAAAGTCATGGAAGGTGGCATGCGCTTCACGGGTGGTAGCCGGTCGATGCGCGCGAGCTACATGACCATGCGCCGACTGGGCGCATCGGCGCGCCTGATGCTATTGCAGGCCGCGTCTTCCCACTGGAAGGTGCCTCTGGCGCAGCTAACTACCGAGCCAGGGCGGGTCATTCATGCCGCTTCCAATCGATCGATCACCTACGGTGAACTCGCGCCGCTAACGCTCGATTTGCCCATTCCCGATCCGCAAACCGTTACTCTGCGCGACCCTGCCACATTCCGCTGGATCGGTAAGCCGGTCCAGCGAATAGACGTCTACGACAAATCCACTGGTAAGGCGCAATACACCATCGATACTCGTGTCGAAGGCATGCTCCACGCCGCGGTACAGCATGCGCCGCGCCTGGGTCTGCAAGTGGGGCTGGTGCGCAACGAGGATCAGATCAGAAACCTCAAAGGCGTGCATTCGGTGCACCGTCTTGAAGGGGCAGTGGCGGTGGTTGCGCAACGCTGGTGGGTGGCCAAGCGTGCCGTCGAGGCTCTGCAAGTGGAGTGGACGGAGCCGGGTGGCGATTCAACCGTGCGCTACATGCCGGCTAATTTCGACACCCAGGCCTATGCGGAGCAACTGAGTAAAACCACCGACGCTGGGGATGAGGCCGAACGTGAGGGCGACCTGCAGCAAGGGCTGGCCGGCGCCAAGAAAATCGTCAGCGCGACTTATCATACCCAATACCTCAACCACGCCCAGTTGGAGCCGCCCTCGGCCCTGGCGCGCTTCGGGGCTGAAGGCAATCTCGATTTGTGGCTGCCGAACCAGGCCCCGGATTTGTTTTTGGCCGACGTCGCCAAGCGCACCGGTCTGGACCCTTCCAAAATCACTCTCCACTCTCCGCTGCTGGGTGGCTTTTTCGGCCGGCATTTTTTATACCCGAATGCATCACCTTACCCTCAGGCTATCCAGCTGGCTCAATCCACAGGTCGACCGATCAAGGTGATCTGGAGTCGCGAGGAAGAATTTTTGCGTGACGTGCTTCGTCCTTCCGCCGTAGTGCGCTTTCGCGCCGGCCTGGATGAACAGGGCATACCGGTGGCCTTTGAAGCAATTAGTGCCACGGAAGGGCCAACCGAGGGTATCGCTAACAAACAAGGAGACAAAATCGACCCGACCGCCGTCGAGGGCCTGGCCGGTAAAAAATACGCCATTGCGCATCGTCGGATCGCTCAACTGTACTCGCAGACCCCCGTGATGCTGGGCTACTGGCGTTCAGTCGGGAACTCCATCAATGACTTTATGTATGAAGCTTTTCTGGATGAAGTGGCGGATGCCGGCGGTCAAGACCCCTATGAGCTGCGGGCCAAGCTGCTGCAGGGCAACGATCGGTTAAGCCACCTGCTCAAGACAGTGGCCGACCTGTCCGGGGGGTGGAAACGAGGGCCGTTCACGGCGCAAGACGGCACCAAGCGAGCGAGAGGCGTTGCAATGGCATCGCCATTTGGTACCGAAACGGCGGTGATCGCAGAGGTTTCCATCAGCAACGGAGCCGTGAAGGTTCACGATATCTGGCAGGCAATCGATCCGGGTAGCATCGTCAATCCCGCCATCATCGAGGCTCAGGTCAACTCAGCCGTGGCCCTCGGTTTGTCTCAAACCCTGATCGAACAAGCCATCTACAAAGGTGGCACGCCGGTAGCGCGCAATTACGACCTCTACCGCATTCTCACACCGGAGATGATGGCCAGGGTCCATGTCCGCGTGGTTGAAAGTGGCGCGCCAATGGGCGGAATCGGCGAACCGCCTCTGCCTGCGGTGGCACCGGCGGTTGCTAACGCCGTCTCGCGACTGACCGGTCAACGAATTCGCAGCATGCCTCTATCGCAGTACCGCTTCGACACCTGATGAGGAATGGCTCGTGAATAAAACTATAAAGTATCTGCTGCCAGCAGGCATCGTCGTGGCAGCTGGCTTGGGCTGGTTTGTCAATCGCACGCCATCTTCGCCTTTTGCTGATGAGACAGCTCCCCCGTCGACAGATGCACAACTTGTCCAACGCGGTGAATATGTTGCCAGGCTGAGCGACTGTGTGGCCTGCCATAGCACGCCAAAAAGTGCGCCGTTTGCCGGTGGGTTAGAGATGGCGACCCCGATGGGGTCGATCTATGCCACCAACATTACCCCGGACAAACAAACGGGCATCGGCAACTACAGCCTGGCCGACTTCGATCGCGCAGTACGCAGCGGAGTCGCGGCTGACGGACACAGGCTGTATCCGGCTATGCCGTATCCATCCTATGCCAAGCTCAGCGATGATGATGTGCGGGCGCTTTATGCGTTCTTCATGGCCGGCGTTAAGCCGGCGCAGCAGCAGAATCAGCAAAGCCACATCCCCTGGCCGCTCAACATGCGCTGGCCGCTGGCTTTGTGGAATACCGCGTTTGTCGATGACGATGCCTATCAGGCCAAGCCGTCAGAGGATGCGCTGTGGAACCGCGGCGCCTACATCGTCCAGGGCGCGGGGCATTGCGGTAGTTGCCATACCCCACGAAGCTTGACGATGAACGAGAAGTCGCTGGATGAAAGCAGCGCTACTTTCCTCAGCGGTTCGCTGCTCGATGGGTGGTACGCGCCGAGCCTGCGCCAGGATCCGAACACTGGATTGGGTCGCTGGAGTGAGCAGCAAATCGTCGACTACCTGAAGACCGGACGTAACGCTCACAGCGTGGTCGTGGGCACTATGGCGGAAGTCTTCAACAACTCGACGCAATACATGTCCGACCCGGACCTGAAAGCCATTGCGCATTACCTGGTGTCGTTGCCGGGCGACCCAAAGCGTGACGGGCCGCCATGGAAGCCATCGGCCACACTGGCGGCTGAACAATCACCACCCTTGTCGACACCTGGGGCAGCCAACTATATGGCCAAGTGCAGCAGTTGCCACGGCAGTGACGGCAGCGGGCAGGCGCCATGGATACCTCCTTTGGCAGGCGCATCTTCGTCGATGGTGAAGGAAAGCGCTACGAGCATCAATGCCACCTTGAACGGTTCCGAACGTGTCGTTGCCAATGGCATTCCGGATTCGTATCGCATGCCCCCGTACCGCAACCAACTCTCTGATCAGGAAGTCGCCGATGTACTGACTTTCGTTCGCACGTCATGGGGTAATCAGGGAGGCGCAGTGAAGGCTGACGAGGTGAAGGAACTGCGTGAGCGAACCAATCCGGCCAGCAGCAACCCGATCATCCTGCAGATGCGTTGAGAGAGTAGGGCGAGGGTCCCGCCAAGACCCTCGCTATAGAAACGGAGTGAGTCGGCTATGAGTTACGAGTTTGTGTTCGTTCGTTCGATTGTGTTGACGATCATCATAGGCTTGTTTCTCCTGGTGACTGGTCGCGCCGCCCGCAAGCGGGGTTGCATCGTGGCGTTCTGCGTATTGGCTGCCGCGGTACACCTTATTTGGTGGTGTCTACCCGAACTCAAAGGTGGATGGAGCGAAGCCGGTCGCTGGCTGGTCAGTGCGTGGGTCGGTGCGGTGCTGACGGCCTTGTTCCTGACTCTGCCCGTCGGGCTGTTTCTTGTTGCGCGTGGCCTTCTTGGACGGCGCTCGACCGTCGGCATGCGCGTTCCTCTGACTTTCGTCGCAGTTTCACTGATCGTTGGGATTGGTGTGAGCTTCGGCACCGTCGGAGGCCCAGTGGTTCGCGAAGAAGTGGTCCATGTGAACGGTCTGCCCGAGGGTTTGGACGGACTGCGGGTCGCTAACATAGGTGATGTCCACATCGGGCCTTTCATCGTGCCCGAGGACTTTGCCCAGGCCATCGACATCGTCAATTCGCGTAAGGTGGACTTGCTGGCGATTACGGGTGATCTCATCGACGATCTCAGCCAGCTGGAGCCGACGCTGGACGCTTTGGAGAGAAGTGACGCGCTGCCTGTGCTCTCCATCCTGGGAAATCATGACAAGTACCCTAACGAAGCCGCCGTAGTCGCCGCTTTGCGTGCGCGCGACCCTCGTATCCAGGTACTCATCAACAACAGTGTCGTAGTGCACCCGCGCGGCGTGCCGTTGCGCATTGCTGGCGTAGATTACCCGCTCGCCTCGGATGGACGTCACATGCTTCCGCGGGACGAGCAGGATGCTGCCATGCGCAGGTTCGCAGACCTGGCGTTCGCCGAGGCGTCGCCTGGCGATACGCTCATTGCGCTGTCGCACCATCCTGAGTTCTTTCCCATTGCTGCCTCGCGTGGTGCGGTATTGACCCTGTCCAGCCATACACACGGCGGACAGGTACGACTTTTCGGGCGGCCAGTAATCGTCGCTTACGACTATATGCATGGAATCTATCGTGATGGCGCAGCGTCTCTTGATGTGACCTCGGGACTCGGCCACTGGCTACCCTTGCGTATCGGTGTGCCGCGGGAAATTTCGATCATTACGCTTCGTCGGGCATGATCCAAGCGGAACTCGAGTCAGGAGAGGCGAGAGGCTCGCATCAGGAGACGGGCGCCGCTTTCGACGGCCGGGCAGTTCAGGGAACGTTGTGACCAGCCGCTCGGATAAGCCCGTACCATTCGGGGCGGGTGAGCGGGATATTCGAGCCCGCGGCTGCCTCGACGAGGCGCTCGGGTCTCGTGGTACCCAGCACTACTTGGATGCCGGCGGGGTGACGGGTGATCCAGGCTGTTGCGATTGCGGTCGGAGTGACGTCGTACTTCTCAGCCAATCGTTTGAGTTCGGCATTCAGCTGCGGGTAGTCGGGAGAGTCGAAGAACACCCCATCCTGAAAAGCTTTCTGGAATGGAGACCACGCCTGCAGTGTGATCTTGTTGATCCTCGCATAGTCGACGATGCCGCCGCCGTCACGAGTGATTGAGTCGTCGAAGCCGGTCATGTTCGACGACAGGCCCTGAGCGACGATCGTCGAATGCGTCACCGAAAGCTGGACCTGGTTCGCCAGGATCGGCTGAGTCACGGCCGTCTTGAGCAAATCGATCTGACGGGGAGTATGGTTGGAAACGCCGAACGCGCGAACCTTGCCGGTGGACTCCAGATGGTCGAACGCGCGGGCGACTTCTTCCGGCTCTACGAGTGCGTCGGGACGGTGCAGCAGCAGCACATCCAGGTAGTCGGTACCTAACGCTTTCAGCGACCTCACGGCCGATTCCACGATGTGCTCGTACGACTGATCATAGTGCCACGGGTCGTCAACGATACTGGTCTTGGACTGGAGGAAGATCTGCTCGCGCTCAGCGCTGCTTAGTCGCAGCGCCTCGCCGAACCGGCGCTCGCACAAATGCGGGCCACCGCCGGGATGGTTGAATCCGTAGAGGTCCGCGTGATCGAAAAAATTGATGCCCGATTCGCGCGCCGTGGTGTAGAGCGCGCGGATCTGGTCATCGGTGCTGCCGGCGATGCGCATCATGCCCGCGACGACGTTGGGAACCCGAGTGTCGGTTGATCCTAGTGCTACGGTCTTCATGAGAGCTCCTTATCAGGGCAGTGGTGGGCTGTCGGACGCCTTGCGTGACTGCAATGCATTCACCAAGGCTGGTTCGCGGGGCCAACTGTGAACTCGTTGATTGTCGTGTCATCGGGCTGGTCGATTGCGAAGGCGACAACGTTGGCGATCCGGTCTGGAGAAATGCCGTACTTGTCATAGATGCCCTGCATCTGGTCTAGCGCCTGCTTATCGCTGATTGTCGCCAGCAGTTCAGTGTTGACTGCGGCCGGGTAGATCGTCGCGGTGCGAATGTTATTGCCCTCCATGGCGGACTCCATGCGCAAGACTTCCATGAAGTCGCGCACGAACCACTTCGTACCGCCATAGACGGCGCCGCCCGGATAGGCCTTGAGCCCCGCCACCGACGAGGTGGTGATCACGTGCCCGGACTTCTGTGCCAGGAACACGGGCAGCACGGCCGCTACGCCATTCAGAACACCTTTCACGTTGACATCGATCATCTGGTGCCAGTCTTCGGTCTTCAGGGCGGACAGCGGCGAGTTCGGCATCAGCCCTGCGTTCAGGAAAATGACGTCCACACGGCCGAATGTTTCTTTGGCCAGTTGAACGATGCGGTCGTTTTCCTCTTGCTTTGTCACGTCCAGCATCTGATAAACCACCTGTCCACCGCTCAGGAGAATCTCGTCCGCGATCTGCTTGAGCTTGTCTTCGCGTCGCGCACCGAGCACGATTTTGGCGCCTTTGCTCGCGAGCAGCTTGGCGGTTGCCTCGCCGATTCCGGACGATGCGCCGGTGATGATGACTACTTTGCCTTTGATCATGATTTCTCTCTCTGGATTCTGGCTGCGAAGGAGACGCAGCAGATGATGAGGCGGTATCTCAGGTCGGTGTTGAGCGTGGGGCGACTACTTTGTCAGCGCACGCTGCTCTTGGGAGAACACCACCCGAACATCGCCACGGCCGAGCGCCTGGGCCAGGCCAGTCGGATCGTCCACGCGGCCTAGACGGGTGTATGAGTAAGCTGAGTCGAAGGTCTTGTAAAAGATGACCACGGTGCGCGATCCCCAAAGCATAAGGTCTCCGTTGCGGATCGTGCCGGGCCGGCTCTCACTGGTGGGCAGCGCGTCAGGCAGCTCTTTTTTCTTCTCGTTTCCGTGGAGGTCCTCCATGTCCAGTGTCAGCGGCAGCGTGGCGGCGAATGCGCGAGTGGCCTCGTTGTCGGCCAGTGTGATGGCGAAGCGACGTTCCCCGACGGTCATCCACAGGCGTGATTCATCCGATTTCTTGGGTGCTTGAGTGACATCCTGCTCAGCGGCCACGGGCAGCGCAGTGCTGGCGGCGTGGGCAGGATGGCCGCTGCACAGTGCAAGGAGAAGCAACGGCATTCCAAGCTGTTGCATGGCCCGCCGGTGCCAGGAATGCCTACGGCTTGCAGCGCCAAGAGAGGAGAGAGCGCCGCCTGTACCGACGTCAACGGTTTTGCCCTGCATGTTGTTCTCCTTTGCAATGCGAAAAATGGGCCAGACGCGTTGCCGCGCCTGCACTTGAATTCGTAGGTTTCGAGCGCGAATTAGCGCAGCAATATGGCGCAGATGCTCCTCAGCGAGTGGCCTATTGCCAGTTCTGGTTGCGATCCTCACTGGAAAGTCAGAAGTGCTGAGTGGCATGAATCCATACCGTAGGGCGCGTCATCCCGCTCAGTCGCATCCAGATGCATTGTCCGCCTGGATGCGACTGCCTCAAGACGTCAAGCGGCGCGTGCCGCCGTGGCCAGGTGCTGCGTGAAGAAGGTCGTCAGCTTGTCGAAAGGAATCACGTCCACACGGTCATACAGATCGGTGTGGCTGGCCTCTGGAATGATCATCAGCTCCTTCGGCTGCGCCGCGGCCGCGTAAGCGGTTTCGCTGAAGTAGCGCGAGTGGGCGTTTTCACCGTGGATGAACAGGACCGGGCGTGGAGAAATTTCCGCGATGTAGGTCAGGATCGGCATGTTCATGAACGACAGGGGTGTAGTGATCGTCCACGAGTTGCCCGAGTTGACCGCGCGCGGATGGTGTCCGCGGGTCGTGCTGTAGTAATCGTGATAATCGACCATGAACTGCGCTTCCCCACCCCTCAGTTCGTTGTAGGGGGGCTGGTAAGCAGGGGCACCATTTTCCGCGTCGACCCAACGTTGTGCGCTCAGTTGTTCGAGCCCTTGCGTGCGCTGTTCGAGGGTTACGCTATCGTTGTAGCCCTTGGACATGACGCGGGTCATGTCGTACATGGTGCTGGCGACAACCGCCTTGACGCGCTTATCCAAGGCCACGGCATTCAGCACCATGCCACCCCAACCGCAGATGCCGATGACGCCAATCCGCTCGCGATCAACGGAGGGTTGCAGGCCAAGAGCATCAACTGCCGCGCTCACATCCTCGGTGTTGATGTCTGGCGAGGCGACGTTGCGCGGCTCACCGCTGCTTTCCCCGGTGTAGGATGCATCGAAGGCCAGCGTGACAAAACCGCGCTCGGCCATGGTTTGCGCATAAAGCCCGGAGGCCTGCTCCTTCACCGCGCCAAACGGGCCACAGACGACAATAGCTGCCAGCTTTGCGCTGGCGTTCTTCGGTTGGTACAGGTCGCCCGCCAGGGTGATGCCATAGCGGTTCGTGAAGGTGATCTTCTTATGGTCCACCTTGTCGCTCTTGGCGAAAGTCTTGTCCCATTCCTGTGTCAGTTGCATGTGCGTGCCTTACATGTAGTTGAGATTGTTCCTGCCAGCCTGAATACCCGTCGAGCAGCGGGGGGCTTGTCGTCAGCGTCATAGGCTTTTAGAACCATGGGGAACATGTTTCGTGAATGACGTCGCCCGTCGGGATCGGCTTTGCCAGCTAATGTATGCCTGTCACTGCCCCAAAACATCCCATGAAATTGCAAGCATCTATGCACGCTATTGGATAATCGCGCCCCCAAGTCCCAGGCGGTTCGAAATGGAAAACTACCCCGATGAGTTCATGCTTGTTCGAATGACATATCACCACGCTGCGATGACCATTGATCATCGAGTCCCGTACATGGAAGTATTCGGTCCGCCTGCATCAGCTCAGCCTCGCTATATGACCGGCGGAAAACCCGCCGCAGGCTGCGTTGGTAGCCGATTCGAGTGACTCGGTCTGGGACAGGCGATGGACGAGACCTTGTAGAGGAAATCGGCCAAGTGCTTAACGGACGTGAAAGCTTGTTTGGTCAAGGCTTGTTGGGCTGCGTCGAAAGAGAGATCACAACCTCTGTTTCCGTTCCGGCAGCTTCCTGCTGAAGCTGCTTCTAAACCCGTTCTTCAGGTCTGTAGGGGCAAGAGACCATTTGAAAAATTAGCCGCTGACCGAAAA
Source organism: Pseudomonas lini (assembly GCF_964063345.1). Taxonomy (NCBI): domain Bacteria; kingdom Pseudomonadati; phylum Pseudomonadota; class Gammaproteobacteria; order Pseudomonadales; family Pseudomonadaceae; genus Pseudomonas; species Pseudomonas lini. Next base: position 5,979,871 of record NZ_OZ061318.1, read on the forward strand.
GTAATACTTCATCCAGGTTGTGGGCTGGTAGGTTTTTCCAAAAGAAAAAATGCAAAGCCCTGAATCGGTAACGGTATTCGTCTCAAGCATGTTGCTTAGTTGTGAGTCGTGCTCGCTCGTAGTTGAGCGGGCACTAAATCACTGTGTTGATGTGCCATCGATGCGCGGTGATTTCTTGTATTGCGTACTTTTATTCATAAGGCCTAGCACGTGGCTGCATGATTGAGCCCACTAAGCTCGTGATACTTTCAAACCATGTATAGATAGCGATTACGCGACGCCTCGCTAATAGCGCTTTTTAGAGCCAAGATGGCTGGAGAGTTATGGAGCTTCAGATTAACGATAAGACCTATCAGGTCGAAGCTGAGGGCGACACAGCCGCTGCTGTGGGTGATTCGTGACGAAATCGGTATGACGGGAACAAACTATACCTGCAATGGGGATTACGGGTGTGGTCTCGCTCAGTGCGTCGCTTGTTCCGTCTTGATCGACGGCGTTGTGGCGCGTTCCTGTGTCATCCTCATTGCAGGTATATACGGCCGCAAGATCACCACGATTGAGGCGATAGAGCAGGATGATGTTGGCCAACGCGTCGTCGCCTCTTGGGGCAAACACCAAGTGGCACAGTGCGGTTATTGCCAGTCTGGCAAAGTGATTGCAACCCCGCAATCGTTGGGCAATGCGCTGATCCCCAGATCGGGATGAGCGGGAAGGGCATACGCAGGTACTTTTCGGCGCTTCGACAGGCAAGCCCTGATCTACGAGCATAAACGTCGCCAGCGTTTGGAAGGCATGACTGACACTCGGCATTTGCCGCAGTATGTCTTGCCCATTAAGCGCCAAGCTATCTCCGGCCAGCGTACTTTCAGGTCGGCACGGTAGAAATCAAAGAAGCCGGCACCCCGTTGAGGGGGTGCAGACAAAACGCGTCGCAGAGCATCACTCTGGAGCCCGGATGCAGATTCACCATCACCTCGCTGTGCAGTTTTGCCTGGGGGAATAGGATCGTCGCCACCTGTACTGCTTCTTCGCCGAGCCGCGCGGCCGGCGGCAACGTAATGTTGCTGGTCGGTGCGTATAGAAGTCTTCAGCGCCGTAGCGACTTCGCACAAGGTTTAGAGTAAAGCGTTAAATTCGTTACAGAACTCTCCACCCCGCACTCCGGAAGAAATTTCGATGAACGAGCGACATCCTCACTCCAATAAGTCTTTTCTCGGGCCGCTCGTACTGATCGCGGCGGTGGTTGTCGCCGTCGGCGCCGCGTTCGCATACACAGCCGGTTGGTTGACACCCGCACGCCTCACGCCGACCAAGATCGTCGAGGTGCTGGCGCCGCCCGCCGGACCGGCGCTCGGCTTCCGCCGCGCCCATGCCAAGGGTATCTGCTTCACTGGTACCTTCGAGGCCAACGGCACTGGCAGCGATTTGTCCAAGGCACAGATGTTCGCCGCCGGCACCTATCCTGTGACCGGCCGCTTCAACCTCGCCTCGCCCGACCTCAAGGCGCCCGATGGCAGCGCGCGCGTGCGCTCCCTGAGCCTGCGCATCCGAACGCCCGACGGCCAGGAGTGGCGTTCCGCAATGATCAATGCGCCGTTCTTCCCAGTCGCGACGCCGCAGGCCTTCTACGACTTGCAGGTGGCTTCCGCCGACAAGAGCCATCCGGATGCGTTGAAGAGCTTCGCCGCTGTGCACCCCGAGATCGGCGCGTTTAGCCAGTGGGCCGGCAGCGCGCCGTTCACCAGCTCGTACGCGGAAGACCGCTACAACGGCATCAACAGCTTCGTCTTCACCAACGCGCAGGGCCAAGACCAGGCCGTGCGCTGGTCCTTTAAGCCGGCCGCCAAACCTGTGTTGGTCTCGGGCGACGAACTCAAGAAGCGCGAGCCCGATTTCCTGCTGGCAGACATCACCGAGCGCGTCGCGAAGGCGACGCAGCGCTGGGCTATGACGGTCATGGTCGCCGACCCGGGCGACCCGACCGCCGACCCGAGCAAGGTTTGGCCGGAAGATCGCCGCAGCGTCGGCGTCGGCACCCTGTCGGTGACGAAAATTGAGCCCGAGGCCGATGGCTCATGCCGCGACATCAACTTCGATCCCACCGTGCTGCCGGCCGGCATGCGCACATCCGACGACCCTTTCCCCGCCGCACGTTCGGCCGCTTATTCGGTCTCGTACAACCGCCGGACCGCCGAAGAAAAAGACTATCCGCGCACCCCGTCCACCACCACCGCCGGAGCCAAGCCATGAGCCAAGTCAACCAGCAATTCGCGCCGTTACAGCGGGCGCTTCATTGGGGCATGGCGATCTGCATCCTCGTGATGCTGTTCATCGGCGTCGGCATGGTCTCGACGATCACGCCCGCGTACCTGATGCTGGTCTCGATCCACAAGCCGTTGGGCATTGCGATCCTCGTGCTCGCGGTGCTGCGCCTGATCGTCCGCTGGCGCCTTGGTGCGCCGCCGCTGCCGCGTGACATGCCCGAGCCGATGAAGCTCGCCGCCAAACTCTCGCATGTCGCGTTCTATGTGCTGATGCTCGCGATGCCCTTGCTTGGCTGGGCCATGTTGTCGGCGGCGGACTACCCGGTGCTCGTCGCCGGGCTGCGTCTGCCCGCCATCGTGTCGCCCGACGCCGGCCTGCACAGCTGGCTGTGGAACGCTCACAAGTTCCTCTCGTTCTGCTTCTTCGCGCTGATCCTGCTGCACCTCGGGGCCGCTCTGTTCCACGCGCTGGTGCGACGCGACGGCGTGTTCGAGACCATGGCGCCATTTCCGGTACATCCGTCGGTCGACGGCAGGGTCGTGACCAAGTGCGCTGACTGACGCAGGCTCCGTTACCACGGGCGCCGTGGCGCGCGCGTTCTCGGTGGGGCGAGATGAAATACCTCAGTGGGCATGTACTGTGGGACCACGACCTGCAGTGACCGTCGGGCTGGGAGGCTGGCACGAAGTGACGCTGACCCTCGCCGGATCACCGAGCTTCATAGAGATGTTCGTCGCCAAGTTCAGCGAGCCGCCGACTTAAGGTGCCGTGCCTAAACACCTGGCGTCGAAGCCTCCCGCCATTGGCGTTCGGACGCAGGGGGGCGCCTTCACGATACAGAAACTTCGGCGCATGAACGGGATCGCAAAAGCAGAGAAATATCTGGATGCACATGCGTAGCGCAAAGATTTACTAATTTATATCTTTCTTCGTAGGGTGTGCTAGCGGCTGTCAAATCAACCATCGGAACAGACATGAATCTGAAACTTGAGTGGGTTCTGGTCCCAGCATTTCTTGCCATGGGTTTTGCTGTCAGCGCGCTGGCCGCCGAGGTGCGGGCTGAGCGGGTGGCAACCGGATTGGAGAATCCCTGGGCAGTGGCCTTTCTGCCGGCAAATCGCTACTTGGTGACAGAACGGCCGGGCCGGCTTCGGGTGGTTGGTGCCGATGGGAGCATCGGCCCGCCGGTTGAGGGGCTGCCGGCGATCGCGGCAGGCGGGCAGGGCGGGCTGCTGGATGTCGTGACCGACAGTGCTTTCGACGTGAATCGCATGGTCTACTTCTGCTTTTCCGAACCGGCCGCTGGTGGCGCGGGCAATAGCACGGCAGTGGCACGCGCGACGCTGTCGAGCAACATGGTGCGCCTCGACAACCTGCAGGTGATTTTCAGTCAGCGACCGAAGGTGAGCAGCTCCGCGCATTTCGGCTGCCGCATCGTCGAGGCGAAGGACGGGACGCTTTTCGTCACGTTGGGCGAGCGTTACAGCCGGAAGGAGGATGCGCAGGAACTCGATAACCACTTGGGCAAAGTGGTGCGCATCCAGAAGGACGGCGCGGTACCGGCCGACAACCCTTTCGTCGACCGCGCCGGTGCCTTGCCGGAGATCTGGAGCTATGGCCATCGCAATAGCCAGGGCGCTACGCTCGGTCCGGACGGCCGCTTCTGGATGAACGATCACGGTCCGCAGGGCGGCGACGAGATCAACGTTCCGCTGGCGGGGCGCAACTACGGCTGGCCGGTCATCACCTACGGCGAAAACTATGGCGGCGGGAAGATTGGCGACGGCCTGACCGCCAAGGACGGCATGGAGCAGCCGCTGCATTACTGGGTGCCCTCGATCGCGCCGTCCGGCATGGCCTTCCTGACTAGCGACCGTTATGGGCCGGCATGGAAGGGCAATCTCTTCGTCGGTTCGCTCAAGTTCGGTTACCTCGACCGTATCGAACTGAAAGACGGTAAGGTCGTGGCCGAGCACAAGTTGCTGGAGGACGGGCATGCCCGCATTCGGGATGTCAGGCAGGGCCCTGACGGCCTGCTCTACGTGCTCACCGACGAACAGGATGGCAAACTGCTGCGTCTTCAGCCGCGCTGAGCGCCATCAGGGCAGGCATTGCGCAGCTGCAGCGTCGGCAAGCCGCGACGCCTGCCCGCAACCTCTTCGACGGCTTGCGCTCGCCGCCTCCCAAGGAGGAACTCGGCGATATCAAGCTGATCGTCGAGAACGATACCAGCCAGGTCGGTTCTGTGGGGAAATGTGTTTCAGGATCTCGACACCAGCGCTGGAAACAGAAGCGAGAAGCCCATTCAGGGTAACAGAGAGGCCGTCAACTCACATTTTCGAACCAGGCGGGAGCGTCCCAGGCCTTGTATTGATCACTCCAACCGCCAACCGTTCAGGTCAAGACCTCCTCTGGAATAACCTCATCGAAGAAATCAGCTGGGTTTGCGCTTGCTCTGATACGAATGCAGGAGCTCATGGAGCATTCCATTGACGGTGCTTTCAGGGGGTAAGACTGTACCGGCAGAAGGTGACAACCGCCGATAGGTCTGCCAAGAGGAGGATCATCCTGCGATAACGCTCCCTGACCTATGTCCCTTAGAAGTCCATGGTCAGCCCCGCGTAAACGGCGCGGGCATCGAATGCGGCGTGCAGTGATTGATCCACTCCAACGCTGGTGTCATACCAGACTTGGATCTTGAAATACTTCAAAAACAAGTCCAGAATTAAGTTTTTTCCTGCTTCGGCAAGAAAAGAAACCCGTTAGATTTCAATGGGTCGGACGCCAGATACGAGTCTCGTTTCCCGCTCCAAGCATTAAAAAATGGATCTCTGAAAAGAGGTCCATTTTTTTTCGTCCAGAGAAAAGTCTTTCTTTGGCTTTTGCCGCGCGCCCCCCCCTTAAAACACTCAGATCCAGCCCCGATGGACACATTCTCCAGTACATCAATCCGGTGCCCGGCAGATCGGTTTCGTCTCTGAAGCATTGGCCGGTGCTGGTCTTCGGATCAGCATCCGCCAGCCACTTCAAGTGTCCATCGGACGGACTTCCAGTGCCGGATAGGTATCGAGAGTATCCGGTGCCCAGGACACTGCTGCACCTTAGTAATGAAGGAAAAACAAGAATACTTCGTGCAAAATTATCGGAAAAGCCTGTGTGAAGATTAATAATTAATTCATAAAAAAGTGCACTTCCCCTAACCTTTCAGTATCAATTACGGAGGTGCATCTATGTTGATTTTCGTTAAGTCAATGGTCATTGGGCTTTGTATTGCAGCCCCTGTGGGGCCCATTGGGCTGTTGTGCATACAGAGAAGCCTTATGCTGGGATGGAGAGCAGGGTTCGCGACAGGATTGGGGGCGGCTACAGCTGATTCGATCTATGGATTTGTCGGTGCGCTGGGGATTACAGCTATCATAGCGACGCTCATTAGCCTCAAACCATGGTTGTGTATTTTCGGGGGAGTGTTCCTCGCGTACATTGGTTATCAAACAATAAGATCGAAAGGGAGCACAACAGCCTTGGCGGGTGAGCGAGCCAACATGTTCAACGCCTACTCGACTACACTGTTTTTGACACTGTCAAACCCAATGACTATCTTGTCGTTTATCGCGATATTTGCCGCCATGAGTGACGGCATGGTCAGTGATCAAAGCAGTCAGCACTCAGTGCTGCCTATGGTGATCGGTATATTTCTAGGCTCGGCAGTCTGGTGGCTGGGGTTGAGCGGATTCTCCTCCATATTCAAGACCCGGATCTCCCAATCAAAGCTTAGGTTGATCAACTATTTTTCCGGGTCAACCATAACCATCCTGGGTGCCTATCAGGTAGCCACTGGCGTTATACTCGCCACAGGTACCTGAGCGGAAAGTCATACAAGGCTTGTTTCTCATTGACTGATCAACACGCCTTGGCATCAATCCCCAAGGCCCATGGGAGGATGCTTTACTGCATTCTAAATTCAATGTACGCCCTGAGGCGGCCTATCGCTTGTTGGATTTCTGATTCTGTCGCATTACTAAACGACAATCTGACCTGAGTAACAGCCTCATTCGTCAGTGAAAACAAGGAAGTGGGAAATACAATAACCTTGAAATTCCTGGCGCACTCGCACATTTCAGAATATTCAAAGGTGAAAGGCAACTGTAGATTGATGAAAAAACCACCTGTCGGATGGTTCCAGGTGACAGTTCTTCGAGAATTGGTCTTGAACGGAAATTCACGTTCAAGGCATTCAATCATGCAGTTTCTTTTTTTCGTGTAAGACAACACTCTTGGTTGGTTCAGGTTTTTTAAAGAGTAATTATTCTCTATCAACAAACCTCCGACAACCGCTTGACACAGTGCAGGTGTATTGACCGTGATCAAGCTTTTGGCTTTGCATAATCTACTGCTAAAGGACATCACCCCGGCGCCCTCCGGAGCGACTAGATAGCCCATACGCAATCCCGGAAAAATCGACTTTGCAAAAGAGCCAAGAAGGAACACTCGACTACTGTCGATCGACTTCATCGAAGGGATTTTATCTCCCTCGTACCTGAAGTAGCTGTAGGCATTATCCTCCAGGATTAAAAAGTCAAATTCATTGGCCAAGGAGAGCATAGCCTTCCTGTCTTCATAGGAAAGGCTGTCAGCAGTAGGGTTACTAAAATCTGAAATCGCGTACAGCGCTTTTATCTTTTCCCCCCTGGACTCCAGCTCCTTAGCTACCTTGCGCAGGGCAGAGGGATCGAGGAAGGTGTCCATGGGAACGGGTACAATTTTTATTCTTAATAATTTCGCAATACCGGTTATCCCGGAAAACACAGGGTCGGGCACTAATAAAACACCGCCTCCTTCAAAAATGGCTAACAGTGTCAAGGTGGCAGCTTCTTGAAACCCCATACACACAACAATACTGTCAGGGTTGAAAATTTTTATCCCTTCATCCACCTGCAAGTATTCGGCGATTATCTCATTGATAATCCCGGCGGTTTTTCCATATTGGCAAAGGAGTGTCGCAAGTGAATGTTTCGTATCGGCGATGTATCGTGCATAGCTGGCCAGCCCCTTATCGATGAGGGCGTGGTCGCATTGCTCATCATCAGGTCGACCGGAAGCCAGAGAAATAGCCTCTGGATTTTCATTGGAAATGGAATTTAGAAGATGGATAACGTTCAGAGTAGGGTCTTCGAATATCGTTTTTTCGAATGCAATGGACAATTTCGCTTCTCCATAAAAAAAGCAACGAGCCGTTGAAAGCTCGTTGCTCATGATTAACATCAACTACGCAGGTTTAAGTGCATGTTCTCGATTCGCCATGTTTTCCATGGCTTCGAATGCTTGAAGCAGATCCTCTTTAAGATCCTCAAGGGCTTCTAAACCAAAACATAATCTAACCAAACCCTTTTCAATCCCCATGTCCGCTTTTTCCTGCTCAGTCATTGAGGCATGGCTCCCACTAAAGGGTTGAGCAACCATCGACGTGACACAGGCCATTCCCGTGCCCGTTCCAAACCATTTGAGGGCGCTGGTGAAGATTTTGTAAAAGGGAACCAGATCGGGCCGAATATCAACAAACACAATGCCACCATATCCGGTCAATTGTTTGCCATCGACTCGCGGATAATAAACATGCTCAATAAAGGGCAGTTGCCGCAGGTAGTTGAGCATGCTGGAGGTAGTGTTACTGTGTTTCTCCATCCGTAGGTTAAACGTCTGCATGCTTCTGCGAAGCAGCCATGCGCTATAAGGGGCTAATATTGAGCCTGAATAAAAACGACCTTCGAGCAGGCGCTTATAAATCATTTCACTGTTGATAAGCACCAAGCCGCCCATGACATCGCTATGCCCGGAGAAATACTTCGTTGCACTGTACAGAGAAATGTCGGCGCCAAAGTTTAGAGGTTTTTGAAAGATCGGAGTGGCCCACGTGTTATCAACGACTACCAGCGCCTGTGGGTTGTTTTGCTTAACCGCCCTGCTGACCGCATGAATATCAATATCTTTCAGGAAGGGATTGGTCGGCGTTTCGAAAATGACCATATCCACATTCGATGGCAACGCTTCCAACCCACTTTCTGTGGTGAGATCCAGAATCGTCAGTTGCGCACCGATACGTGCAGCATATCGCTGAAACAGTTTATAAGAACAGCCATAGATGTATTTGTTGATCACCAGCGACCCACCCGGTTTCAGCAGCTCCAAAACCATGTAGATGGCACTCATTCCGGTGCTGTAGGCCAAGGCGTATTCGCTGCCTTCCAGGGAAGCGACAACCTGTTCCAGCTCAGTCACGTTGGGATTGGCTTTTCTCGAGTAGAAGAACGCCGAGTCAGCGCTAAAAGCGCTGCACTGATAAATAGGCGTCACAGATGGATGGGCCTCTCGGTCATCTACCTTGATATGGAGTATTTCAGTAGACACATTCATGACTTGTTAACCAGTTTGATAATCTGCTCATACATGTTCTGCTTGCCTTCATAACCAATTGTCGGCGTAATGTCATTTTGCGAAATACCAATCTCTTCAATCGACTCGGTTGGGAAGTGAGCCCTGTCGAATACTTCATGAAGATTTGAGTTCACCCCCTTGGGAAGCCAGACCTCCGGGCCTGATTCATCAATTCGCGCCTTGGCGACAATGAATCGATAGCTTTCATACGGCCGCAATGTCAGGGATTTCCAATCACTGTTAAGCCCGTCGGTATAATTGCGCCGCAGGTAGACGGTCTGTTCAAAGCCTTCAGTATTCAGCACTTGGGCATGCAGCGATACGATATCCCCATGCCACTCGAACTTCCGCTTCTCGTAAGCGGTCAACGCATCCTCTTGCAGTTCAACAGGAATGTTCGCTTTGTGTTCGCCAAGTAACTTGAAATGTGCATCGTGCCCACACTGAGTACAGCAACCGTTGCTATCCAGTCCGATGATGTCAGCATTCAAACCGTAGCGGGTAACGAGTAGAGCGTTACAGTTATTGCAACTGGTATTGGTGCCCTCGACATCATTCACGTTACCCAGATAAACATGCTCAACCCCCATGCTCCGAGCGATGTCTCGAGCCTTCAGGAGTCTGTCCACGGGGGTCCGGATGCTATTACTCATTTTATAATCGGGGTGAAACCTCACAAAGTGGAGCGGTACATTCGGGCCCAGTTCATCCAATACCCACTGGCTAATCTTCCTGGCGGTATCCTCATCGTCACTGATGTCGGTCACCATCAAAGTGCTGACTTCAACATATTTACCCGCATCGTATACTTTCTTGATGCCAGCCAGAACGGGCTCTACCCAGCCTGTTGTGACTTTTCGGTAGTATTCAGGGGAAATGGATTTTAGCGAAATGGAAAATATATCAATGACCGGCAATAGTTCATCAATGGCTTCTTCACTGATAAAAAATGCAGATTTATATAAGTTGATCAACCCCGCTTCCTTTGCCAGCTTTGCCGTGTCGAGGATGAACTCATGCCAGACAACAGGATCGTTATAAGTCCAGGAGATGACGCGTATACCATGCTTTAGTGCAGTTTCCACCACCTGTTCAGGGGTATAGTAGTACACGTCTTTGTCTGTCACATATTTGGCCTGGGAGGTCTTCCAGTTGTGACAGTAGCCGCAGTTAAGCATGCAGCCGATATTGCCTAAGGAAAGGATTCGCTCTCCGGGAGCAAAATGGAATACCGCCTCGGTTTCGATCGTCTCTTCGGTACTGTGAACGCCTTTACCATAATTCAATGTAACTAACCGACCCCCTCTGTTTCCGCGTACCTTGCAAAAACCTACCTTACCTTCCTGGATGACACAGTTTCGAGGGGAAAGATGACACTTTACACTACCGCCAGGAAGTATTTCTTCCAACTTTGCGGGCATGCTTTCCAAGGTCCAGTTTTTATTTTTTGTATTTTCCATTACTCACTCCTCATCTCGGAAGTTACTGTCAACATCATCGGTTAAAATAGTCGAGGCAAAATAATCCCACAGCCACGGTGGCCGCAATCCCTCTCGTCGTTATGGGTAGGCAGAAGAAGCGCTGGTTAATCCATAATTCTTAAGTGAAAAGCGCCTGGCATTTATATTCATGAATGGCTGTATTAGAGGGCCTATGACCAACAAAAATGCAATCGTTCCCATACCGAACGGCCCACCTAAAAGCCACCCGGTCGAAAAGATTCCAACTTCAATGATCATTTTAGCCTTGGTGAATGACCACGCCCATTTGGAAACCATGGTAAGCACCACAAGGTCCATGATTCTGATACCAATACCGCTCATGATGATCAGTGCGGATGAATAAGCACACAAGATCAGTCCCATCGCCAATATCGTGTACTCATCCACTCTGACAATCAAATACTCTCCAAGCCCCAGTACGGACCAGAGGTCTATTAGCAGACCGGTAAGTGTAGTTGTAATAAAGGGACTTATCGGAGGGTACTTCTTGTTCCAGAGCATCCACCACAGCAGAAAGAATATAGCAACGATGCCCGAACAAGCACCCATTCCGAGCATGAGTATTTTATTGATTGAAATGATCAGGACATCTAAAGGATCAGTTCCCAGTCGACTGACTATGAAAAACTTGGCGCCCACCGAGAACAGGGTGACGCCAGCCAGATACATGAAAACCTGATCCATCTTGAAGTTGCGAAAACCTAGGACTTCCGTTCCAATATACTTGGTGAATGATGGGCAGGACTTTTGTGCACACTTTATTTTTTCATCTTCCATACGAACACCATCCCTGAAGGAAATTTTTTATTATGCGGTGCGTAACGCTAAAGATTAGGGCTATTGATTTCCCGGATTCTTTTTAGGCTTTGTCGGGCTGTAAATAGACTAGCACCGCGCTTTATTTTGGTGCATTATTTTTTAATGAAAAACACATGCTTTTCATTAAAATTTATACTTTTTACTGGGGAAACGTACATGGATCGTATAGACACAAAAATCCTGGGAAAGGTGCAGGACTGTGGTCGCATTTCCATCACAGAGCTGTCCAGGCACGCGGGTCTTTCTATTCCAGCCACCACTGATCGGCTGCGAAAACTCGAAGACTCCGGGGTCATCAAGGGCTATAGCGCTCAGTTAGATCCAACCAAGCTAGGGTTTGGCATATCTGCTGTCGTCGGCATCACCACCCTCAAGCCGGCGAAATCCAAATTGATAGCGACGCTCAACGACATACCCGAAGTCGTTGAGTGTCTACACATCACGGGTAACGACTCCTACTTGATCAGGATCTATGCCAAGTCAATGGCCGATATCGAGAATGTCATTGCGAGGATCAACGCGTACGGTGAAACACGTACAAGCATTGTTTTGTCAGTCCCTATCGAGAGAAGAACGCTTGCCCCTTGAGTTGCGCGACATCCTCTGACTATCTATTTTTGGTCAGTAGAAGGACCTACATCCGCCACTCCAGCCCAACGAACAGGCTTCGGCCATCGCCGGGCAGAAACTGTGCACTGTCCTGCCCCTTCGCATCGACAATCACCCCGGTAGTGGCGACGTAGGTCTAAAAGGTTTTCATCGGCATCCAATACTTCTATCAGACAGGCCACGCCTTCTTCATGCGTGGCAAACGACATCGCTCGGGCTTATGGCACTCTCGGATACCACCGTTCGGCAGGCCAGAATTACCGGCAACGATTATTCCCTCGGCGACACGGATGGACGGGCGCTCAAGGTGATGGCCCGTGGACGCCGCGATGAGGCGCGTGCCTTGGTTGCTCAAGGCATCAATCCTTATGAGCATCGTAAACAGCAGCGTTGCTCGTTCGTAATGCGGCAGAGCACGCACTCGCAGATATTGAGAGTCTTCAAAAAAGACGTCCTGCCAACGCTCGGTCGGTGGTCCATCTACGACATCAATCGCCACGACTTGATGCACCTACTGAGCGGAATCGAACAACGCAGGGCGTTAACGACAGCGGAACAATGTCGGACCTGGTTCAAGCAATCGTTCCGATACGTCCTGGGCGTTTTTCAGCGTGATCAGTTGTTACCCAGGTACGAACTCAAGCCCTGACCGACACAATATTTGACCGGCTTGCCGACCTCACGGGACGCTGATGATTTCGCCACTGAGGGGATATTTAAAAACCTTTAGATTTTCAATGGGTCGGACACCAGATGCGAGTCTCGTTTCCCGCTCCAGGCATTAAAAAAATGGATCTCTGAAAAGAGGTCCATTTTTTTTCGTCCAAAGAAAAGTCTTTCTTTGGCTTTTGCCGCGCAGCCCTGAAAACACTCAGGTATAGGCCCGGTGAGCACATTTTCCAGTACATCAATCCTGTGCTCGGCAGATCGGTTTTCTCGTGGCGCCAGTCTCACCGCAAACCGTACAAATCTCCTCTATTCATACGGGGCGGAGATTGTGCGATGGTCTCACCAAGACTACGGCCCTACACGCCAAACCTGAAGCTAAGGACTACACCCTCGCTGACTACTATTTCTCTCGGTACCTATTCTGAAATTAGCTTACGAGATGCTCGCGTTCTGCATGATGTTGCAAGGGCATTGGTCGCTAGGGGCATCGGTCCGCGTGTCCATTGGCAGCTGGAGCGTAATGCTGGGCGCGAGGCCTCGGAAAAAGATCAAGCAGGGCTCACTGCATCAAATTCCTAGCGCGTCGAAGGGTAAAATGCTGATGTTTTTTTGCTAGGCTGCAAGTATTCAGTTAATCCCTGGAACCACATCACTTCAACAAAGTCACCGCTGATAACCAAGTCCTCTTTACGCAATCCTGTCAGAAATGCATCTTTACTATCTTTGGCAGACAGAATGGCGAAACCCTTCGCTGCATCCCTGAACGACAGGGTGAATTTTGGCTTTTCAGTCAAACCTGCAGAGGATTTTATCTTGCCGTTTTTAAGGGTGAAATAGCGACCCACTCCGTCATGCGTTTGGATTTGAAAGACCAGCTCCTTGCCTTTAACGTATTTTGCGCAGTCAGGACTTTTTTTGATCGTTCTCTGTATTAGCTTGGTCAAAACCCATAACAAAAATTTAAACTTCAGCATGGTAAGCGTGCTCCGCAAGCTATTACTCGTTGAGAAACTGGATGGCGTGTTTCAGGAAACGCTCAGGACATTGGAACTGAGCGCCGTGACCTGCATCTGGATACAGGAATAGCTGGGCGTTCGGGATGTTCTGAGCCATGTACCAGGAATTGACCGTTGGAACCATAACGTCATTCATGCCGTTCAGGATGAACGTCGGTTGTTTGATCTCGCGCAGATGATTGAAAGGATCGTCCGGGTCTAGCTTTGGCAAATAATGCATATTGGCTTCGATCTGGGCCTGTATCACTTCCGGAGAGCTGGGTGGATCCTGGTCGACACGCTGATGACGACGCGCCCAGAAATCACGTCCGGCCTGCTGCGCCGCCGTGGATCGACCGAAGAACAGAAACAGAAAGTCTTCCAGAGTCGGAACGGGGCGCGGCGCAGCTTCCAGCACTCCTGGGTCTGAATCCGGATTACCGCCACGAGGGCCAGTGCCGAGCAGCATGAGCTTGCGCACGAGGTCGGGATGGCGTCGTGTCAGATCCTGGGCTTGAAAACCACCGAGTGAGAAACCTAAAACATCGACCTTGGATAGGCCTAGCGTGCGAATCACCGCAGCCGCATCGTCGGCCATATGTTCGATCCGGGTACGCGGTTTTCCGGAAGAAGAGGCAACCCCGCGACCGTTGTAGAGGATGACCTCGCGCCCTGCAGCAAGGCCATCCGTCATGAGCGGATCCCAATGATCCATACCGCCGCGGAAATGTTGAAGGAAGAACAGAGGGGGCTGGCCTGTCGTATTGTTGCCCCAGCGGCGATAGGCAAATTTATCCCCATCGACTTCCACGAAGCGAGTGGGGGCGGTGAAATGAGTGTCGGTCATGTTGGAGTCTTCCAGGTGGCTATTGTGGCGATCGATGCGATTGGATCATTGGCGAGCCTCGGGCTTATGCCCGTGCGCGCATGCGACGCGTGCGGAACGTGCCCCAGCCGCTTTTCATCACTGATTTTGAAAGTGCCCACAGCCCACTTTCGTTGGGGCGAGGATCACCTCCATTGGCGATTCGTTTGAGCTGCAGCGTGTACCAGAAGATTTCCATGACGCCCATCTGATCAATTTGCTTGATGCCTGTGGTGATCGGCCGTACACGTTGCGAACTGTCCTGTCCTTGCAGCAGGGCCGCCGGGGCATCGGGATCAATGGCCAACAACCGCGCGAGGCCAATGACGTCGAGCGCTCCGGAGCGCAGTGCAGCGTTCATGGCAGCGGCACTGCGAAAACCACCAGTGACCATCAAAGGCACCTTGATCGAGGCGCGCACCTTTTCAGCAAACTCAAGAAAGTAAGCCTCACGCGCTACGGTGGATGCTTTTTTAGTCTCCTGGAGACCGCCGCTCATGGCTGGAGCCTCGTAGGTGCCCCCCGAAATCTCAATCAGGTCGATACCTGCTTCGGCGAGCGCATGAATCGTCGCCATCGATTCCTCTTCAGTGAAACCTCCGCGTTGGAAATCAGCCGAGTTGAGCTTGATGCCGACGGGAAATTCGGCACCGACCTGGCGACGGATCTCGGTATAAACGGCCAGCACGAAACGACGACGTTTTTCCGGGCTGCCACCCCATTCATCCGTACGCCGATTGTGGTGCGGCGACAGGAACTGGTTGATCAGATAGCCATGTGCGCCATGGATTTGCACGCCGCTGAAGCCGGCTTTCTTGCAGATGGCCGCACTGCGTCCAAAGCGCTGGATGATTTCTTCTATCTCGGCTGTAGTGGCTTCGCGTGGGGTCTCGAAGAGCGCGGCCATGTCCTCGCGAAAGGGGACGGCCGATGGCGCGAGGTTGCTGTCATTCAAGCCTTTGGTCGACTGCTTTCCGGGGTGATTGAGCTGCACCCAGATCGCCGCTCCCTGCTCAGTTGCCGCACGGGCCCACTGGCGTAGCACAGGCAAGTCCGCTTCATCCTCGATCACCACGTTGCCTGGTTCACCGAGTGCACGCCGGTCGATCATCACATTTCCGGTGATGAGCAAACCAATGCCCGACGCGGACCAGCGCCGATACAACTCGACCAGTTTCAACGTCGGGTGGTTGTTGTAGGTGCCCAGCGTTTCGCTCATGGATGCCTTGGCGAGGCGATTGCGAAAAGCGCTGCCGTTCGGGAGTTGCAAGGGCTGGTTCAGCAGATTTTCTTCAGGCGAGGAGGCGGTCATGGTGAGTTCTCTATAAGGGCTGATTCAAGATTGAAGGGTGTGCAGCGGGATGGCGTTCGATACCCGCGTGTTTTTCACTGGGATGTACGACATGGCGTGCTCGGTCAGCGCGGTGATCGTCAGGCTTGGATTAACCCCGAGATTGGCGCTGAGCATCGAGCCGTCGCAAACCAGCAAGTTCTGATAGCCGAAGACCCGGTTCTGTACGTCCATCACGCCGCGCTCCGGCGAGTCCGCCATCGCACAGCCGCCCATGCAATGCGCCGTGGTCGGGATGTTGAATAAAATCTCGGAGAGAAAAGTGGTAGGTATGCCACCGAGCGCCTTAGCGCCCTTTTCGGCAAACGCATTCGCCTCTGGAATGAAGGTGGGGATGGGGCCGCCTTCGCTTGCGAGCTGTTTTACGAACGGCCAAAACCAGCGACGCCTGAGCCGCATGTCGATAGACGCGTCTGCTGTCTGCATCACCAGCAATAACATCGTCTGACGGGCGAAACCGATGGGGTTGTGCACGAGCAATGCTTGCAGTGGATGTTTGAGCAGCGTCCATAGCCAGGTCAATATTCGCATCCACCCCGGGCGCCCGCCGCACAGCAAGGTCATCATCAAGCCTATCGCATCCGAGCCTTCCGGGTAGCGCACGACTCCGATATGAGTGTGCTCATCGAGATAGATGCTGCCGCCCCCCGCCAGTCCCGGCGACATGCTCTTGTCCGCTGCCGGAAAGCGTATGCCGATAAGGGATTCGGCATTAGTGCGCACACGTTTTCCGAGGTCGTCGCTGATGCGCGGCAATGACCTGTTCTGTTTGAGCCGGAACAACAATTCCATGGTGCCCAACGACGAGGCGGCGAAGATCACGCCGCGGCAGCGAAAACTGCGGGGCTGTTTGGCGAACCAGGCGGTCGAGCACTCAGTGAAGACTTCATAGCCATCACTGCCGTCTTCTTTGCCGTTGAGCGGTCGCACGTCCACCACCTTGGTCTCGGCAAAAACCTGGGCGCCACGCTTTTCTGCGAGATAAAGGTAATTCTTGTCGAGTGTGTTCTTGGCGTTGTGCTTGCAACCCATCATGCAGCCGCCGCAACCGGTACAGGTCCCGCGCGCCGGGCCTTCACCATTGAAGTAGGGATCCGGGTAGGTCTGGCCGCCTTCTTCACCATCGGGAGCAAAGAAGGTTCCTACGCGCGGGAGGTGAAACGTGTGGCCCACACCTTGCAAATCCGCCATTTCCTTGAGGCGTAGATCAGCCTCTCCCATGATCTTGCTTTCTGTCACACCCAGCATCTTCTCCGCCGTGGCGTAGTACTGCGGCATGATTCGTTTCCAGTCGGCCAGGCCAGCCCAGGAGCCTTCGCTCCATACACTATCGTGAGGTGTCAGCAGGGCGTTGGCATAGGTGATGGATCCTCCACCGACGGCGTTGCCGCTCACGATCATCACGTGACGGAACAGACGCATGTTATAGAAGCCGAACATCTTCAGCCCAGGTCGCCACATCCAGTGCCGCGTGTCCCAGTTGGACTTGGGGAAGTCTTCGGCCGTCCAGCGTCGGCCCATCTCCATTACGCCAACGCAATAGCCTTTTTCGGTTAACCGGAAGGCGGACACGCTGCCACCGAATCCGGAGCCGATAACGATGTAGTCGAAATCGAAAGATGGATTCATTGCGTGCTGCCCCGGCAAGCACTGCGTAGAGGCGTGAAAAAACTGGTCATGCCGGTCTCCTTATTTTTGTAATGGTGCTGCGGATGTTGGTTTTTGGAGTGGTCCTGTTAAATTACTATATCATTCGTATATTTCTATGGCTATACGAATCGTATAGCTTTGATTTGGGGGGGATGCGGCGACTCTCTCCGAAATGAACATGAGCTTTGGCTCCGATCAGGGAGCCAGGCTGATGGCAAGTTAAAAACGGTAGGTTATCTGTGTACCTATAATGTGCGCGCTGTTGTCGTATTTTGCGTTGTAGCTGGGCTGTACACCGGTTGTATTTGCTTGGCTGACAGAGGTGGTTGATTCCCATAGATAGCCATAAGCCAAATCGATGGTCAGGTCAGTGTTGGGGGAGAAACCTGCACCCAACGTCACCGCTTTTCGGTTGCCCACCGGGAGCCGGACGTTTCGATCGGCGTTGCGGGCAGGTGATGGATCGTAGGCGAAGCCGCTGCGCAACAGCCATTTCGGGGAAAGCTGGTAAGAGGCCCCAACAGCCATCGACCAGGTGTCATGTAATTTAAAGTCATCTCCGAAGCTGTTAAAACCCAGTTGCTGGCCCAGCGGCGGTACACCACTATTAACGGCTTCGATTCTCTGAACGCGGCTCCATCGAGTCCAGGTCGCGCCCAGGTAGCCAGTCCAGCGCTCATCAAAGTGATGGGTAAACGATGTGTCCAGCGACTCTGGCAAGGTGATGTCTATTTTATTGCTGTATTTGCCGTCGAGACCGAAAGCACTTGGCGAGTTGCTCACCTCCGTATGACCGTTGACGTGAAAATCAAGTTTTGAATGATAAGTGATGCCCCATGTGGTGGAGTCGTTCAGGTCGATCATCAGGCCGAAATTATAGCCAATGGCGTTATCGTTACCCTTGATAGTGATCTGCGTGTCGGTGCCCCCGTTGAGCAGCCCTGTGGCCAAATAGGTTTGCATATTATTTTCGATACGGTTCAATGTCAGCCCGCCTCCGACAGAGACATGATCATTGATGCGATAAGCAACGGCGGAGTTCAGGGTTTTAACTTGAACCTTGCTATAGGAACCATGGTAGCGTCCCTGGAACGAACTTTCGTAATCGTTCACAAGGCCATAGAGAGCGTATACGCCCAAGCCGAAAGTGAAGCGTTCGTCAATCGGTATGGATAAATAGCCAAAAGGGATTGTCGTCAGGGGTACGGAATCTCCGTTGTGGGTGCCTGGCGCATCGCTATGAGAGTTTTTAATATCACTATCAACCTTGATCAAGGCGAACCCTCCGCTCACTTCCCTGCGCTTTATCTTGCTCAGGCCGGCTGGGTTTCCATAGACAGTACTCGCATCCAGAGCCGCGGACGAGCGCCCGGCATAAGCGGTTCCGGCGCTACTTACACTTTGCTCGTTAACAGCTAAACCATTAGCTAAAGATACAGTTGCCTGCCCACAGATAATCAACAACATAGTTGTTATGAACAACGCTCTGCTTGACTTGAGTAGCAGGGTGGACCCTGTCTCAAGATGACGTTTCAAACGCAGCACTGATCTCTGGGAAGGGCGAAGTGCAGAAAGATGTTGATGGTTCATCTGGCGGTACCTGTTGTTGTTGTTGTTGTTGTTGTTGTTGTTGTTGTTGTTGTCGGGTGAATAGAAATCGTGGGCGGCGGTATACATCAACAGTGCCGGCTGGGCTGGAGTAGGAGAGTGTTAATTGGGTCTTGCAGATATGTAGTTATTTTTTAGTTGCAAAGCCCTCTCTGGAATATCACAGGCTCAGGCGATTGCCATATTTATATATGTGAGGTTGCAAGTTGCGTTGATGGCAAGAAGAGCCTTGCGTGGCATTGCTTTGCAGGCAAGTACCCTTGGGCCAGACGCGGGTACAAGGCTGCAAGCAGTTCGCTGATAAAGAGGCAATGACGGATGCCGGGCGGGCAAGTCCCCCTCGATCCGTATGACACGAGGGAAGGGGGAAGAGGCCGGTAATCCTAGGGTTTGTATTCGAGTACTTTGAACACTCGTGTGAATGCTGGCCGATCCCCTTGCAACAGCTTTGCATGACCTTCGCGAAGTGCGCGCGTTGGGGTGATCTGGCGCAGGACTAACGCGATGAAGGTTTCCATGTCGCATTGTATTTTGACGTCGATGGGCTCTTCGCTCGGCCCGGATCGTGCCAACAGGTTCCCGTCGTTGACTTGAATATGGAAGACTTCCGCCCCCACCTGGAACTCGTACAACTCCTGCAAACCGGTGCTCGCTGCCGAATCGTTCGAGCCTGTCAGGCACAGAGCTATGAGTTCCGCACGAGCACTGGACGGATCGATGCGTTCGTCGATCGGTAGGCTCAGCCCCCAGAATCCCAGCGCGATCACCGGCTTGCGTAGTTGCTCGCCCAAGTCCGTCAACTCGTAAGCTGGCGTGGCGGAAGGTGTGTGCAGGGTGACTTGTTGAATGACGCCGTTCTGCACCAGCATGGCCAGGCGTTCGGACAGTCGGTTTGTACCCATTGCAGGCAGGATCGCGAGCAGATCCTTGAAACGCTTCGGACCTAACAGGAGTTCGCGAATCAAGAGCAGCGTCCAGCGATCTCCGAGTACGTCGAGCGACCGGGCTAAGGGGCAGAGTTGACCGTAAGTTTTGTTTGTCATGACGCATTGTACAAAATTCCGCTCAGTTGAAACACAGTGGAAAGCGGCGGCTGCCTCAAGTCGAAGGAATTGGGCGTTGTTCCAAGCCCTTGGACGGTGGCATGCACCTCATCAAGAATGACAAATGCGATCAGCGCGTGGTTGTGCACTGTCATGCAACTCGGAAAACGCTTCAGGAGTTTCAGGGTAGAAATTTCTTCTTCTGACAGCGCGGTCACACGGATCGACGCCAAATGGATGGGGGGCGTCGTATCTGCACTTTCTACCGCTGATCTCACGGTCGCGTTCATGTATTGCTCACTGAATGGATTGAGTAATTTTTATTGGTTTCACTATACCGTTCGTTTAGTAGTGATGCTATATAAAAAGTATAGCTTTGCGATAGGTGCTGACGAGAGGTGTGTTGTCATCTGTTGCTCGAGTCGTAAACCTATCTGTCATCGCGCAATGCGTTGGACGATCCAGCGGGTGAGAGCCGCAGGCGCGAGATGGGTAGCGAACGAAAGGAATCCGGCTTGCATGCCGACGGTCCAGTGGGTTTTGTGGATGCGTCGTTTCGACGTCGCGCAAGCCCACACGGTCGATGCGACGTGGTGCGACGTGAGCCGAATACCCAGCGATCTGGCGCTGGGGATACGACCGTAGTCATCAGCCATTGCGGTCTGTACGAAGCTCGGCCAGATATCGCTCACGCGAATGCCGAACTTTCCCCATTCGAGGTCGAGTCCTTCGGTGAATCCGCGCACGGCGAACTTGCTCGCCGAGTAGGTTGCAAGTTCGGGCTGGCCGTAGATTGCGGTGGCGGAGGCCATATTGATGACATGAGAGCAGGGCGTACCTCGCAGGTACCGGAAGGCGCTGTGACAGCCGGTGATCATTCCCTGAACGTTCACATCAAGCATTGCTTGGTGTCTGGTCAACGGTACGGCTTCAAATTGCCCGGCAGCGAGAATCCCTGCGTTATTGAGCAACACGTCAAGCCGCTGGCCGCTATGTGCCCAGAAATCCATAAGCGCTTGCTTCCATGCTTCGGGATCGCTCACGTCGAGCGCACCGGAGATGACGTTGCCCTCTCCCAGGGTCGCGGCGACCGCAGCGGCACCCTCTGAATCGATATCGTATAGCCCCACGAACCAACCGCGCCGCGCAAACAACTCAGCGCAGGCGCGACCGATTCCCGAAGCCGCGCCTGTGACGAAGATGGCTGGTCTCCATTCAGGAAGAAGGGATTCAGTCGGGTTTCTGGCTGTTTGATTGCTCTGTACCACAGTGATGTGCGGTTTCATTTCAGAGGTTCCCTTCAGGAGCTGAGCATTCAGGTTTTGTGTACAGGTCAGTGCATATTGCGAGAGTAATATAACGGTGTTATGTTTTGCAATAACAGTGTTATCTATCTCTCCGGCTGATCTGATGACTGGTCAGGAGGTGGAAATACTGGTGGGAGCGCTTGCTTGCTCTCTACGTTTGTCACCGGAGGATCCAAGAGATGACGAAGATGCACACACCGCCCGAGTACCTTGATATGGAGTCCTGTGGCTCTGTGTTGATTGCGCGGCTGGATGGAGGTCCACACGGGCTGATGGGGTTGGACATGGCCAATGAGCTTGCGGCGCTATTGGACAAGCTGGAGTCCGATACTACGGTAAAAGCGGTGGTGCTCACCGGAACTCATCCTGAGCGTTTCATCGGTCATGCAGACGTTCGTTGGCTGCAGGAAGGTGGGAAGAGTATCCCGTCGGTCGGGCGCAGCATGGCCTCGGCGATCGCTCAAACCGCCAAGACCGTTCGCGGTATTCCGCCCTTGGCGGCAGTTGCGTCTCTGACACCGCTGGATGGCGGGATGCAACTCGACAAGTTGCACGACACTTTTTTACGGATGAACCGCAGCGGCGTCATTTTCGTCGCCGCTCTGAATGGGTCTGCGCTGGGACTTGGCAGCGAGCTCGCGCTAGCGTGTGACGTCCGCCTGATGGCGGATGGCGATTTCTTCATCGGGCAGCCCGAGGTGCTTCTTGGAATCCTTCCTGGTGGCGGAGGCACTCAGCGATTACCACGACTGGTCGGCGCCCATCGCGCGCTGATGCTGATGCTTGAAGGTCGGCCGGTGTCGCCACAGAAGGCGCTCGAAATTGGATACATCGACGAAGTGGTTGCTCCAGATGCACTGCTTGATCGCGCCATCGAGCTGGCCGGGTATCTGGGTTCCCGACCCAAAGGGGCAATTGAGGCAATCAAGCGAGCCGTGTACTTCGGTGGGTCGGCCACCCTTGATGAGGGGTTGCATATGGAGCGTACCGAATTCATCAAGATCTCGCCGACCGAGACGGCGCAATCGTTGATGGTCGAATACCTTGAGCGCACCGATCGCGACGGTGGGGTGCCGTTTTACAACCCGTCCATTTTTGAGCAAACCCTTGAGCAAGGCTCTTTGCCCCGGCAAAACAGGGGAGGGAGGAGATGAATCAAATGTCACCGCTTACCTACCATTTTACTCGCCAGGACGTTCGCTTTGACTCGGGCGAAACCTACTGTTCGGCCTGGCTTTACCTGCCGGTCGGCGTAGAGAAACCGCCGATCGTAGTGCTCGGTCACGGACTGGGTGCGGTTCGCGAAATGCGCCTGGACGCCTTTTCCGAACGCTTCGCTGCTGCCGGAATCGCTACATTGGCCTTCACCTATCGCTATTTCGGAGACAGCGGTGGTCGGCCCAGACAGTTGATGTCTGTGAAGCGGCAACTGGCTGATTGGGATGCAGCGCTGGACTTCGTCAAGGGCTGCGCGGAGGTCGATGGGCGCCGGGCTGCCGTATGGGGAAGCTCGTTTGGGGGAGGGCATGCGATCACCGTGGCCAGTCGGCATCCCGAATTATTGGCGGCCATCAGTCAGTGCCCCTTTACCGACGGTCTGGCTTCCGCCGCCGCACTGGGTGTAAAGGGATCGCTGAAGGTAACCCCGGTGCTCTTGCGTGATTTTGCGGCCAAGCTGCTGGGACGCCCGCCCGTGATGGTGCCAATCGCTGCCGCTCCCGGTCAGCCAGCCTTGATGAATGCCCATGACGCCTTGCCGGGTTATCTGGCCCTGATGCCAAAGGGGATGGTGTTCGTCAATCACGTCGCCGCGCGAGTGCTCCCGGAGATCATGGCTTATCGACCCGGACGCTCCGCCTCCAAGGTGAAGTTCCCTATCCTGTTCTGCGTAAGCACCACTGACACCGTCACGCCACCGGAACAGACGATCGCCTTGGTGCGCAAGGCGCCGCATGGAGAAACCAGGCTCTACGCCGCTGGGCATTTCGAGTTCTACATGGGTGACGCGTTTGAAGAACTGGTGGCGGATCAGACCCGGTTTCTGACCAAACATTTACTCGGTACTTAAGCCTACTGATTCGAGCGTTTCCGTCATTTTTCAGAGAGAACAACAATAATGTGCTTTTCCAAACTTTCAGACTTGCGCGCGGTGTCAGAGCCTGATGCTCTGTGCGTCGCTGACGACTCCATCAGCCTGACTAACCGGCAGTTCCATTCCAGAGTCCTCGCGGCAGCGGGAGTATTCGCGGACAGGGGGGTGGGCGTCGGAGACATCGTTGCGCTCATGTTGCCCAACCAGGTGGAATTTGTGGTGGCAATGTTCGCCGCCTGGCGTCTGGGGGCGGCGGTCACGCCGATTAATCCTGGGCTGACCAGCAAGGAAGCCACCCATCAATTGGTTGATTCAGGAGCGAAGCTGCTCATCAATGTCAGTGGCGAAGCCATCGTCCCGAATCTGCAATCCCTGCCTGTCGCCACTCTGGAAACGGGGACGCCCTACACCGGCGTACCTTTTGAAGAGCCTGCAGCGCTGGCACTGCTGATCTACACCAGTGGCACTACAGGCTTGCCGAAGGGTGTGATGCTCGATCACGCCAATATTGAAGCGATGTCGGAGATGGGCCGACATTCGCTCAAGGTTACGGCAGCGGACCATTGCTTATTGATACTGCCGCTATTTCACGTAAACGGCATAGTGGTGAGTACTCTTATCCCGCTATCAAGCGGAGGCCGGGTTACGATTCGCAAGCGGTTTAACGTCGATACGTTTTTTGAGGATGTCGAGTGGCTTCGACCCACGTACTTCTCCGCAGTGCCCACCATCTACGCGATGCTTAGCGCGTTACCCAAAGAGATCAAACCTTATACCTCCAGTCTTCGGTATGGCATCTGCGGCGCGGCACCTGCCTCGGCGGAACTACTTAAAAAATTTGAAGCTCGTTTCGGTTTTCCGCTGCTCGAGGGATATGGGTTGTCCGAAGGCACCTGCGCTTCGACCATCAACCCCTTCGATGGCCAGCGCAAGGTCGGTACTGTCGGGCTGCCTTTCATCGGGCAACGCATTGCTATCGCCGATCCGAGTGGTGTGCATCTGGCGCAGGGCGCCACTGGCGAGGTGCTGGTGCAAGGCCCTAACGTCATGCGCGGTTACCTTGGAAAACCCGAAGAAACAGCGAAGACCATTGTTGGTGGCTGGTTGCACACCGGCGACATTGGGCGGATCGACGAGGACGGTTATCTGGCCATCGTCGGCCGCCTTAAAGAGATGATCATTCGCGGTGGCGAGAATATCTATCCCAAGGAGATCGAAGATGTGTTGTTCGAATTTCCGGGCGTTCTCGAAGCGGCAGTGATCGGTGTTCCCCATGAGACCTTCGGCGAAATTGTTGTGGCTTACGTCGCGTTTCGTTCGGGATTCGCCGGTACTCAAGAGGACTTGAATGAGCACTGTACTGACCGGCTGACGCGTTACAAAAGACCGTCCACGATCAACATTATCGATAGCCTGCCAAAGAACGCCATGGGCAAGGTCGACAAGCCAAGGCTGCGCAAGATGTGGACCGAGTGGGTCGATTGACGGGTAATTCCCTGATGGACATCAGGCGGCAAAGCAGCTGGCACGTAGAGGGGGACACACTATGAAAGACACCGACTTCGACTGGCTGGTGATCGGATCGGGATTTGGCGGCAGCGTCTCTGCGCTACGCCTCGTGGAGAAAGGCTATCGAGTGGGGGTACTTGAGCGCGGACGGCGCTACCGCGACGAGGATCTTCCCGCGTCGGCCTGGCAGTTCAGCAAATACCTGTGGGCACCCGCACTGGGTTTGAAAGGCATCATGCGCATGTCGCTGTTTCGCCATGTGTTCTTTCCCAGCCAGTCGGGTGTCGGTGGCGGCAGCACGGTGTATGGCGGTGTGTTGTACCGCGCCAAGCCAGAGTTCTTCGAAAACGTGCAGTGGCGGGAGCTCGGTCACTGGGACAGGCTATTGCAGCCTCACTACGATACGGCCGAGCGCATGCTTGGGGTAAAGACAGTGCCTTTCGACTCGACGAACCAGCAACTGGCCCGAGA
Source organism: Pseudomonas lini (assembly GCF_964063345.1). NCBI lineage: Bacteria > Pseudomonadati > Pseudomonadota > Gammaproteobacteria > Pseudomonadales > Pseudomonadaceae > Pseudomonas > Pseudomonas lini. The sequence goes on from NZ_OZ061318.1 coordinate 6,005,058, forward strand.
GATGGCGCAACACTTCGGAACCGAAAACACATTCACTCGCGCACCCACCGGAGTGTTCTTTGGCGAGCCGGGCAAGACTGTCAAGGATCCCTATTTTGGCGGGGAAGGGCCTGACCGTACGGGGTGCATACGCTGCGGCGCCTGTATGGTGGGATGCCGCGTCGGTGCAGTGAACTCGCTGGTGAAGAACTACCTGTGGTTCGCAGAGAAACGTGGCGTGCAGATATTCGCCGAGCACGAGGTCGTTGATGTGAGCCCGCTCGGGGCCGTCGATGGCAGTGAAGGCTACCGTGTGATCACTCAGCGTCCCGGCGCCTGGTTCTTCCGTGATCGTCAGACGTATACCGCTCGCGGCATTATCTTCGCCGGCGGGGCTCTCGGTACCAACGAGTTATTGGCCAACTGCAAGCATGGCGGCTCGCTGCCCCGGATCAGTGATCGTCTCGGTGAACTGGTGCGCACCAACAGTGAATCGGTTCTGAATGTGCGCCTGCCCGAGGACCGCAAAACCTGGAACGATGTCACCGCCAGCAGTAGTGTGCACGTCGATCAGGATACCCACATCGAGTTTCTCACCTATGGTCGCAATGCCGACTTCCTGAGCCTGCTTTGCACACTGCTGGTCGGCAAGGGTAACCGCGTGACGCGGCCATTGAAGTGGCTAGGGAATATCGTGTTGCATCCGGTGCGATGGTTCAAGTCACTGTGGCCATGGGGCTGGAGCCGAAACATGGTGATGCTGCTCGTAATGCAGACATTGGACAATGCAATCGCACTACGCCCCAGCAAGCGTTGGCTGGGCCGCGGCTACCGCCTCGTCACCGAGCAGAATCGCGACAAGCCAAACCCGACGTACATCGAGATGGGTAACCAGGCGGCCCAATGGTTGGCCAGGCACACCGGCGGAATTGCTCAGAGCAACGTACTGGAAGCGCTGGGCAACATTCCGACAACAGCCCATGTATTGGGCGGCGCCGTCATAGGCATCGATGCCCAAATTGGAGTGATTGATCAGAACCTGCACGTTTTTGGTTACCAAAACATGTTGGTGTGTGACGGCGCCGCGATGCCTGCAAATCCTGGGGTTAATCCTGCGCTGACCATCACGGCACTCGCCGAGTACGCCATGGCGCAGATTCCACAGGCTAATGATCAAAGTATTCACGGACGAGGTGAGACGGTAACCAGGGGGCAGTCTGGTGTCGCGTCCAGCCATACCGATGATTATCGCCTGGCCTCGATACAGATCCCTGTCCTGCTGCATAACTGAGCATTCAGCCGCAAACGGCACGGCCGGTTCCTCCTTTATTTGGGCGAACCGGTTGACCTGTCTCTGTTGAGCTGAAGCACCCCGCAGGGTTTATCAAGCTTCTGTCGGGCTTGTCCACTCGGCAATTACGCCAGCAGTGGAGGATTCCACTTTTTCCCGCTTCGCTCCCAAGCCGACAACAATGTTGTTGCACGTCGCTACCAGGATCTGCGAAGCAGGATTTTCCATTCCTGCGAAGTGGCCGGCGAGTTCGAGCATGATGAATCCATGCGCAGCACTCCACAGTTGTGGCGCGATGAACTCAGGCTCGATTTTGCGAACGCATTTGGCCTCAACCAATCGAGCGCACGCTTTGACCAGAATCGCGTACGTCGCCTTGAACGCTTCCGATTGTCCATCCGCAATCGTTGTCATGGTGCCCCGTGAGGGGCTATATCTGCCGTCAATCGAAAGGCCGAACATCAAGTCGTAGAGGTGGGGATTGTTTCTTGCCAGGTCTCGACAGGCCAGGAGCATCGCACATAAGTCGGTTATCGGATCGTCCGTGATGGGCACACGCTTGAACACTGTAGCCAACCGCTTGAATCCCTCGTCAGCGACTGCTTGTAGAAGTTCAGGCACGCCGCCGAAGTGCGTGTAAACCCCCATGGTCGACAGGCCGGCTTCGTTTGCTACCGAACGGGCCTTGACTTCGGATGGGCCGCTAGTCGCAAGCAGACGGATGGTCGCTTCGACAAGGCGGGTGGGGGCATTAGGGAGTGAGTTATCAGTGGTCATATTGCAATAGTGCCATAACGACGTTATGTTTAACAAATAACAGCGTTATACAGCTGGCGCGACTGGAAGCTTGCTCGGAAAGCGATCTGAACACAGCAAGCGCAATCCGATAGCCGTGAGTCACAGGGCCAATTTCATGCTCTGAAAATGGCATCAGGCCGACGAAAAAAATTCGTTCAATCATGAGGATTCAGACAATGCGTACGCTCAAAACAGGTGTTTTCGGACTCGTCCTGGCAGCAGCGATCATGTCGTCGGCACTGTGGGCAGACGACAATTCGCCGGTTGGTCTTTGGAGAAACATCGACGATGTCAGTGGCAAGCCGAGGGCATTGATCCGAATCACTGAGTCTGATGGCCTTTTGAAGGGCAATATCGAAAAAGTATTTCCCGCGCCGAGCGAAGATCAGAATCCCAAGTGCGAGAAATGCGAAGGCATGAACAAGAATGCGCCGGTGGTCGGGCTGACAATTTTGACCGGTTTGCAAAAGGATGGCGAAGAGTACACCGGTGGCCAAATCCTCGATCCGGATAACGGCAAGGTCTATAGCAGTAAAGTCTACCTGACCGACAACGGCAAAAAGCTCAGCGTGCGCGGCTACATTGGCGTGCCGGTATTAGGGCGCTCACAAACCTGGGTACGCCAGGAATAAGGAAGCACGATGAAAGCATTCATTATCGATCGCTAGGGAAAAAAGGCTACGTTACGGGCGACCGAAATACCAGAACCTGAATTGGGCAAGGATGATGTTTTAGTCCAGATCCATGCGGCGGGTGTGAACCCTCTGGATTTAAAAATCAGGGACGGTGAGTTCAAAATGATTTTGCCTTATCGCGTGCCGCTTATTCTGGGAGATGATCTGGCCGGGGTCGTCGTGCGGGTTGGCTCACGCGGAGCAACTGCATGAACTTACCGCGCTCATCGATTCGCGGGTCATACGTCCGGTGGTGGATCGGGTTTTTCCATTTGAATCGACCCCGGATGCCTTGGCCTATGTTGAAACCGGTCGCGCAAAAGGCAAGGTCATCGTCAAGATCAAATAACGAGACGACCCCATGTTCGAAAACTTCGAAACGCACCGAATTACCGTAGGCGATGTAGAAATTGCCTGTGTTGCAGCGGGTGAAGGCGAACCGATATTGATGCTGCACGGTTTTCCGCAAACCATGGCGCTCTGGGCGCGTATCGCGCCTGGGCTGGTCGCGCGTGGCTATCGGGTTGTCTGTGCTGATCTGCGTGGGTATGGCGCATCGGCTAAACCGCCGGCTCAACCGGATCTATCGAACTACGGGTTTCGGGCCATGGCCGCGGATCAGGTCGGACTGATGCGTGTACTCGGACATGAACGGTTCCATCTTGTTGGACACGACCGTGGCGCGCGCACTGCACACCGGATGACACTGGATCATCCAGGGGTGGTGGCGAGCGTCACGCTGATGGACATCGTTCCTACGGCTGTGATGCTGACAGATCTGCGCAAGGACGTAGCCCACAGTTACTGGCATTGGTTTTTCCTTTCTCAGCCCGCACCCTTTCCGGAGCGCATGATTGAGGCGGATCCCGATTTCTTTTTCGAGAGCTGCCTATTCGGCTGGGGGGCCGCAGGGCCGGAGGATTTTGATGCTGACCAACTGGCGGCGTATCGGAAAGCCTGGCGTGATCCGGCAACCATCGCGGGGTTTTGCAACGACTATCGCGCCGCACTCACTGTGGATCTGGAAGACGATATGTCCGATTCCGGACGACGCATCACTGCGCCCGCGCTGATCCTCTATGGCGCCTCAGGTGCGATGGCCAAGCACTATGATTTACCCGCCACGTGGGTGGATCGCTGCACAGTGATGGAGGCTTCTGCGATAGTGGGCGGACATTTTTTTGCTGATTCCCGGCCGGACGAGGTCATTGAGCGAGTCGCCGCATTTTTGGCAAGACATCCCCTGCAGTCTTGCTGAATACCTCTCCATACATTGATGTCCGCGCCTACCATGCCTGGTGGATAGCGTATCAGTGATGCCGGCTGCGAATGGAGCCGCTCCATGGGGTACGCGGCAACTGCTCGGGATTGCCGCTGAGGCAACGACTATGTGGACTGCGACGGTGACCGTGTCGCGAGAATTTTTTCGCGGCAGACCTCCAGAATCTCATCCGCCAGCGGGGAATCATCCGGACAAGCCCGCGACAAAACGACTGCGCCAATCGCATGGGCAAGCATGTCGATCATCTGCGCTCGCACTGTGTGCGGATCCACGTCGCCCAGCGAGTCCACAGGGTCAAGGGCTGCCAGCATGCTTTCGATCCCGTCAGCAAACGTTGCCTTGATCTCCTCTGATTGACGCGCAGCGTCCCCGCAGAGAGCTGCCATCGTGCAGCCAACGTTGCGGCCGTCACGGTGAGCCCGTGAGACGTAAAGATTGACGAACTCGGTGACGTCGAGACCTGCGCTATTGACCAGGCTCTGCGAAAGCCCGCTCGCCGCTGCTTCAGCCATCAAATCGGCTTTGGAGCGAAAGTGCTTGTAGAACCCGCCATGGGTGAACCCGGCAGCGGCCATCAGTTCCGCCACCCCCACACCGTCATAGCCGCGCTCACGAAACAGGGCGGAGGCCGTCTCGACGATGTGCGCCCGATTCGCCTGTGCCTGCGCTTTGGTGACTCTCATACCCACATGCCTCTTTGAATCTGCTGTCAGACGGCCAATATACATTGATGTCAATCATCATCAAAGTTATTGACGATTAAGATTGTGATCATCATCATAACGGCTCGCTAACTTTTGGAAGGGCTCAGGCCATGAGCGACGCCCACCTGAAAACGCCAATCGTATGGCGATGCGCACTCGCAACAACGACCATCAGTCAACGTGGGAGAAACAAGCTATGACCGAAAAAACTTTATTTGAGCCCTACATCCTCGGTTCCCTGACGCTCTCCAACCGGGTGGTCCTGGCGCCGTTGACGCGCAACCGTGCCGGCGCGGGATTCGTTCCGAGTGAGTTCGCTGCAACGTATTACAGCCAGCGGGCGTCGGCCGGTCTGCAGATTTCCGAGGCCACACAGATTTCGCAGCAAGGGCAGGGCTACCAGGATACGCCCGGCATCTACTCGCAAGCGCAGATCGACGGTTGGCGTGAGGTCACCGATGCCGTCCATGCGAAGAACGGGAAAATTTTCCTGCAGTTGTGGCACGTCGGGCGCGTTTCGCATGTTGATCTTCAGGATAATGGCGCCGCCCCGGTGGCGCCCTCGGCCATTCGGGCCGCAACCAAGACGTTCGTCAACAACAGCTTTGTCGACGTTTCCGAGCCTCGGGCGCTGGAGCTCGACGAACTGCCCGGGATCGTCAACGATTTCCGCCAGGCCGCGGCAAATGCTATTGCCGCAGGCTTCGATGGCGTTGAAATCCATGGCGCCAATGGCTATCTGCTGGACCAGTTCGTCAAGGACGGTGCCAACGTACGTACCGATGCCTACGGCGGTTCGATCGAAAATCGCGCTCGACTACTACTGGAAGTGACGGCGGCAGTGGTGGACGAGATCGGTGCCGAGCGCACCGGTATTCGTATCTCGCCGGTTTCTCCCACCAATGGTGTATCGAGCAGCGATCCACAGGGACAGTTCGACTACATCGTCGACCAGCTCGACGCCTTGGGCATCGTCTATCTCCATGTCGTCGAGGGCGCGACCGGCGGGCCGCGCGAGGTCGCGCCGTTCGACTTTGATTCCCTGCGCCGGCGATTCAAGAACACCTACATCGCCAACAATGGTTATGACCTGGATCTCGCTGCCTCCCGGCTCACCGAAGGCAAGGCAGACCTCTTCGCGTTCGGGCGCCCATTCATTGCCAACCCCGATCTGGTGGAACGTCTGAAAACCGATGCGCCGTTGGCGGCGTTCGATCCGACCACGCTTTTCGGCGGTGGTGCTGCGGGATACATCGACTATCCGGCCCTCGCTGACGCCAGCGCCCTGTAACACTGGCGCGGTATCGATTTGTACATTGCATGCCCGCCATGGGTTCATCTGATCAAGAGAGCAACTACATGACTACCCATCCCGCAGTCCTCATTACCGGCGCTTCCTCCGGCATCGGCGCCACCTACGCCGAGCGCTTCGCACGTCGCGGCCACGATCTCGTGCTGGTTGCCCGCGACAAAGTGAGGCTGGAGACACTTGCGGCTCGCCTGCGCGAGGAACACAGCGTCGCTGTCGATATTCTCCAGGCCGATCTCACTCAGCCCGGCGACTTGGCCGTCGTCGAGACGCGCCTGCGCGATGATTCGCGAATCGGCATCCTCATTAACAACGCCGGGGCAACCCAGTCCGGCAGCTTCATCGAGCAGGCGACCGACGATGTCGCTCGGATCGTCGCGCTCAACACGACGTCGTTGGTGCGACTCGCCAGTGCAATCGCCCCGCGGCTTGCGCAGGCCGGTGAAGGCGCGATCGTCAATATCGGTTCAGTGGTTGGCTTGGCGCCGGAGTTCGGCATGTCGGTCTATGGCGCCACCAAGGCTTTTGTGTTGTTCCTTTCCCAGGGACTGAGTCTGGAACTCACGCCCAAAGGCGTCTATGTCCAGGCGGTGCTCCCTGCCGGAACCCGCACCGAGATTTGGGGGCGTGCGGGCATCGACATCAATACACTGCCGGAACTGATGGAGGTGGGTGAGATGGTGGATGCCGCGCTGGTGGGCTTCGATCGGCGTGAGCTTGTGACCATCCCGCCACTGCACGACGCCAGTCGCTGGACCGCACTGGATGCCGCGCGACAAGCGCTCATTTCAGACATTAGACAAGCGCATGTAGCAGAGCGGTATCGCACGCCCTCGTAAATATTCCGGCGATGCAGAGGCAAGGGCGTCATCACTTTCAATCGACGTAAAGCAGACCGGGGCCTCCCAGGACGCCCGGTCCACACCAGACGCATGGAGTAAACAATGACCCATTCCGACAATTATCCTGGATCGGGTACGTCCTACGTAACTGCCGCGAACCGCTCGATCAATGTCGCAGGGACTGTGTTTGCCTACCGTGACCTGGGGCCTCGCAGTGGCGTGCCACTGATACTTCTCAATCATTGGGGCGCGGTATTGGACAATTTCGACCCGCGGATCATCGATGGTCTTGCCAGTAGACATCGCGTCATCGCCACTGACTACCGGGGGATTGGCGGGTCGGGAGGAACCGCGCCCGTGACCATCGATGAGATGGCGCGGGATGCGATAGCTTTGATCCACGCGCTGAACTTGGAGAAGGTTGATCTAATCGGTTTTTCCCTTGGCGGATTTGTGGCGCAGGACATCGTGCTGAAAGCACCCGACCTGGTACGCAAGCTCATTTTGGCGGGTACGGGGCCGGCGGGCGGCAAAGACATTGACAAGGTAGGGGCGGCATCCTGGCCATTGATGATCAAGGGCTTGCTGACGTTGCGCGATCCGAAGTTCTATCTGTTTTTTACCGCCACGGCCAATGGTCGCCAAGCCGCGAAGGCCTTTTTGAAACGACTGAAGGAGCGCAAAACGGATCGGGACAAGGGACCCACGCCAAGTGCCTTTTCGCGGCAGTTGAGGGCGATCAAAGCGTGGGGGCGGCAGGCGCCCCAGGATCTCGGCAATATCCAGAGCCCGGTACTGATCGCCAACGGTGACAACGACATCATGGTGCCGACAGTGAACTCTACTGATATGGCGCGCCGCATCCCGAGCTCGCAACTGATCATTTACGAAGATGCCGGTCATGGTGCGATTTTCCAGCATCACGCCAATTTCGTGTCGAGGGCGCTGGCTTTTCTCGATAAGGCGTGACCCTGAGCTCCATCAAGGAGAAAGCTCAAAGTGATCCCAGCTTGAGCGGGTACTCGATAACCACATAAGTCCGGTCGATGTCATCGCCGGCCTGAGCGTTATTGGCTCGATGCGTCACATGGGACAGCTGCACGGACAAGTCCTTGGCCCGGCCCGATTGCACGATGTAGCGTAGGTCTATATCGCGTTCCCAATGCCGGCCGCCATCCCCTTGTTGGGGTTGGTAATCGCCGGAGGTTGGGTCGAACGGGTTATACGCACCTCGCTTGGGTGCCTGGGTACCATCGATGCCACGCCCGGTCACGTAGCGGGTCATGAACTTCAAGCCAGGCAGGCCGAAAGTGCCGAGGTCGAAGTCGTAGCGCATCTGCCAGGAGCGTTCATGGGGGCCGTTGAAATCAGCGTACTTGATCGAGTTGGCCAGGTAGATGGAATCACCACCGACGAAGTCGAAGGGCGTGTCGCCGTTGATTTTCTGATAGGCGAGGGTGAAGGCTTGGGCCCCGATGGTGTATTTGCCCGACAGGCTGTAGGCGGTGTTATCGATCGCCCCTGCCACGGCCTCGCCATAGTCCTGGGTGCGGTAAAGATTGCCGTCGAAGAAAAAGCCGGGCTGTTTCAGGTGCAGGTTGGCGTAGTACTGACGCCAGGTGTCGCTCAGTTCCGAGGCATAAAGGGCGCCGCCCACCAGGCGATCCTCGAACAGGTTGACCCCGATAAAATCAATGCCGCCCGTACCGGTGCTCACACCGTAGCCGGAGAAGTCGCCCTTGCGGGTGGACGCATCCTGATTCTTGAAAGCGGTGAAGTGACCGGCCAACAAATGCATGTCGTCGATTTCACGGCTGTCGATGAACAAGCCCGTGGCGTATTCCGGTTGCAGGCGTTTGTCCGCCGTGTCGAACACCGGTGTTTCCACAGTCATTTCACCGAACGCCAGGGTGGTGCGGGAGGCTCGCAGCTTCAAGGCTCCACCACCGCTGGAGTAGCTGTCTTCGCTGCGACCGTCATGATCCAGAGGTAACAATCCCGTCCCGGAACGTCCCTTGCCGCCGTCCAGTTTCAAACCGAGAAATCCATGGGCATCGATACCCACTCCAATCATGCCGGGAGTGAACCCGGATTCAAACGAGGTGATGAAACCTTGAGCCCATTCCTGTTTGTAACTCTTGCCTGTCGGCGAGGGCGATCGATAGTCATTGTTGAGGTAGAAGTTTCGGCTGAGCACCTCAAGCGTCGACCCTGCCAGCAAACCTTGTGCGGTTTGTACGGGCTCGGCGGCTATCGCGGTTCCGGCGGTGCTCGTGAGCAACATGCACAACCAGAAGGGCATCAGGGGGCCAGTCGCGTTGCCCGGGCCTTGAATTGCAATAAGGTCGTTGGATGCATACATCATATTCATTCACCACGCGAGAAGTGGCTGCGCAGCCAGCGAGTCGGACGCCAGTGGCCCGGCATCTTCACCGCGGAGAAGGTTCCCCGCAGTGAAGTTGGCTTAAGTCCGGGGTTGTGATCACTGGATCAGCGGGACATTTTTCGATCGCTGGTAAGGGCCGTATTCGACGGGCACCCAGGCGAAGGCTTTTTCGCGATTGCTGATATGCCCGATACCAGGGAAGGGCAAGTGAGCACCGGCAACCCAGGTGCGGTCATGAGCGACCTGTTTGAACAGTTTTTCGCGAGTCTCGACGGCCTGTTTGCCCTGGACATCGAAGCCGATGCTCACTTCCGGATGCTGGAACTGCACGGCGAAACTGTGGACCAGGTCACCCATGAACAGAATGCTCTGGCCGTTTGAGCTGAACGTGTAGCCGCTGCTGCCGGGTGTGTGGCCGGGCAGGCTGACCGGGGTGACGCCAGGCACCAGCGACTGCTCGGGGGTGAAGGTTCTAAAGCGGTCGGCGGCGACATAGGGAGCCACCGCTTTACGGGCAATCTCAAAGTAGCCACGGGCATCTGCAGGGGCCTTGTCCAGGTTTGCCTGGCTGAGCCAGTAATCGGCTTCCAGTTTGGCGGCATACACCGTGGCATTGGCGAACACGGGTTCACCCTTGGCGTTGATCAGGCCACAGACGTGATCGACATGCATATGGGTGAGCAGCACGGTATCCACTTGCTCAGGCTGGTAACCGGCAGCGCGGATATTGTCGGGCAGCCAGCCGGCGGTTTCACCGAAACAGGCACCGGCACCGGCATCCACCAGCACCAGGTTTTTGCCGGTGTTGATCAGGAATGCGTTGAACGCGGTCGGCATGCCTTGGGTAAAAATGAACTTGCGTTCGAGCATGGCGCGAATGTCTTTCTGCGAAAGGCCTTTGAGCAGCGTTGGCCCGAGGTCGCTGTAGCCATCGAACAACGCGGTGACTTCATATTCACCCACCGCCAGGCGCTGATAGCCAGGGACTTGAGTGTGTACTTGCGGCGGTGGCGCCGCCTGAACCTGACTGGCTGCAAACGTGAGACCGAGGGCCATCAGTGAGCCCTTGAAGTAGGCGGGGAGGTGCTTGAGAAGGCTCATGGCTTGCTTCCTGGTTGCAATAAAAAAGGCGTGAGCAAGCGGCTACGCAGATGCGCAGCCGCTGTCGTCGCTCAATGGCCTTCAGAGGCGTGGAACATGGTTTTGGCGTAGATCAGACCCAGTCCGTAGGCGCCGCCATTGGCGATCGAGGTCTTGACGGTTTCCTCGTAGGTTTCAGTACGAGCCCAGTCACGTTGCAGCTCCAGCAGGTATTGCAACGCCGTCATCGGGCGGGCGCCGATCTGGATCATGCGTTGCACGGCCATTTCATGGGCTTCGATGGAAACATCGCCGCAGGCATCGGCGATGAAGTAGACCTCAAAACCTTGGTCGATAGCTGATAGCGCCGGGCCGACGATGCACACGGAGGTCCACAGACCGGCGAGGACGATTTTCTGTTTGCCGAAGGCGTTCACTTCGACGGCGATGCGTTCGTCTTCCCAGGTGTTCATGCTGGTGCGGTCGATCACTTTGTGGTCCGGAAACACTGACTTGATTTCGTCGAAGATCGGGCCGGAGAAGCTTTTTTCGGCAACGGTGGTGAGGATGGTCGATACCTCGAAGCCCCGGGCGGCCTTGGCTACCAGCGCGGCGTTGTTACGCAGGGTCACGGCATCGATCGACTTGGTCGCGAAGGACATCTGCGACTGATGGTCGATCATGATCAGGGTGTGGTCAGTTGGGGTAAGAAGGGTTTTGCCTGGAGCTGCTTTTGCGAGAGTCATGATGTTTTTCCTTACGTATTGACTGAGGGTTACTTGGGTTGCTCGACGACGTGTGCCGTTGATTGATGAAAAAACTCATTGAGTTTTTCGGCGTCGCCTCATTGGTCAAGTCGAGGAAATTGTCACGTATCCCACATAGCGGGGATTGAACGGTTGTGCTGCATTTTTGGATGTTTGTGCGATAGCGTGCGGTTTTCGATAGGGCAGGATCTGACGCCAGTTTATGGCGTCACTTGATGATTGCCGGGGAGGGAAAATGATTCAGGAAATGGCAAGGACAGGGTTGGCGGCGAGGATTTTCAGATTGAGCGTTTGACTCAGCGCATCTCTCGCAACACTCATGTCACGGTCGCAGGGCAGGCCTATTTCGGTTGAAGCGCAATCTCGACAGCCGTCAACAACGCGTCGCCGCTGAAGGGTTTACGCAGACATTCGTTGGCGCCGTAGCGGCTGGATTCGGTCAGTGTCGCTTCATCCCAGTATGCCGACATGCATATCACCGGAAATTTTCTGTCCAGGAGTGCAAGCGCCTGCATGACCTCTATTCCCGAGAGGCCCTTCATTTTCAGATCCAGCAGCAGACAAGCGACGTCATCAAAGTTGTCGATAGCCAGGAATTCCTCTCCCGAAGCGAATATCCGACAGCGGTAGCCAGCCGACCGAAGCAGGTTGGCCAGGCTTTTGCGCACGGACGCATCGTCGTCCACGATGCAGACGATGATCATGACGTTGCCGGATGATCCGGGGGTGGCGCAGCCAGTGCCGATAGTCATGAAGAACCCGGCATGACTGACGCCGGTTCCGCGCTGAGCAAGCCATACAGGCTGACCAGGCTGACCAGCGAGCGCGTCTGCATCTTCTCCATGATGTGTTTTCGGTGGACCTTGGCGGTGACTTCACTGGTGCCCAGCCGGTTGGCGATGTGCTTGTTGGACAGCCCCGCGACGATCAGCGGCAGCACTTCGCGCTCACGGGGTGTCAACAGCGCTGCCCTTTGACGGGCGCTCTGAATGCGCTGCCATTGCTCGAACGACTTCGCTGCACGCTGGCGGGTGGTGTGCAGGATGTCCAGCAATTGGTCGTCATTAAACGGTTTGGTCAGGAATTCGACCGCTCCCGCTTTCATGGCCTGCACCGACATTGGAATGGTGCCGAAACCGGTCATGAAAATGACTGGCCACGGACGCCCGCGTTGTCCGAGCGCCGATTGCAGTTCCAGCCCTGTCGCCTCGGGCAGGCTTATGTCCAGCAACAGGCAAGCGGGGCCGATGTCGAGGTCAGCGTCAAGCAACTCTTCCGCCGAGGCAAATATCCGGTGCACGATGCCTTCGGCTCGCAGCAGTCGGCTGAGCGCTGTGCGCACGGAGGCTTCATCGTCCACGATGAACACCGGCACGCTGTCAGGATCGATCCTCTGCTGATCCTCGAACGCCACAGGGGCCAGGGCTGTCGGATGGAACAGGGGCAGGGGCGGCTCATGTTCTTTCAATAATCGGTAACCTCGGCGCGGGACCGTCTGGATGAGTTGTTTTTCTCCGAGCAACTTGCGCAGTGAGGAAATCTGCACCTGCAGATTGTTTTCCTCGACGACGGTGTCAGGCCAGACTTGTGTGATCAATTCATCTTTGCTGACGATTCGGCCATCGGCCTGCATCAGCACAGAGAGGATTTCGAACGCTCGGCCCCCGACACGCAGCGGCCGTCCATCAAGAAAGGCTTCACGCCGTTCCAGGGAAATAGTGGCTTGGCCGAGTCGGATCATACGTTCCTCTGCACTGCGTTGACGGGGAGTGACGCCGGAATGTCGTGTTGTCAGGGCTACACGCTAGGGGACGGCCCGACATATTGCAATTATCCCGAGGGATAACACGCGATGATTTCAGGTACGAAAACCACCGGCAGAGGGGCCTCTCAACGGCCATCCTGATGCCGATTACGGACAAGATGGTTTGCCCGCAGCCCTCTGGCCAGAGCGGTGCGTATACTCTCGAGGCTCAGCCCGAAACGAATCTTCAGCGGTGATTGTTCATGCCCAGCAGCCCTCTCTCAGCATCCGGTTTCCGCAGTCTTGATGTCGTACATGATGAAGCCTGGCTGGAACGTTGCACCTTCACCATGCGGCGCCGGGAAAATGATCTGACCTGGTTTACGCTTCAGGATCCGCAATCCGGAACATCCTGGCTCGCCGCCCGGGCACCGATTCAGCGGCCTGCCACTTGCCAGCGGCTGGAGCGCGATTTTCACCGGGACCTGGATCCGGCCTGGGCGATTGCTCCTGTCGCGTTCATCCGCTCGGCCGAGGGGCCTTTGTTGATCTATCCCTCGTCGGGGACGCCGCTGATGGATCTGATCAGTGAGGCAGGGCTGCCACTGGGACGCATGCTGGCCATCGCCGTAGCGGCGGCCAATGCGCTTTCATGTGCGCAAAAAGTGGGCGTGCGACATGCCTGTCTGCAACCCCACCACCTGATGGTGGATACCGCCAATTCGGTCAGGTTTCTGGGTTTTCACAGCCATTGCGCGCAGGCGTGCGCCGCGCAATTACCTGATTTGGAACAATGGCCGTATCTAGCCCCAGAGCAAGTACGGCGCGATGCCGCCAGTTTTGACGCGCGCAGTGACGTCTATGCCCTGTCTACGATTCTTTATCAAGCGCTGACCGGCAACCTGCCGCTCACCGCCCGAGACCCGTCCCAATGGCTGCACGTGCATGCTGCCGTCCCACCGGAATCACCGGCGATTCATGTCGCCGATCTGCCGGAAGGTATCTGTCTCGTTCTGCTCAAAGGCTTGGCAAAAGAGCCGGGTGCCCGCTATCAAAGCGCCGCATCGATGGCTGCGGATCTGGCTTGGTGCCAAACTCAATGGCTGGAACATGAGTGCATCGACGCGTTTCGGCTGGGCGCTTTCGATGCGTTGCCTTCCTTGGCCCGCGGCGGTGCGCTGTTCGGTCGAGACACCGAGCGCACGCAGCTGATTGAACTGCTGCATCAGGTACGCAACGATGGCATCGCCCGGGTCCTGCTGGTCGGCGGCGCGCCGGGCGCCGGCAAGTCGACGCTGATCCATCAAGGTGTCCGCCCCCTGGCGCCCGGCTACTGGGCCAGCGGCAAGAGCAATCTGCTGCAGCAGGAAATCCCCTACGCACCGTTGTCTGAAATTATCAGATCGTTGATGACCCAGTTGCTGGGCAAGCCAGCCTTGGAGCTGGAGATGCTTGGCGAGCAACTGGTCGAACGGCTAAAGGGGCGGGGAAGGGTCCTGGTGGAGCTGGCGCCCGAGGCTGAGCTGGTCATCGGTGTCACGCCTGAGTTGCCGAACATGCCGGCGCGGCATGCGCTCGATCGCGCCAACCGCACCCTGCTCGATGTACTGGAAATCTTCGCTCAGCCGGGAAGACCCTTGGTGCTGTTCGTGGATGATGTGCAGTGGGCGGACGATTCGACCCTCTCGTTCCTTCAGGCCTTCGTCGATCGGCGGCCCAGGCATCTGCTCCTGTTCCTGGCGTACCGCGAGGCCGAGTCGCAGGCTCTCGAGCGTGAAGGTGGATTGCTGGAGGTGCTCGGCCGTGGGCAATCGGTGCCCTGTACACGCGTCATGCTGGGTCCATTGTCGGAGCCCGCGGTCGCTGAACTGATTGCCGTTGAACTGGATACTGACACCGCGGGTATTGAAGCGCTCGCACAAGTCGTGCACTACAAGACGGCCGGCAACCCTCTTTTCGTCCGTCAGGTGTTGCGGGCGTTGATCGATGAGCGTCTGGTGCGCTTCGACGTGCTGAGTCGCCGCTGGGTCTGGAACCAGGAGGAGGTGGACAGTTATCGCTATGCGGACAATGTCGCCGACTTGATGGTGCAGCGACTCGAACGGCTGTCTTCGATGGAGCGCGAAGTGATGCGCACGGCTGGATATATCGGCGGGCGCTGTGACGAATCGCTGCTGCACCAGCTAGTGCCGTGTAATCCGCACCAGATCAGCATCGATGTGCAAAGCCTGGTCGATGCGGGATTACTGCTGCGCGAACGCGAGCAACTGGTGTTTCCCCACGACCGCGTACTAGAGGCAGCTTGCCAGCTTCCTGCACAGTCGGGACGCGCCGCCGAGCATGCCCGTATCGCCGGCGCCATGCTGGATCAGTGGGGCGAGCAAATCCATGAGCGTGTATTCGAAGTCGCCAGCCAGATCCAGCGCATTGACGTCGATACACTGGAGGCATATCGCCGTACCGCGTTCGTTGAACTGTTGGTCGAAGCCGCCGAGCGCGCCAGGGATACCGCTGCCGTCGAGCAGGCCGTGGGTTTTCTGCGCACTGCCGAGAATTTGCTCGGCCAGTCGGGTTGGTCCAGCCTCTACACCCAAACGTTCGCTACTCAATGGCTGGCTGCCGAGTGCGACATGCTTCTGGCCGATCTGGCCGGCGCCCAGCGACGCCTCGATGATTGCCTGACCCACGCCACCACAGTGCTCGACCGCGCGAAGACCTATCGGTTACGAGCCACCTTGCGCACGCTGCACTCCGATTACGAAGGGGCGATCACCGAGGCGCTGAATGGTCTGACCCTGTTGGACATTCCCCTGCAGCGCAAGCCCTCGCAGGAACAACTGACCCTGGCGTTTTCCCAGGTACGCACACTCGTCGGCACACGTCAGATCGCTGATCTGGTGCATTTACCCAAAGCGAATGACCCGTCTGTCGAAGCGGCCATGGAATTGCTCAGCACGCTGACTTCTTCGTTCTTCGTCAACGACGGTATTCGTTTGTTGCATCTGGCGAAAATGGTTGAACTGACACTGCTGCATGGCACGACGCCGGGAAGCGGTTACGGGTTTGCCTGGTTTGGCGTGATGATTGCCGAACGCTATGGCGAATATGTGGACGGACAAGCCTTTGCTGAATTAGCGCTTGAGCTCACCGACAAGCATGGCTATGAAGCAGGGCGCACAGGCACGCTGGTAGCGCTCGATCAAGTCAGCCCGTGGACCCGACCGATGGCCTACGCTCGACAGAAGGCGTTCGCCGCATTCGAATGCGGCCAGGCCGGTGGCGACCTGGGCATGTCCTGCTATGCCTGCAACCACATCGGCTCCGACCTGTTGTTCATGGGCGAACCCTTGCAAGGCGTGTTGAACGAACTGGATCAGGGTCTGGCCTGGGTGCGGCAATTTCATTACATCGATATTGAGCGCATCCTGCTGGCGCAACAGGCGTTCGCTACCGATCTGCGCGACGGGCGTGCGCAACGGCCGCCGGCCGAACTGGACGGCACGGAACATGACAGGTTTGGCCCCATTGATCGCCGCAGCGTGTCACAACCGACACTGTTCTATTTGTGGCTGTATTCCGGCATGTCCGCGTTTCATTTCGGTGATATCCCTTACGCATTGCGACGTTTCGAAGAAGCTGCCGCGCTGGCCTGGTCCATTCCGGCGCATATCAATCTCGCCGATTACTACCTGTTCTACAGTTTGGCCCTGGGCAGTGCGCAGGCGCCCGGCGAGGTGATCGAAAAGCTGCAAAAGCTCGAGCAGCAACGTCAGCGGTTTCAGTCATGGGTCGAGCTCAACCCGACGACCTTCCGCAGCAAACTGCTGCTGATCGAAGGGGTGATTGCTCGTTTGCGCGGTCAGGAGCTGGTGGCCATCCGCTGCTTCGATCAGTCGCAGATCGCCGCGACGGCGGCCGGTTTCATCCATGAGCAGGCGCTGGCCCACGAACAGCTTGCCGATATCTGTTTACCGAACGGACTGGTGTCCGGCGCCAACCACCATCTGCGCGTCGCGCGCGACTGTTACAACCTGTGGGGCGCCGGCGGCAAGGCGCGTCAGCTGGAGGCCTTGCATCCGTTTCTGAAGACTGAGTCGTCATTCGAGTCGGCCCGGCCCGTGACCCAGGTCCGGCTCGATCTTGAAGTGGGGATCGAGGCGGCGCGTGCGCTTTCGCAGGAGGTGTTGCTCGAACGTCTGGTCGAAACCCTGATGAATCACCTGATGATTCAGGCCGGCGCCGACAATGGCGTGCTGATGATCGTCATCGATGCCGAACTGCAACTGGCGGCGACGGCCTCTGTCGAGGCTGGCAACGTGCGGGTCGCACTGGACGCCGGGCAATCGCTCGAATCGTTGGCGCCGACCTCGGTACTCAACGCGACCATGCGCACGCGCAAACCTCTGGTGCTCAATGATGCCGGGGCCGATTGTCCCGAGGCCTATAGCGCCGATCTGCAACAGCGCCAGACGCGTTCCATGTTGTGCCTGCCGTTGCTCAAACAAGGTACGTTGATCGGTCTGGTCTATCTGGAGAACAGTCTCATCCCTAATCTGTTCAGCGCCGAGCGCCTGACCATGCTGGAAATTCTCGCCTCCCAGGCCGCCGTGTCACTGCAAACCGCCCGGCTGTATGCGCAGCTGGTCGAGGACAACCTGCTGCGCGCGCAGATGGAAGCGGACTTGCGCAGCTCCCGGGCTGAACTGGCGCGTAGCTCGCACCTCAAGGTCATGGGTGAGCTTTCGGCTTCGATTGCCCATGAAATCAGCCAGCCGCTGCTGGGCATTTTGTCCAACGCCTCGGCCAGCCTGCGCTGGCTCAAGCGTGATCAGCCCGATCTGGAAGAAGCCATTCAGGGGCTCGAAGACATCCGCTCGGACAGCGCCCGCGCCGCCGACATTGTCCAGGCGCTTCGCGCGCTCGCCAAACAAGCGCCGTTGCAACGGCTGCCGGTGCAGGTCGACGATTTGATTGGCGAGGTCGTGCGCCTGATCGCCACCGACCCGGCGAACCGCAACGTACAACTGGAAACCCGGCTCGATGCGCAATGCCCGGTGTGGGTCGATGCGGTGCAGATCCAACAGGTGGTGTTCAACCTCATCACCAATGCGCTGGAGGCCATCGCCGGAGCCGCAATCACGAATGGGTGTCTCATCATCGTCTCTTCGGTCAAGGACGATCATGTCCAGGTCTGCTTCCAGGACAACGGACCGGGAATTGGCGCGCAACAGCGCGAGCAGATTTTCGATGCGTTCTACACCACCAAGGGCAGCGGCATGGGTATGGGGCTGGCCATTTGCAGGTCGGTGATCGGCGCGCACGGCGGAACGCTGGTCGTTCAGGACAGCGAGCAGGGCGCCAGGATCTGCTTCAACCTGCCGCTCGCGCCGGCCAGCGCCGGATAAAAAAGGGCCGCATGAGCGGCCAAAGGGAGGAGTTCATTTTGTCGACCTCGATCAGTTCACACGTGCAGCTCCTGCACGCGCGACTGTCCCACGCTGTCGACCAGGCTATCGCGAATTCTCCAATCAGGTATGTCCCGATCGATCACTGACGGCTGGGGAAGATGGCTCGTTGCATGAGCAAAGGCCCGGCGCCATGCCTTGGGTGACATTCCTTCCAGGCGACTGAAGGTGCGGGTGAAATGCGAGTGGTCCGCGAAACCGCATTCATAGACGACATCGGTGATCGGCATCGAGGTGATTAGCAGGCTTTTGGCTTTTTCTATTTTCATCCTCACTAACCAGCCTTGCGGCGAGTGGCCGGTAACCTTTTTGAATGCCCGGGAAAAATGGCTACGGGACAGGTTGCAGTGTTCGGCAATCTCGCTGATGCGAATGCAGCTGCTCATTTCACGGAGCATCAGCTCCTTGGCGCGGCGCTCCTGCCAGCCGGACAGGGCGCCCAATGGTCGGACAAGGGTGCATGGATGGTTTGAATTCACCGATTGCGGGTTCATGGCGACTCTCCTTTTCGTTCAGGAAAGTCTGTCCCTCGGCGATATTTAAAGTCCTTAAGCAAACCTTAAGAGTTATGAAACGCTGCCTCCGCTATCTATCTGACGGCTCGGATTGTTGAGCCGTCCAGTACCCGACTTGCTCGCGAAAACTGCAATGCCCGCGATACAGATCCTGACCAGATATCAATCCAACTGATGCCGATAAGGCAGGTCCGGCCCGGTCTTGCCGCAGGTCAGGGCAGCGGCGCTGATGGCGAAGGTGAGCATCGCGTCGATCTGTTCGCGACTCAAGCGCTGCAATCCCTCCACCGAATCCAGCTGCTGTTCGGTCAGCCAGGCGATCAACGCCGCCTGGAAGGTGTCGCCGGCGCCCACGGTATCAGCCATCACCACTGCGCAGGCCGGCGCCGACCAACTGCCATGGTGGCGGCTGAATACCGTTGCTCCCTGGCCGCCACGGGTGAGGAATACCATCTGGCAGCGGTGTTCCAGCCAGCCATGGATCATGCTTTGCGGATCTCGCTCGGGGTAGAGCAGGTTCAGGTCCTCGTCGCTGACCTTGATCAGGTCGGCATGCTCGACCAAAGTGTTGATGCGTTCGCGCCACAGTTCGATATTCGGTTCTGGGTTAAGTCGCACGTTGGGGTCGAGGCTGATCAGGCGTTTGCCGCTTTCCCGGCGGACCAGGGCCAGCAGGGTGTCGGCAATCGGCTGCACCACCAGCGAGTACGAACCAATATGCAACCCACGCACCTCAGCGCCTAACTCAGGTAAATGCTTCGGCAACAGCTGGCGATCGGCACAGCCTTCGCCTCGGAAGCTGTAATGCGGCGAGCCGTCGGCACCGACGGCGACCATCGCCAGGGTGGTTGGTGCGTCGAAGTCCTGCAGGTAGTCCGGGCGCACGCCTTCCTCCTGTAGCACTTGCTGTAAACGCCGGCCGAGGTAGTCGCTGGACAGTCCGGCGAACAGCGCCACGTCGATGCCCAGGCGGCGCAGGCCGACGGCGACGTTGAACGGCGAACCACCGGCAATCGCTTTGTAGTTCACTTTTGAAGCTTGAGCGTTGACGTCGTTTTCACTGAAAAAATCGAACAGCGCTTCACCACATACCAGATACATAGTCATTCGCTCCTTGAAGGTTCGCTATAAGTTGTTGATAGCGTTAGTAGGCCTGTTAGCCGTAAAAAGCTAGCCAAGCAAAGCGCTTGGTTAACGCGTGATTCTTTCTCAAAAGAGAGGAAGCGGGATCTTAGTTTGCGATCGTGAAGTCAGCGATATGGCTGGCCGAAATCACAATGTCGGCATTCGGAAGGTCGTTGCGATGAACTTTTTCATAGGAAGTAGATTCATCGAAACCCAATGATCGCCATCGATCAAGCAGGCGCGCTTCCAGGGTTTTGCGGTCAGCCTGCAGCATGATGGTGGCGTCAAAACAGTCTTTTAAGGACGACCATGGGGCGAGGTCTAATAGAAGGTAGTTTCCTTCCACGATGAGATATTTCACGTCAGAGGGAATCAATTGTCCTGCCGCACGGGATATCTCCAGGATTCGATCGAATACCGGAACGGCAACCGCTGGTTCGTTGTTCGCACGAAGCCGTAGCAGCAGACTCCTGAAACCACCCACATCGAATGTATCAGGTGAGCCCTTACGATCTAAAAGGTTCAAGGATCCAAGAACCGCGTCATCGTAATGAAAGCCATCCCCGGGAACGACAGCTGCACTCCCCGGCATAACACTATTAAGAGCCTCTACCAAAGCCTGAGAGACGGTGGACTTACCGGCACCAGGCGGCCCCGCTAGCGCAACGACAATTCGATTACCAGACAGAGCCTTAACGTAGTTGAGTAGCTCTGTACTTACTATTGTGTTTGTGTTGGTAAACATGCCAAATCTCTCTTCAGCAGTCGTCGCTCAGGTTTCCCGCAGGTTCGCCCTCTAGGGATGTTCATGCCGTTCGGCTGCTGCGAGCATCTCGCAGCAGCCATTCCCCGCATTACAGAGGGTGGCAAGAGACCCTATGTCACTTGACTCAACCGCTTAGTGGTCGGTCAGTGGGCAGCTTGCCAGCCTTTGTACTCCATGACATTAGTCCGGGTTACAAGTGAAGGTTGAAGCAGTACCGTTGTGCTTTCCAAAGATTTGCCATTCAACAGGTCATAACCCATCGTTACGGCCTGTTGTGCCTGGCCCCAAGGGGATTGAGAGGCGGATGCCTGGATCTGTGTATCGCTTTTGAGCGCAGTCTCTATATCGGGAGCCCCATCCACCGATGCGATAATGATGCCTTTGCGCTTGAGTTGTTTTGCTGCCAGGTCTGCACCTATGGCCTGCGGATCATTGATTGCGAACACCGCGTCGACTTTTGCAAAGCGAGTCAAGTCGCCTTGCATCACG
This sequence comes from Pseudomonas lini, assembly GCF_964063345.1. NCBI lineage: Bacteria > Pseudomonadati > Pseudomonadota > Gammaproteobacteria > Pseudomonadales > Pseudomonadaceae > Pseudomonas > Pseudomonas lini. The sequence goes on from NZ_OZ061318.1 coordinate 6,026,274, forward strand.
CTGTAGCCACCTTCGCGCGAGCCTTTGGCATCCTGATTATCAGACAGTATCTTGATATCGGGTGCCTGCGCGAAAACACTCTTACAGCCATTGACTCGGTCCAGGACTGCTGAAGTCTGCGTACCATTCTGGATAATAACGTTACCCTTGCCACCGAGCTTCTCAGAGATGTACTGACATACAATCCTGCCGGCTTCGACGTTATCGGTTTGTACCGTGGCGTTGGCACCTTGCACCATGACATCTACGCCCACAACCACTATGCCTGCCTTCCTTGCTTTCGCAATCGCAGGCGCGATTGCTACAGGGTCGACGGCGTTGACAAGAATCAAGTCTACGCCCGAAGAAATGAAGTTATCGATTTGAGTGAACTGCTTATTCAAATCGTAATCAGCCGACACTGAGATAAATTTTGCGGCTGGATTGATATGCAGTGCCTCGGCTTTGGCGCCATCTACCATCGCTACAAAATAAGGATTACCCAGCGAGCCAACAGTTATGCCGACGGATTTCAACTCTCGCGCTTGAGCGCTGCTGAATGCCAGTAGTGTACAAACTGCGGTAAATATTATTTTTTTCATGAGAACTGTCTCTTGTTATTGGAGTGTGTGGGGTTATATATGATTCAGGTTCGTGCACCTGACTGCCGAAAGCGATCGAGGGCTACCGCTCCGATAATGACAACACCTTTGATAATGTATTGCCAGATATCCGAAACTCCCAGCAATATCAGGCCGTTGGAAAGTGTAGCGATAATCAGCGCGCCAATTAGCGTACCGATGATGGTGCCAACGCCTCCTGTAAAGCGTGTGCCTCCCAGAATAACGGCGGCGATAGCGTCGAGTTCATAAGACTGTCCCATTTGCAGTCCGTTAGCAGCCATCAGTCGAGCGGAAGTCATGATAGCCCCCACACCCGCCAACAAACCGGATAGGGCATAAGTGAATAACAGGACTTTCCAGACTTTGATTCCCGACAACCGTGCGGCCTCAGGATTGCCGCCCACTGCGTAAATCTGTACGCCTAACACCGTGCGTCGAAGAATAACCCACGAAAGAGTAACCACGACTACCGCGATTACAACCAGCCATGGCACCCCGAACAACGTATCGTTTCCAATGTAAGCAAAGGACAGGTCGGGATTGAAAACCGTTTTGTCTTCGCCGATTAGGCGTGCGATTCCACGCATCGCAGTCAAACCGCCTAGCGTGACTATAAATGCCGGTAGCTTTCCAAAAGCGACCAATACACCATTGACGAGCCCTAGCAGCAGTCCGACTCCAAGCCCCGCAGCGATGGCCAGGGGAGCAAAACCCGGAACTTGCGATACCAATAGCGCCACTACTGCAGAAACAGCCAGAATCGAACCAACCGAAAGGTCGATTCCACCTGTCAAAATCACGAAAGTCAGACCTGACGCCAATACCACATTGATAGAGGCTTGCTGACTGATGATTGAGAAATTCTGAACCGAGAAAAAGCTCTCGCTCATCAAGCCAAAGCCAACACAAAGGAGTAACAATACGGGCAGCATGCCCGCCACTCTCATCAGTTGGCGCATTTTATCCTGCGTGGAAACTCCGGCGATGCTTCGTACACCAGGCGTGGTGAAGTCACTTGCTACTTTGCTTTGCAGTGGGGAAGTCATTGGACTAAGTCTCCGTTGGCTAGAGTCAACCTGTCGCTGCCTGTGGCAAACGCGATAATGGCTTCAGGTGTGATATCAAGACCGCTGTGGCCACCGAGTTCGGTGACAAGTTTACCTTCACACATGACCAATACACGGTCGGCAATTCCAACGATCTCTGGTAGTTCACTTGAAATTATCACTACGCAAACGCCGGATGCTGCTAATGCATTGATGATTTTATATATTTCTGATTTAGCCCCAATGTCGACACCCGATGTAGGCTCGTCGAGGAACAATACTCTGGGCTTCATCTCCAGCAGACGAGCCAGCAAGACCTTTTGCTGGTTGCCTCCGGACAGCGCTCCAACATTGATACCTGAGGACGCTTTGATATTGAGTGCCTGGATTGCTTGTTCCGTACGTCCAGTTCCGGCCGTTCGGTCCACAAACCCCGCAAGACGAGCATCACTTCCCACAACACATACATTGATATTGTCGTGGACACTCATGTCGAGAAAAAGACCCAGTGCTTTGCGGTCTTCCGTCAGATAGGCGATGCCTGCATTACTTGCATCGCGAGGAGAGCGTATGACTACAACCTCGCCGTCCATTTCAATCGTTCCGCCTGAGTATGCATCGATACCGGCGATTAATCGGGCAAGTTCGGTTCTCCCTGAGCCCACCAGTCCTGCAATCCCGAGAATTTCGCCGGCATACAGATCGAAACTGCAATCTTGAATATTGAAGTCATCTGTAAGATGACGAACACGTAGTATCGGTTGCTCATAAGAGCACAAAGAACGCTCATGGGCGTAGAAGCCGGAAACATCGCGGCCAACCATCATCCGGACCAGGGTTTCAGCTGACAGCGTGCCGCGATCCAGCGAACCAACGTAATGACCGTCCCGGAGCACCGAAACAAAATCGGACAATGCGTATATCTCGGCCATTCGATGGCTGATGTAGATGATCGCGACGCCATCATCACGTAGCTGGCGAATCAATGTAAAAAGACTTTCGGTTTCTTTTGTGGATAGCGGCGTTGTAGGCTCGTCCATCACCAGGATTCGCGTATCGGCATGAATTGCACGTGCGATTTCAACAAGTTGTTGGTCCGCAATCGACAACGTGCCGACCAGTGTGTGCGGATCAAATGTGACGCCCAGTCGCTTTAGTACTACGAGCGCACCTTCGGTCATTGCCTTGCGGTTTATAACGCCACATCGACGAATTTCTCTACCCAGGTAGATGTTCTCCACCACGCTCATATTCGCGCACAAGCTGAGCTCTTGATAGATGACGGATATGCCATGGCGCTTCGCATCGTTCACGCCATAGTTTCGAATATCACATCCGTCGATTCGTATAGTGCCACTGTCGGCGACATAGGCCCCCGATAGTATTTTCATCAGAGTGGATTTTCCGGCGCCGTTTTCGCCCATTAGCGCGTGGATTTGTCCGGGGAAAATACTGAGGTCAATGTCATGCAGGACGCGCACCCCATTGAATGACTTTGAGATGGAATGCATTTCCAATAGGGCAGGAGGGGGGCTTTCAGATCCAGTGCTCAGCATAGCTGTTAACTCCTTATCTACCGATTTGAGAGGCAGTTGAAACCTCTCATCGGTGTTCTTGTTCGAGCAACATAGTCGAAAGGAAAGCGCTTGCGCAAGCGCTTTCCTTTTCGTTCAGGGAATTCTCCAAAAAGCACTTTCCTGTCCATCCCCTAGGGACGCCCCGATCAAAGAGAGCATGGAAAGGATGTTAGAAAAGCGCTTGCGCAAGCGCTTTCGTCTCGGCTATGCTTTTTTCAACAAGCGCTGCTGCGTCCATCAAATTGGTTCGCAGGATGATCGCTACGATAATAAAAAGGAGTGCCCGGCTATGCTGCATAGCGGATTCCACCATCTCGATTCACAGACTTCAGATGCGCTGCGCATCTCGCTGGGTCTTTCACGAAATTGCGGGTTCGTCCCGGCATCAATTCCGAGAGCCATCGACGCATTTTCTCGCCGTGAGCTTTACAATAGGTAGCAACTGGACATGAGTTCAGCGCTATCCATCAAATCACGTGAGAAAGGAGTGATGCACAGTGGGCGCAAAGATGAGCGATGTCGCGAGAGCCGCGAACGTATCAATGTCTACGGTATCTCATGTACTCAACGGTACTCGTAAAGTACATCCTGACACTGTCCGTAGTGTTAATCAGGCTGTAGAGTCCGTAGGCTATATTCGAAACTCACTCGCTCGGTCTCTGGCTCGTTCCTCTTCGGGTTCGGGTGCCATCGGTGTGGCAATTGCTACGCTTTCAAACTATTACTTCAGTGAAACAGTACGGGCCATCGAAGCGGCATGCGCGAAAAGCGGTTTGATGATGATACTGGTCAATACGCAAAGAGATCCGGAACAGGAACTCAAAGCGGTCAAGGCACTGCATGAGCGACGTGTTGACGGGATTGTACTCGCCTCGGAATTTGATCCAGAGAATCGAGTATTTAATTACTTAAAAGCCAACAAGATACCCACGGTTCTCATCGATCGACTTCTCTCGACATCTTTCGATCAGGTGGGAGTAGAGAATAAGCACTCCTCTCAAGAGTTGATTGCACATTTGATTAAGCTTGGTCATCGGCGTATCGGGATGGTATCCGGACGATTGACTCAGTCTTCTTCTCATGAGCGAATTGACGGCTACCGTGCGGCTTTAGCTGACGCTGGAATTGAGTACGAAGATCAATTGGTTTGCTGTGGTGAATCGGCGATTGCGCCGGCAATGGAAGCCACTCGCCGTTTGCTATCGCTAGAGCGCCCGCCCACCGCAATAATGACTGCAAACAACTTGATGACCATTGGTGCAATGCAGGCTCTTCGTGAAGCGGGGCTTGAGGTGCCAAAAGATATCGCGCTGGTTGGCTTTGACGATTTCGACTGGGCGGATGCTTTTAGCCCAAGACTGACAGTTGTAGCGCAACCTCTCGAGGAACTCGGAGCCCAGGCTGTGAAGCTTTTATTGAAGCGTATCAAGCAACCTGAGGGTAAACGTCAGACTATTAGATTGAAACCCTCTTTAATCCAGCGAGATTCTTGCGGCGCTCTCAAATGACTGTACTCAGGGTTTCGTCCTGAGGATCTAGCGGTGCAGACGTGAATTATTTGGCTCTTGTCCACGTCTCGCCGCCTGGATAACTTTGAAGCTAAATGACTAGCACCTGGTTTCCATTTGTCGTGCACGTATATGTATGTTTGCAGTGTTTTCTGCTTAAGTGCCCCGCGTTCGGTTTTGTTTTCTTCAGGTAATTGGTTGTAACTACAAAATGCAGAGCTTGTTCCTGTGATGGCGCTTCTGCGTTTGCAGAATTACGAAATTCTTAAATTTGGCAAGACAAGAGTCGATTGAGACGGCACAAACCGTATTGGCGAAGAGGGACTGAGCGTGAATAACTACAACAAAACGAATGATGTAACTGCACTGCCGGCATGGCGCAATCTGCTCGACCATCGGGAGAGCATGAAAAATTTTAGTATGCGCGATGCCTTTCGAGATGACAGTAAACGCTTTCAAGATTTTTCCTTGGCGGGCTGCGGGCTTTTTTTGGATTACTCCAAAAACCTGATCACTCACGAGACGCGTTCATTGCTTGTAAACCTTGCTCGCGAGGCCGGCGTGGAACAGGCCGCGCGTGCCATGTTCAGTGGAGAGAAAATCAACTGCTCCGAAGGGCGTCCAGTGCTGCATACCGCGCTGCGGCGACCGGTGGGGGATGCTTTGATGGTCGATGGTCGCAACTTGATGCGCGATGTGCATGGGGCCCTGGCGCAGATGACTGACGTTGTGAGTCGTATCCATAACCATCTGTGGCGTGGTTACAACGACAAGGTCATCACCGATGTCGTAAACATTGGTATTGGTGGCTCATTTCTGGGCCCGGAGCTTGTCTCTGAGGCATTGGCGCCTTTTGCTCGGCATGGAGTGCGGTGCCATTATCTAGCTAACATCGACGGCAGTGAATTCCGAGAGGTTACAGCCGGACTGAATGTAGAAACAACGCTGTTCATCATCTCCAGCAAAACCTTCGGTACGCTTGAAACCTTGAAGAATGCACAAGCTGCTCGTAGCTGGTACTTGGCTAAGGGCGGGACGGAAGAGAAGCTATATCGCCATTTCATTGCTGTGACAAGTAATCGCCAGGCAGCGCTGGATTTCGGCATTCGTGAAGCAAACATTTTTCCTATGTGGGACTGGGTCGGTGGCCGTTACTCACTATGGTCTGCCATTGGCCTGCCGATTGCTCTGGCCATTGGCATCGCTAACTTCAAGGAGCTGCTATCCGGCGCGTACGCGATGGATCAGCATTTCCTGAACGAACCATTGGAACAGAACCTTCCTGTTCTTTTAGCGGTACTCGGCGTTTGGTATCACAATTTTTGGGGGGCGCAAAGTTATGCATTCTTGCCCTATGACCATTACCTGCGCAACTTCGTGAAGCATCTGCAGCAGATGGACATGGAGTCAAATGGCAAAAGTGTCCGTCATGACGGCACGTCAGTGTCCTGTAGCACGGGCCCGGTAATCTGGGGCGGCGTGGGGTGTAACGGACAACACGCTTACCACCAGTTGCTGCATCAGGGAACGCCTCTGATTCCAGCTGACTTCATTGTGCCTGTGGTCAGCCATAATCCAGTGGCTGATCATCAGGAATGGCTGTACGCCAATTGCTTGTCTCAAAGCCAAGCGCTGATGTGGGGCAAAACCCGCAGTGAAGCTGAGGCAGAGCTAAAAGCCAAAGGCCTTTCATCCAGTGAGATTGAACGACTGGCGCCGCATAAAGTGATCCCCGGTAACCGGCCAAGCAATACAGTTGCTCTTGAGATCATCAATCCACATAGCCTGGGTGCGCTGATCGCCCTTTATGAGCACAAGGTCTTTGTCCAGGGCGTCATTTGGGGAGTCAACTCGTTTGATCAATGGGGCGTGGAACTGGGCAAGGAGCTAAGCAACAGCGTCCATAGCCTCCTGACTCGCTATGACGCGCAACCGGCTGATGATTCCTCGACGCAGGGTCTTATAGATTTCTTCCGAGGACGTCATCGGGGGTAGAGCCTCATAAGATTGGACGGGACTAATGCCTTATCGTTAGTTCGTCGTGGTCACTTTGCACTGCCTGGATTTTTCGCATGCTTTTGGTTCAGGTAATGCAGTGTCTTTTTTATTCGATTTAACTTGGTATTTCCCTGTCGGAAACCGGTGCGTGGAGTGAGTCGCGTACCCGAATCAAAAGCGTGCTGTTCGTGTTATCGGCCTTGTCCAATAAATATAACAAACAAAAGGTGTTATGAATGAACGTTAAAACTCTCAGCGCAGTTCTGGGTGCGTCCTTTGCTGTCGGCTTTTTGCCGGTTGACGCGTATGCAACAGACTTCAGTGGTTATTTCCGAACCGGAGTAGGAGATTCGACTCAAGGAGGGAAACAGTCGTGTTTTCAGCTACCGGGCGCGCAATCCAAATACCGTCTTGGCAACGAATGTGAGCAATATCTGGAGCTGGATTTGCGTCAGGATTTGCTTTCACTGGACGACGGCTCGGTGGTCAGCGTGGAAGGCATGGCACAGTTTTATAACGAGTATGGCCATGAACCAAAATTTGACGGGGAGCACGGCTATACGCGGATGAGCCAGCTCTACGCTGAGTGGAGCAAGATGCCGGCATTGAATGGCGGTTCTTTCTGGGCGGGCCGTCGTTACTACAACCGAAATGACATCAATATTTCCGACTACTTCTACTGGAACCAAAGCTCAACGGGCTTTGGGTTCGATCAAGTCGCATTGGGAGATCTGAAATACAGCTACGTGTTCTCACGCAAAGACAACGTCTTCCAAAAGGATTTTGTTACCCGTCATGATGTGACCGTCAGCGGATTCAACACAAATCCCGGTGGCGAGGTTCAGCTGGGCGTCAGTTATCTGGATAAGCCGAGCCGCGAGAATGCTCATCAGGGCTGGTCGGTGGTTGCCCAGCACAAGCAGGTCGCGTTTCTCGGCGGAGTCAACAAGTTCGCTGTTCAATACGGCCGAGGGCCGGGCACCGCATTGGGCTACACCGGTGATACCACGTTGGATGAGAGCAACAAGAGCTGGCGGCTGGTGGAGTTTTTCGACTGGCAAATGACTCATGCTTTCAGTGGTCAAGTTGAATTGGTCTATCAAAAAGACACGCGCCCTGATGGTGATGATCAGAACTGGTTATCCATTGGTGTTCGGCCAATTTATGCGTTCACGGATCAGTTCAAGTTGATCACAGAAGTTGGGCGCGACCAGGTTGAAGCCGCAGACGGTACCCGAAAACTCACTAAGTACACCATCGCGCCGACTTGGTCTCCGAAGGGCACGGGATTCTGGGACCGGCCGGAATTTCGTCTGTATTACACCTACGCAACCTGGAACAAGGCTGCGCAACGTGCCGCCATCTTGCAATCTCCGGGATCGGCGTTGTCTGATACCGGTTCGTTTGGTACAGACCTGCACGGCTCCAACGTAGGGTTTCAGGTCGAGTATTGGTGGAAATAAACGCCTGAAATGACAGTGGCTGACAATCAGCCCGAATCTGCAACAACTGTCGGATAGCGAGGGCAATCTAACGCTTCTTCTCAAACAGGAAGGGAGTGGTGAGAGGGCGCTGAACGTTGTGACGTTCAGCGCCATCGTTGATCGAACATTGTTGAAGCTTTATTAGGCGAGTCACTCAGAGTGAGAGACAACGTCACCATCCTTTTATCCGGTGATCGAGTTTGTAATTGCGTCACTGTGTCGCTTTTCGCATCAACTCTTTGCGCAATTTTCCGGGGGACATGCCAAACATGTTCTGAAAATGTCGAATGAAATGAGGTGCGTCGGCGAACCCGCATTCGAAAGCGATTTCCCCTATATGTCGATCCGAGCTGATGAGGAGCCATCGGCCAAACCTGAGTCGAACCTGGCGGTAGAATTGGGCTGGCGTGTTACTGGTTTCGGCGACAAACAGCCGCTCAAGTTGCCGTTTACTGGTACCGACAAGGTTTGCGATTGAGTCAATGTCCAAGGGTTCGGTCATGTGCTTTTCCATCAGCATCACGGCTTCGTGCAGACGCCTGTTCGAAGAGCTGGCGTAGCCAAGAGCCTTTCGCCGGTCGACGAAACTGCCGGAACTGCTTTTTGCGACCGTCATCTGATGAACAACTTTGCCGGCCCGATCCGGGCCGCAATGCACCCCAATAAGATGAATGGCCAACTCAATTACCGAGATACCGCCTGCGCAGGTGATCCGATCCTTGTCGATGAGGAAGTCACTGTTGCTGACAAAGCGCAATCTGGGGAACAGACGTTTCCAGTCGTCGCAATGGTAGGCATGTACGCAAGCAGTACGTCCCTCCATCAAGCCATGTCGAGCGAGCACGAAGCTGCCCGTGCATAGACCGATCAACGGCACGTTAGCGGCTGCTGCCTGAAGCAGAAATGCCGGATACGTCTTTGGTGCAGCCTCAAGGGAATCAAGCAGCCCACCAATCACCACGATGTAATCAAATTGATGAGGATTGGTGAGCTCACTGTCGATAGGCACATCCAGTCCGCAGCTGGAAATGACTCTTTGCCCAGGGGTACCCAGTACTTTCCATTGGCAGCGTATCGGACGGCTCTGATCGCCCGTATCGGCGGCATGTCGCAGCGCATCGGTCAGCCCTGACAGTGACAGCAAGGGGAAGCGCGGCCACAACACAATGCCAATAGATAACTCAGTGGCGCCGCGTCGCTTTGGCGGATTTCGTGCCTGGCCATTATCAAGCCCTTCCACGAGGCTTTCGCTGGAGGCCTTGGGCAGTACGTCTCCGAAATGTCGCAAATGTTCAATCATTCATGCAAACCATCCAACCAGTTATACCGCCGATCACCATACGATGAGCGCCTGCCCAACACCATGCTGTTCATAAAAAAACAATCGAGGAGCACGTGATGAAGAAGCCCAACGTTCAACGTATTGCCGGTATCTATGCGGGTCTGCTGGTATCCATGCTGGCCTCGGTACCGGCATTCGCACTGGAAACGGTAGAGCCGGGAAGCCTGACTATTGCGTTCAGTGGCGATATGCCGGGGACCGGTTATCAAGACAGTCGAATGGTCGGCTACGACGGTGAAATCCTTCAACAAATTTCCGAGAAGCTGGGTTTGAAAGTTAAACCTGCGTTGATGGACTGGGCCGGCACCATCGCCTCGGTGCAGGCTAAACGTGTGGATGTCATGGCCGGCACCATGGGCTGGACCGAGCAGCGCGCGAAGATCATGACCGTGAGCGATCCGATTCACTATTTCAAGAACGGCATCACCCAGACCGACAAGACCAACTGGAGCAGCCTCAAAGATTTGCAGGGCAAGAAGGTCGGCACCATCACGGGTTTCTCGTTCATCCCTGAGATGCGCAAGATCGAGGGGCTACAAGTGGCGCTGTACGACACATCCGATGCCGCTGTGCGCGATCTCCTCGCCGGGCGCATCGATGCAGTGATCGGCGATCCTCCGGTCATGCAATACGCCATTTTCCGCAACGAGCAGTGGCACCTGCACTTCAACGCTTTCACGGATAACGATCCGAATTTCCCCCTGCTGACGGGTCTGGGCCAGGTGGTGTACGGCTTCAATAAAGGGGCCAATCCGCAGCTGGTGGCGGCCGTGAACGAGCAGATCCAGGCTCTCTGGAAAAGCTGTGAAATGCGCAAGATCGGTGCCCGCTACGGTCTGACTCAGGATGTCTGGTATGTGCCGGAAGGCAAGGATCTGAGGCTTGGTGTCGACCGCCCGGCGGACTGGAAACTGCCCGGCTGCCAGTAAGCGCTTGAGCGGATGAATCGGCCTGATGCCCCGTGCCGATTCATCGCCATGTCTATAACAAAAAGAGGTTAACCAAGATGTCGACCCCGTCCGAACCTGCGTTGCTGCGAGTGCATGACCTGCACAAAAGTTATGGTGATCTGGAAGTGCTCAAGGGTATCAACCTGGAATTGAAAGCCGGTGAAACCCTGTCATTGATCGGCCCCAGCGGGTCGGGAAAGTCCACTTGCCTGCGTTGCATCAATTACCTGGAAAAACCCACTCGAGGCGATATCTGGCTGGGCGACGAGTTGATCGGGCAGATCAAGGACGGTAAACGCATACGTCTGATGAGTGATCGGGAAATGGCTCCGCAGCGACGCGAGATCGCGATGGTGTTCCAGCTCTTCTATCTCTGGCCGCATCTGAGCGTACGCGACAATGTCGCGCTGGGGCCGATCAAGGCACAGGGTACGCCGCGCAAGCAGGCCTATGAGCTGGCTGATGCCATGTTGGAAAAAGTCCATCTGCGGCACAAGGCCGAGGTCTATCCCGAGCAATTGTCCGGCGGGCAGCAACAGCGGGTCGCTATCGCCCGTGCGTTGGCTCAACAACCTAAAGTCATTCTGTTCGACGAACCGACCTCGGCGCTGGACCCCGAACTGGTGGGTGAAGTACTGGCCGTGATTCGTGAGCTGGCGCATGAGGGCCGCACCATGATCATGGTGACCCACGAAGTGCGATTCGCTCGGGATGTGGCGGATCGGGTGATCTTCATGGACGGCGGACACATTGTCGAGCAAGGGCCTTCGGCACAGGTAATCGACAACCCCAGCCATGAGCGCACCCGCAGCTTTCTTGGACGCATGGCCATGGAGGGCGCTTGATGGCGAACTTCGAGGTCTTTCTCGGGCTACTGCCCCTGTTGTTGAAAGGCGCGCTCACCGCCCTGGAAATCGCGCTGTGTTCCTTGCTGCTGGCGAGTGCCGGCGGAATAGTCCTGGCGGTGTTGCTGACGTTCGGTCGGTCACGGTTGTTGCATGGGGCGATCGGCTGTTTCATTGAATGGATGCGCAATGTTCCCGCTCTGGCGCATCTGTTCCTGATTTATTTCGGTCTCTCCTATCTTGGCATCAACTTGCCCGCGTGGCTGGCCGCCATCGTTGGCTTGAGTCTGGTGGGCAGCGCGGTGTTGGCCGATATTTTCCGTAGCGGCTTGCAGTCGCTGCATGTCGGTCAGCATGAAGCCGGGCTGGCTGTCGGCCTGAGCCGGATGCAGATTCTGCGTTGCATCCTCTTGCCCCAGGCCCTGCGCGTAACGTTGCCGGCGTTCGCCAACTACGTCACGCAACTGGTCAAGGACACGTCCATCGCCTCGGCCATCGCCGTGCCGGAGATCATGTTCCTGGCGCGCAATCTGGTGACCTCCACCTTCCAGACTTCACTGATCTATTTGGCTGTGATGTGCATCTACGCCGCGATGATTTTGCCGATCGGTGTGGGATTCATTCGGCTCGAACGTCATTTTGGGAGCGCGCGATGATCAGTTTTTTTCAGCAATACCCAGAGTACTGGAGCGACTGGATCGCTCGCCTGTTGCTCGGTGCACGGATCAGCGCCGAATTGTCCCTGATGGGGTTCGCTCTGGCGGCCATATTGGGTGCGTTATTGGCCTGGGCGATGAGAAGCCCGAGCGTCCTCCTCAAACGGTCGGCCGCGTACTTTATTCAGAGCATGCGCGCCGTACCTCTTTTGGCATTGTTGCTGGCCCTGTATTTCGCGTTGCCCAGCCTGGGATTGACGTTGTCTGGCTATTGGGCCGGGGTCATTGGTCTGGGTTTGCAGGGCGCCGCTTACGTCGCGGAAATCCTGCGTGGCAGCCTGGATTCGCTGCATCGCGGCCAGCGCGAGGCCGCCATCGCCATCGGACTGACACCGCTGAAAGCGTTTACGTCAGTCATCCTGCCGCAAGCGATTCGCGGCATGTTGCCGCCACTGCTCAACGCCTATGTGTCGATCCTCAAGGACAGCTCATTGTGCGCCCTGATCGCTACCGAAGAGCTGATGCTGGCTGCGCGGGCCATCGCTTCGGAAACCTTCCTGCCCATGCATGTCTTTCTGCTGGTAGGGCTGTTCTATTTTGTTATCGCTTTCCCTCTTTCAATGCTGTCGCGTGTGCTTGAAAAGCACTTTTCACGCGGGCGCAAAACCCTGCGAGGTTGAATACATGAGCACCATGGATCGAGTTACTTCCCACAGCATTGCCCAGTTGCAGCAGGCGCTGGATGCGGGATCGCTGACTAGCGAAGCGCTGGTTCGTGCGCAACTGGCGCGCATCGAGCACTTTGACGAGCAGCTCAATGCCTATGTCGAGGCCTATCCCACGCGAGCTCTCAATGCGGCCATCGCTGCGGATCGTCAACGTGCGGCTGGCATACGCCTGGGACCGCTGCATGGCATTCCTCTGGCGATCAAGGACTTGTTCGAGATCGATGGCCAGGCCATCACGGGTGGGTCATTGGCACAGGCACCGCGTGTTTCGAGGTTGACCGCCACCGCAGTGCAACGCCTGGAGCGTGCCGGAGCAATCATTCTTGGCAAGACCCACACAGTCGAATTCGCTTTCGGTGGCTGGGGTACCAACGCGGTGATGGGCACGCCGTGGAACCCGTGGGACCGCAACGTGCATCATGCTCCGGGTGGCTCAAGCAGCGGCTCGGCAGTGGCCGTGGCCAGTGGGTTGGCAAGCGCTGCGTTGGGCACCGACACCGGTGGCTCGGTGCGGATTCCTGCGGGCATGTGCGGCTTGGTCGGGCTGAAAACCACGCGTGGGCTTATCAGTCGCCATGGCTTGATCGAACTGTGTCCGTCGCTGGATTCGGTGGGGCCTATCACCCACACAGTTGAAGATGCGGCGTGGATGCTGGATGCACTGCTGGGCCCGGACCCGCTGGATCCGGTTTCGGCCCAGGCGCCTGTATTCAGCGCCGCTGCCGGTCTCAATCAGTCGGTAGCCGGTTTACGCATCTGGGTGTTGCCAAAGGCCGAACGAGCGCATGTCGCTCCCGGGGTGCTCAAGGCTTACGATTTGGGGCTCGAGCAACTGGCCGCGTTGGGCATGCAACTGATCGAGCAACCGCTACCCACGTCGTTGGAGCAGTGCATGCGCATCGCGGGTGGGCTGATGAGCGCCGAAGGTTACGCCAGTCTGGGTAGCTTGTTCGAGCGCGACGATCTGCGTTTCGACCCCCATGTTCAACGCCGCGTACTCAGTGGTCGCGCCATCGACGCAGCGTCGTATATCCAGTTGCACAATCAGCGCCGCACCGCTCGGCACGCCATGCAGGAGGCCATGACCCACATAGACGCCTGCGCTTTCCCGACTAACGCTATTGGCAGTGTGCCGTTGGATGAGGTCGATGAATATGGCACGCCACTGGCCTTGTTGGGGCGGTTCGCCAACTTGCTGAACCTGTGTTCGGTGGCGCTGCCCATCGGGTTCGATGAAAAGTGCATGCCGGTTTCGATGCAGATTGTGGGTCGGGCATTCGCCGAACCACTGATTCTGCGCATCGGCCATGCCTATCAACAGGTCAGCGATTGGCACACGCTACGGCCTGAAGGCTGGGAGCTGGCAGATAACGCGGTTGCGTGAGGGATATCTGTCGAGATCATGCTCACGCAGTAGCGACTTTCGGCAGTGACGATCGCGGGTCACTGCCCTTGATACAACAGCGTCAACGCGAAGGCGACCAGGAGGAAGGCTGAGGTGTAATCTATCCACTTTAACCAAGAGGCGTTCAATCGTTTCACGACTGACGAGCATGCTCCCGCCAAGCCCGCCCACCATAGTGCAGACCCAAGAAATACCCCAAGCACAAGCCGTGCTCCAGTTGTCATGTCTGATTGACTGACCCCCAGCCCAGCAAAAAGCGTCACGAAACCAAGGATGGTCATTGGGTTGGACAGTGTCAGCAGGCATGTTGTCGAGTACATACCCCATAGATCCCGGGTGGTTGATGAAACGACGTCGACGCCACCTTTTCTTCGCCAGGTTTTCCAGGCCAAGTAAAGAAAGAAAACTGCACCCGCTATCCGTAAATATCGGGTATCACCGATCAGCGTCAATAATCCAGTCAGCCCAAACAGAGCCGTCAATGCATAGGCCGCATCAGCTGTCGCCGCTCCCATCCCGGTCGTAAATCCTGCCTTGAATCCTCCTCTTAAAGTATTTTGGACACACAGTAAGCCTATCGGCCCGACGGGAGCAGCAATTGCCAAGCCTAGTAGTATTCCCTTGATCCACATGACAGGATTCTCCTTTTTCGTGGTCTCCATTTTGAATGGCTCACCTCTGCGAATCCCATTGCGATTTGATGGTTTGCAGGCCTCTCCACCTAACAAACGATGTTTTCAATGCCGATGACTGACAGACCTCTCGATCGCTTGGACAAACGCCTTTTGGCAGAACTTCAGGTAGACGCTCGTTTGAGCTTTGCTGAACTGGGAAGGCGAGTGGGGCTCTCAACGCCCGCTGCAGCCGAACGAGTTCGCAAGCTTGAAGATCGAGGTGTGCTGCGAGGATATCGAGCTGAACTCGATAGCCATTCCATTGGTTATCCGGTGACAGCATTCATTAGGCTATACGTCCCTACGGAACACTATGCCAAGGTATTGTCGGTCATTGAGGGGATGCCTGAGGTGCGAGAGGCCCATCACGTAACAGGCGATGCTTCATTCGTACTTAAAGTTGTTGCGGCCTGATTGGCTGCGCTGGAAACGTTAATCTCCTCCTTTGATTCATATGGCGGCACCGAAACTTCGGTTGTTCTTTCGACTCGCCGGGAACCCGTGGCCTGCCTATCAATCCCTATTAAGCTGGGTGTTCTTGATAGCCCCTTCAAACCCGCCCAGAATCAAGTCCATGGGCCATGGATCTTGTCCCATTTACTGAATGTTCAGGACTAAAGTTCGCGCACTTTACCGAGAAAAGGCCTGATGACAGCAGAACCGACTATCCTTTCGGATGGTGAACACTGCACTTTTGGCAAAAAGGGACGCCATGCCAGACTATGATCGCGCCATCGGCTTCAGACTCGGCATCGCATGCGGTGATCGAACCTGTCTGCTCAGGCCCTGGATATTCAGGCCCTGGCTACCCTGGATGGCTTCAATTACGGTCTTCTGTCTTTTCACGGCAACTCCCGGATACGGCCAGAACGTGCCAGCTGCAGCGGGTGTCGAAAACGCCACGGTTACGGTGATTCAGGCGCAGGAAATCGTTTCCAGGGCCACCCTCGAAGCCGTTCGCTGGAGCGGCCCTGAATCCGGTCCGCAGGCGCTGCGGGGCAAGAGCATCGCCCTTGTCGCAGAAGATTTGCGTAACGGAGGAATTGTCGGGGTCGCGCAGGGCGCTCGCGAGGCAGCCAAGGCGATGGGCTGGACGCTGAAGATATTCGATGGCGCCGGATCATCGGCCGGGCGCGCAAAGGCCTTTTCCGATGCCCTGGCGGCGAACCCCGATGGCCTCATTTTGTGCGGCTCCGATGCCCTGGAGAACAACGCGGCGCTCATCCTCTTCGCCAACAGGAGTGTGCCGGTGGTTGGCTGGCACGCCGGGGCACGCCCCGGGCCGATTGACGGCACGCCGGTGGCCATGAATGTCACGACCGACCCGCTCGAAGTGGCTCGCCTCACGGCCATGGCGGCAGTGGCACAGTCAAATGGACACGCCGGCGTGGTCATCCTGACCGACTCCAAGTACAGCATCGCGATGGCGAAAGCCAAGGCCATGGAAAACGTCATTCGGGCCTGTCAGGAATGTACGTTGCTGGAAGTGCGCGATGTCGCGATCTCCGAAAGTGGCGAGAAGATGCCGGCGATCACCAAGGAGCTGCTTCAGCACTATGGAAAGCGCTGGACCCATACGCTGGCCATCAACGATATCTATTTCGACTACTCGATTGCCTCATTGACCAACGCCGCAATACCCAGTGACGGCATCAGTCTGTTGTCTGCCGGTGATGGCAGCGCTTCGGCTTTCTTGCGCATACAGGCAAAAACCTACCAGACCGTTACCGTGGCCGAGCCGCTCAACCTGCATGGCTGGCAAGTGATGGATGAATTGAACCGACTGTTTGCAGGTCAGCCGGTGAGCGGCTTCGTAGCGCCGATTCACTTGGTCAATGCCGACAATATCGCTTTCGACGGCGGGAAAAAATTCCAGTACGACCCTGACAATGGCTATCGAGACATCTATCGCCACCAATGGAATCCCTGACATTGGACGTTACTTCCCGGCTCGGACGCCACCTATTGCCGCAATCGCTGCGCGCACAGTTCACATTGGCGTTTCTGACGCTGGCGCTGCTGATCCTGGCGGGTGGTGCAACTGCGGTCTACGCGTTGCGCACGTCAAATAGCGCCACCCGCCAGCTGACGGATGAACGACTGGTCCGCATGCAAGATGGGCAAGACATGCTGCAGCGTACCTTGCTGATCGAACGCCAGACCGATCAGCTTCTGACAACCCGCTCCTCCGATACCCTGCGTTCAAGCTATGCGGCGACCGTCGAACAGCTTGAAGCCCTTGATCAACTGGTGCAGCAGCTGACTGCCGCGAACAGTGGCGTGGCTATACTCGACATGCATCAGTCGAGTCAGATGTTCCGCAATACCGCCAACATCGTTGCGCAGCTGCGCGAAAGCCTGCTGCAAACCGAGGTCACCTTCGAGCAAACCCTGGAGGATTACACCGCCCGGTTAACCGCGACCCCGACCCGGGCCAGCCTGGAACTGGCGGTGTTACTTTTCGATCTGCCGCAGGCTGTTGACGGTGATGCCGTGCAACGGCTACGTGTCCGATATGAGCGCCTGTCACGCACCGCAGGCAAGTTACCCGACGCTGATGTGCAGACGCCCGATCTCTTCTCCCTGCGCCTGAGACTCATCAATCAGTACAGCGTCATACAACGCTTCAATGAGGAACTGAAGAATGAAGCCGGGGTTCTGGTCGCGGTGGCCCGTGCGCAATCCAGTGCTTACACCGAAGACTATCGCGAAGCCGTGCAGCACCTGGTCGAGGCCTCAAATCGTAGCCAGCAATGGGTGCTGATCATGTTGGGCGCCAGCCTGGTGTTCGCCTGGTTTGTGACCCGGGTTTTCATGGGCCGTCACGTGCTCGTACGCCTGAATGAAATAAGCCGGCAATTGCGTCAGGAACGCACTGACAAAACGCATTTGATGATGGCGGAACATGGGAAGGACGAGATCGGCAACATGGCTCGCGCGGTGAATCAATTCCTCAAAGACCGACTTCAGCTGGAAAAAAGAACGGTTCAATTGAGTATCGCCACAGAACGGCTCGCGTTGCAAAACAGCCGATTAGAGCAAGAAGCCATCATCCGTGCCGGACAAGGTCATGTCCTGGAATTGATCGCCAGGAGCACCGAGCTTGCAGAAGTCCTCGACAGCCTGGCTCACCTGGTCGAGTCCCAACTGGAGGGGATGATGGTGTCCATCCTGGTGCTGGATGAGGATGGCAAGCACTTGCTGCACGGGGCTGCGCCCAGTTTGCCGAAAGCCTATAACCAGCTCATTGACGGGATTGCGATTGGTCCGAACGTCGGTTCATGCGGCACCGCGGTGTATCGACGAGAACCGGTCATCGTCACGGATATCGAGCTGGATCCGCTGTGGGAGGAGTACCGTTCAGTCGCTGCGCCCTATGGATTTCGCGCCTGTTGGTCGACGCCGATTCTGTCCCATGAGCGAAAGGTACTGGGTACGTTTGCCTTGTATTCCAGCACCGTACGCAGCCCTAGCTCGACCGAGACGCGACTGATCGACATGGCGACACCGCTTGCCGGTATTGCGATAGAACGCCAACTGACCGAAAAGCGCATTCGCTATATGGGCGACCATGACGCACTCACCGGGCTGCCGAATCGCACACTGCTCGAAGACCGTCTCAAGCAGGCAATACTTTATGCTCAGCGCTATAGCCGGCTGGTGACGGTGGTGTTTCTCGATCTGGACAAATTCAAACTGGTGAATGACAGCCTTGGGCACAGTGCTGGAGACGAACTGCTGAAAACCGTCGCTCAGCGCATGCTGGAGTGTGTACGACGCACCGACACCGTCGTGCGACTGGGAGGCGACGAGTTTGTAATCATCCTGTTTGACCAGCCCTCAGACCTCGACGGCGTTACTCAAGTCCTGCACAAAATCCAGGAAGCCATCCTGCGGCCGATTCAGCTCAGCGGACATACACTCCACGTCACCTGCAGCATGGGGTTGGCCACTTACCCTGCCGACGGCAGCGATACCGAGACGTTGCTCAGCAATGCGGACGCCGCCATGTACCGTGCCAAGGAGCTGGGTCGCAACAGTTACCAGTTCTATACGAGCGAGATGAATAATAAGGATCAGGGCAAGCTCGCCATGCAAGACGGGCTTCGAAACGCACTCAACCATGATGAGTTCCTGCTGCTATACCAGCCACAGGTGGATTTGCAGTCAGGTCAGATTATCGGCGTAGAGGCACTGATCCGCTGGCAGCATCCCGAGCTTGGCATGGTGTCTCCAATCAAATTCATTCCGCAGGCCGAAGAGACCGGGTTGATCGTGCCCATCGGCGACTGGGTGATTCATACCGCGTGCAGACAAAACAAGGCCTGGCAGGATGCGGGCTGGCCGCCGATCACCATGTCGGTGAATATTTCAGCACGCCAGTTCATCGAAAGGGACCTGATCGACCGGGTGAGGCATGCCTTGCAAGAAACCGGACTGGACCCGATGTACCTTGAGCTGGAGCTGACCGAAAGTCTGATCATGCAAGACCTTCAGCAAGCCATCAGCAAAATGAAGGAACTGCAATCAATGGGGATCAGTCTCTCGATTGACGACTTCGGCACCGGCTACTCCAGCCTCGCAGCATTGAAAAGCTTCCCGATCGCGAGACTCAAGATCGACCAGTCTTTCGTGCGTGATCTGCCCGACAACGAGAACGACAAAGCCATCGCCACCGCAGTGATTTCGTTGGGGCACAAACTGAACCTCAAGGTCATTGCCGAAGGTGTCGAAACCGAAGAACAGCAAACCTTCCTGCGTGAAAACGGTTGCGATGAAATTCAGGGTCATTTTTTCAGCCGCGCGATCAGCGCAGAGGAAATCAGTCTGTTACTGCGTACGTCCCGGTCGCCTCAACCGAGCCGTATTGCGAGCCCTGACCCGGTAAGGCGAAAACGCGATGAAAAACGCCCAAGCAGTCCAATACCCGGGCGTTAATGACTCAGCGTTCATTTCTGGCTAAGAGCAGCGATGGAAAGTCCTGACACGATGAAGGTCAATCCCGCGCCGAGGTTGAGGCCGTTGGCAAGGCGCGGGCGTTGACAAATGTATTGCGACAGGCGCGTGGCGAAGATGCCCATCAACGAGAACCCCACGGCCGTCAACAGGGCGAACCAGAACCCGTAGACCAGCATCTGTACAGTGACCGAGCCGAGCGTGGGATTGATGAATTGCGGGATGAACGCCAGTACGAAAAACCCTGGCTTGGGATTGAGCGCCGCCGAAAGGAAGCCTGTGAGTAAAATGCTGCGCAGTGGCTGCCGCGCGGCGGGAGCGAAGGTCACCAGGCTTCTGGAGCGCAACACCTTGACCCCGAGCCAGAGCAGGTAGGCGGCCCCCACCAGTTTGACGACCCAGAAGGCGACTGCCGATGTCTGGATCAATAGCGTCAGCCCTAGCGAAGCGGTGGTAACGTGAAACAGGATGCCCATGCCAGACGACAGGCCTGACACGATGGCTGCCAGGCGCCCCTGGCTTAGTCCGCGGCCTATCGCCAGAAGATTGTCAGGGCCTGGAGACAGGACCAGCAGTACGCAGGCTGTAGTGTAGGTGAACCAGATATCCATCGGAAACACGGTGACGCTCCTTGTGAGCTATGAGTCGGGTCAACTGATGATGCCCAGGACGGCTGCCCTGACCACCGCTGCGGTTTTATTAGTGGCGCCGAGTTTACTCACGGCGTTCTTCACGTGGAATTTAACGGTCGGCATCCTTGGCAAGACTCATGAAGGCAGTCAGCGGTGCGGCACGCCCGGCCTGGGTCCGGCCGCAGACGGGGGAGTTGTGTTTGTCCATAAACGAGTCGCTCTTGTGGTAGCAGGAATGAAACAACCGGAGCACGGAAAAGAAGGGGCGTGCGCCCCTCTTGGCAGATCACTGGTGCACGTAACACCTGATGAAACTGCGGAACAGCTCCAGACCGTTTTCGGTCAGGATGCTTTCAGGGTGAAACTGCACCCCCTCCACCGGCAGGAGGCGATGACGCACGCCCATCACATAACCATCATCCGTGGACCTCGAAGTTACCTCCAGGCAATCGGGTAGCTGCTGGTCGCTGATCATCAGCGAATGATAACGGGTGGCCTGTATGGCGCGTGCTTGCGTGTGGTCATAGACGCCCTTGCCATCGTTTTCGATCTTGCTCACCTTGCCGTGCATCACGTGAGGAGCCCGGCAAACCTGGGCACCAAAGGCCAGGCCGATGGCCTGATGACCCAGGCAAACGCCCAGCAGCGGTAAACGCCCCTGCAAGTGCCTGATCACTTCAATGTAGCCAACGTCGGCCGGATGCCCAGGTCCAGGGCCCAGCACGCAGAAATCCGGCGAGAAAGCCTCAATGCGCTGGATGAGGTCCGGCACGTCGTGACGTTCGACGCGAGTTTCCAGCCCCAGTTGTTCCAGGTACTGGCTGATGATAAAGACGAAGCTGTCGTAGGCATCGATCAGGAATACTTTCACAGTCCGATCTCCTTGCCGGTCACCGCGCGGTATACAGAACCCATCTTGTACAACGTCTCTTTCCACTCCATCTCGGGTACCGAGTCGGCGACCACCCCGGCGGATGCCCGCAAGTGGTAGGTACCCTCGTCGAAGACCGTTGAGCGTATGCACAAGGCGGTATTGACGCTGCCATCGAAACCCACCAAGCCCAAGGCTCCGGCGTAGATACCCCGGCGGTTGCTCTCCATCCCCTCGATCAGCTCCATCGCTCTTACCTTGGGAGCGCCGGACATGGTTCCAGCGGGGAACGAGGCCTTGATCACGTCATAGGCATCCAGGCCGGGGCGGAGCAGGCCGCGAACGTTCGACACCATGTGATAGAGGTGCGAGTACTCCTCCACCAACATGAACTCATCGACTTCCAGCGAGCCGGCCTGGCATACGCGACCGATATCATTGCGACACAGGTCGATCAGCATCAGGTGCTCGGCGCGTTCCTTCTCCGAGCGGGTCAACTCCAGGACCAACTGGGTGGGATCGACGCCGGGCTTCTTGCCGACAGTACCGGCGATCGGACGCATCTCTATCAAATCGTCCTTGATCCTGACGAACAGCTCAGGACTGGCACCGATCAGGTCGATACCGCCCACATGGGCCAGGTACATGTAAGGAGAGGGGTTGCGAAGTCGCAGGTTCTGGTACACATCGAACGGCGAAACCTTCGAGCGGATGCGAATCTCATGGCCCAGCTGGATCTGATAGACGTCGCCAGCGCGGATGTGCTCCATCGCTACTTCGACACGTTCGAAGAATTGCTCCGGGTTGACCGTGCGGATTTCCTCGAATGTCTCTGGATACGGTGGCAGATCCAACGCCTCGGACGCTGGGGTTGTGGCCAGGAAAGGGTAATCCTCCAAGGTACGGCGCGCCCACAGGGGGTGGTTGTTGATCAGGGTTTCGACAACGCCATTGCTGTGGAAATAAACCAGTGTCTGATAGACCGAAAGGGCGATGAGTGGGTAGCTATAGGTCTGTTCGGCCAGATCGGGTAGCCGCTCAATCAGGCGAACACAGTCGTAGGAGAAATAGCCAAAGAACGCCAGGCTGCAAGGGGCATCAGGCGCAGGCTGGAACATAGCCTGAATAGCCCTGAGCAGGCTCCACGCGGCCTCGCTGTCCGGTAGATGGATTTTGTACTCATGATCTATCTGCACGCCCAGTTGTGTCAGGCTGACGGACAAATGGTCACAAAGCGCAGGGCACCCTCGCAATTGTGCCTGGCCCTCATCGATGCAAACTTCGAAAAGGGGGTCGAGCCCGATGATCGTCGCCCTGCGATCACGGCTTGGACCGGAAAGTGATTCAAGAATAAAGACAGACTCGCGACCCAGTTGTGCCAGTGCATTTGCATATATGCCAAGTGCATCCGTAGATCGATGTTCCTCACGGCGAAGAACATTCACGCAAATTAAATTGTTATTCACGGTTAATACCATTTTCAAGGTGCAACGATTCAGGCGTTCCATTAAGAGAGCGCCACGGGAATATAAAGTACGCAGGCACTTTAAATACGTGTTGACGGATATCCTGAGTATTCGAGACGGACGCTTTTCATGCCGCGCGCAATACAAGACTTGCAACGGATTGCAGTCAAGCGATGTGCAGGGCACAAGGCGCGAGCGCCTTCGATTTCATGGATGAATGATCAGGACGTTGCTGGCAGGCAGCAGACAGGCTCCGGTCTTCGCTTGATTAGCGACGCCAGATATTGCTTTTAAAAATGGCCAGAATGGCCCGGGAACAGCTGTCGGGATAGCTGTGGGAGGAACTGATAGCAGAAAGGTGATAGTACATTTTAGACATCCCAGTCTTGGCTAAGTACTGCGGGGAATGATCGGCAGTGCAGCGAAATTACCAGTGCCCCCCAAGGCTGTCAACTGCTGTGCGGATATTAATCTTTCATTCATTCTTTAATGTCGACGGGACGGAAAACTATTCCTGCGCATATGTAATCGCGCGTGCTTTTAACAAGAAACTCGGGCGCGCACAGCTGCGGAATACCGTAGCTGGGTATTTGTAACTTCTGTCACTAACGTGGCGGCCGTTGAGTTCCAGTAACCCATCAAACCTGTGCGGCTGAAATGAAAGAGCATTTAGAGACATTCAAGACGCGGTCCGATCCGACTCGTCATGCCTATTGGACTGATGTCCTCAGCGACACCGCGCTGACTGCATGGCACCAGGAACAATTGCGGGAAGTGATCGGCCACGTGAAGCGTTCTTCGCCGTTCTATTCCCGGCACCTTGCCTAGGTCGATGAGCGTTCGCTGACCTTGGACGACCTCGTAACCTTGCGGTCGTGGTTGGAACAGGGCGGGAGATCTCAGGGACTGTTGTGCGACTCGGATCGGGGCTCGCAAAATGGCAGTCGACAGTGAGGCCCCGCATCGAAATTTTTCACCGGCTTGTCGTAGCGACGCCTCACCAGTGCAAGGCGCCGATCGGTTTAACTGCTTAGAACCAATACTTCAGGCCGAGCATCAATGACTGTGCGCTGTAGTCAGTGCGCACATCGCCTTGGGGCAGGCCTTGAATGTCACCGAAGTGCGCTTCGCGCGTCTTGATGTATCGGTAATCCAGGGACATCGACCATTGCTCGGTAAGCTCGAAACCTACCCCGGCTCCGAGTTGATAGGCCGATACGGTGTCGCGATGAGTGCCGCCGAACTGGACCCCGCCGGCTTCCAGACCACTGACCGTCAGGGTGGTGTAGCCCAGGCCGCCGCCAATGTAGGGGGTGAACCGACTGAAGGGGGCTGGCAGGTTCAAGACGTCATACCAGAGATTGGCCATCAGGCTGGTGGCTTCCTCTTCGCCTTTGCCGTCGATGCTCCCGCCGCCTTCGTAGACCCGGTTATTGAACTGGGTCAGGGTATTTTTGCGGTAGCTGAGTTCCACTTCAGGTCTGAGCCCGACGGGAAACCGCCAGCCCAATGCCAGTCCGGTGGCGTAGCCGGAGTCTAGCGGTTGGTTGAACTCCATCTCGACAAAATCGAGGTTGTTCTGGTTAAGGTCCTGCGCAGCAACCCAGTTCAGGCCGCCCATGACACTGATGTAGGGGCCGAGCGTGTCGGCGGAACTGGACGCTGGAGCGATAAGGCCCATGCCAATGACGCCCATCACGAGATACTGAGGTTTTTTTAGTAGGTTCATGCTCGGTCCGAAGTGTGCCGTTATCGATGAGTAAGCGAAGCGTGTTCGGGAGCGAGCGTTCAACGCGCTCCCTCCCGGGATATTTCATGCGCGGTGCAAATGCTTGCCGGGTTTTTCGAGCCTTGGGGTGCCGACTGCATTCGCTCGTTGTTCAGCCAAAGTGCTCAGGTTGGCCAGTGCGGTGGTCATTGCCGCGGTCAGCATTTTGCGTAGCAGCCCGCGGTATAAAAAACTCAAGGGGCCGGAGATCTTCGCGCTATGGATGACCTGGGTTTCATTCGGCGAAAGTCTGCGCATCTGGTGATCGAATTCGAGGTCGATCCAAAGCAGTTTTGCCGTATTCCGATAGCTTTCATGCACGCTCACCGTTTCCAGTTTCAGCGGCATGTTCAGGCCGTTTTTGAGGACGCATTTACCTCGGGTTCCCGGTTGAAACGGGCCATTGAGTTCACAATGGCGGACGTCGGTATCCCATAACGGCGCTTCTGAAAAATTGCTCCAGATCTTCCATATTTCAGAAGGCGGCGATTTGACTATGACTTGCACTTTGACATCGTTCACGGCGACACCTTGGTTGTTTGGGGGCAGGGTCATGCTGAGGAGTGAAATCAATTTAAGCTTCAAGCGGCGGGCGCGGATTGACTCAGCACTTGAGCGGTAATACTGGCTTGTCCGATTTTTTCGCCCCGGTTGAACAGGTCGATATAGATGCGGTTGGTTTTGAACGGCTGATCCTGGGCGTCAAAACCGGCTTGCGGTGCCAATGACAGCGGACTGTTCCTGGGGATTGGCCGATCCAGGGTGAAACTCAAGGCCAGCAGGTTCATCGGGGTGTTGAGTGGAATCCGCAGATAGCTGTGGGCAATCTGCATGTAGCACTGGCGCGCAACTTCGAGGAAATACACCATCGAATAGTGCTCGGGGTCGCCCTCCTGGAAGAAGTGTTCATCCGGCAGTTTCAGTGTGTCCACGCTCAAGCCCTGAGCGACCCCGCTCATGTCGCTGACGATGACGTTTTCGTCTCTGGCCTTGTGCAGCAAGGCCTTGTCGCGGCAACGAGTGGCCGTGAACTCGCCGGCGGGCGATGTCTCGAATGCCGAGCTGTAGGCCATCCCAAGGATGCAGGTGCACATCAGCTTTCCGGCCTGCATGACCTTCGCATTGAATACCTGGGGGTCTTTGCCTTGTTCTACATGCAGATCAATCACACCCTGTTTTTGTACGTATTGCTGGAACTTGATAGTCAGGGTTTTGACATAGGCGGCTCGTCCACTCAGTGGGGGCATGGCGAGTTCAATCAGTTGCAACACACCCTCAAGCAATAAAATGCCGGGGATGTGATCAAGCGGGTGATCGAAGAAATAGGGGTGCGCTTCATTCACCACGAGTTGGGCGTGCAGTGACTGAGGGCTGCGCTGGACGTTGGCGATCACGATGTTTTCCGGGCAACGTTGCCAGTGCGCCGGGCGCTGGGTTTCAGCACCACGGTGCAGGGCGAACAGGCCCTCCATGGCGCGAACTCTGACACGCAGCCCTGAGAGCAGGGTGTTGGTCAGCATGTCGCTGAGTTGCAACACGTCGACGCCGTCGTGTTGCGGCTCGCGGACAAGGCTGACAGGGCGGGCAGGCGGGTTGACCTGCTGCAGATCGTGGGGGGCCGAGTGAGCAAATCGCAACGTGAAAGGATGCTTGATGGCAGGGGCGGGTTCGGCCGCCGTCGGACTCCATTCCTGAAGCTTTTCGGTCAATAGCCACATCACTGCCTTACCGGCTTGGCGAACCTCGATCACCGTGTGAGCCGATTTGCTCAACATCACCGCCAGCAGGGTTTCAATGCCAGTGGCTTCAGCCAGGAAGCCGGTCATCTCTTGCAGTGATCCGCTTGCAGGAGTCGTATCAGGCTGCAGCTCGCAGACTTCAATATTCTGCAATTGACTGCGCTCTTTGCCCAGCAGTTGGCAAGCCTCTTCAAGCGAGTTCGCGGCATGGGCGAGGACCGCTGCGCGGATCACCAGCAAAGGTTTGTCGCTGGAGTCCGGTTGATAAGGACGCAGCGCAATCAGCCCCAGTCCTTCACCTTGCGTGGTTGCGGAATGCCGGGCGCGTTCGATCTCGATTTCACCGCTGATAAAGCGCCCCGCACCGAGCAAGAGAGTGGTGATGCCCTCCTTGAACCATTGCCGGGATGCCAGCAAGGTTTGCCAGAACACTCCCGGAGTGCCGACCAGTGTTTGATGGAAACCCCTGAAGTCAAAAATCTGCGCCGGATAGCCGGACAACATATTTGGCAACATGGTTGCCACGTCCGATACCTCCACGCCCGGTGGCATGCCTTGAGCCCCGGCGTAGTAGTTGTGAGCGCTGCTATACGCATTGCTGAAGCGTTCCCCACCCATGTTGCAGCACATGACCATCGCCGTGCCGGGTGAGCCGGCCACACCGGGCAGGCGTCGCAGTAAATGGTTGACGCGATCGG
This sequence comes from Pseudomonas lini, assembly GCF_964063345.1. NCBI lineage: Bacteria > Pseudomonadati > Pseudomonadota > Gammaproteobacteria > Pseudomonadales > Pseudomonadaceae > Pseudomonas > Pseudomonas lini. The sequence goes on from NZ_OZ061318.1 coordinate 6,053,219, forward strand.
TGATCAACAGCTTGAACGGATCGACATGGGCCAGAGGTTTTGGACCCATACCGAAACCGTCGATATCAATGACGCGATCCTGCGCCAGGAATTTTCCCAGTAAGGGCTGAGCGGGAGCAGGGGTGTAATCAACGAAGCGCCCATAAGGAAAAATGACTGAGGGTGCTGCTGGCTGATTGAGCTGCTGCTTGAATGATTGCAATGAGCTGTGACTGCCGATCGCCGCTTCAGCCTCGACAATGGCAAGGTCCAGCCTCAGCACGCCGGGATGAGGAATGGCCATGGGGGCGGCGGGGTGGTTGTCGGGAATGTATTCATCCACCACCAGATGCGCATTGGCGCCGCCAAAACCAAAGCTGGAGATGCCTACCCGGATCGCCGACTGACGATCAGCGAGGGGCTGTATCTGCTCTGTGGCCAACTGCAGGCAGGTCTCGTCGACTTTTGTGCTGGGACGGTAGTCGGGCTGAGGTGGAATACCTTTATGACGCAAGATCATCAACGCTTTGGCGAGCGAAGCGCCGCCGGCGGCGGCCAGGGGGTGACCAATGACGGACTTGATCGAACCGATGGTGATTTTTTTGCCGTCTGTGCGATGGGGGGCGAAGAAGCTGTTCAACGAGCCCAGCTCTGTCGCATCACCCAGCGGTGTTCCGGTGCCATGGGTCTCGATGTAGTCCACGTCGTTGGGATCAAGACCGACATAGGCACGCTGATAAGCCGTGTACTGGGCCTGTTTGCCAGGCGCAAACACTGAGCCTTCGGCGCCATCGGCGGAAAGCCCCAATGCCCGTAAAACGCCCAACGGGCGGCGCTGCGCAATCAGGGCCTGCGAGACGGGTTCGACCAGAAAGGCGACCGCACATTCGCCTGGCACAATACCGTCAGCGTCCTGGCCGAACGCCTGCATTCGGGCCCGGGCGGAAAAGGCGGTCAACTGCGAGAATCCCAGAAACAGCGCCGGCGGCAGCACGGTGTTCAATGCCATGACAATCGCGTTATCCGCCTGTCCACTGTTGACCAGGGCCTGGGCCATATCGATTGCATAGGGGAACGAACTGCAGGCGGTATCCACTGATAACGCCGGACCACCCAAGGCAAAAGCCGCCGCCAGTTCAGCGACTTGTTCACCCGGTGTATAGCCCTGCGGGGCATTGGTTTTTCCGGACATTCCTGTGACGAAATAACTCTCGTCACTCCAGGACGTCGCGACCACCAATGCGGTGCGTTCCTTGATCAGCGCCGAGCCTTGTCCGGCAAGCTGGGTGAGGAGCGTCTGGAGTACTTTCTTGCCGATGGCGACCTGTCGTCCTTCATGCCGTGACGGGGTTGATACGTCATCGGTCAGGCAAAAAGCACTGTCCAGGTAAACGCGATCCTTTTCTCCTGCCTTCGCCGAGTATATCGACGCTTTATTCAGTTCCCAGCGTGTCAACATCGACTGGACAGGCGCTATCTGCCCTTGCGAGAGCAAGTGCCAAAGCGCATCTGTTGACGGCGCTCCTGGAAACTCGCCAGCCATTGCGCTGAAGCAAAAATCGCCTTCTGTTGTTACCGCGCCACTCATACCCAATCTCCTGATTGCCAAAATGCTGGGTGATCTGTTCGATCACCCGGATTCCATGCCATTTTTTTGCAGTGGCTCAGTGCATCAGCTCAGTCTTGTCAGAAGCGACAAGGCGTCCTGCGGCGTACGCCGCGACATTAGCGCTTCACCGGCAAACTCGCTGGCAGAACACTGTTGCGCCATTGATTGGCAGAGTGCTTCTCGGGCAAAACCGTTTAGCCCCAACTGCGCAAAGGGCGTCTCAATGTCGATCGACTGTGGCGCGTCCGGGATCAGGGGTGACAGGGTGTTGAAAAGCAGATTGCTTATTTGCCCTTGGGAGTCCGTTGTGGCAGGTGATTGGACTTCGGTGGAGCGTGTTGATACCGACTCGGGGCTGGCCAGGGCGGTTTTAATCAGGGCGATTGTTTCCTGCGGGAACTTGGCGTTGACCAGCTCAGTGCTGTTGGCCTTGAGTTGCGGCCACAATGCGACGACCGATTCCAGGAAGTCCAGCTGCACCAGGGAGTCCAGGCCCAGGCTTTCATAGCTTTGTTTTTGGTCGATCTGGTCAACCGTAAAACCGGTGATATTCGCCAGTTGTTCAAGTACCCAGGCTTCGACATCCACGGCAAGCGCCTTCGGATTGGCTTCAAGCCGTGCCAGCAAGGCGGTAGGGGTGGGAGCATCAAAGAGTAGCGAGGTAAGCTCTTTCTTTTCCGGAAAGTGCTGGCCCAGGGATTCGAAAATATCGACCAACCCCAGCGAGTCGATACCCAGACTCTCGAAACTTTGATCGAAGTCGATTTGTTCTTTTTTGAATCCGGTGACCGAGCTTATTTCGGTGCGCAACCATTGCCCGTAGCTGAGTGCAGGCGTTTGTTCCGCAACAGGTGCCGATGCCAGTATTACCGAGTTCGAGTGTACGGGCTCCAGCACCGGAAGGTTCTTGGCGGCGGGAGCTTCAATCCCATGGGCATAAACGCCCTCAAGGACTTGTTGATGAGCATTGAAGTAATGCGCGGTGACGGATTCGGCCTGCTCCAGCACACGCATCAATATTGATTCTTTTGCTACATTGGATTCGCAAAGTGAATCAATGATCTTTTCTGAAAGAGAGAAATAGCTATGAGCTATTTTTCCATTGGACACGATGAATTCCTGCACAACATCATTGAGTTGGACGCGCATGAGGTCTCCTAACCAAAGTCGGTATAAGTTTTCTATAAGTAAGAAATCAAAAGTCATGGCCCACGGGTGGGCCTTGTGCGAATCAATGAACCAAACTGGCAGTAGTCATAGAGAGACTTATAGTTGGAGTTGCACTGCGTCGATCTCGGAGGATGTTGTTTTTCTGGCGCCCTTGAGCAGCCCGGATCTTACGTTCAGATAAGTGAAGAGCGTCATTGCATCAGCCCCCTGGAAAGCGATGTAGCCGTCAGGACGAATCAGCATCAACGTGCCCTCTTTGGCATGGTAACGCTTGTGCAACCGCCAATCGGGGTCCAGCAACGTCGAGTGCCAGGAAGGCAACTCGGTGCTATTCAGGGCATCAATAACGCAATAAGCCTTGATGCCCGGGTAGTCCTTCTCCACCGACTCGGCCAGCGTGTAATAGCCCGGTAATAAAGGAGAAAACTGATCGGCTGCGCTAAAAATCAACAGCGTGAACGTTCCGTGGAACAAGTCGATCAAGCGTTTTGGCGGCAAGCCTTGCAGTTGCCACAATTCGACATCGGGGGCCAGTTGACCTGCGCGAGGCGCAGCTGTCTGGAATTCGGGTTTTTTGCCTTTTTTGTCCCAATTCTTGCGCTGCTTCTTCGTCAGCGATTCTTGAATGTAATCGCTTTTGCCGTAGTGGTACTGATGACCGGAAATCATCGAGGGCAGCTTGCGCTGAACCTTGCGCCGGTTGCTCAGCAGCGGCAGAACATTGTCGCGCAGCCAAACGAGGGCGCGTTGCTTGACGGTTATCAGTCCGGTCAGCCGGTGTGCCGTGTTCTCGACTTCCAAAGCAACCGGGTAGCGCTCTTCGTTGTAGCTCTCCAGCAATGACTGATCCGCCAGGCCCTGATCGACATAAGCCATTTTCCACGCCAGGTTATAGGCCTCGGAAACCCCCAGGTTCATCCATTGCCCACCGATCGGGCTACCGATATGCGCCGAATCACCCACCAGAAACACAGAGCCTTGCTGCAGCGACTGCACGCGACGATGTTGAAAAGAGGCGATGGTGGTCGATGAAATATTGGACAGCGTCATCTTTTGCCCGCGCCCTTCGCACAATCGCTGAAAGTTCTCCAGGCTCAAGGACGGGCGCTCACCTTCTGGCGGCAGGTTGTAGGGCATCTCGATGAAAAGTCGATAACGGGATTGGGCGCTGATTGGCGCGACTGCCACATAACCGTCCTGTGCACCGAGGAAGAAAGCCCCCTCATCCTTGCTTCCAGACCACTCGATATCGGCATCGGCGAGCATGAAGAACCGGTCGTAGGATGATCCTTCGAAGGTCATATCAAGACGTTTTCTGATGTTGCTGCGAGCCCCGTCGCACGCGACCACCCAGCGACTGGAAAAGGATTCGTCGCTGCCGTCCGCATGATGAAGCGTCATGCGCACGGATCCCGGCTGGTTTTCTATATCGACCAGCTCGGTATTCCACTCAACATCTGCGCCCAACTGGTTCAGTCGCTCAAGCAGAATTTTCTCTGTTTGCGGCTGTGGCAGGCTGAGAAGCAGGGGATAGGTGGCGTCCAGGTAGGAGAAGTTGTAGTTCAGTACCCGTTTGGCGTTCGACTGCACCGAAAACTGGTTGATCGTGAACCCGTCGCTGATGGCTTGATCGGCAACACCCAGATCTCGAAAAATTTCCAGGGTTCTGGAATGGATGGCCATCGCTTTGGTAGCGGTCGAGGGACCGGCATTCTTTTCAATAATGCGAAAAGAGACGCCCCACTTTTTCAGCATGATCGCCAGGGACAGGCCAATAGGGCCGGCGCCTACGATCATGACTGTCGGGGTGTTACCGGGTTGCCTGAAGTGCTTGGGGGCCAAAGTGCTCAGAGTGTTCATCTGTTAGTACCAGTTTCTATAGAAGGGAGAGTTGGCAATGCTGAGCAGGGCATCGTCACCTGATGAATCCCCGTAGGCATAAATGTAAAAGTCATCAAGGTTGCTCAGGCACCCTTTGAGCCGTGTAACTTTCTCTCTCTCAACACAGTTGGTTCCGGATATCCCGCCCGTCAGTTTGTTCTTTGCAGTCGCCAGGCGGGTGCCGCAAACATAGTCAAAACCCGCTGCCTGGCCCCAGGGGATCAGGTAGTTCTCCGGCGAGTTGCTGACCAGCGCAGTGATATGTCCCATGGATTGATGCCATTGCAGCCGGCGCAGGGCTTCGGGCCTGAGCCAGAGTGGTAGCTGCTCGGTAATGAAGTACTTGGCATGTTCGCGCTCTTGCTCAACTGACAGACCACCCAGATAACAGGCGATGAACGCCAGTCGGGCTTGCATCAACGGCGTGATGCCAAGGATCACACTAAGCATTTTGGGCAACAGGGGAATGATCCTGAGCCAGAACGATTTGGTTCCCACGATAAAACGCATGTAGCGCCAGAACGTGTGTCGGTCGGTCAATGTGCCGTCAAAGTCGAAAACGGCCAGTACCGGTTTTGTGGCATTAACTTGCATGAATCTCTTCCTTGAGAGAGATGATCTCGATGGTTTTGGGCAACTTGAAGCCCGAGAGAAAGCGCGAAAGCAGGGTAGAAATAGCGCTCTGGGTCAGGTCGCCACTCCCTTCAACGCACAGGTGCAGTACGTTGACCTCCTTGTTGTCCGGGACGATGTAAGCTTTCGCGCGCGCCACATCCGGATGCTTCAGGGCAATGGATTCGATTTCTGTCAGGTCGACCATTTGCGCTTTGATCTTCGAGATTCTCAGGCGTTGGCAGTAGAAGAACACATGTCCATCGTCGTCCCGCCAGACCAGATCACCCGTGTGTAACCAACCATCACGGAAGAACCGGGCGTTGGCGTCCTCCGCATCGTTATAGCCGTCAATCACCATCGAGCCGCGTATCAGCAGTTCGCCGATACGTCCAGGTGCGACATTGCGCCCCTCGGCATCGACGACCCGCAGTTCTACGCCACTAATCGGTTGTCCCATGGCGCCGCGATGGACCTTGCCAATCGAGCTCTGGACAATCACCGGCATGCTCTCGGTCAATCCATAGCCTTGCAGCACCGGATTGCACCCCAGCAGCCTTCCCAGCTTCTCGGCTTCGTCTGCCGGAAGATGGCTGCCACCCGAATAAATCATCAGTTGAGGGTGCATTGGCAAAAGCGCGCCTTTGCGTTTGGCCAGTCGCGTATTGAAGTAGCGAATGACGTCGGGCACCAGGCAGGCAAAGGTGACCTTATGCTCAGACAAGACTTCCGCCAGATCCCTATTGAGCAGGGTGTTGGTCATTAACAGGGTGGCGCCCACGCTCAATGGAAAAACCATCATCACGGACAGTCCGAAAATGGCATACAACGGCAGCGTCACCAGATGCACGGACCCGACGCCTTGAAGATGAAACTGCTCATGCAGCCCATCGCTCGATTGCGTCAGGTCAAGGTAGCGGTGAGAAACGGCCAGAGGTTTACCGATGCCCCGATAAGTGAACTGTACCGAGACGATCGGATTGCCCTCCGGCAATAACAAGGGCTCGGCCTGTCGGGGAAGCCGAGAGACAGCCGTTGCATTGTCGGGCAGGAGCGATGACGGCTCGCTTGCGGCGTTCAGCACCAAGGAGTGACGAACGCCGTAGGCAGCCTGAAATGTCTCGCTATGTTGCTCGAACAACGTTTCGGTCGTGATGACCAGCGTCGGCCTGGCGATGCTGATGACACTGGTCATTTCGAATGGGGTCAGTTTGTAGTTGAGGATGACCGGAATCGCACCACTCCCGATGATCGCCAGATAGTAAGCGATGAATTCCACCCCGTTGGGTAGAACAAGCGCTACTTTGTCACCCGGCAATACATCTAATGCGCTGAGGGCTCCCTTGCACTCTTCAGCCTTGGTTCGCAATTCACGGTAAGTAACAGTGTCTTCTTCCTCGTCCAGATTCCTGATAGCAATGTGGTCGGGGAAAGACTTTGAAAAACCGACGAACCGATGCAGAAAACCTTCTTTATATGAAAGGCTTTTCATTTACCAACCTCTCTCAATCCTTGAATTTATGGTCCGACAAAAAAGTACTACAGAGGCAGGCTATAGATGAATTGTTTCAATTAAGCATTTGTGTAATTATTTTTTCGATACCAGTCCAGGGTATCGGTCAGTGTTTCAGCTACGGGGCGGAACTTACATTTCAATTCCTTTGAGCTTTTGTTATGGCTGAAATGGGTGCGCCCTTGTTCTTGCTCCATTAGTTTGACAGTGGAGGTGCTGATGAGTACCGGTTTTTTTGTAATTCGGTAATAACCTTCATAGATCAACGCAATTATACGCAACATGAACAGTGGTACTTTGCGCTCCGGCGCTTTTACGCCGCTGACACTGGACAGTGCCTGGAAAATGCTTTTCATGTCCATATGATTGCCGGCTGCCAGATAACGTTCTCCGGATCTGCCGTGTGTGATTGCCGCGAGTTGATGTTCCGCCACATCCCTGGCGTCTACAACGGAAAAACTCCCAGGTAATACGCCAGGTAACTTCTTTCCGACAAAGTCGAGCAAGAACTGTCCTGATGAGGTGGGGCCGATATCCCCGGGGCCAAACATCCAGCCGGGTAATACCATGGCGACGAACATGTCCGGGTGTTGCGACAAAAACTCCTGAACTTTCTGCTCGGACAATATTTTACTCAAGTAGTAATCGTCAGCCTCCAATTCACTGCGAGACATTGTTTCATCGATTACTTGATCTTTATCGCCCTTCAAAACCGCAATGGAGGAGGTGTGGACTGCGCGACGAATGCCGGCGGTATAAGCGGCTTGCAATAATCGTTCGGTTCCAGTCACATTAGTGTCATACAGTTTCTGCCAGTGCTTTCCGCCTTTGTAACTATCGCGGAAATAGGCGGCTGTATGAAACAAGGCATCACAGCCTTGCAAGGCATGGCTGAAGGCGTCGACATTGAGCATGTCGCCTTCGACAAATTCGACAGGCAGATTGCCGAACTGCTTCTTGGCTTTTTCTACGGAACGAACCAGCGCTTTTACTTTGATATTTCGTTTTAAAAGCGCATGAACCACATTATTGCCGAGCAGGCCAGTAGCGCCTGTAACGAAGGCATATTCCATTAAAATCCAGCTCCTGTGAGGTATCTGCTGCATTGATTGATGTCACCGGGCTCGATGCTTTGATCTGGCATTGGTTACATCAATGGCGGCAAGTAAAAACCATCCGGTATCTGAAAATCAAGCGGTATTTCATGAGCATCACACGGTCGACGTCCCTGAATGCCCGAAAAACCCACAGTTTAGAGGGTTGTAGACAGCCGGCATCCATCAACAAACCCAGCCTCGCTGATTCGATCGGGCAGGGGGGAAGCACGCGTCAGTCTGAATTCCAGCCTATCTTGGGTCTCCCTCCCGCCGGCCTGGTACATGGCATTTACATGGCACTCCTTAAAAGTTTAAAGGTGAAGTGATTTAGAAGGCGTAGTATAAGATATGATAGTTAAAACAGATTTTGCGCAGTGAGTAGCAGATCTGTTGCATCCAGTTACAAATGGGTTTTTTATTTGGCCAAAGGAGCCGAAGGTGTGATTAAAAAGAGATTAGGTCGAGAAGAAAGTCAGCAAGTAACGAGAGATAAATTATTCGACACTGCCACTGAGCTTATGGTGACAAAAGGTTTTCACGCTGCCAGTGTCAATGCTATTTCCGAGGAGGCCGGTTTTTCGAAGGGCGCTTTTTTTTCAAACTTTTCAAGTAAGTCTGACTTGCTTCTGCAATTGACTCAGAGATTCAAGAGGGTTGAAATCGATCGATTGAGTACTACCCTGTCTTCGGGGTACTCGTCGGAAGAGTTGGCCTATGGATTAAATGCATATATTGATACGCTTAAAAATAATACCAGTTGTGCGATTCTTGATGCTGAACTGCAACTGATTGCCTTGCGCAATGAAGAGTTTTCAAAGCATTATTACGATCTGCATCAGGAAAATAGTGAGGCCTTGGGTAAGCTGATTACCATTATATTTAATCATGCAGGCAAGAAGCCTCCTCTGGCGTACGCCGCTCTTGCAAGAACCTTCACCGCTTTGTCGGAAGGTTTGATACTGCAAGGGCATAAAGATCCGGCCGCTGAAATAAAGCTGGTGTTGAATTCGCTTATCCAGACAGCAGAATCTTTATAGACGCTGCCATTCTTGTGATACATACGGTATTCGCATGTCCGAGGCTCAGACCTCGGGCAGGGTGCGAAAAGGCCCCTCTTGTATTATGGTAGTGCGCATGGAATTTCAGTGCAGGCAACTTATCAGTATTGATCGACATGATTCCATCTTTGCAAGTCTTCCACCTTTAATCGAAAAGCAACTATCCCGACGGGGCGTGAGTTCCACCTGTCAGTCAGCACCCGCTGCCGCGAGTGCTTTCGCGGTAGTGGGCGGGTTTTGCTCAGCCACTAACAGCAACGATTGCGGCACAGGGCTTTGCGGGTGTTGCGGCTCCTGCAGGCCGGCCAGCTGAAAACCGGCCATGTCCAGAGCATTGAGCCAACTGGACAAAGTGCGGAAGTACCACGGCATGGGTTGCCACTGTCCCTTGAACCCAGTGAAGGTCTCTTCCCGCCAACCATCCTGATAGTCACCCGCCGCCGCGGTCCACGGATGCAGTGTCTGGATCACCAGCGCGCCGCCAGGGGCGAGCAGGGCGTTCATGGCGGCGAGCAGAGGGATGATGTCCTGGTGCAACAGGGCGAAGTTGGCGCAGATCAGGTCGTAGTTGCTGCCGATGTCCACCTTCGCCTCCACCAACTCTTCATAGCTCGCCAAATGCACCCGCGAAGAGCCCGCCGACCGCGCCGCGTCGACCAGCGTCGCATCGCCATCCACACCGACCGCCGTGATGGCCCGTTCAGCCAGCGCACGCAACAGCCAGCCCTCGCCGCAGCCCAGGTCGAGCACGCGCTCGGGTTGGCGGCCTAATACCGCCAGCAGGATTGCCTGGTCGGTGACCTTGAGGCGGCTTTCGATGGTGCCGGTGCGGATGGCCTCGATCCAGGATTGGGCGTTGTGGTGCCAGCTCTGGAGGAGGGTGGATTCGGGGGCGGGCATTTCGATGTCCGGAGTTGTTGGGTAGTGAAAGGATAGGACAAATGCTGGTGTAAAAAATGCAACCTGCCGATACCTGGGGTATCGGCAGATCGGGTTTTGCCGCTCAAAAGCCTCAGTAAGGATTACAGTGTTGCGCTATGGCCTTGGCCTGGTCGACGTATGGCCGCTTCGGTTCGAGGTTCCACTCGGGCTTGTTCCTGACAGGCTTGCCGTTGAAGGTTGCCGCCAGATGACAAACCATTTGCCGGCGGATTGACCCACCATTGACGCTGTATTGCCTCCATTGCTCATCGTTTTTGTGCTTGTTGTACAACTCGGCAAACATTCTGTCGGTCTGATCGTCCTTGATAGCGCGGCCGCAAGCGGTGGGCACTACCTCAAGTGACCAAGTGTCAGGCCCGAGTTTCGGATCGTCGCGTCGTAACCAGGTGCTTGACTCGATGTACTTGTCACAAAATTGTTGCGTGGGTGGAGGCGTGGTTCTGGCGCACGAGAAGGTGGCCTTGCTAACCGGCGTTCTTGGAAAATCAATCTTGATGACGTTGCGATCCTTTCCTGTCTTGTTTTTATAGTCCTGCTGATTGGCCAAGGCATCATTCAAACCACGTTCATCGCTGTAGAAAAACGCCAGAATCGGTAGTTCGTCATCTTTCGGGTTACCCAAGCGGAATTCTGTCTGGGTTTGAAACTCACGGGTGTTGATGACTTGCCGAGCCCCCATAAAGTTTCGAAAAGCGTCTACCCGATCCTTGCTGCTCATGGGATTGCGCATATTGAAGCCACATTGCAACTGGTCCTGCTTCCTGTCGTTGTTGAACCTGGTGAAATGCGCGACCCAGGTGTTAGCGCTAGTGATAGGCGGCGCCATGGCTTGGCATACTGCCTCTGTCTGGCTGGTGTTCTTATTGTTGCCACAGCCTCGGTCATCTCGAAAATCGGTCCAGGCGTCGTTAGGAAACGCACAGTAGACATGCACCGGAGTCTCTGGCTCGCGTACTTGATCTATCGGAGTAATGAGGTAGCCGTTCTGAGTACTCATGCCAGGATCTTCATAGCTGATGCCATCGGCACGCATCCAGGATGCGGCAAAAGTACCCAGCTCTTTGGCTTTCGGGCTTGGATTCCATACATCCCATTTCTCCCCCTTCGCCGGGTTGGCTCGGTGAGTGCCCCTGACCAACAATCCCGAACAGTCCGACGCCGGATCCTGCCTGCAACTATCGACTGTGTTGTTGTACAACGTTTCAACCCGTTTCAGCGTCTCCTCGCATGATTCGGCGTTGGCCAATGTCGTTTGCAAGAGCAACGGAAATATGAGTAATGGAGTGATCCTGTTCAGACGTTTTTTCATGACGCTACTTCCTTGTGGTTGGAGCCGATAGCCGGCGCGGGGCGTCCATGCCGGTGATACAAAAAACACAATGGTTCGCTGCACGCGCCGGCCTCTTTCGCCGACGACTTGCGCGACCTTGCGCAGACAACGGCAGCGCCCTCGGGCGAGGGCGCCACAGCACTCAGGCCATTCAACGGGGGACTGGGTTGCAACCTGCGGCCCGGGTCTCGCTGTCCGATAACGCAGGCCTGAAAGGCTCGAGATTCCAGGGCGTCTTGCTGCGGTAGTTGACCAGTACACAGCTCAATTGCTGGCGCATGCTGCCGGCGGAATTTTCATTGTCGCGCCAGTTGCTATCCGCGCCCTTGAGGGCGAACAGCTGGTTGTACAAAGCCCCGGCCTGCTCGTTGGGTACGGCGCGACCAGCCGCTGTGGGCACCACGCTCAAGGTCCATTCGTCCTTGCGGGTGCCGGGGTCGTAACGCTTGACCCAATCGGCAGACGCGATGTATTGCGGTGCCTGGAGCGGCAGCGGATTGCAACCGGCCCTGGCCGCTTCCTGGGGGGTGACATTGGGGCGAAACGGTTCCAGGTTCCATTCGGTCTTGGCCGGATAATTCTGCACCAGACAGCTCAGTTGCTGGCGCATGCTGCCCGGTGATTTCTCGTTGTCGCGCCACTGGCTATCGGCCCCACGCAGCTCGAACAGTTCCTTGTACAAGGCGTCCTGGTCGCTGGCCTGGATCGCCTTGCCCCGGGCTGTGGGCGTGACATTGAGGCTCCATTCGTTTTTCTTGCTGCCCGGATCGTAACGCTCGACCCAGGTGGCCGCAGCGATGTAGCTGGGCGCTGGTTTCACCGGCGTTGGCTGTGCACCACCGGCAACCGTCAGGTCTATCGCCTGGTCGGCGGCGACATAGTTGAAACGCTGCTCCGCAGGCTTGGTGAAGTCCAGCCGCAGGATCGGCACGCTGTAGCCCTGGGCCTGGAGTTTCTTCTGGAAGTTGCGCGCGCTGTTCAGGCCGTCCTCCGGTTTCGGTGGCGCCTGATCACCGCGGGTGGCGAAGTTCTGCGTGCTGTTGACGTTGTAGATGAAGGCATCGATGTACTTCATGTTTTCGCTGCCGTCGTTGGTCGCCGAGGCATTCTTCAACATGAACTCGTTGACCTGGGCACTGAAGGCGAAGGGGTCCTTGTGGGTGGTGTTTGGCCGGGACTCGTGGACCCGGATCATGGCGTTCCAGTCGTCAGGTTTTTCCGCGTTCCAAGAGCACTGACTATATTGGATCGGTCCCTTCATCATCCCGGTGTATTTCTGGGTCCATTGCTGGGCGGTGCTCACTCCGGCTTCCGCGCAGGTGCCGTAGGCCAGGGCGGAGTTACGGTTGTTCATCGCACCCTGGGCCGCACGCGGTGGCTCGCGGCTGTCGAAGAAGCCGCAGCCGTACCACTTGCGCTCCGGCCCGGTACCGCCATCGAAGGCGTAGATGCAGGTCCAGCCCTGCTCCTTGACCGGCAGGCTCAAGGCCGCCGCGTCGGTTGGGGTGCGCAGGATGAAACCGGCCGGGTGAATGAGAATCCGGGTGCTCAGGTCCGCGGATCCAGGAGTAGGAGGTCGCGCCGATCTTGATCGCGTAGGGGCTGTAGTCCCAAGGGTTGAAGGGCCCGTCGTTGACCATGCGCAAGGTCACGCCGCTGCAGTAGTAATGGCCGCGTGCGGCTCCGGTATCGGGTTCCTGGCAAGCGTCCTTGAGGGTGTTGTAGTTGTGGTTAATGCGGTTCAGGGTCTCCAGCGGATCGAGCGGGGGCTGGGCGGCAACCGCACAGAATGCCAAGGGCAGAGTCCAGGCCAAGGTAAAAGACGAACGAACGGACGGGTACATTGTCGACACTCCTTGTCGCACTAGATGATTTCCTTTAACGAACCAAAGTAGTCAACCCAGTCCTTCCGGTCAAACCAGTACTTTTTTTTGTAGCCAAGCGCTAAAACGCGGCGGGTATCCCGGTTTTTTTAGCTATTTTTTCTAGAGGCGGGCGAGGCTTATCGTCTCGTGTGTGCGTTTTGGCGCCAGCAGCCGCTCGATGGCGCCACTTACCATGTTTTCCATCAGATTATCGCGCTCTTGTTCATCCAGCGAATAGTGCGACAGCCAACTGGGCGCACTGTTGAGCAAGGCGGCAATGGCATGACCGGCGGCCACCCGGCCCTGCTCACTGAATCGGGGGCGGACGCCGAGCATCAGCAGCAACTTGCGTTCGTACTGCTCGCGCAGTTGCCGGACCCGTTCCTGCTGCTCTTCATTCAGGCAGCCGCTGTCGCGCTCCACCAGACGAAAATGCCAAGGCATTTCCTGATGCAGATTCAAGTGCGCGCGGATCAATTGGTTGAGTCTGTCGCGTTTTGCCGGGGCCGTTTGTCCGATGCGCCCCAAGGTAGCCAGCAGCTCTTCGTAGAACTCCTCGATCAGGTCGAGCAGCATGTGCTGCTTGCTGGGGTAATGGTGATACAGCGAGCCCGGGGCGAGCCCCAGGCAGGTCGCGAGCTCACGCATGCCGACCTGACCGAAACCCTTGCTGGCAAAGAGCTCCAGCACCTTGTCCCGGTATTCGGCGAAGCGCGAGCAACGCTCAGGCGTAGGCATGGAAGCCGCGCCCCGTTTTGCGTCCCAGGTAACCGGCGGCGACCATTTCCTTGAGCAGTGGAGCGGGGCGGTATTTGCTGTCGTTGAAGCCGTCGTAGAAGGCTTCAAGGATTGCCAGCACAGTGTCCAGGCCGATCAGGTCCGCCAATGCCAGCGGGCCGATCGGCTGGTTGCAGCCCAGGCGCATGCCGGCGTCGATGTCTTCGGCGCTGGCCAGGCCTTCCTGAAACACCAGGATCGCTTCATTGATCATCGGCACCAGAATCCGGTTGACCACGAAACCCGGACGGTTGCCGGCGGTGATGGCGGTTTTGCCGAGGGTGGTCGCCATGTCCAGTGCCAAGGCGTGGGTGGCATCGCTGGTTTGCAGGCCACGAATCACTTCAATCAGGCCCATCACCGGCACCGGGTTGAAAAAGTGCAGACCGATGAAGCGCTCAGGCTGGCTGACGCTGGCGGCGAGTTGGGTAATGGACAGCGACGACGTATTCGAGGCAATCACACAGTCGGCGCTGACCTGCGCGGCGATTTGTTGCAGCACGCGCAGTTTCAGGTCGAGGTTTTCGGTGGCGGCTTCGATCACCATTTGCACGTTTTGCAGGCTGTTGTAATCGCTACTGGTGCGAATCTTGTCGAGGGCAGCGAGCTTTTGCTCATGCGTCAGCGTGTTTTTGGCGACCTGTCGATCAAGGTTTTTATCGACGGTCGCGATTGCCTTTTGCAAGGCACTCTCGCAGATGTCGATCAAGGTCACATTGATGCCGGCCAGGGCGCAGACTTGTGCGATGCCATTGCCCATGGTGCCGGCGCCGATGACGCCAATGTTCTGAAGAATCATGCGCATGTCCTTATCAAACCCGCTCGAACAACACGGCGATGCCTTGGCCGCCGCCGATGCACATGGTCGCCAGGGCATAACGGCCCTGGCAGCGATGCAGTTCGTGAATGGCTTTGGTGGCGATGATCGCGCCAGTGGCGCCCACTGGATGGCCCAGCGAGATGCCCGAGCCGTTGGGGTTGACCTTCTGCGGATCGAAGCCCAGTTCTTGCGCTACGGCACAGGCTTGGGCGGCGAAGGCTTCGTTGGACTCGATCACATCAAGGTCGGCAACGGTCAGACCGGCGCGCTTGAGCACCAGGCGGGTGGCGGGAATCGGTCCCAGCCCCATCATCGAAGGTTCAACGCCTGCGTGGGCATAACCCACCAGTCGAGCCATAGGCTTGAGGCCTTGTTCCTGAACAGTTTGGCCCGTGGCCATGATCAGTGCGCCGGCACCATCATTGAGGCCGGATGCGTTGCCGGCAGTGACGCTACCGTCCTTTTTGAAGGCAGGTTTCATGCGGCTCAATTGCTCGGCGTTGACCTCGGCCCGTACATGCTCATCCGTCGCAAACGACACCGTCCCTTTGCGGGTCGCTACTTCGATCGGCACGATCTGCCCGACAAAACGCCCTTCGGCAATCGCCCGGGCAGCGCGCTGCTGGCTGAGAAGCGCCAATTCATCTTGGGTCTGGCGCGAGATGCCATAGTGCTCGGCGATATTTTCAGCGGTGATACCCATGTGGAAACCGGCAAACGGGTCTTGCAGGGCCCCAAGCATGTAGTCGACGGCCTGCATGTCGCCCATTCGAGCGCCCCAGCGTGCCTGTGGCAGCAAGTACGCGCCTCGGCTCATGGACTCGACGCCACCTGCCAGCGCAGCACCCGCATCCCCCAGCATCAAACTTTGCGCGGCACTGACAATCGCCTGCAAACCCGAACCGCAAAGGCGGTTGACGTTGAAGGCGGGAGTCTCTTTCGTCAGGCCGGCATTCATCGCTACGACCCGGGAGATGTAGGCATCGCGTGCCTCTGTCGGGATCACATGGCCCATCACCGCATGGCCGATGTGCTCGGGCGCCAGGCCTGATCGTTCGATAGCGGCGCGGCAAACGTCGGTTGCCAACTGAATAGGCGGCACATCCTTGAGTGAACCGCCAAAGCTGCCGATGGCAGAACGGACGGCGCTCACTACAAAAATATCGGAATGGTTCATGTTGGCTCTCTGAATAGGTCTTTTTTGTTGGGCACGAGTCTAGAATCAGCAGCGCCACAGGCCTATGCCAAAACTGTTCAAGGGTGATGGCGTTTTTTGCCATATTCAGATGTGACGAGAGAGGCATTCAAATGCGGGAAACGGATTCGGTGGCGGTTTACTTCATGTACCCCATGATCCATGCATTACGTGAGGAACCGCAGCGTCTGCGGGCAGTACTTGAACAGGTGAGAATTGATCCGGCACTGATGGACCAGCCGACGGCACGGGTGCCAGCCACGGCTTTCGCCGCGTTGTGGCTGGTGCAAATTCGTGAGTTGAACGACGAATTTTTCCAGCTGGACTCCCACGGAATGCCACCAGGCAGTTTTGCCTTGATCTGTCGGGCATTGATTCAGGAGCCGACGCTGGAAAAAGCCATGCGTCAGTGCCTGGCCAATTTCGCCCTGTTCCTGCGTGATTTTCGCGGCACGTTGAGTGTGCGCGGCAAGCGTGCGGTCATCAGCTTGCAGACCTGTTCGCAGAACAGCGAGGTCAGCCGGTTGGGCGAAGAAACGTTTCTGGTGTTGATGATCAGCCTGCTGTGCTGGCTGGGTGGGCGGCGCATTCCGATCGACCGTGCGGACTTTCGTCATCAGCGTTTGGCGCTGCGTGATGATGCCATGCTCTGGGGCCCCAACCTGACCTTTGGCACCGAACGCACCGAAATCGAGTTCGCCAGTCACTACCTGCGGCTGCCAGTGGTTCAGGACCTCGCCTCGCTGAAAGTGTTTTTGCGCACCGCACCGCAATGGCTGGTGATCCGTTTCCGCAATCAGCATGGTCTGACATCGCAGGTTCATCAGCGCTTGCGCCATAGCCATTACAGCGAATGGCCGACCTTGCAGGCCTTCGCCCTGGAGCAGCACCTGAGCCCCAGCACCTTTCGCCGCAAACTGGGACGCGAAGGCTGTTCGTATCAGGAAATCAAGGATGAAGTACGGCGCGTGGTGGCGTTTGAACGGTTGCGTCAGAGCAAGGCGAGCATCAGCGATATTGCCGAGCAGTTGGGATTTCAGGAGCCGAGTGCGTTTCATCGGGCGTTCAAGAAATGGACGGGGGAGAGCCCGGGGCGGTATCGGGCGCGGTTTCAGGAGGGTTCTGAATGAGCCGCTGGTCGGCAGCGGGAACGCGTAGCCATTTCTCCCCAGTCGATTGTTGCGTCCTGATCGCGCAGATCGCCGCAGATTGAGTTGAACTCGTCGTGCGGCTGCTTAGGCGAGCACATGCGACTGGCTTTGCATCTCTCGTTCAAGAAAATCGATGAACGCGCGCACCTTCGCATTTAAAGCCGATCGCTCGGTGACGCAGGCATAGATGTGCATCGGTTCAGGCTCTGCGCAAGCTGCATTGCGATTGCCCGGCTCGAACAATGGCAGTAGTCGGCCGCTGTCGATCAATGGCTGAGCGACGAAGCTGGCGAGGCGTGCGATCCCTCCGCCGTTTACAGCAATCTGCGCGATCGTATCAATGTCATCGCAGATGAAGCCCGGATTGACTTTGGCTTCGAAACGACTGCCATTGAGTACAAAGGTCCAGGGCAGAAAACGACCATCAGTTGGATAGCGAAAGACAAGGCAAGTGTGTTGCTTCAGCTCCTCAGGTGTTGTCGGCATGCCCGCGCGGTCGAGATACGCGGGTGACGCGCAGAACACGAAAGGACGCGAGGCGATACGCCGGGCAATGAGCTGATCGTTCAGCTGCGCTTCAATACGGATGCTGACGTCGACGCCCTCCAGCCGATGATCGACGCTGCGATCCGTACTGATCAGTTCGATGTTGATGCGCGGATAGGCGTCCTTGAATGCGGGCATTAATGGCGCGAGTACATGCCGGCCAAATGCCGCGGTGGTGGCGATGCAAAGCGGCCCATGCGGCTTGGTTTCGACAGTGGCAGCTTGCGAGGCGAGATCAATATCACCCGGAATGTGGCGCACCTTCTCGAAATAGCGAGTGCCGCTTTCGGTGAGCGCCATGCTCCGGGTCGTACGAGAGAGCAGGCGCACGCCCAAGTGGGCTTCGAGCCGCGTGATGCTCTGGCTGACCGCCGCGGCGCTCATGCCTTGGGCACGGGCCGCCGCCGCGATGCTGCCGTTTTCTACGACACGGATATAGGTATTGATCAAACCAAGAATATCCATCGGGTCCCCGTGCTCGATTCGTTGATTTTTCTTAAGAATGATTCAAGCGTAACGCGTCTACCGGCGTGTTCGGCAGCTTGCTAGGTTAGCCGCTCTCGCCACTCAAGATCGACAAGGCTCAAATCGATGACCGATAGAACAGCTAGAAATACTGCACGTTTTCGCTTGCCTAAACACACGACGCCTTACGTCTTTGCGCTTTACATGGCCACTGTCATGGCGTTTCTCATGTGTCTCGTCATCACAATCGCCGAATTCGGAATAGGTGAACATTACATGGAAAATGTGATGAATGCGTACCGGGTGGCAATGCCTTCGGCATTCGTCTGCGTGCTCATCGTGCGTCCGTTCGTTGCCCGACTTGTGGCGTGGACCGTGCACGCCCACTAAGAGAAAAAGTGGGGAACGCGCAGTGATCGTATGACTATGGTTGAAAAAGTTGTCGTCGCCATATTGGTAGAATTGAAGGGCTATCGGCCAGAATTTCCCGCGTCTCTTGCGGGATATGAGTCCACATGCCTTCGAGACAGACGGCCATTTTTCAGATTGACAGGGCGGTAGGGGACTCGATATAAAAAGCCGCGTTGTACGACGACAGACAATTCGTCGGCAATCATCACCCTAATCCAACAATAAAAGTGATGCCATGAATCTGAACGAGCCCATCAATGCTCAGCGAGTCGGCCAGGCCGTCGGCAAATATCGCTGGACGATCTGCGCGCTGTTGTTTTTTGCCACCACCGTCAATTACCTCGACCGCCAAGTATTAAGTCTGTTGGCGCCGGATCTATCGACGCAATTTGGCTGGAGTAATAGCGATTACGCCAATATCGCCTCTGTTTTCCAGTTTGTGTACGCGATTTCCATGCTGTTTGCCGGCCGCGTGGTCGACAAGATCGGCACCAAGACCGCCTATGTGATAGCGATCGGCATCTGGTCGACCGGCGCGATCATGCACGCCTTTGCGGTGCCGATGGGTGAGGGGATTGGTGCCGTGTTCAGCGCGTTCGGCATTGTCATGATTCCGGTTTCGATCGCAGGTTTCATGGTGTCGCGCGCCGTGCTGGCAATAGGCGAAGCGGGCAACTTCCCGATCGCAATCAAGGCCACCGCAGAATACTTCCCGAAGAAGGAGCGTTCCTTTGCCACCGGCATTTTCAATTCCGGTGCCAATGTGGGCGCGATCCTGGCGCCGATCTGCGTGCCGCTGATCGCCAGCCTATGGGGCTGGGAAGCGGCTTTCATCGTGATCGGTATGTTGGGTTTCGTTTGGGTGGGCGTATGGATTGCGCTGTACGAGAAACCGGAGCAGCAAAAACGCCTGTCGGCGCAGGAGCTGGCCTACATCCGCAGCGACCAGGTCGTGCAGGTGGTCACCCGCCCGGTACCGGGTGTCGTCGATAAAAAAGTATCGTGGTTCAAATTGCTCACCTACCGTCAGACTTGGGCCTTTGCCTTCGGTAAATTCATGACCGACGGTGTGTGGTGGTTCTTCCTGTTCTGGCTTCCCACCTATCTGTCGGCGCAATACGGCATGAAAGGCCAAGCCATCGTGATGCCGCTGGCCGTGTTGTACAGCATGACCATGGTCGGCAGTATCGGCGGCGGCTGGTTCCCCAGCTATTTCATGTCACGCGGCGACGCGCCGTATGACGGTCGCATGAAAGCCATGCTGGTGATCGCTTTCTTCCCGCTGCTGGTGTTACTGGCGCAGCCATTGGGTTACATCAGTTTCTGGGTGCCAGTGCTGCTGATTGGCGTGGGCGCATCGGCGCACCAGGCATGGTCGTGCAACATTTTCACCACCGTGTCGGACATGTTTCCGCAAAAATCCATCGCCTCGGTGGTCGGTATTGGCGGTTTGGCAGGCGGCTTGGGCGGCGTAGTGATGACCAAGATCGGCGGTTGGGTGATCGATCACTACAAGCTGATCGGTGATATTCATACCGGCTACATGATCATGTTTGCCATCTGTGCGCTGGCCTATCTGGTGGCATGGAGCGTAATGAAGGCGCTGGTACCACGCCATAAGGAAATCACCGATCTGTAAACGGCTGGCACCCATAAACCAGCGAGCGTTACGCACTGCAATGGATTTTTTCGCAGTGCGTGACCTGACCCCCTTCCTCTGAATCTCCACCCCCCCCGCACGGGATTCTCATCCTGATTACCCTGTCGTAACACTCCATCGCCGCGCTGAACATGTTGATCTGGTCGACGAAGTACCGGCTGTCGGTGCCGACCATCGGATTGCCATGTCGCTGCATGGGTAATGCGCGTTGTTTGAGGTGATCCGGCCAATTGCTCTACACAGTCGTTCGGCATGATCTAAGCTGCAAAAGATGGTTTTTCGAGCAGGGGTTTCAATGCGAAGCACACCTGAAAACAGTCTGAAAAATGCGTTGAAAGCCTGTAGAGACAGCTTTATTTCTGTGGGCTTTTTCAGCCTTTTCATCAACGCGCTAATGCTCGTGCCTACCTTCTATATGCTTCAGGTGTATGGGCGGGTGATGACCAGCGGAAGTCTGACAACCCTGGCAATGCTGACGCTGATCATGACCGGCCTGGTCGTTACGCTAGGCTCCCTGGAATGGGTTCGTTCGCGCATCATGGTTCGGGTCAGTACCCGGCTGGATGTGTTGCTCAGTCGCCAAGTCTATAAGGCCAGCTTCAAACGGGCTCTGGACAGTGGCGGGATGGATGCCTCGGCCCAGTCGCTCAACGACTTGACGGGCTTGAGACAGTTTCTCTCCGGTCCTGGATTGTTCGCTTTTTTCGATGCGCCCTGGTTGCCTATCTATATCGCTGTGATGTTCATGTTTCATCCCTGGTTTGGCTGGGTCGCGACGGGCAGTGCGCTGTTGTTGTTATTGCTCGCGTTTATCAATGAGAGGCTGACGGGGCCGACACTGGCCCAGGCTAACAAGGAACATATTGGCGCGACGCTCTATACCACGAAAAATCTGCGCAACGCTGAAGTCATCGAGTCCATGGGCATGCTTGAAACCCTCATGGACCGTTGGGGACATCGTCAAAGAAATGTCCTGTTGCTGCAGGCACAGGCGAGCGACAGAGGAGCCATAATCAGCACGCTTTCCAGGAGTTTCCGGATCCTGGTGCAGTCACTGATCCTTGGTCTGGGGGCGTATCTGGCCGTGGACCATCAGGTGGGGGCAGGCTTGGTGTTTGCCGGGTCCGTGCTGCTAGGGCGCGCATTGGCCCCCATCGATCTGATCATCGGCAGTTGGCGGGGCTTTATTGCGGCCCGCTCGCAGTACCGCCGTCTCAATGACATCCTCGACAAACAACAGGCTCAGCCCGAGCGTATGCCCTTGCCTGCGCCTCAGGGACACGTGCAGGTGGAGAGTTTGGTAGTCGCGGCACCTGGCTCGAAAACGCCGATCATCAACAACATAAGTTTCAGCGTACCTGCTGGCTGCGTTGTCGGAATCATCGGTCCAAGTGCAGCGGGCAAGTCCACCCTGGCCAGGGCACTGATGGGGATATGGGTGCCGCAACATGGCGTGGTCCGGCTCGATGGCGCGGACATCAGCGCGTGGGACAAACATGAACTCGGGCCGCATATAGGTTACCTGCCCCAGGACATTGAATTGTTCGAAGGCAGCATCAGCGAGAACATTGCCCGCTTCACCGAGGTCGACTCGGCGCAAGTCATTCTGGCTGCCAGGACCGCTGGCGTTCACGAAATGATTTTGCAGTTGCCCGATGGCTACGACACCGTCATTGGCAGCGAGGGCCTCATGCTGTCGGGAGGGCAGCGCCAGCGCATCGGACTGGCCCGTGCCCTGTATGGCAGCCCGCGGCTGATTATTCTCGACGAGCCTAACTCCAATCTTGACGAAGTCGGTGATCGCGCCCTGGTGGCAGCCATCCAGCAGCTCAAGCAGACCGGCGCGACCCTGTTTGTGATTACCCACCGAACCAACATCGTGTCGCAGCTTGACCGGCTCATGGTGATGAGCGCAGGGGTTATCAGTCTCTATGGGCCGCGCGAGCAGGTGCTCGCCGAACTCGCGCAGAAACAGCAGGCACAAAAACACGCCATGTCGGCAGGCGCCAGCATGACTTCGGTCAAAACCAGCAAGGGCGATGCCGATGAACCCTACGATGCCCAGTCGTCAAATTGAAAGCTTCGCCGGCCTGCCGATATCTGATCGTAAAGCACGCCGCCTGGGCATTGGTATTGTGGGGTTGACCTTTGGCCTGTTCGGCACCTGGGCGGCGCTCGCGCCCCTCGACGGTGCCGCTTACGCGCCGGGGGTGGTCACCGTCCAGACTTACCGCAAAACGGTCCAGCATCCTGAAGGGGGCATCGTCAAAGAGGTACTGGTCCATGACGGTGACATCGTCAAGCGTGGCGATCCGCTGATCATTCTTGATGATGCCCAGTTGCGCTTCGAATACGAGATGACCCGAGGCCAGCTGGTCGCGACCAGAGCCATGGAGGCAAGACTCAGGGCCGAGCGCGACACACTGTCGGCGATCAGCTTTGGGGAGATAGCCGATCCGGACAGTCTGCGAGGAGTGGAGGCGCGCCAGGGCGAGACCCAGGTATTCAACGCCCGGCAGGGCTCGCGGCTGGGTCAGATCTCGGTGTTGCGCGAGCGCATTGGGCAGTTGAGTCAACAGATCAAAGGACTGGAATCGATGATTGGTGCCAAGGTTCATCTGGAGAAATCCTACAGCGGTGAAATCGTTGAATTGACCGACCTGCTCAAGCAAGGGTTCGTTGATAAACAACGCCTGCTCGAGCAGGAACGCAAGCTGGGGATGCTCAGGTCGGAGGTGGCTGATCACCGTTCCGCTATTAACAAGACTCGTCTGCAGATCAACGAAACACAGCTGCAGATTCTGCAAATCGACAAGGATTTCAGTACCGAGGTGGTCAAGGAGCTGGCCGAGGTTCAGACCCGAATGTACGACTTGCAAGAGAAAACCTCGTCCCTGGAGGATCGGCTCAGTCGTATCGTCATCCGCGCGCCCGACGCAGGCATGGTGATTGGCATGACGGTGCACACCATTGGTGGTGTGGTGAGCCCGGCGACGCCGCTGCTGGATATCGTTCCCTCGGTTTCCGAGCTGGTCATAGAGGCCCAGGTCGCGCCGGTGGATATTGATCGTATCGCCATCGGCAAGCGTGCCGACATCCGTTTCGGCGCATTCAATAGTGCGACCACGCCGGTGATCGAAGGCGAGGTCAGCAGTGTCTCGGCGGACCGGCTGACCAACGAAAAGACCGGGACAGCCTATTACCTTGCGCGGGTGCGGGTAACCGAGGAGGGCGCGCACACCTTGGGTGAGCGCAAATTACTGCCGGGGATGCCCGCGGATGTGTTGATAATCACGGGGCAACGTACGCTGTTGCAATACCTGATGCAGCCCGCTCGCAATGCCATCGCTCAATCGATGATCGAGGAATGATCGTGCGAGTACCTGCAGCGTTGCCCGGTGGTCTGCTCATGCTGGTACTGGGCACCGTTGCCCAGGCGCAAACCACAGCAGCCACGCCGACGGGGGTCAGTGCCTCGACGTTTTCCACCGACCTCATGCAGTTGTACCGTGAGTCACGACTGGAAGATCCGCGGGTATTGGCCTCCTACGCGCAAGCGCAGGCGGGCAAGGAACATCAGCGCGAGGCCTTGGGTGCGCTGTTCCCCCAGGTATCGCTCAACGCCGGGACGAATCGGATTCATCAGGAGAACGACCTGGTGCAGCGCAGTTACGATAGCGAAAACTACAGCCTGGTGCTGCGTCAGTACCTCTACAACAAGACCGCGTGGGAGAACTACCAGAAATTCAAAAGCCTGGCCAGGCAGTCCGAATCGCAAGCGCTGGACGCCCAGGCCGAGGCCACGGTGGACTTGGCGCAGCGTTATTTCACCGCGTTGGCGGCCGAAGATGAACTGGAGTTGGTGAGGGCGGAGCGTCGAACCACGCAAAAGAGTCTGGACCGAGTCAATGCGTTGTACGAAAAGCAGCTGGCAATGATTACTGATCAGCTCGACCTCAAGGCCCGGGTAGATTTGCTGGCGGCGCAGGAACTGGATGCCCAGAACCAGGCCAGTATCAGTCGCGAGGCATTGGCAGAGATCGTCGGCCGGCCGGTCAAGGAGAAGCTCAACCGGATTCGCGATGACGTGCAGCTACGGGTTTCGGCGCAGAGCCTTGAAACCTGGGTCCGCGACGGTATAGCGCTAAACCCGGCGCTCAAGGCCAACGAGAGCGGCGTCGAAGCAGCGGGTGCTGCGTTGCGCAGCGGCAAGGGCGGGCACTATCCGACCCTGAGTCTGAGCCTGAGCGCACAACAGACCAACGAGGGCTACAACAATACCCTGGCGCCGCGCACCGACAGCTATGTCGCCGGTATTGGCCTTCAGGTGCCGCTGTACAGCGGCGGCTCGACCTCGGCGCGGGTCCGTGGGCTCTATCAGGATCAGATTACCGCCGAGCAGGAACTGGAAGCGATCCGGCGCCGGGTGGTCAAGGAGATCACTAGCGCTTACCTGACTGCCAATTCGAGCGGAGAAAAGATCAGTGCGAGCCGAAATGCCCTGGCCTCGGCACAGCTGTCCAGAGTGGCCGCAGAGAAAGCGCTCAATTACGGAATGGTCAATGCTGTCGATGTACTGACCAGCGTACGCAACGAATTCCGGGCTCGCCGTGACCTGCTCAAGTCGCAGTACGAGTTCGTCACTAATGTCCTTACCCTCAATCGCTGGGCGGGAAAGCCGCCTGTCGAGGGTGTCGAAAACGTTAATGCCTGGTTGAGCCCCGGCAGCTCCAGCCAAAACCTCACATCCCCCTGATCCTGCCGCAATATCGACTGCGTATCCCCCGTCCCCACTGAACGCCAATTTGCGCCACAACCTCCGGCAGTTCAGGCGGTGGTTGTTGTGGCGTTATCGCAAAAACTCGAGCACCGCAGTCATGCTGTAACCCAGCGCACCGGAAGGAAAAACCAGTGGCGAGACCCAGCCTGGGAGATTCCAATGGCTCGGGCGAGGCAAATTTAGCCGATAAATTGACGCCAGTGTTACGGTCGTACTTGTATGCGCGCCATTCGTCGGTTAATTGACGATTCTTGTCGTGGTCAGACCTTGGCCGCAGGTTGCCCCCGACAAGCCTAAGACCTTGATTTTCTAGGGCAGGAAGGGCCTTGGAAGCATCGGACGGGCTACTCGCAGGAGGCTTGAGTCGACGACTGGCGGAAGGGCGTGCTGGCAGTGTGCTGGTGTGGCCTAGACTCAGTTGAACAGATCGAGGGAGCACATCAATCATGCGCAAGCTATTGATGATTATTCCTATTTATGTTGCCTCGAAGGCTTTGCCAGGCTTTTGGAAACGTCCGCGACTCCTGCCGGTGAAGCCAGTGGAAGTGTCCCCCAGGGATGAATAGCCGGGTGGGCACCATTAGGCCTGTCGGCGCTCGCATCTGTCCTTCGATCACGGTGGCCAGGTGATTGAGCTGCTGATCCATGAAGGCCAAGGGAGGGAGGTCGTAGTCAAATCTTCACGGGAGTCAGGAAAGTAATGACGACCCACAGAAAGCCAATACGCGTGATGCTGATCGATTGTCGCCCCCTCGTTCTCATGGGCCTTCAAGACTTGATCAATGCCAGAAAGCCTCAGATGGAAGTGAGCGGCCAGGCCACCACCTATACCCATGCGCTGGATCTTGCCGATCAGTTGCGTCCCAATGTGATTTTTTTCAGTTTCTTTCCGGATGCGCTGAACCCACTGGAGGTCGTTGCGGGACTCACCCGCAACGCCGAAATGAAAGTGCTGGTGCTCAAGGGCCTGTACGAATCCGTCCCCGTTGCCCAGGCAATTGAGGCGGGCGCACGCGGTATCGTGCTGGCGGAAGACCCGACGGAATCGATCATCCAGGCCATCATCACGGTCCACCACCGCGACACCGGACAGGATAGGGCCTGGGCCGGTGGGCTTTCCGGATATGCCGCGACCGGGCATGTACACTTGAAATGCAATCTGGAGCAGGCGAAACAGGCGCGGCTGACGCTGCGCGAGAGGGAACTGATTCGCGCCATTGTGGGGGATCCGTCCGCCAAGTACATGAGCATCGCGGGGCGCCTGGGTATCAGCGAACACACCGTGCACAACCACCTCAGCAACATTTATCAAAAGCTTAATCTGATCAACCGCATCGATTTGCTGATGTATGCGCTGAAGCACGGGCTCACCAACAACGAAAAGCCACCCGAGTCCACATGGGTGGAACTGGATTTGGTTTCACGTCAAAAAAAGACGTTCTGACACCCTCTGGCGCGCCTAGGTTGTCACCGTATCACCGTCCTTGTCGGTGGCATTAAAACCGCAAAATAATGCGAGGGTGGCTTGCGTCACCCTCGCATCTTTTACGCGCGTTTCTCAGACGCTGCCAAAGACAATGTCGCTACTCAGAAGATCGACCCCGACCAAGGTGATGGTCGTGACTTGTCCCCCCGTTTCGGCAACCGTGACGATGCTGTCTGCACCGCTGATGTCGATCGATTGGACAACCGCGCTCTGGTCGCCGTTGAGCACCAGGGCGTCTCGCAGGTTTGCGTTCGCGTCGAAGCCGGTGACCTGGTACAGGTTCTCATCGACTGACAAATCGATGTTGAAGGCATCACGCTCACCGCCCGTGCCAATCAGGGTGAAGTCGAACTGTGCTCCGGCCAAGTCGTTGGCGAACAGGTTGGCGTCGAACGTACTCGTTGCCGAGTCCCCATCCTTGTCCGTCAGCGTCGCGTTGAACGTCAGCTGGACATCGCTGGCCAGGCTCTCGGTTTCATGAATGAACTGGATCGTCGGGATCTTGATCTCGCCTCGGGCCATCGTGAGCTGAACAGCGTCGATCAGGTTCGTGCCATCGCTCTCAATGAGGAAGGATACCTGTCCGCCTGCCTCCGGAGTCAGGGTGTTCACTTCGATGAGGTTCGAGAACGTGCCATCCTCGTAGTAGGCCCTGTAGTACAGGTCCTCGGTCGCCGTGTTGTAACCCCCTACAGAGTTGTCGATGAAGACCCTCATGCCCGTCAGGAGGCTCTCCGGATTGACGACGAAGCTTTCATCGGCGGCGCCGATTGCCGCTTGGTTGTCTCCCTGGAACAGGTTATTGGCAACGCCGATGCCGGCCGTGCTGACGTTCATGGCCCTCGGGTCGATGTACGAGGGCAGGGGGTTGGTTTGTAGCGTGGTTTCGGTAGGGTCGGGTTCTCCGAGCCCGATGCCGGTCAGAATGGCCGAAGTCGACGCAAGCGCCTTCGCGGAAAAGAACACAACCTCCTCAGATGGCGAAGGAATAGTCGGCGGATCCTGCTCTGGAATTAACAAGGTGCGCACGGGATCCGGGCCTCCGGCACCGAGCGCGCCATCGGCAGTGCTGAGCACGATCTCCGAACTGAAGCCTTGCACCAGATCCAGTGCATAGCGGCCATCGGCATAGGCGGTCAGCGTGTAGTCGACGCTGGTATCCGCGGTTGCGGCGTTGTTGTCGAAGTCGCCGGTCAACGTCCCTGCGAATTGGTACGCGCCATTGCCGTCAGGTGAGGGCGATTGCTCGGTGAGCGTGGCGGTCCCGGTCGTGGTCGTGTTGTCTGGCCTGACGAGGGTGAACTGGCTATTTACCGAGATATCCAGACCGGCCGCACCCAATCCGTCGGCGCCGGCCGAATTATCCCAGAACCCGAATTGCGGCAGGACGCTACCGGTGCCGATCAGGTTGCCGAATGCAAGTGATGGGCCGTCGTCTTCGAACACCAGGTTCTGACCGATATTGAGGGACGCCTGGGCTCTGTCGCCGTCCTTGTCGGTTACGGTCCCTATCAGCGTCACCAGATTGTCCGCCGACAGCGTCGTCGAATCATCGGGATTGGTGGCATCGGGATGCACCACGGCGCGGAGCTGGTCGAGGGTGACGTCACCATTGGCGGCGACGCTGGCCGTGAACACCAGCAGGTTGGTGGTGGCCGTGCGGCCTTCCACCACGGTGCCGTTGAGCGACAGGTTGACTGCCTCGCCCGTGGCCGTATCGGTCAGTCCGGAAGCCCCAACCACCACGCCCAGCGCGTAGGTCACTGTGCCGGCGCCATCCGCGCCAAACGCCGAGCTGAAGTTGGCGGCAAAGTTCTGGGTGGCGTTGGTCGCCAGTACCGTTTCGTCGACCGTCAGCGTCGGTTCCGTGCCGGTGGTGCTGATGCTTGGCCCGTCGTCCTTGAACACCAGGTTCTGGCCGATGTTGAGCGTCGCATGGGCGCTGTCACCGTCCTTGTCGGTGATGGTCGCCGTCAGTGTCACCAGGTTATCTGCCGACAGGCTTGTCGAATCATCGGGATTGGTGGCGTCGGGATGCACCACGGCGCGCAGCTGGTCGAGCGTAACGT
This sequence comes from Pseudomonas lini, assembly GCF_964063345.1. Classification (NCBI taxonomy): domain Bacteria; kingdom Pseudomonadati; phylum Pseudomonadota; class Gammaproteobacteria; order Pseudomonadales; family Pseudomonadaceae; genus Pseudomonas; species Pseudomonas lini. The sequence continues at coordinate 6,081,635 of NZ_OZ061318.1, forward strand.
CACCATTGGCGGCGACGCTGGCGGTGAACACCAGCAGGTTGGTGGTGGCCGTGCGGCCCTCGACCACGGTGCCGTTGAGCGACAGATTGACCGCCTCGCCGGTGGCCGTATCGGTCAGTCCGGAAGCCCCAACCACCACGCCCAGCGCGTAGGTCAGCGTACCCGCGCCATCAGCGCCAAACGCCGAGCTGAAGTTGGCGGTAAAGCTTTGGGTGGCGTTGGTGGCCAGCACTGTTTCGTCGACCGTCAGCGTCGGCTCGATGCCGGTGGTGCTGATGCTCGGGCCGTCGTCCTCGAACACCAGGTTTTGCCCGATGTTGAGGGTCGCATGGGCGCTGTCACCGTCCTTGTCAGTGATGGTCGCCGTCAGTGTCACCAGGTTATCTGCCGACAGACTCGTCGAATCATCGGGATTGGTGGCATCGGGATGCACCACGGCGCGCAGTTGGTCGAGCGTAACGTCACCATTGGCGGCGACGCTGGCCGTGAACACCAGCAGGCCGGTCGTGGCCGTACGGCCCTCGACCACGGTGCCGTTGAGCGACAGATTGACCGCCTCGCCGGTGGCGGTGTCGGTCAGTCCGGAAGCCCCAACCACCACGCCCAACGCGTAGGTCAGCGTACCCGCGCCATCAGCGCCAAACGCGGAGCTGAAGTTGGCGGTAAAGCTTTGGGTGGCGTTGGTGGCCAGCACTGTTTCGTCGACCGTCAGCGTCGGTTCCGTGCCAGTGGTGCTGATGCTCGGGCCGTCGTCCTCGAACACCAGGTTCTGGCCGATGTTGAGCGTCGCATGGGCGCTGTCACCGTCCTTGTCGGTGATGGTCGCCGTCAGTGTCACCAGGTTATCTGCCGACAGGCTTGTCGAATCATCGGGATTGGTGGCGTCGGGATGCACCACGGCGCGCAGCTGGTCGAGGGTGACGTCACCATTGGCGGCGACGCTGGCCGTGAACACCAGCAGGTTGGTGGTGGCCGTGCGGCCTTCCACCACGGTGCCGTTGAGCGACAGGTTGACTGCCTCGCCCGTGGCCGTATCGGTCAGTCCGGAAGCCCCAACCACCACGCCCAGCGCGTAGGTCACTGTGCCGGCGCCATCGGCGCCAAACGCCGAGCTGAAGTTGGCGGTAAAGCTTTGGGTGGCGTCGGTCGTCAGCACCGTTTCGTCCACCGTCAGCACAGGCTCGGTGCCGGTGGCGGTGATGCTCGGGCCGTCATCCTTGAACACCAGATTCGCGCCGATGTTGAGGGTCGCCTGGGCGCTGTCACCATCCTTGTCGGTGATGGTCGCCGTCAGTGTCACCAGGTTATCTGCCGACAGATTCGTCGAATCATCGGGATTGGTGGCATCGGGATGCACCACGGCGCGCAGTTGGTCGAGCGTAACGTCACCATTGGCGGCGACGCTGGCGGTGAACACCAGCAGGCCGGTCGTGGCCGTACGGCCCTCGACCACGGTGCCGTTGAGCGACAGATTGACCGCCTCGCCGGTGGCGGTGTCGGTCAGCCCGGAGGCACCCGCCACCACGCCCAGCGCATAGGTCACTGTGCCGGCGCCATCAGCGCCAAACGCCGAGCTGAAGTTGGCGGTAAAGCTTTGGGTGTCGTCGGTCGTCAGCACCGTTTCGTCCACCGTCAGCACAGGCTCGGTGCCGGTGGCGGTGATGCTCGGGCCGTCATCCTTGAACACCAGATTCGCGCCGATGTTGAGGGTCGCCTGGGCGCTGTCACCATCCTTGTCGGTGATGGTCGCCGTCAGTGTCACCAGGTTGTCCGCCGACAGACTCGTCGAATCATCGGGATTGGTGGCATCGGGATGCACCACGGCGCGGAGCTGGTCAAGGGTGACGTCGCCATTAGCGGCAACGCTGGCGGTGAACACCAGCAAGCCGGTCGTGGCCGTGCGGCCTTCGACCACGGTGCCATTGAGCGACAGGTTGACCGCCTCGCCGGTGGCGGTGTCGGTGAGCCCGGAGGCACCCGCCACCACGCCCAACGCGTAGGTCACTGTGCCGGCGCCATCAGCGCCAAACGCGGAGCTGAAGTTGGCAGCAAAGTTCTGGGTGGCGTCGGTCGTCAGCACCGTTTCGTCCACTGTCAGCACAGGCTCCTCGCCGGTGTCGGTGATGCTCGGGCCGTCATCCTTGAACACCAGGTTTGCGCCGATGTTGAGCGTCGCCTGGACGCTGTCGCCGTCGCCATCGGTTGTGGTCGCCGTCAGTGTCACCAGGTTGTCTGAGGTCAAGCTCGTCGAGTCATCGGGATTGGTGGCATCGGGATGCACCACCGCCCGCAGCTGATCGAGCGTGACGTCGCCATTGGCGGCGACGCTAACCGTGAACACCAGCAGCCCGGTCGTGGCCGTGCGGCCTTCGACCACGGTGCCATTGAGCGACAAGTTGACCGCCTCACCGGTGGCCGTGTCGGTCAGCCCGGAGGCACCCGCCACCACGCCCAGCGCATAGGTCAACGTACCTGGGCCATCCGCACCAAACGCCGAGTTGAAGTTGGCGGCAAAGTTCTGGGTGGCGTTGGTGGCCAGCACCGTTTCGTCCACCGTCAGCGTCGGCTCCTCACCGGTGGCGCTGATGCTCGGCCCATCGTCTTCGAATACCATCTTGGAGCCGATTTCGGCGATCGAGGTAGAAGCCTTGGACAGCGTGAAGCCGCCGATATCAAAATCGGCGTGGTCATTGCCCCTGGCGTCGAGAGCTGCCCCGTTCTCGATGAGCACGCGGTTGTGGTTCGACGTTGTGGTGTATTCAATCTGGTAACCGGCCAACACGCCGGTGATGGTTGCAACCCCGGCAGCAGAAAAGCTGATGCTGATGGTCGGATCATTCACTGTTCCGTCTGAATTCTCGATCACCAGCCCGGTGCTATTGTTGATGACGCGAACATTGGTGATGGCAACCGGCGTATCGTTCGCATAGCCGTTAATGAAATTCGCGCCAGGTTCAGCCGCGGTGCTGAATGCGCTGATTTTTACCACGGCACTCTTGCCGCTTTGCAACTGCACGACGTCGAAATTGGCCGAGGTCGAATTGTAGACGCTGGTAAAGTCGATGTTGGACTCAACATCGGCTTCGGTCTGACTCAGGTTGGGAACGGTCACATCCTGCCTGGCGCCCGTGACGAACGAAAAGCGGATGCCTTCCTGTTCCACAATCATCTGATTGTTGGTGCCGATGGTGGTCGGGCCACCCCCCTGACTGGTATTGATCGTGTCGCCAGTGTTGATATTGGCGCCACTTGACTGGTCTGCGGGGTCCTTGCCAGTGGCGATAATGGTGGGATCCGTGATCCGCACGACGCCATTGACGGTTTCAGTTGTCGGGTTTGCTTTCGTGAACATCAGGAACAGGTTCTGACCGGAAGGCGCACCGGCCAGACTGAATTCCAGGTCCTGAGTGGCTCCGATGAACACCTTATCCAGCAGGTTGAGCGAATCATCGGGGTTCGTCATATCTGGATGCTTGAGCGGTTGGTATTCCACGGTCCAGATCTTGCCGCCGGTGACCGGTGATCCGGTTTCTTCAATGTAGGCAGCGAACACGATCGCGCCATTTGCGCCCCCGGCTCGGCCCACAAGGATGTTGTTGTTCGTGTCCGTATAGAGAAGGATGCTGGTGCCATCAAGGGTGTCCAGTCCGCTGTCCACGCCATTGAGGGGCGCGCCAGCGCTGTCGACGAAGCGGATATCGGTAATGCTTCCTCCGCCGGTGAAGCTGAACGCATTGGTGCCCGTGTTGCCCGCGGCACCGGTATAGCCACTCAAGGCCGCACCCGTTGCGGTACCGGCTCCAAGTGCGGTCAAACGGGTAGAGAAGGAAGAGGGCAGGGATGCCACCAGAATGTCGTTGTCGTCAGCGTCTCCTGCAGGGGTTGGCGTGGCGGTGGCGTTCTGTAACCCGGCCGTCTCGTCCAGCACAACGTCCTCGCCGGTGATTGCAATAGCCATGATTTTTCTCCCAAGCAATTGCGGTCATCAATGCCTGACCATTGACCTACAACTATGAATAAAGCGCCGCAGGTTGCACATTGGCCGATACTCCCAAGCGGTATGGGAGTTTCGGCCTAGTCGTCTTCATCGGTGGTCTGCCGCAGGGGGGGCAGGGGGATGCGAGCGTGCGGATCGCCTATTGGAGCTGCAAAAAACAATGCGAGGGTGGCTTGCGCCATCCTCGCATTTTTCACGCGCGCGACGCCTCAGACGCTGCCAATAACGATGTCGCTAGTCACAAGATCGACCCCGACCAAGGTGATGGTCGTGACTTGTCCGCCCGTTTCGGTAACCGTCACGATGCTGTCTGCGCCGCTGGTGTCGATCTGGACAGCGGCGTTCTGGTCGCCGTTGAGTACCAAGGTGTCTCGCAGGTTTGCGTCCGCATCGAAGCCGGTGACCTGGTACAGGTTCTCATCGAATGACAAGTCGACGTTGAAGGCATCACGCTCACCGCCCGTACCCACCAGCGTGTAGTCGAAGGCGCCAACCAAGTCGTTGGCGAACAGGTTGGCGTCAAACGTACTTGATGCCGAGTCCCCATCGCTGTCCGTCACCGTCGCGTTGAACGTCAGCTGAATATCGCTGGCCAGGCTCTCGGTCTCCTGAATGAACTGGATCACCGGGATCTTGATGTCGCCTCGGCCCATCGTGAGCTGAACAGCGTCGATCAGCAGCGAGCCCTCCTGTTCAATGAGGAAGGACACCTGTCCACGGGGCTCTGGCGTCAGGGTATTCACCTCGATGAGATTCGACGTCGTGCCGTCCTCGTAGTAGATCCTGTAGTACAGGTCCTCGGTCGCTGTGTTGTAACCCGCTACAGAGTTGTCGATGAAGACCTTCATGGCCGTCACCAGGCTCTCCGGATTGACGACGAAACTTTCATCGGTAGCGCCGATTGCCACCAGGTTGTCTCCCTGAAGAACGTTATTGGCGACGCCGATGCCGGACGTGCTGACGTTCATGGCCCTCGGGTCGATGTACGAGGGCAGGGGGTTGGTCTGTAGCTGGGCTTCGGTGGGGTCGGATGCTCCAAGCCCGATACCGGTCAGGATGTCCGAAGTCGACGCAAGCGCCTTCGCGGAAAAGAACACAACCTCCTCGGATGCCGAAGGAATAGTCGGGTCATTCGTCTTCGGAATTAACAAGGTGCGCACGGGGTCCGGACCACCGGCATTGAGCGCGCCATCGGCAGTGCTGAGCACGACCGTCGAACTGAAGCCTTGCACCAGATCCAGTGTATAGCTGCCATTGGCATAGGCGGTCAGCGTGTAGTCGACGTCGGTATCCGCCGTTGCGGCGTTGTTGTCGAAATCGCCGGTCAATGTCCCTGCAAATTGATACGCGCCATTGCCGTCCGGTGAGGGCGACTGCTCGAGGAGCGTGCCGGTCCCGGTGGTGGTCGTGTTGTCTGGCCTGACGAGGGTGAACTGGTTATTCAGCAACGAGATATCCAGACCGTTGGTATCCAGCCCGTCGGCGCCGGCCGAATGACTCCAGAATCCAGTTTGCGGCAGGACACTACCGGTCCCGATCAGGTTGCCGAAGGCGAGTGCTGGGCCGTCGTCTTCGAAGATGATCTTGGAGCCGATTTCGGCGGTCGTAACAGCGGTTTGGAGCAGGGTGAAACCACCGATATCAAAATCGGCGTGGGTATTGCCCCTGGCGTCGAGGGCCGCTCCGTTCTCGACGAGCACGCGGTTGTGATCCTCCGTTGTGGTGTATTCAATCCGGTAACCGGCTTTAACGCCGGTGATGGTGGCAACCCCGTCAGCATCAAAGGTGATCGCAATGGCCGGATCATCCTCCGGTCCGTCTGAACTCTCGATCACCAGCCCGGTGCTGATGTTGATGACGCGGACACTGGTGATCTCAACCGGCGAATCATTTGCATAGCCGTCGATGAAGGTCGTACCCGATTCAGCAGCGGTGCTGAATGCGCTGATTTTTACGACAGCACTCTTGCCGCTTTGCAACTGCACGACGTCGAAACTGGCCTTATTCGCATTGACGACGTCGGTAAAGTCGATGTTGGCTTCAACATCGGCTTCGTTCTGATCCAGGTTGGGAATGGTCACATCCTGCCTGGCACCGGTGACGAACGAATAACGAATGCCCTCCTGTTCGGTAATCATCTGGCTGTTGGTGCCGAAGGTGGTCGGGCCACCCGCCTGGCTGGTATTGATCGTGTCGCCAGTGTTTATATTGACGCCGGTTGACTGGTTTGCGGGGTCCTTGCCGGTCGCGATGATGGTGGGATCGGTGATCCGCACGACACCGTTGACAGTTTCAGTTGCCGGGTCCGCCGTCGTGAACATCAGGAACAGGTTCTGACCGGAGGGTGCATTGGCCAGACTGAATTCCAGGTCCTGACTGGTTCCGACGAATACCTTATCCAGCAGATTGAGCGAATCATCAGGGTTAGTACCATCTGGATGCTTGAGCGGTTGATACTCCACGGTCCATATCTTGCCGCCGCTGACCGGTGATCCGGTTTCTTCGATATAGGCGGCGAACACGATCGCGCCATCTGCGGCCTCGGCGCGGCCCAGAAGGATGTTGTTGTTCGTATCGGTATAGAGAAGGATGCTGGTGCCATCGAGGGTAAACAGTCCGCTGTCCGCGCCATCAAGCGGTGCGCCAGCAATGTCGACGAAGCTGATATCGGTAATGGTTGCTCCGTCGGTGACGGTGAACGCCTCACTGCCCGTGTCGCCCACGGCACCGGTATAGCCACTCAAGGCCGCATTCGTTGCGGTGCCTGCCGCAAGTGCGGTCAAACGGTCAGAAAAGGGCAAGGGCAGGGACGCCACCAGAATGTCGTTGTCGTCAGCATCTCCCGCAGGGGTTGGTGTGGCGGTGGCGTTCTGCAAGCCGGGCGTTTCGTCCAGCACAACGTCCTCGCCGGTGATTTCAATAGCCATGATTTTCTCCAGCGTGCGGTCATCGAGGTCTGACCGTTGACCTTGGGTCGTCACTATGGATAAGCACCGGGGATTGCGCATCGGCCGATACTCCCAAGCGGGGTGGGAGTTTCAGCCTACTTGGATGGGGGAACAGCACGAGGGCGTTAAGAAACGGTGCCGCCTATTCCGTTTGTGAATGAGGACATGCCGCAAGGCTCGTCTGGCCTTGGCTCAGGGACCGCAGTGGCCCCAAAAAAAACGGCCTGGCCCCTTGTGGGAGCCAGGCCGTCCTGTCTCGCGCGTGTACCTCTTCTTAGCGGGTCAAAGCACCAAATCTGTCGGTGCCAAGTTAGTTACTCCTACCAGTTCGATCACAGGATTTTCGATATCAATCGTCTGAACAGCGGTGAAATCGCTATCTCTATCGACGACCTTGAAATCCAGCGTTAGATCAAGGGTAGCGGGTGTAGTCGTGGTGGTGGAGAAACCAGCATCGATGATCTTCAGCGGATTCGTACTCGTATCCTCCGCAATCGTGTTTCCAGGCCCGACGAGACCACTGACCGGCTGTGCGGAAGTGCTGCTTCCTCCATCGGCACCGACACCGCGATTCAGATTTATCGCGCTGCCCGTAAGGCCAGCGTCATTCGAAAGAATCTGAATACCCTTGATGAGCCAGTTATCACCGATCTGGGTGTTGAAGTCATTGCTTTCAACAATCAATAGAGCATCATTATTGTCCAGGAACGGGTCGTTCGGATCGGCAGGGTCGTTGGCGATAAGGGCCTCGTACTTGGTTCCAACAAGATCGGCGTTGTTTGTATCGTTCTCGTACACATCGCCTTGGTCGACGTAGATGGCACGTGTTGTAGTCGTGCCGGGATTATTTGCATCAGCAAGACTGACTATAAGCACAAGATCATCGCTTTCAGTCTCGTATCCATCGAACTTGATAAAGAAATCGGTCGCGTAACTAAAATCGTCGGCGCCCAGATCTCCTTTCGGATCAGTCTGGAAGAAATTGATGTTGGCCGCTTCACCTGCCTGGATCGTGTTTCCGGAGACGCCCAGAGCAGTGCTGGACAAGGTTACAGCGGCAACCGTGCCGCTCACGAGCTCACCCGCCACCACGGCAGTATTGCCGCCGGCACTCAGTGGTGCCTCGAAGCCCGTGATCTGGATGAAGAAACCTTCCCCAAGCTTCCCAGTGGCCACAGGTGATGGGCCACTGGAAGGGCTCGTGCCATCCATGTCATACGTTTCGTATCCAGTGCCTTCGCCCAGCGTGACGTCTTGCGTCGTTTGCAGCGGATCCATCGCGAAGGTATAGGTGTCATTGACCTTGTCAAATACCAGCGTGCCTTCCACCAGTTCAGGATCGGTGCCAGGACTCCGATCGTGATCGTATTTGAACGACACGTTAAACGTGGCACTGTCGAGATTCTCTGAAGCCCAGGTGACCGTTGGATCAACGATCGCAACATTGTTCGCCGAACCAGAGAGGGCGAGGTTGGCAAAATCACTGTCCGCTGCCGAAGAGTAGATCGGCCCGCGCTTGTCCGCACCTATCGAGTAGGCGAAGTCACCCGTAAAGGTCCATGACGTCGCACCCAAATCGGGATCGACATCCTGCACAGGGGCTGTCCCTATAACGGGTGTATCGTCGTCGACGGTGATGACCAGTCTGTCGGCCGCGGCCGTCACCGTGTCGCCGTCCTTGTCGGTGGCCTGCAGCAGCGTGCCCAGGTTGATGGTGATGTCGTTCTCGTCGTTGCCAGCCGCGTGATCCAGCTGTTTGAGCAGCGTGAAGCTGTACACACCCGCTGTGGTGAGGCTGAAGGTGAACACGTCGGCACCGCCTACGCCAGCCTTGGCGGTGAGCGTGTTACCTGCGACGCTGTACACCAGCGCCACCCCGGCCGAGCTCAGCGCCGGCAAGCCGCTGGTGACACTCGACAAGGCATAGCTCAGCGGCGTGTCGGCGCCGGACTGGAAGATGCCGGTCACGCTGCCGCTGGCCGTGGTCGCCACGCCAGCCACATCGCCCGTACCACCGGCGTTGCCATTGGCCAGGCCATCCTCGTCGACGGTTCCCGTTACGGCGGTCCCGGTTGCCGTCGGCGTGTCGTCGTCGACGATGATGACCAGTTTTTCGGCCGCAGCCGTCACCGTGTCGCCGTCCTTGTCGGTGGCCCGCAGTAGCGAGCCCAGGTTGATGGTGATGTCGTTCTCGTCGTTGCCTGCCGCGTGATCCAGCGGCTTGAGCAGCGTGAAGCTGTAGGCACCCGCTGCGGTGAGACTGAACGTGAATACGTCGGCACCGCCTACGCCGGCCTTGGCGGTGAGCGTATCGCCCGCGACGCTGTACACCAGCGCCACCCCGCCCGAGCTCAGCGCCTGCAAGCCGCTGGTGTCAGTCGACAAGGCATAGCTCAGCGGCGTGTCGGCGCCGGACTGGAAGATGCCGGTCACGCTGCCGCTGGCCGTGGTCGCCACGCCAGCCACGTCACCCACACCACCGGCAATGCCATTGGTCAGGCCGTCCTCGTCGACGGTTCCCGTCACGGCGGTTCCGGTCGCCGTCGGCGTGTCGTCGTCGACGGTGATAACCAGTTTTTCGGCCGCAGCCGTCACCGTGTCACCGTCTTTGTCGGTGGCCCGCAGTAGTGAGCCCAGGTTGATGGTGATGTCGTTCTCGTTGTTGCCTGCCGCGTGATCCAGCGGCTTGAGCAGCGTGAAGGTGTAGGCACCCGCTGCGGTGAGGCTGAACGTGAACACGTCGGCACCGCCTGCGCCGGCCTTGGCGGTGAGCGTGTTGCCCACGACGCTGTACACCAGCGCCACTCCGCCCGAACTCAGCGCTGGCAACCCGGTGGTATCACTCGACAAGGCATAGCTCAGCGGCGTGTCGACGCCGGACTGGAAGATGCCGGTCACGCTGCCACTGGCCGTGGTCGCCTCGCCAGCCACGTCGCCCGTACCGCCGGGAATACCATTGGCCAGGCCATCTTCGTCGACGGTTCCCGCCACGGCGGTCCCGGTCGCCGCCGGCCCGTCGTCTTCGAAGATCATCTGGGAACCGATTTCGGCTTTCGTAATAGAGGCTTGGAACAGGTGGAGGCCATCGATATCAAAATCGGCGTGCTCATTGCCCTTGGCGGTGAGGGCCGCCCCGTTTTCGATGAGCACGCGGTTGTGATCCGCCGTTGTGGTGTATTCGATCGCGTAGCCGGCCTTAATGCCGGTGATGGTTGCAACCCCATTAACAAAGGTGATGCCAATGGCCGGATCATTCTCCGGTCCGGCTGAATTCTCCAGCACCGTCCCGGTGCTGCTGAGGACGCGAACACTGACGATGTCAACCTTCGTATCATTCGCATAGCCGTCGATGAATTGCGTGCCAGATTCAACAGCGGTGGTGAATGCGCTGATTTTTACGACAGCGCTCTTGCCGCTTTGCAACTGCACAACGTCGAAACTGACCGTCTTCACATTGACCACGCCGGTGTAGTCGATGTTGGATTCAAGATCGGCTTCGTTCTGATCCAGGTTGGGAATGGTCACATTCTGCCTGGCACCCGTGACGAACGAAAAACGGATGCCTTCCTGTTCCGTAATCATCTGGTTGTTGGTGCCGAAGGTGGTCGGCCCACCCGCCTGGCTGGTATTGATCGTGTCGCCGGTCGTTATATTGATGTCGTCGGCTGTGCTGTTGGGGTCAAGCCCGGACTGATTCGCCGGTAACTTGCCGGTGGCGATGATGGCGGGATCGGTGATCCGCACGACACCATTGACCGTTTCAGTTGCCGGGTTCAATTTCGTGAACATCAGGAAGAGGTTCTGACCGGAGGGCGCACCGGCCAGACTGAATTCCAGGTTCTGACTGGCTCCGATGAAAACCTTACCCGTCAGATCGACCGAGTCATCGGGGTTCGTCGTACCTGGATGCTTGAGTGGTTGGTACTCCACGGTCCAGATCTTGCCGCCTGTGACCGTTTCTTCAATATAGGCAGCGAACACGATCGCGCCGGTTGCGCCCCCGGCTCGGCCCAGAACGATGTTGTTGTTCGTATCCGTATAGAGAAGGATGCTAGTGCCATCGAGGGTATCCAGTCCGCTGTCCAGACCATTGAGCGGTGCGCCAGTGCTGTCGACGAAGCTGATATCGGTACCGCTTGTTCCGCCGCTGATGGTGAACGCATCGCTGCCCGCGTTGCCCACGGCACCGGTATAGCCACTCAAGGCCGCACCCGTTGCAGTGCCTGCCCCAAGGGCGGTCAAACGGGTAGAGAAGGCCGAGGGCAGGGGTGTCGCCGTGTCGTTGTCGTCAGCGTCTCCTGCAGGGATTGGAGTGGCTGTGGCGTTCTGCAACCCGGTCGTTTCGTCCAGCGTAACGTCCACGCCGGTCGCCACGACGCTCAAAGCGCTGGCCGTAATCGATGAATTTTGCTCAATAGTCATGACTTTTTCCTGGGCAGTTGCGGTCATCTAGGCCTGACCGTTGACCTTTGGTCGCACTATGGATAAACGCCGGGGATTGCGCATCGACCGATACTCCCAAGTGGGGTGGGAGTTTCAGACTACTTGGGAGGGGGAGATGGAACGGCGCGAAGGAGGGAGTGTCATATTCCGTTTGTAAATTGTGCAGGCCTGAGATAAATCCCAACAAGCGGTCAACGAACAGGCGCGTATAGCTCTGTAACCGTCCCTGGCGGAGCAGTCTTCTCGCGTTTAACGATGCGTGTTTAAAGACACTCCGTGTTACTTCCCGAAGGGCTACAAGACCTTGCGTCGTTACCTACGGTTAAGACAGAATCCGCCGGCTTGTGCGCCGATGGGCCGGGCTCTATCGTTTCCCCTGTCGCTGAATAACAGCGATCGGGTTTGGTAGACCCTCAGCATCGACGCATAGCGTCACCTTCAGCGGTCCGTTCTTAGGGCTGCGTTTTATGGTGGCCATGCGCAGGGCTCCTTCGGGAGCGCCGGTTCCGATGCCCGGTCTACCAACCTTCGTATGGCCGCCACCCTCCGTTTGGTAGCGAGATGGTGATGGCTCCTTTTAAGAAGCATCGGAGTTCCGCTATGTTCAAAGTTACGCCAAACCCGCCAGACACCGATCCGGCATCCCCCTACGAATCTGACGATTCAAAAAAATTCCACGAAGCCGCCGAGCGCGCCCTCAATTTCTACCTCAACCCGGCAGCGCTCAAGAACACCCCACGTAAACCCAGCACCATGTACATGGTTGCGCCGGATGTCGGCCATGAAGCCTTGCTGGTTCAAACGTGCGAGAACCTGGCGTCGGCCAGTGTCATGGCCAGCGACCTTGCTGCATTGGTGGAGGGCACCCACCGCAATACCTTGCTGGCGCTACAGCAGGTCATCATGCTGGGGGAACTGGCGGTGAATCGAATGCTGGATAACTTCGTTCCACCCAAGTAATCAAGCAACCCTTTACCGAGAGCTTGCCCTCGGTAAAGGGTTTTGACAGCTCACAACGACGTCCTGACCACCAATGGACAATCAACGGTGTGGGTTCCCGATACCTCCAGGGCCTCGATCAGGTGCCGGGCTGCATTGCGACCGATCTCGTAGTACGGCAGTTGCACCGTAGTCAGCGGCGGGATGAACAGTTCGGCGATGCCGATCATGTTGTCGTAACCAAGCACAGCGACATCGGCGGGAATCTTCAGGCCACGGCCCAACAACAACTGATAGGCACAAAAGGCAATACGGTCGTTGCCACAGATCAGAATGTCGAATTGGGGGCGACCGTCAATGATGTGCCGGTCGAGGATGGCTGCGGTTTCACCATAGGCATCATGATCGGAAAGGTTGTATTGCAAGAGTGCGTCCGGCGCCAGGCCGAATGCCTGACAGGCACGCTGCAGGCCTTTTTGCCGCAGGCCCCAGGCCAGACTCTGTTTGGGCAGATTGATGCACAGCGGGCGCCGATAACCTTGGCTCAGCGCGTGATGCACGGCTCGATACTGCCCCGATTCGTCGTCTGGCACATAACTGACCAGGTGACTGTCATCTGCCAGGCAATTGGCGAGTACCAGGGGTTTGCTCTTCAAGCGCTCGGGAATGCTCACCTGGCGAAAACCCATGGCGCTGAAGATCAACCCATCGGGGCGGTGCGACAACATCAGGTCGATGTTCTGGTCGGTGGGTGGGTTGCTCAACAGGTTGAGGATAAAGACATTCCAGCCCGCCTGCTGTGCGGTCTGTTCGATGGACAGCAGCAACTCGACCGCGAACGGTGTGGTCGCGGTGTCTAGCGCGAACACACCGATGGTGCGCGACTGGAGGTTGTCGCCGCGCATCTTGCGCGCCGACAGGCTCGGTACGAATTGCAGTTCATCAATGGCGCGACGCACCCGCTGAAGCGTTTCGGGGCTCAGTTTTTCCGGGTTGTTGAGCGCTCGAGAAACCGTCATCAGGGACACGCCGGCCAACTGTGCAACGTCTTTCACTGAAGTCATGCGAGGCGAGGCCGGTCAGGTTGACGCAGGATCATGACACAGGCCCCGGGCTTCTCGCGACTCGAATGATGCTGTTCACAGCCATCCGCCGCTCATAGCCATCCAGAGCCCAGAGGCCATGCCTTGGGAATCGAGACCCGTCCGCCAGTCCCGCTTGCCAGCAGTTTCACGCCCAGACTGTCGGGGCTCGGATAGAGGCGACTGCTGAAACTGAAGCGGCCGTTTTCGTCGAACACCTCGATGGACGAGCGATCGAGGAACACACGCAGTTCCAGTCGCTCTTGTGTCGGGTCTATCGCCACGCTGCGCTGACCGGTGACTTGCGCACCCGAGCGGCTGCGGTCCAGCACCAGACGCTGCAGCGATGCGTCGTAGTAAAGCAGGGTTTCTTCCTGGCCATCATCGCTGCAACGCAAGGCGACTCCCAGGTGGCCGTCGGTGCAACCGAGCAAATCCAGATGCACATGGATTTCAAGCCTGTCGCCATTCACTTCCCGCACCCATCGGGCTCCCGACCTATCCCACCAGGACGTGCCCGGTAATGGCTCCTTGCGTAAGGCGGCGAGCTCCCGAGCCGGATACACGCAAAGCCGATCGGCGTGCAGTTCAAGTTCGCGCGGTAAACCGAGCATGCCGCACCAGTGATGGGCCTGGCTCGGCATCGGGCTTTCCCACATATCGAGCCATGCCCATACAAGGCGCCGGCCATCGGCGGCCAGTAGCGTTTGCGCGGCATAGAAATCGTGGCCGTTATCCAGCTCGATAAAAGGCCCGCCGATGAAGTGCCATTCGCTGTCGAGTTGGCCCACTCGATAACCGGTCTGGTACTTGTTCAGTCGTTCGTAACCCTCGGGTTGCATGCCCTGAGGGGAGTAGAGCAGCACATCGCGTCCGTTCAGTCGGAACAGATCCGGGCACTCCCACATATAGCCATCGCCCTCGCTGCCGCTGGACACATAGTCGAGGAATTCCCAGGTGTGCAGATCCGTGGAACGGTACAGCGGGAGCAACGGCACATCGCCCAGACGTGCGCCGGCAATCAGGTACCAGCAGTCGTCCTCCTGCCATACCTTGGGGTCACGAAAGTGCATGATCGTGTCTTGCGGCGCGGCTTCAATGACGGCGCCATGCTTGACGAACCGAATGCCGTCGGTGCTGGTGGCCAGGCACTGGACTTGACGGATCGAGCGCTCGTCACCCACATCCCCCAGCCAGGTGTGCCCGGTGTAGATCAGCGCCAGGGTATCGCCACACACCACCGCGCTACCGGAAAAACAACCGTCGCGGTCGAAATCGTCGCCGGGCGCCAGTGCAATGGGCAGATGCTGCCAATGGACCAGATCGGCGCTCTTGGCGTGCCCCCAATACATCGGGCCCCATTTCGCGTCGAAGGGGTGGTGTTGATAGAACACGTGGTATTCGCCCTGAAAGTACACCACCCCGTTAGGGTCGTTCATCCAGCCCGCCGGAGGGGCAAGATGATAACCGGGACGATAATCGTCGATGGCGCGAGACAGACCATCACGCAGCGCATGCTGCGCAATTTCAAGGGCAGCGGACATTGGAACACTCATGGAATTCAAAGACACAGTCATAGGGCGCGTGCTCGTACCGGGCGTAGAGAAACGCCATCCGGCAGGGTTTCAATGGCGTGTGGATGACGGCTCAAGGCCGCGCCGTCGGCGTCGAACAGGTGCAGGTTGTCGATGTCCAGTTGCAGCTCAACCCGATCGCCTGCCTGCCAGCCGGCGCTGACCTCACAACGACAGATCAATGGCTCGTCCTGACCTGTCTCAAGGTGCACATAGGTTTCGCTGCCCAGGTATTCGACGGCGGTCACGACCACGCCGGCGGTTCCATCCGCCGCCTTGAGCGACACGTGCTCCGGGCGAATCCCCAGGGTCAGCTGCGTATCTGCCGCCAGCTTCGAGCTGTCGAAGGGCAGGGACGTGATGCCCCATACGAGGGTATCGACCAGGCTGGTTTCGCCTGGCGCTTGCAGGCGTGCCGGCAGAAAATTCATTCGGGGCGAACCGAGAAAACCGGCGACAAAGCTGCTGGCCGGGCGTTCATAGAGTTCGCGTGGTGAGCCGACCTGTTCTACGCGACCGCCATTGAGCACGACAATTTTGTCGGCCAGGGTCATCGCTTCCACCTGATCGTGGGTGACGTAGATCATGGTCGAGCCCAGTCGAGCATGCAGTCGGGCGATTTCGTTGCGCATCTGCACGCGCAAGGATGCATCCAGGTTGGAGAGCGGTTCGTCGAACAACAAAATATCCGGTTCCCGCGCCATGGCTCTGCCCATGGCCACACGCTGACGCTGCCCGCCGGACAGTTCCTTTGGCTTGCGTTGCAGCAGTTTGTCCAATTGCAGGATTTGCGCCGTTTTCAGCACGCGCTCGCGCAGGCTGGTCTTTTCAGTCTTGGCCAGTTTGAGACCAAAGCTGATGTTGTCGTAGACGCTCATGTGCGGGTACAGCGCATAGGACTGAAACACCATGCCGACGCCACGCTCGCGCGGCTCCAGGTCGTTGACCCGACGCCCGTCGATCAGCAGGTCGCCGCCGCAGATCGAATCCAGCCCGGCGATCAGTCGCAGCAGGGTCGATTTTCCGCAGCCCGAAGGGCCGACGAACACCACGAATTCACCCGCCGCGATTTCCAGGCTGACGTCGCGAAGAATCCGCGCGCCGCCCAATTGTTTGTTTACGTTGTCCAGTTTCAACTTGATCACGATGCTGTTCCTTATAGTTGTCGGGCATCAACCCTTTAGCGCGCCGGCAGTGAGACCGGAAACGATTCGGCGCTGGAAGATCAGCACCAGAATCACCAGTGGGACGGTGACCAGCACCGATGCAGCCATCAACAACCCCCAAGGCAACTCATGAGGGCTGCCACCGGAAATAAGGGCGATGGCGACCGGCACCGTGCGTTGGGTGTCGGTGAGGGTGAAGGTCAGGGCAAACAGGAACTCGTTCCATGCAGCGATGAAGGCCAATAGGCCAGTGGTGACCAGTGCGGGCCAGAGCAGCGGCAACAGCACGCGGGTCAGCGTGACCCATGGGGACGCGCCATCCATGATTGCCGCTTCTTCCAGTTCATGAGGCAATTGCCCCATGAACGTGGTCAGCACCCAGACGGTGAAGGGCAGGGTGAAAATCGTGTAGCTCAGGATCAACGCCCAGGACGTGTTGTACAGGCCCAGCGCGCGGATCACTTCGAACAATCCCGACAGCACCGCGACCTGAGGAAACATCGACACACCAAGGACCATCATCAACACCGTGCCACGCCCACGGAACTTCACCCGGCCCAAGGCATAGGCGGCGGTCACGCTGAGGAACAACGCCAGCGTCACCACGCTAAGCGCCACCACCAGCGAGTTGCCGATAGCTAGCAGGAATGAGGATTGATTGAGTACCGCCGCGTAATTGGAGAAGTCGGGGTTATTGATCCAGTAGCTCACCTCGAACAAGGCGCTGGATGGCTTCAGTGACGTCACGATGGCGTAGTAGAAAGGGAAAACCGCATACAGCAGCAATACCCCGATCAGGCACCAGAATCCGAGGCGCAACAGTGCTTTTTTCAGTAGGCGCAGGTTCATGACCGGACCTCCAGTTGACGGCGTCCGAGGTAGAGATAAAGCATGGCGATGACCGCAACCACCAGAAACAGCAGCGTCGAGGCGGCGCTGCCGTAACCGACGTCCTGGAACTCCACCAGATGCTGGCGGGCATACACCGACATGCTCATGGTGCTCGACGAGTTCGAGGTCAGCACATAGATCACGTCGAATACCCGCAGCGAGTCGAGGATGCGGAAGATCGCCGCCACCAACAGTGCAGGCATCAATAGGGGAAGGGTGACACGCCAGAACACTTTCAGCGGATGAATGCCATCGACCCTCGCGGCTTCGTAGCAATCGCTCGGCAACATCTGCAAGGCCGCCAGCATCAGCAGCGTGACAAACGGCACGGTCTTCCAGACGTCGACGAGGATCACCGCCCACATCGACAGGTCTGCATCGGCCGTCCAGGCCAGGGGCGCGTCAATCAGGCCGAGGCTCAGCATCATGTGATTGATGATGCCGAACTGGTCGTTGAGCATCCATGACCAGATCTTTGCCGAGACAATGGTCGGAATCGCCCACGGAATCAGAATCATCGCACGCACGAGGGAACGGCCGGTGAACTTGATGTTCAGCAGCAACGCCACCAGCAGCCCCAGTACGACTTCCAGCCCCACCGACACCACGGTGAAATGCAAGGTGTTGCGCACCGCGTTCCACCATTGCGGATCGACCAGGATGCCCGACCAGCTGGAGCCGTTGTGGAACAGATAATTGCTCAAACCTATGAAGGTTCCGCCACCGGTGTCCGACAGACTGGCGTCGGTCAGGCTGAACCAGAATGTGCGCAGTAGCGGCCAGGCTGCCACCAGGGCCAGACACAACAGCATCGGTGTCAGAAACAGCCAGGCGGCGCGTACCCGGCGTCGTTGTACGGGCGTTTCCCTGATGAGCAGGGGCTCGTCATAGGGGGCAGTAGTAGAGACAGACATGGTGATTTCCTTCCTTGTGGCTTACCAGTTCCGGCGTTTGATGCGTGTGAGTTCGCTTTCCAGCTCGGCCAGCGCCTGATCCACAGGCAACTCGCCCGCCAGCACGCCATGCACTCGATCGAAGAACGCATTGGAGACCCGTGGATAGCGATCGGCAGTGATTGAGGCGGGGCGCATGACCCCATCGTTGAGAATGCTGTGCAGCTGAGCGTAATAAGGCATTGCCGCGAGCAATTCGGGGTCTTGATACAGCGACTCGATCACCGGGTTATAGGCGCCTATCAGGGCACGGCGTTTTTGCTCTTGGGCACTGCTCAGGTAGCTCACCAGCTCTGCGGCAAGTTTTGGATGGGCGCTGTAACGCGATACCGCCAGACCCCAGCCACCAAGGGTGGAGGCATGGCTGCCGGTCTCGCCGCCGCGGGGCAGGGGAGCGACCCCGACCTTGTCTTTTACTGCACTGTCCTGGCTTTGCACCAGGGCCCAGACATACGGCCAGTTACGCATGAACAGCGCATTGCCCGACTGGAAAACGCCACGGCCTTCTTCCTCGGTGTAGTTGAGTACGCCACGCGGGGAGATGTCTCCGACCCAGCTTTTCGCCAGGGTCAACGCCGTTCTCGAGGCCTGACTGTTGACCACGATGTCGCCTTGTGGATTGACCAGCCCGCCTTGCGGTTGGCTGCTGATCCACTCCAGCGCATTACACGTCAGGCCCTCGTAGGCGCGCCCCTGAAAGATGTAACCCCAGGCATTGGGATTCCCGGCAGTGCGCTCGGCCTGTTGAACATTCCGGGCAGTTGCGGTCATTTCTTCCCAGGTCTGGGGAACCTGTTGGTTGTACTTCTCGAGCAAGTCCTTGCGGTAATACAGCAGGCCCGAGTCGGTGAACCACGGCATCGTCACCAGCCGTCCGTTCACCGTGGCGTTATCCACCTGTGCCTGGAAGTAGCCCTGGGTCGCATTGGCGGGAAGCACCTCGCGCAGATCCATCAGATGTTTAGCCAGCATTCCCGGCCACACCATATCGATTTGAATGATGTCGATGTCGCTGGACTGCGCACTGAGGATCTGTTGATAGAACGACAATCTCTCGGTTGCCGAGTTAGGTGTTGAGACCACCTCGACGTGATTGCCGGTCTGTTTCGACCACGCCTCGACAGCCTCTTTACAGAGTTGTAACTCCGCACCCACCGCGCCGCAGGAGATCGTCAAATCAGCTGCGTTCGAGAGGGATGGAAGCCCGGCACAAAGGGTGAGCAGTGCTGCTGGAAGAAGAGATTTAAGCTGTTTCATAAAGCCCTCTTTATTTTTGTTTTTAAAAAAGTTAACGTTAACATCGCCAAATGTAGCAGCGTATTTGCGATGAGGCATCCTTTTTTTCGTCAATTTTGACAATTCACAATTCACGAAGAAAAGCCGGTTGCGGAAGCAGAAAAATAAAAACAAAACAGGGGAATTCACATGCAGAAAGCATCAAGCTGGCTTCTCGCAGGCGTGCTCGGCACCTCGGCGGCAACCTCTCAGGCCGCGACTCTGGAAGAGCGCATGGCTGCGTTTGAAGCCCGTGCCAGCGCAGCGGAAAAACGCGCAGCGGCAGCTGAACAGCAAACCCAGGCCCTCGCCAGGGAATTGCAGCAGATAAAACTCGCCACTCCAACCTTGCAGCCTGCAACGTCTACCGCCGCAGCTATGTCTGCGCCTGCTCTGGACACTCGACTGGCAAAACTCGAAGCCCGTCAGCAAAGCATGGAAAAGCAGGACAGTAGCGCACACCTGACTGACGGCTTCAGCTTCAAGGGTTACGCACGTTCCGGATTGCTGATCAACGATGGGCTGGGTGGTGGTCGTGGCGGCCCTTATACCACCCCGGCCGGTTCAGTCGGGGGGGCAGTCGGGCGACTCGGTAACGAAGACGACACCTACATGCGCATCGACCTGTCGAAAGAAATCTATGCGCAGAACGGTACCCGTTCCAAATTCACGGTGTCCATCGCCGACGGTGTGGAGAGTTCCAATGACTGGACGGCCGACGAAAGCAACCTGAACGTGCGTCAGGTATTTACCGAACTCGACCATCTCGCCGCTTTCAAGGGCAACTCAGCGTTCGAAAATTCCACCTTGTGGGCAGGCAAGCGATTCGACAGGGACAATTTCGATATCCACTGGCTGGACTCGGACGTCATCTTTCTGGCCGGCACCGGGGGTGGTATCTACGATGTGCAGATGAACAAGGATTGGCGCTCGAATTACTCCTTGATCGGGCGTAACTACGGGGATTTCAGCGAGGGCGGCGTCAATGCCGATGTGGAAAGCTACATCCTGACCTCCAACCAGTTCTTCGATAATGGTCAGTGGCAGTGGATGTTCAATGGCATTGGCTCAAAGAAAAACGACTTTGGCACCCGCACCAATGAAGCGGGCCTGACGCCTGCGGATTCCGGCTTGCACAGCATGGTGGTCAATCACCAGAAAAACTTTTTTGGCAGGGAAGGCTTCTTCAAGACGGCACTGCTCTACGGGCAAGGTCTGGGGGCAGAGGTCAAGAACATCGGTTCGGATGGCGAACTGATCGACGATGCCCGGGCGCTGCGTCTGGCGCTTTACGGCGAGACACCTATTGCCCCCGGCTGGCGCGTCGGCCCAAGCTTGCTGGCCGAACAAAGCAAGGACAGGTACGTCAAGGGTGACGATTACCGCTGGATGACCCTGAACGTGCGGTTGGCCAATGAAATCAACAGCAATTTCGAGATGGCCTACGAAATGAGCTGGCAAACCATGGACCTCGACCCCAAGGGCTATATGCAACGTAATGCGGTCGACGGTAATTTCTGGAAATTCACGATCGCCCCGACATTCAAACCTGACGTTGGAGACCTGCTCACACGTCCTGAGTTGCGAGTGTTCGCAAGTCTCATGAACTGGTCTTCGGACCTGGACAGATACAGTTCTACAGACAACTTCGGCAAGTCGGATTTCAACGCCGGCGGTGTATGGCAGTACGGCATCCAGATGGAAACCTGGTTCTGATAGCTGCTTCATCAGTACCCGCTCCACGCATAAAAAATGGACCCCTGAAAAGAGGTCCATTTTTTTTGGCCAGCAGCACGGTAGTGCTGCTGCTTTTATTTCTGAGGGTATTTGAAAGTGAACGTCTGAGTGAAAGGGCCCCACCATTCAGGCACACCGGTTTCCTTGTCTACATGGTGGAGCATTCCGTTGGTTTGCGGGCTCTCATAGCGCAGGACGACGGTGTAAGTGCCTGGGCCGTCCATTTTTACGTTATTGGCGTAGTGCGCACCGTCTTTTGCCACCATCGGCAACAAGCTGCCGATTTCCTTGTAGTCCGGCGACCCTTGCTTGACCAACAGATACGTAATGCCCAGATAAGGGATCCACTCTCCATTGGCGAACCCATGTTTATTATCGGCTGTGGCGTGAACATCCGTTTCCAGGTGCACTGAGTTCTCCCCCATTTGCATGCCCGGCGGCATTGGGGCCATCTCGATACCCACCAGATAGGACGACGCGATTTCCATGTCATTAACCTGTACGGGCCCACCGATCGGGTACTCTCGAGCCTGGGCGCTCGTTGCAAAAGACAGGACGGCGGTCAGTGCGACGGTCAAGGCAGTCGTTGTAAGTTTCATGGTTGTTTCCTGAGGGCGGGGTAACGGCTGGAGGTTCTGGTAGAGCGGTGTTTGATCAAGCGACTACCGAGGGCCAATGTGGCAAAGGTCACCACCCAGGCGGCCAGTTGCACGCCCATGGGTCTGTCGCTGTACCCGAGGAGTGCCTGCAAGACTCGGCCGGACATGCTGCCATCGGCAATAAACGATGAGGTATCCCAGAGCTCATATCCCCAGGCCGGAATAATATCGGCACCTGCGAATAGGGCCGCGGCACGTCCTGCCATGCCGGCGGCCAGCAGCGCTACCAACCAGGAGGTGACGCTGAACAGCCTTCTCAGGGGGATTGTTACCAAGCCTCGATAAAGCAGCCATGAAAGAACACTGCCAGCCGCTATCCCCAGCAAACCGCCAACAAGCATCGATAGAGAGCTGGTTTGGGTGGAGGCAGCGACGCCATACAGGAACAGGGCGATTTCCGATCCTTCGCGCAGCACCGCCACGGCAACCACGATCGCCATGGCCATCAACGAGGATTCACCCGCTGCTACGGCGTGCCCTGCAGCTTGCAGCCTGGCTGCCAGTTCGCGGCCGTGATGAACCATCCACAGGTTGTGCCACCCGAGCATGAGCACCGCAATGAGGAGAATGACGCCATTGAGTACTTCTTGGCCGAAGCCGAAGAGCGCATGGGTAATGGCTTCAGTGAACACGGCAAGCAAGCTTGCGCCGACCAGGCCTGCAAGGATCCCTGCGGCGATGAATCGACCTCTGCGTCGAATACCTTGGGTGGCGGCCAGCACGATACCGATGATGATGCCGGCCTCAAGTACTTCACGGAAAACGATCAGCAGGCTAGCGAACATTGCCTTGTCCTTTTTGCGGTTCCACGACGACAGTGCCTCTGGCCTGATCCGGATGATAGTCATCGAAAAAGCTGTAAGTGCCGGGGTGTAGAGGGCCAAAGAAAACCGTAATGGTGTC
This sequence comes from Pseudomonas lini, assembly GCF_964063345.1. Classification (NCBI taxonomy): domain Bacteria; kingdom Pseudomonadati; phylum Pseudomonadota; class Gammaproteobacteria; order Pseudomonadales; family Pseudomonadaceae; genus Pseudomonas; species Pseudomonas lini. Next base: position 6,104,202 of record NZ_OZ061318.1, read on the forward strand.
GCCAGGGACAACGATTTTTTCAAACTTCATGTCATAGCTTTCGAATTCATCTACTGAGTCATCGTGGCTCGTGAGTTGGAGCCGAAAGCGCTGTCCTGCCGGGACAGAAAACGTTGAGGGAGTGAATTGATGATTCTCGATCGCCAGAGTGACTGGAGCGCTATCTGACAGGGGCAGCTGCGAGGCGAAAACTGAGCCACCCCATAGCAGGAGCAAGACGATCGTGGCCTGGACAATAACGAACATTGCGCAACTTCCAATATGCAAATCATTCTCATATTCTTATGCGTGTGGTTATCGATTGCCAGTGACATCGGTGAGGTCGACGTTTTGGTTCAGCATCTGTTCAGATTCATCAAATCCAGTTGATCCTGCAGCAACGCTTTGCACCAGCACGTCGCTGGTATCGAGCGCAAAAACCCTCAAAAGGAGGAATGCGGTTAATGCCGGTAAGTTAAGAAATTGAGCGACGAAAATCCTGTGGGAGCGTGGCTTGCCCGCGAAGAATGCACCGCGGTTTTTCAGGTACTACGCGTCATCGTTCTTCGCGGGCAAGCCACGCTCCCACAGGTTCTGCGTCTTAACTTACCGGCATTAGGGAATGCGGTGTCCTGTCTGCCAGGGCGCTCGTTAACGGGGCCATGCAGCTCTTATGTCTTATACTGCTTGCATGCATCCACGCAGAGGCGCAGAGCCCGGTTGTTCGCTAGATGCCCAAGACGGCAGTAACGTCATTCATGTACAGCGTGCTATTGCGATGGGGGAGTGACAGCAGGTGTAGAGCCATGCAATCGCTCGACCGAGTTCTGCTCAGCGATATCCTTCCTGCCGAAGCGTTCCGACAAATGTCCGCTTTCGGAGCCCTCTCGGACACTTTCGTGGAGCAAGTGCTGGCGGGGGGTGAGTTGCTCAGATTAACGGAGGGCGAGCTGCTCTATCGCCAAGGAGAGCGCGCAGAATGCTTCTATGTTGTTCTAAAAGGGCATGTGGAGATCTATCAGGACACCGAAGCCAGCCGTAAAGTCATCCGAACGACGACCGAGGGGGAAAGCGTCGGGTTTCCCGCAATGCTGGCGATGCGCCCCAGACTATTTAATGGCGTCGCGACCGGCGATTGCATAGCGCTAAAAATTTCCTGCCAGTTTCTATTCAGACTTCATGAGCTGGATAGCCAGCAATACGAGATATTTTTTATCAACCTTTCTCGGGACATGAGTCGCTTTATGAGTGATTGCGCTCGCCGCTCATCTTCATGACGAGAGGCAACTATCTAAGCAATTGGACCTGCAAGAGACAGCGGTTTGCCGGCGAAGGCGTCCTTAAGATCGCCTTCGCCGGCAACTCGGATCGCCGCACCGCTGGCTCCTACAGGGCGGTTCTTCCACGCTGAATCTCGATGGGCGGCTCGATCAGTTGCAGTTCAAGCGCACCCGAGGCTGGCACGAAACGCGGGCCGGTACTTTCAGGCGTTGCCCGCAACCTCCAGGTGCGTTGCACCTTCGCCAGTTTGGCGACGCCTGATCCCAGGGACCAACGCCGGCAGACCTTCTCCAACTTGAGCGGGTAAATCGTGAGTTGGTCGCCTTTGAAATGCATGCGCAGGAAGCATTTGTGGTCGGCGATGCACTGTGAGGAAAAAACCGCCTCGCTATGTAGCCCCCAAAAGGTGTTGCCCATCACCATCCATGCACCGAACAACAGGCCTCCCAAACTGCCGCCGAGCACCAGCGTCTCCGCCAGGAACAACAAAACCTGGTGCAGGTTTTCTACCTCGAATTGCAGGTAGTGAATGTTGACGCGGCCCATCAGCCATAGCAGCCCGATTGCCAGTCCCAGATGAAGTAACCCGTGAGCCGCGCCAATGGCATAGGCGAGCTTTCGGGTGCGCTTGACCCCGGCGGCTGAGAACACTGCGCAACCCAGCACAATGATCACCGCGAACATCACCGACGAAGGACTGTGTGACAGGACCAGGAGCAGGTGTCGCCAAACTTCGCCGATGTTGGAAATAGACGCTTGGAGGTCAGACAACACGTCCATCAGGCTGCGGTTGCCTCGTGCCGGGTGGGGCACCGTGCTGGCGCTTTGTACCATCCAGTCAAACAGCAGGTACAAGATGGCCAGCATGCCGCAGAACGAGAGATTGCGGGTAGGTAGCCGCCATGCCCGGTTACGCAGTTGCTCGGAGGTCCTTTTGTCCGGGTAGAGCGCAGCCAGCTCGTAGTGCTGCCGGGTTCCATCAACGTTGATCGGCTTGGGCGGATCTGGAAGCTGATGTGTGGCATTCAAGAAGGCGCCACCGCCTCCGCACGTGATGCGCTGCGGTGCCTGGGTGCCAGCTTTTGGCTGGTAGCGCGCGTAGTGGTGCGAGTCTCCGGCCAAGACTACTGCCAGGTGGTCACCCAATAGTTCCTCGATCTCGCGCAGGCTGCGAAAACGCGGCGTCTGGGTTTCAATCGAGGGCAAGGCCTTGCTCTCCTCGCGTGCCAGCCGTTCGGCCTCGTCCACCCAGCTCGGCTCGGGTGTACAGAGGATCACGCGGTCGCCTGGCTGCAGTTTGGCGTGCATCTCTTCGAAGTATTGCTTCTGCTGCCGGTCGATCATGGACTCCAACTGCAAATCCAGACCCCAGATCCACCAGCCATTGGGCAGCTGCAGCACGTAGTAACTGGTGCGCTGGCGGGTTTCCCAGCCTCCGATGGGTTTCTGCTCGCAAAACAGTTGGGAGAAACCGCGCAGACCGTCATACCAATCGTGGTTGCCGGGCGTCGCCACTATCCACGGTGCACCCGGCTGCCGCACAGGCTGGTCCTGGTCATTAGGGCGCTCCTTGGGTACCGGAGCTGGAAATGCGGCGCGGAAAGGATCCAGGAAGCGGGTGCGGTAGCCGGATTGGGCCGGTGTGGGATAGACCTGATCGCCGCCGAGCAACAGCACGTCGCCGCGGGGCAACTTGAGCTGATGCTCGGGCAACTCGGCATCATGGCTGACGCACAGTGCCATCGAATAGGTGGAGTCCCAGCCATCTCCGGTATCGGCCAGATAGTCGATCCACACGTCACCATCGCCAGCCACCTGGATGGGCGGGTTCGAGCCGCGAGGATTGAGCACGGCGAGCATTTCGCGCGGGTCGGCGAAGGCCCCCATCGTGGTGGCGACAGCCGTTTGTAAGCCCGTGCGCATAAGCTGAAACGGGCCTAACCAATTGACCATCGCCTCCTGGGTGTAAAGCTCGATTCGGCTATTGAGCGTGGAAGATTGGGTGGAACGGGTCATGGCAAGGGGCGCAGAGTGCGGCGTGGGCGCCTCTCCAGCGCGAAACTCAATCGATTGCTCCTTCATCATCCAGCCTCCATTGCTGTAACGAGTTCAGGTACCTCAAAAGGGTGATCTTTTGTCGGTCGATTCAGGATAGGTCAGTTATGCGATGGCCGCCGATTCATAGCCTGAAGGAGAGGCTGTCGTGAACAGTTCCTGAAAACGTTGTCTCTACCGGCCCGATGAGAAAGACAGGTCCCACGCCATCCCATTCAACCGTCACGGTTCCGCCATCACATTCAACCTCAACGCAATGGTCTAACAAGCCACGACGAATTCCGTTAACCGCGGCGCCACAAGAGCAGGAGCCGGAACCGAGGGGAATACCACCGCCGCGCTCCCAAATGCGCAACCGAATGTGCTTGCGGTTAATGATCTGGACAAAATGCACGTTCGTCTTGAGGGGGAATAGAGGGTTGGTTTCAATGGTCGGTCCGAGGGTCGCTATATCAACGGCTGTCAGGTCATCCACAAAATAGGTGCAGTGCGGATTGCCCATGCTGGTCGCTGCCGGGCCACCCGCCAGTGGTAAAACAGCAGTATCCAGTTCCAGAGCCAGGGGAATGTCCGACCAGCCGAAAAGCGGTTTCCCCATGTTGACGGAAATTGCGCCGGTTGAAGTTCGTTCGCAAGTGAGTAGGCCACGGTTGGTTCGCAGCGCTATCGACGTAGTATTTGATTCGCGCATCAGCCTATCCGCGACACCCCGCGTTGCGCTGCCACAAACATCCAGCGCGGAGCCATCTGCATTCCAAAACATCAAGCGCGCAACGTCATCATCGCAATCGAGCACCACCGCGAGTTGATTGAATCCGATTCCCCGGTTCCGATCACCCAATCGCCGAGCCAAGGTACTTGTCATTGGATTGGCCGAGTTTCGCAAGTCCACAACAACGAAGTCATCGCCATTGGCGTGCATTTTATGAAAGCTCAGCGGCATAAATTGATCCTGGTGGCGAGGCATGGGGTGAATTGATATTTAAAGGCAATCCAGCCCCATTCGCATAGACGTGGACCCGCCAGAATAGCGGGTCCGAAAGGGGTGATCAGAGTTTCGGCAACTGCCCGATGCGCCCGAACATTTCGGTCACGATCTGCAGGTCCAGCAGGAACTGGTCGACGGTCTTGAACTCGTTGTCGTTGTGGCCGGTGTACTTGAGCTCGGGCCTGGCCAGGCCGAACTGCACGCCATTGGGCAGCTCATGGACCGAGGTGGCGCCGGCAGAGGTGCCAAACTTGTGTTCCATGCCAAGGTTTTCGCTGGACACGGCCAGCAGGGCCTTGACCCATTCACCCTCAGGATTGCGGTGCATTGGCTCGGCGATCGAGTAGTCAAAGGCCGGCTCAATGTGGGTCTTCTTGCTCCAGGCGCCAAGCTTGTCGGCGATTTCGGTCTTGAGCACTTCTGGGGATTTGCCCTTCGGCACGCGCAGGTTGACCGCGAGCTTGAAGGCTTTTTCATCCATCCCGACATAGGTCAGGGAGGTGGTCAGCGGTCCCATGAAGGCATCGGAAAAACCAACCCCTAATTTGCCTCCCAGGTAGTCCAGTCCCCAGTTATCGGCGGCGTAGCGGGCGGCGTCGGTAATGTGGTTGTGTTTGAGCGCAACCTTCCCGTCGAGGCTGTTGATGAAGTCCAGCATCCTTGCCACCGGGTTGATGCCTGACTCGGGCTCGGAGGAGTGGGCGGAAACGCCGGTGACCGTCAGCTGGACGTCCTTGCCGACGACCTTGGCGGTCACCTCGAAGTCGCCGCCATTGCGCTTGGCATAATCAGTACCGGCTTTCTGCAGGCTGGCGGCCAATTCGGCAGGCTTGTCACTCAACAAGGTGGCGACTGAAGTCGATGGAATCTGGTTGGTTGCCAGGCCGCCGGTCATTGAGGTGATTTCAGCGCCTTTGCCCTCTGCGGCTCGCCGGGCAAAGTTCGCCATGACGGTGCCGTAGCCTTTCTCGGCAATCACCACCGGATAGCCGCCATCCAGCGCCAGGTTGTAGTTGGGTGTCGGGTTGTGTTCGAAGTAATAGGGGATGGCGTCGCCCGTGGTTTCTTCAGTGGTGTCTACCAGCAGCTTGAAATTCCTCGCCAGCGGCAGCTTCTCTTCCTTGATGATCTTCATGGCGTAGAGCGCCACCACAATGCCGTTCTTGTCATCCTCGGTGCCCCGGCCATACATGCGGTCGCCGACCAGGGTGACCTTGAACGGATCGAGTCGGGTGCCGTCTTTCAGAACCCAGTTCTCTGGCGTCACGGGCACCACATCGGCATGCGCGTGGATGCCTACGACTTCATCGCCGTTGCCTGCGAGGGAGATTTCATAGACGCGGTTATCGATATTGCGAAAGTTCAGATTGAAGGCCTGGGCAAGGCCCTTGAGCTTGTCGGCGATCTTGATGAATTCGGGATTGTCGTGCTGGGCAACACCGTCCACGCGGAAGGTCGGGATTGCCACCAGCTCGCGCAGGGTTTCGGTGGCCGCGTTGCCGTATTTCACCCGTGCATAGAGGCCCAGCAGGCGATGAATCTCGTTCTGCTGTTCAGGGGAAAGCGTCTTGTTGCTCTGGAACGCACTGATTGCAGGGCCGAGGTCGTTGGTTTTGGCAAGGTCACTCTTGGCCAGGCGTCCCAGGAACTGCCTGAAATCGGTTACCGATGCGTCACTGAAGGTCTTGAGAATGGTCGCGCTCTGTTGCGGGGTGATGTTGGCGTGCGCTGAGGTGGTGATCGACGAAAGGCTGGCCAGTATCAGGGTTGTAGTGGCCAGGTGTTTGAATGAGAAATCCATTGTTGGGGCATTCCTTTGCAGGCAGTTTGTGAGAAATATCTGGTCGATGAGTCAGAAACTTTTCCAAACTAACACCACGAGGGAGTGGTACGGGAGTCCCGGAAGCAGGATCTGTCGCACAGAAATGCAAAAACGACGCAGAAACGAAAAAAAACCGGGAAGCGAGCATTTTCGTAGGAGCCAGGCTTGCCTTAATGCCAGTCAGTTAAGCGAAATCCCTGTGGGAGCGGGCTTGCCCGCGATGACGGCAGCACATTCACCATTGATGCGTCAGGCAGGTCGCTATCGCGGGCAAGCCACGCTCCCACAGGTTCCGCAGCTTAACTGACTGGCATTAAGGCAAGCCTGGCTCCTGCGAAAAGAATCAGGAAGGTTCTCTGGGGTTTCAGGTGTCCAGAGGCACCTACCAACGCAACTCGAAGGCATTTTCCGCACCCGGCTGGAGGCTGCTGCCCAAACGTGCGCACTCGCGAGAAAGGGTGTCGTGCAGCCATTGACGGTCATCCCCTTCGGCGTGACAGATGCGAAAGCGACAGAGGCGGGTGGGTATCAGGTCCAGCGATCGCAGGTGTCCACCCGAGCCCAACGAGGCAAAGTACAGAAGCCCAAGGTCGCCGCGAAAGTCTGTGTGGCCCTCGATGCCTTCGTAATCGTTCAGCAGATCACCGCAGCCATAGAGAATCAGGTGTTCGCGGTACACCTCGATGCCCTTGATGTGGTGCGAGGAATGCCCGTGCACCAAGTCAACTCCTGCCTCGTCGATCAAGGCATGGGCGAACCGGATCTGCTCCCGTGGAATATCGAACCCCCAATTGCCGCCCCAGTGAATGGAGGCGACCACCAGATCATCCGGTTTTTTGCTCTCGAGAATCCGTTCGGCCACAGGGCGCAGGCTTTGCATAGTCAGATCTTCCAGCCGCGCCACGCCCGCGCGCTTATCCGTGGCGGCCCAGTCCTGCTCAATGCCGCTGTCGGGGGCGCCGAGGCCAAACACCAGCAAGCGCCGCCCGCCAGGCTGTGGCAGCACGGCGGGCGCTTCGGCAGATTGTCGGTTGTGCCCGGCGCCGGCGCTGCACATGCCGTTGCTCGACAAGGTATCCAGCGTATCGGCCAGGCCGGCTGCTCCCCAGTCCAGCACATGGTTGTTGGCCAGCACGCAGCAGTCGATGCCGGCTGCGCTGATGGCCGGGAAGTTCTCCGGGCTCATGCGGTAATTGATGCCTTTGGGCTCCGGACATCCACGGCGGGACACCGCCGTTTCCAGATTGATGATGCGTGCGTGTGGCTGGCGAAGTTCAAGCTCATCCAGCGCAGCGCCCCAGATATAGGTGAAATCGACGGGGAGGGGAATCGGGCCGTTGAGTCTTTCTGCCAGCCGGACGTAAACGCCGGCATTCTTGACGTAGTCTTCGTAAAGCTGCGGATCGCCAGGATGCGGCAGTACTGAGTCAATGCCGCGGGCGGTCATGACATCGCCGGCGAGAAACAGCTTCAGTGTGTCGGTAACAGTCGCCATGGCACCCTCCAGGATCAGGAGTAAGCATCTGTTTTAAAACAAATATATTTTTGTGTTGGGCTTCCCAGACGAAGCGAAAGTTGATAAATTTCCGCGCGTTCTTGCAGAGCTCCTTACAAGGAGAGCCCCTTACAGGGGTTGTCGCGCAAGGACGCAGCATCTCGATGTTGCCCGCCTGAAAACTCAGTGCCGGGCACTCGCAGCAACAGATACAGGGGCGTCGCCAAGCGGTAAGGCAGCAGGTTTTGATCCTGCCATGCGTTGGTTCGAATCCAGCCGCCCCTGCCATTTTCCTTACACTCATCCAAGTATGGCTCCGCCGGCAGGTAGTGCGGGAGTCCGGGATGATTGTCTTTACAGAAAACGCCAACTCTGATCCGGGTTGGCGTTTTTTTATGTCTGTAAAACCCTCTTGGCAAAACCTTTAGCATTCAGCTGTCGTGCCAACACAACGAGCGCGGCGCCATAGCGGCGCGCTCGCCAGTCATTCAGTGCGGCGCGCGAGGGAGGGTCTTGAGCAGGTCTTCAGGGCTGATGTGGCCGACGACTTGCTGCACCACGCTGCCCGGTTGCGGCAGGTCAAGGATGTGCCCCTTCATCTTGCCGATCACGTGCATCTCGCAAGGCTTGCAGTCGAACTTCAGCGTCAGCACCTCGTCACCGTGCACCAGTTGCATCGGCGCGACCTTGGTGCGCACGCCGGTGACGCCCTTGGCCTGTTTGGGGCAGAGGTTGAAGGAGAAACGCAGGCAGTGCTTGGTGATCATCACCGGCACCTCGCCGGTCTCTTCGTGAGCCTCATAGGCCGCGTCGATCAGCTTGACGCCGTGACGGTGATAGAAGTCGCGGGCTTTCTCGTTATAAACGTTGGCCAAAAATGACAGGTGCGATTCCGGGTACACCGGCGGCGGCTCGGTCTCGGCCTTGCGACCACCCCGTGGGTGGGCTTTGATGCGGGCCGCGGTCAGCGCTTCGATGACTTCGCGGCGCAAGGCCTTGAGCTGCGAGTTGGGGATGAAATATGCCTGCGGTGCATCCAGCTCGATAGCCGTGGCGTGGTACTGAGTGGTACCCAGTTGGCCGAGCAGGTCATGCAATTGCTCCAGGGCCTGTTCCGGCTTGTTGGCCAGACCGAACGGACCGTCCAGGGCAATACTGATGCTGACACCTTCCTCGCTGGTGGCGGTCAGCTCCAGGCGATCCTCACGCAGGCGAGCGACCCAGGCAAGACCCACCCGGCGTTCGGCGGAGGTCTTGAGCAGGGCCTGCTGCCAGTTGTGGTCGAGGTTGCGGCTCAGCGGGTGATTCGGCCGCAACTGATGCAGCCCCTGCGGCATTTCGTTGGGCTCGACGCGGTAGCGGTAGCGCTTTTCACCGTCCTCTTCGAACTCGCCCTTGGGCTCGGCAATGTTGGTACGCCAGCCCACCACTTCGCGCTTGACCAGCACATTAAGGCCGTCGCCGTTGGACAGCGGTTCGTGGGTGACCACCAGCAGGTCGCGCTTGCCGACTTTCTCCACCACGCCCACCGGCAGGCCGGTGAAGGTGGGTGTGTCGAAGGCGCCGATATCGATCTTGCGGTCGCTGACGAAGTAGTCGGTGCTGCCGCGGTGGAAGGTCTTGTCCGGATCGGGCACGAAGAAGTGCGCGGTGCGGCCGCTGGACGCTCGGGCCAGGTCCGGGCGGTCTTCGAGGACGTCGTCCAGGCGCTGGCGATACCAGGCGGTGATGTTCTTCACATAGCCCATGTCCTTGTAGCGCCCCTCGATCTTGAACGAGCGCACGCCGGCTTCCACCAGAGCGCGGATGTTGGCGCTCTGGTTGTTGTCCTTCATCGACAGCAGATGTTTTTCGTAAGCGATCACACCGCCTTTTTCGTCCTTGAGGGTGTACGGCAGGCGGCAAGCCTGGGAGCAATCGCCACGGTTGGCGCTACGGCCGGTCTGCGCGTGGGAGATGTTGCACTGGCCGGAGAACGCCACGCACAACGCGCCATGGATGAAAAATTCGATGGCCGCATCGGTCTCGTCGGCGATGGCGCGGATCTCTTGGAGATTCAGCTCGCGGGCCAGTACCAGTTGGGAGAAGCCGGCCTGGTCGAGGAACTTCGCCCGTGCCAGGGTGCGGATGTCGGTCTGGGTGCTGGCGTGCAGCTCGATCGGTGGGATGTCCAGCTCCATCACGCCCAGGTCCTGGACGATCAGCGCATCGACGCCGGCGTCGTACAACTGGTGGATCAGCTTGCGGGCCGGCTCCAGCTCGTTGTCGTGCAGGATCGTGTTGATGGTGGTGAACACCCGGGCGTGGTAGCGACGGGCGAATTCCACCAATTGGGCGATATCGCTCACCTCGTTACAGGCGTTATGGCGGGCGCCGAAGCTTGGCCCCCCGATGTACACGGCGTCGGCGCCATGCAGGATGGCCTCGCGGGCGATGGCCACGTCGCGGGCGGGGCTGAGCAGTTCCAGATGATGTTTGGGTAGGGACATGTTTTTTTAGTCTGGCTTGTCACGGTCAAAGTGCGCATTGTAGCGGCGAAACGTTTGACCGGCACCCGTATGCTGCCCGATGGCGAGCGGGGCCGCAGGATGAAGCTGTGGCTAGCCCCTGCCAGGCATGTCGATGTCATGTTGATGCACCCGTCGATACAGCGTCGCCCGGGAAATGCCCAAAGCCTTGGCTGCGGCGGTGGGTTTCCAGCGATGACGCACGAGCGCATCGATGAGTGCCTGGCGTTCCGGGCTGGCGCAGCGTTCCACGGTGTCAGCTGAAGCCGGATCACTGTGTCGATGGCCGAGCAGTTGCTCAGGCAAGTCACTCAACAGAATCAAATGGGTCTCGCACACCGCGCAGGCGTAACGCAAAACGTGCCGCAGTTCGCGCACATTGCCCGGCCAGCGATAGCCGAGCAGGCATTCCAGTGCGGCGCTGCCCAATTGCATCGCTATCGCGCAGGCCGGCGATTCTTCTTCGAGTATCCGGTTGATCAAGGCCAGTCGATCACTGCGTTCGCGCAACGGCGGCAATTGGAACCGCGCGCCACTGAGGCGAAAGTACAGGTCCTCGCGAAATTCGCCAGAGGTCACCCGTGCTTCCAGATCGCGGTGGCTCGCGCAGACGACCTGAATGTCTATCGCTTTGCTTCGTGACGCTCCCAGGGGCGCCACTTCGCCCTCGGCTAAAACCCGCAGTAGCCGAGTTTGCAGGGACAGAGGCATATCACCGATTTCATCGAGAAACAGAGTGCCGCCATCGGCCTGTTCCAGCAGACCTCGCATACCTTTATTCGATGCACCGGTGAAGGCACCAGCCACATAACCGAACAGCTCGCTTTCGATCAGGTTTTCGGGAATCGCTGCGCAGTTCACCGCGATAAAAGGCCGCTCACGGCGCAGACTGGCCTGATGCAACTGGCGGGCGAAGACTTCCTTGCCAGAGCCGGTTTCGCCCTGGATCAGCACCGGCAAATTACGGTCTTTGACGCGCACCGCAAGGCGCAGGCTTTCTTCCAGTCGCGGGTCGAGTTCGGCGGGTGATAGCACCCGGCGCGCAGGGTTGCGTTTGACCCGCCGTGGCGCGCTGAGTCGTCCATGCAAGGCATGGCGACCACCCTGGCCGTGAAGCAGGCAGAGCGATTCGTCCCTGGCCCGATGCAATAACTGTTGATCGAATATTTGGTCGATGTGTTCCGGCAATTGGCCAAAGCTTTGTAACAGCCACTGCCGCGCAGCAGGGTTCAGCGCCTGCAGTCGTCCGTCATCATCCCAGGCGAGCAGGTAATCGGGTTGGCTGTCGACGTAGCCCGGGCTGTTGTGAGCCCGCAGGACCCAGTAACCCTGGGCACTGCTCATGAAAAATGCCTGTTCTATTTCCCGCGCGCTCTGCACCACCATCTGCCGGATCAGGTGTTGCGAACGGCGGTCGTCCGGAGAACGCACCGCGGACACATCAAGCACCCCAAGCAGTTCGCCCCGAGGGTCGAAGACCGGAGCGGCAGAGCAGGTGAGCCCGATAAAAGCGGCGCGGAAATGATCTCGCTTATGCACCGTGACCGGCGTTCGTGCAGTCAGTACCGCGGCCACGCCGCAGGTGCCTTCCTCGCCTTCTGACCAGCAAGTGCCCAGGTACAGGCCGGCTTTGCGGCAGTCATTACGGATAGATGTTTCCACGCGATAGTCGATGGTCTGGCCCTGGGCATCGGTGAGCAACACGCAGTAGTCGGCATCGCGCACGCGACCGTGGAGGCGGGCGACTTCTTCACTGGCGATGCGCAGGAACAGTTCGGAGCGTTCTCGACACTCCTGCAGCACGTTCTGCGAAAGGATCCGTGGCCCTTGTAATGAGCCGGGGTCCAGGTGGTGTTGTTCCATGGAGCGGCGCCAGGAATCCAATATCAAGTCTGGCACTGGCAGTTGCGGCAGGTGCGCTGCGTTCTTCAAAACACGGCTGACGCAATCCACATGCGCCTTCGAGTGTGCGGAAAGCATTCAAGGTCTCCGGTTCGATCTTCTTTTAGTTGTGCGGCTATTAAGCGCCGTTCGTGGAGGGTCGACAAGCCTCGGTTCACTCACGGCGAAGATGAGACGCAACGTCTCAAAGTCTCACCACAAACCCGTGCGGGCTGACATGTGACGTCTCAATCGAGCGTGATCCCAATCCCTGAAAGTGCGATCAAGACCGCTCTGGAACAGGCCTTCTGGCGATTCTTTGCCGATCTGGCACCGCCCTTGCTCTAGCCCCTGCAACCAGTACGACTGGCAACCCGATAATAACAAGAGGTGCCCTATGTCCTCCTGCCGAGGCCTTTACCCTGCTTTATCTGTGGTGGCGACATGAGTCGCGTGCCCCTGACCGTCGGCATCATTGCCAATCCGGCGTCCGGCCGGGACGTACGGCGCCTGACGGCGAATGCCGGGCTGTTTTCCAGCACCGACAAAGTCTCGGTGATCCAGCGGCTGCTGGCGGCTTTTGGCGCCACCGGTGTCGAACGGGTGCTGATGCCCACCGACATGACTGGCATCGCCGCTGCGGTGTTGAAGAACAGTCACGGCCGCCAGGCGCGTGACAGCCACTGGCCAACCCTGGAGTTCCTCGACCTTACCTTGCGCCAAAGCGTGGCGGACACTCGCCAAGCCGCGCGCTGGATGGTTGAACGCGGTGTGTCGCTGATCGCCGTACTCGGCGGTGACGGCACCCACAAAGCGGTGGCCGCCGAAGTCGGCGACATTCCACTGCTGACCCTGTCAACGGGAACCAATAATGCCTTCCCGGAACTGCGTGAAGCCACCAGTGCCGGGTTGGCCGGCGGGCTATTCGCCAGCGGGCGGATTCCCCCCGAAATCGCTTTGCGCCGCAATAAACGCCTGCTGGTGCAGATTGCGAACCGCGACCTGTGTGAAGTGGCATTGGTGGACGTGGCGGTGTCCTCGCTGCCCTTTATCGGCGCTCGTGCAATCAGCCGTGGGATCGATCTGGCGGAAGTTTTTGTAACCTTCGCCGAACCTCAATCCATTGGCATCTCGGCGCTCTGTGGCTTGTGGTTTCCGGTATCGCGCCAAGCCCCCAATGGCGCCTGGATGCGCCTTGATCCGCAATCTTGCGAAGCTTTGCTGGTGCCACTGGCGCCCGGCCTGTTGCAAGGCTGCGGGGTGCTTGCCGCCGCCAGCCTTGAACCCGGCGTTGCCCATGGCCTGTGCCTGGCCAGCGGCACCCTGGCTCTGGATGGCGAGCGGGAAATCGAATTCAACGCCCATGACTTACCTACCGTTACCCTCGATGCCGGCGGTCCGCTGAGCATCGATGTCAATGCGGCGCTGGCCTATGCAGCGCAACAGCGGCTGCTGGCCATCGGCCGTGAACATCCGCAACACCCTCTGAACCTTGAGTCTCAAGACACCCTGGAGAATAAAAATGTCGACACAGCTGACCGCTGATCAATTGCTGCATGCCTATCGGGTGATGCGCACCATCCGCGTCTTTGAAGAGCGCTTGCACGTGGAGTTCGCCACCGGCGAGATTCCCGGTTTCGTCCATCTTTATGCCGGTGAAGAGGCCTCGGCCGCCGGTGTCATGGCTCACTTGGGGGACGACGATTGCATCGCCTCCAACCACCGAGGTCACGGTCATTGCATCGCCAAGGGCGTTGATGTGTACGGGATGATGGCCGAGATCTACGGCAAGAAAACCGGAGTCTGCCAGGGTAAGGGCGGCTCCATGCACATCGCCGATTTCGAGAAGGGCATGCTCGGAGCCAACGGTATCGTCGGAGCCGGCGCACCGTTGGTTGTAGGCGCAGCACTGGCCGCCAGGCTCAAAGGTACGGACAGCGTCGCAGTGGTGTTCTTCGGCGACGGCGGTTCCAACGAAGGTGCGGTATTCGAAGCGATGAACATGGCCTCGGTGTGGAACCTGCCGTGCCTGTTCATTGCCGAGAACAACGGTTATGCCGAGGCCACGGCCTCCAACTGGTCCGTGGCCTGCGATCACATCGCCGACCGCGCGGCCGGCTTCGGCATGCCTGGGGTCACCGTCGACGGCTTCGATTTCTTCGCCGTTCACGAAGCCGCCGGTGCCGCAGTGGAGCGGGCCCGCGCCGGTGAAGGTCCGTCGCTGATCGAGGTCAAGTTGACCCGCTACTACGGTCACTTCGAGGGCGACGCCCAGACCTATCGGGCACCGGACGAGGTCAAGTATTTCCGCGAGCACAACGACTGCCTGATGCAGTTTCGCGAACGCACCACGCGGACTGGTTTGATCGATGCCAGCCAGTTGGACCAGATCGATAGCGAAGTGGACCTGCTGATCGAAAATGCCGTGCGCAAGGCCAAGTCCGACCCCAAGCCGAGCGCGGCCGACCTGCTCACAGACGTCTACGTTTCCTATCCCTGAACGCCCCCTATAACAAGAATCGAGACCTTTATCATGGCGAGAAAAATCAGTTATCAGCAGGCAATCAACGAAGCCCTGGCCCAGGAAATGCGCCGCGACCCCAGCGTGTTCATCATGGGCGAAGACGTCGCCGGCGGTGCCGGTGCTCCCGGTGAAAACGACGCCTGGGGCGGGGTGTTGGGCGTGACCAAGGGCCTCTATCACCAATTTCCCGGGCGCGTATTGGACACGCCGCTGTCGGAACTGGGTTACGTCGGTGCCGCCGTAGGCGCGGCGACCTGCGGCGTGCGCCCGGTGTGTGAATTGATGTTTGTCGACTTTGCCGGTTGCTGCCTGGACCAGATCCTCAATCAGGCGGCCAAGTTTCGCTACATGTTCGGTGGCAAGGCCTCCACCCCGTTGGTGATTCGCACCATGGTCGGCGCGGGCCTGCGAGCAGCCGCCCAACACTCGCAAATGCTCACCTCGCTGTGGACCCATATCCCGGGGCTGAAAGTCGTCTGCCCGTCATCGCCTTATGACGCCAAGGGCCTGTTGATCCAGGCTATCCGCGACAACGACCCGGTGATTTTCTGTGAGCACAAACTGCTCTACAGCATGCAGGGCGAGGTACCGGAAGAGCTCTATACCATTCCTTTCGGTGAAGCCAACTTCCTGCGCGATGGCAAGGACGTGACCCTGGTCTCCTATGGACGCACGGTCAATACGGCGATGGACGCAGCCCGCAGCCTGGCAGGGCGAGGCGTTGACTGCGAGGTCATCGACCTGCGCACCACCAGCCCGCTGGACGAAGACAGCATTCTCGAAAGCGTGGAAAAAACCGGGCGCCTGGTGGTGATCGACGAAGCCAACCCGCGCTGTTCCATGGCCACCGACATCTCGGCCCTGGTGGCGCAAAAAGCGTTCGCCTCGCTCAAGGCGCCCATCGAGATGGTCACTGCGCCGCACACGCCGGTGCCATTCTCCGACGCCCTGGAAGACCTCTATATCCCTGACGCGGCGAAGATCGAAAATGCCGTGCTCAAATTGATCGAGTGGAGCAAGCGTTCATGAGCCAGATCCATACCCTGACCATGCCCAAGTGGGGCTTGTCCATGACCGAAGGCCGGGTCGATGTCTGGCTCAAGGAGGAGGGCCAGGCGATCGCCAAGGGCGATGAAGTGCTCGATGTAGAAACCGACAAAATTTCCAGCAGCGTCGAGGCGCCGTTTTCCGGTGTGCTGCGTCGGCAGATCGCGCGCCAGGATGAAACCCTTGCGGTCGGTGCGTTGCTCGGCATCGTGGTCGACGGCGAAGCCAGTGAGGCCGAAATCGATGCGGTGATCGAGCAGTTCCAGGCCGCGTTCGTGCCAGGTGACGGAGCCGAGGAGGACAGCGGGCCGAAGCCGCAGAAGGTCGAACTGGACGGGCGACTGATCCGTTACTTCGAGCGCGGCGGAGGCGGGGTGCCGTTGGTGTTGGTGCATGGGTTTGGCGGTGACCTGAACAATTGGATGTTCAATCATGAAGCATTGGCCGCCGGGCGCCGAGTGATTGCCCTGGATTTGCCGGGCCATGGCGAGTCGACCAAACAGCTGGCGCGCGGAGATCTGGATGAGCTGAGCGGGGTGCTGCTGGCACTGCTCGATCATCTGGAGGTTCCCGTGGCGCATCTGGTGGGGCATTCCATGGGCGGTGCGGTGGCGCTGAACACCGCGCGTCTGGCACCCCATCGGGTGCGGTCCATGAGCTTGATCGGCAGCGCCGGCCTGGGGGCGGAAATCAACGGCGAATACCTGCAAGGTTTTGTCGATGCGGCCAGCCGCAATGCCCTCAAACCACAGTTGGTGCAGCTGTTCTCCGACCCCGAACTGGTCAATCGGCAGATGCTCGAAGACATGCTCAAGTACAAGCGCCTGGAAGGGGTGGACGCGGCCCTGCGCCAGCTGGTTTCGGGATTGTTCAACGAAGGACGGCAACAGTTCGATCTGCGCGGCGTGGTGCAAGAAAACCGGCAGCCGACGTTGCTGATCTGGGGCAGTGACGACGCGATCATTCCTGCAGCCCACAGCGTTGGCCTGACAGCCCAAATCGAAATCCTGCCGGGCCAGGCGCACATGGTGCAAATGGAAGCGGCCGAGCAGGTCAATCAGCTGATTCTGGACTTTGTGCAACAACACTAATGCTCCCTTGGCGACCATTTGCGGGTCGCCAAGACCAACGACTTCAGGAGATTTCAACATGAGCCTTTCAATTAATCCGGCCCGCAGCATGCGTGCCGCTGTGTGGCATGGCCGTCACGATATCCGTGTCGAAGACGTTCCGTTGCCCGTGTCGCCACCCGCGGGCTGGGTCCAGATTCGCGTGCAATGGTGCGGTATTTGCGGTTCTGACCTGCATGAATACGTGGCCGGCCCAGTGTTCATCCCGGTGGATGCGCCGCATCCGCTGACCGGAATCAAAGGGCAGTGCATTCTCGGTCATGAGTTCTGTGGCGAAATCGTCGAAATCGGCGCCGGTGTTCAGGGGTTCAGTGTTGGCGAGCCGGTGGCAGCGGATGCCTGTCAGCACTGTGGTACGTGTTATTACTGCACCCATGGGTTGTACAACATTTGCGAAAACCTGGCCTTCACCGGGCTGATGAATAACGGTGCGTTCGCCGAGTTGGTCAACGTGCCGGCCAATCTGCTTTACAAGTTGCCGGCCAACTTTCCCGCCGAAGCCGGGGCGCTGATCGAACCGCTGGCAGTGGGCATGCACGCGGTGAAAAAGGCCGGGAGTTTGCTGGGAAAAAATGTGGTGGTGGTTGGCGCGGGAACCATCGGCCTGTGCACCATCATGTGCAGCCAAGGCTGCTGGCGCGGCCCAGGTCATCGCCCTGGAAATGTCAGGAGCGCGCAAGGCTAAGGCTCTGGAGGTAGGGGCGAGCCATGTGCTTGACCCCAATGAATGCGACGCTCTGGCAGAGGTGCGACGGCTGACCGGCGGGCTTGGGGCGGACGTCAGTTTCGAATGCATTGGCAATAAACACACGGCCAAGCTCGCTATCGACCTCATTCGCAAGGCCGGCACGTGTGTGCTGGTGGGCATCTTCGAGGAGCCCAGCGAGTTCAATTTCTTCGAGCTGGTCGCCACCGAAAAACAGGTGCTGGGTGCGCTCGCCTACAACGGTGAGTTCGCCGATGTGATTGCCTTTATTGCTGATGGCCGGCTCGACATCACGCCGCTGGTAACCGGGCGTATTCAGCTGGAACAAATCGTCGGGCAGGGCTTTGAGGAATTGGTCAACAACAAGGAACACAACGTGAAAATTATCGTGTCACCCGCTCGAGTCTGAGGCCACCTGAAGCGTATGGCCACGAAAACATCCGTGAGGGGCCCACTCTGGACTACGCTTTGGCATTCAGGCTGGACGATCAGGTTCTTTCTGGGCTCTGAAGAAACCTGATCGTTCGCCAAGTACTACAGGGAGTTATCGCCATGACGTTTTTGCATTGCACGCAGCCCTCCTCACATCCCCGTTGGGCCAATAGCGATACTCTGCCGGGCAAGAAGACTCGGATACAGCGCGATAAGGGCATTCTCGCCCGTGTCGGCATCCTGAGTATTTTTTCGCTCAGTCTGTTACCCACTCCGGCCATTTCAGCTACCACCACTGCAACCTTCACCGTTTCCGCAAGCATTGTGGCCGGCTGCGGGATCACCGCCTCTCCTTTGGCTTTCGGCGCCTATACAGGTGTGCAAGCCGATGCCGAGTCCAGCCTCTCGGTCAACTGCACCAACACGACGGCCTATAGTGTCGGCCTCGGTGCCGGGACGAGCGGCGGCACCGCGACAGCCCGGCAGATGTCTGGCACTCCCGCAGGCATCCTGTTTTATGCGCTGTACTCTGACGTCACACGGGCGATCAATTGGGGCGACACCGGTGGCACCGGTCTCATTACTGGAACCGGCAGTGGCGCCGTTCAGGTCATCCCGGTCTATGGTCGGGTGGTGGCGGGGCAGCTTAGTCCGCCGGGTACCTATGCCGACACCATGACAGCCACCGTCACTTTTTGACCTTAAAGACCGTGGTCAAGCACGGTTCTTTCCTTCAGAAATCCTGCCGATACCCTCATACAGACGAGAAATGCCCCTTCGTCGCAAAGGTGCGGATTTGACGTGTTGTTTCCCCCTTGGATGCTAACCTCAGCCTGCGAATAACCCCTTAAAGGGAATGGGAATTTGAACGGGCTTGGGGTTTTGGCAATTATGAGCACGATGCTCAGTGCGACAGCGTTGGCGGCGCAGCTTCAGGTTGAGGTCCGGGTCAATGTGCAGCGCGGTTGCCAGTTGGTTGGCCAACAACGTGAGGCGGGGATCGAGCAATTGGGCGTCCTCGACTTCGGCACCACCGCCCGCCTGGTCGATCCGTCAGGGCCATTGAGTGCAGCACTGCTTGACGCACGTGTGCCCCGCCTGGAATGCAATCCTGATACCCCTTACCAATTACAGGTCGACGGTGGCCTGCATGGCGGCGTCGGCGAGGTTCGCTATCTGGCGGGCAGTACAGAGCACAGCAAACCCATTCCTTATCGCCTCTATCAAGACGCCGCACGGCAGATTCCGCTGCCGGTAAATGTGCTCTTGAGTGGGCGGGTGCCGGATTCAGGTACGGTGGATTTGCCTCTGTATGCCCGTATCGAACGGCTGGCCGAGATCCCCCGCGTCAGTCGTTACTCCGATCTCTTGAAAGTGACCGTGAGCTGGTAGCAATGGATTGAGTGATACCTGCCCAAGGAACGTCGTTCGCATGCGGACGGCCAATGTTTGAATCCTGATGGAACTCGGATGGGTGCAAGACGATGAAGAGTTGGTGGTGATGACCCTTGGCACAGTTTTACTACTGGCCGAGGAGGCGCAAGCGGCGATCAGCGGTCAAATTGATGCGCGGCTGATCATCATCGCCAGTTGTGCAGTGACCAATGACATTACCAATATCGTCGGCAGTCCGGTCGGTGATTTCGGCCTGTTGGATTTCGGCTCGCAAGGTCCTGCCTGGACCGACCCGATCAACGCCAACCCGAGTGATGCCGGCAACGGCACGCTGGAAGTCTCCTGCAACCCTTCAGTCACCGGTTTCACCGTGACCATCAATGGAGGCATCCATGGCGACGGCACCATTCGGGGCCTGAGCAATGGTACCCAGACCATCCCTTATCGATTGTTCCTCGATGCTTGCGGTGGCGACAGCCCGAAGTCCAGCGTACCGAAGTTCACCCCGCTGGCTCCGCCGGCACTGACTTTCTAGTGCAATGGAGTCCTGCCGCGCTGATCCTGATCGGCGCGACTGGTTTGCCTCTGCCGCTGGCGGCGGGGACCAGTCAGAGTTTTCAGGTCAGCGCGACAGTGACCGCGGCATGTCTGGTGATAGGCGGGGTTTCCACTTATGGCAACCTCGATTTCGGCACTCAATCAGCGCTGGCGACCAATATTGTGCAGGTGCAGTTGAGCGACGGCGTGCAGTTGCAATGCACGCCGGGCGTGAGCCTGAACATGAGCGTCGATGGCGGCCAGTACAACAGTAACGGGCGGCACCTGCAGCTTGATGACGGCAGTGCCCGTATTCCCTATCAATTATTCAGTGACGCGGCCTTCAGTGAGAGCTTGGGCATCGGTCAGAGCGTGGCCGTGGCCTACAGCGATGCGGACAACATCCGATTGCCTGTTTACGCACAAATGCAGTTACCGGGTGATCAGCCCGGAGGAATTTATAGCGACGTGCTGCAGGTGCAGCTGTCGTGGTAGCTCGGTAGTTCGGGCATAAGGAGTAGGGCCTATGTATTCACCTTTGCGCAGGTTACCGGCCGCGCGTTGCGCTGTGCTGGCGATGGTATTGCTGGGCGGGGTCAAGGTGCAGGCGGCCAGTTCGGTGCTGATCTGGCCGATTGATCCGGTGCTGGAGGCCGATCAACAGGCGAGTGCGCTGTGGCTGGAAAATCGCGGCAACGAGACGGCGAATCTGCAGATCCGGGTGTTTGCCTGGAGCCAGAGTGGTTTCAGCGATCAGTATCAGAACCAGCGTGATGTCATTGGCAGCCCGCCGGTAGCGAAGATCGAACCCGGGCACAAGCAACTCGTGCGCCTGACCCGTACTCGCGATATACCACCGGGGCAGGAGTTGGCCTATCGCATCATTATCGATGAAATCCCGGCGGCCCGACCCGTGACGGCCGAGGATGGCAAAACCGCTGCTGCCATCCGGTTTCAAATGCGCTATTCGGTGCCGCTGTTCGCCTATGGCGCCGGTCTGTGGAGCAAGGAAGACATGACCCGTAAACGCGACCCCAAGGGCGCCGGTGTGCCTGATCTGAGCTGGCGCAAAGTGGCGGTCGATGGCCGTTCCTACTTGGAGGTGCGCAATCAGGGCGCGGTGCATGCCCGGCTGACCGATGTCGCGTTCAAGCAGGGCGGTCAGACGCGGCCGCTGGTTGAGGGACTGCTCGGTTATGTACTGCCGGGGGCGATCATGCGGTGGCCGACACCGGAACCGATCAGTGCGGATCAGGCCTTGCAAGTACGGGTCAATGGTGCGCCGCAGGTTCAGAGTATTGCGCCGGGGCGGTGATAGCCCGCTGATGGGAACAGTGTGGCGAGGGAGCTTGCAAGCCCCCTAGGCACAGGTGTTGTGCGCGCCTCTAGATCGCCACAGTAAGGAAATGTCCATTGACGGACGTAACGCGGTGATGAGCCAGGATCGGGCTCGCAGCATCAAGCGTCCGCTGTGGGCCGCGATTGGAATGTGCTGTCTGGTATTCGCCCAGCACGGTCTGGCGGGAGACCTGCCGCCAGCTCCCAGCGGCATGGAGGCGATTGTCGACGCGCAATTGTTTCTGGAACTGGTCGTCAACCAAATGAATACCGGGCGTGTGGTGGCGGTAGAGCAGCGCGGCGGGCGCTTCTTTGTGCCGGTCGCGGTGTTACGTGAAATCGGAATGAAGTTGCCGCAAAACCTTGGCGCCGAGGTCGCCCTCGACAGTCTGCAAGGTCTGCAAAGCGACTATGACAGTCAGGGGCAGCGGCTGTTGTTGACCGTCCCGCCGGACTGGTTGCCGGAGCAGTTTGTCGTCAGCCATGAGGCGTATCCGCGTACCGCGGCATTGAGCAGTTTCGGCGCCTTACTCAACTACGACCTGTACCTCAACGACACCGATGACAGCGGCACCTACCTCGCGGCCTGGAACGAGGTGCGGCTATTCGACAGTTGGGGCACGTTGTCCAACACCGGGCAATACCGACGCACGATTTCCGGAATCAGCAACGGCACACTGAACAATGGTTATCGGCGTTACGACACCACCTGGCGTTACTCCGATGATGAACGTCTGCTGACTTACGAGGCGGGCGATCTGGTCAGCGGCGCCTTGCCCTGGAGCAGTTCGGTGCGCCTGGGCGGTGTGCAAGTGTCGCGCGATTTCGGCGTGCGCCCGGACCTGGTGACCTACCCGTTGCCGCAGTTCGCCGGGGAAGCGGCGGTACCGTCATCGGTCGACCTGTTCATCAACGGCTACAAGTCCAGCAGCGCCGAGTTGCAGCCCGGCCCCTACACGCTGACCAACATTCCGTTCATCAACGGTGCGGGCGAAGCGGTGGTGGTCACTACCGATGCCCTCGGCCGACAGGTCTCGACCACCGTGCCGTTCTATGTCACCAGCAACCTGTTGCAAAAAGGCCTGATGGACTTCTCGGTGGCCGCCGGTAGCCTGCGCCGTGACTTCGGGATTCGCGATTTCGGTTACGGTCCGGGTGTGACCTCCGGCAGTCTGCGTTATGGTCTGAACGACAGTCTGACCCTCGAAACCCACGCCGAAGCCTCAGACGCGCTGTCCCTGGGTGGCGTTGGCGGCAACCTGCGTCTGAGCAATTTCGGTGTGCTCAACACGGCGGTCAGTCAAAGCCGGTTCGACGGCAATAGCGGTCAGCAAGTCAGCCTCGGTTATCAATACAGCAGCCAGCACTACAGCGTTTCTTATCAGCGTATGCAACGTCGCGACCAGTACGCCGACCTGACCGTTGTCGACAGCCCTTATCTCAGCCTCAGCCAGCGTAGCGAGCAGTTGACCCTGAGTGTCAGTCTCAACGGCTGCGGTAGCCTCGGCGCGGGCTATTTCGATGTGCGGGCGGCGGATGATTCGCGCACCCGGTTACTCAATCTGACCTGGAGCAAGCCACTGTGGCGCAATACCAGTTTTTACGTGTCGGCCAATCGCGAGATCGGCGATAGCGACTGGGCGATGCAGGCGCAACTGGTCATCCCGTTCGACCTGCGTGGCACCCTGAGTATGAGTGGCGAGCGCAGCAAGAGTGGCGTAAGCCGCCAGCGCGTCAATTACAGTCGTGCTGTGCCCAGCGCAGGCGGCGTGGGCTTCAACCTCGGTTATGCCCACGACGAAGGCCCGGATTATCGTCAGGCCGACCTGACCTGGCGCCTGCAATCGGTGCAACTGCAGGCTGGGGTTTATGGCAGCAGTGATGCCGAAACCCGTTGGGCCGATGCCAGCGGTTCGCTGGTGTGGATGGACCACCAGGTATTCGTCGCCAATCGTATCGATGATGCCTTTGTCGTGGTCAGCACTGGTGGCTTCGCTGATATTCCGGTGCGTTACGAGAATC
Source organism: Pseudomonas lini (assembly GCF_964063345.1). NCBI lineage: Bacteria > Pseudomonadati > Pseudomonadota > Gammaproteobacteria > Pseudomonadales > Pseudomonadaceae > Pseudomonas > Pseudomonas lini. The sequence goes on from NZ_OZ061318.1 coordinate 6,127,341, forward strand.
AACGGGTAGGCCAGACGGATAAAAACGGTCATCTGCTGGTGCCTTGGAGCAGCGCCTATTACCGCGGCAAATATGAAATCGATCCGCTGAACCTGCCGACCAATGTGCAAAGCTCGAATGTTGAACAACGGGTGGCGGTGCGCCGTGGCAGTGGTTACCTGCTGGAGTTTCCTCTGAGCCGGATCATTGCCGCGAGTGTTGTGTTGGTGGACGCGCAGCAGCACGAACTGCCCTTGGGCAGCCGAGTACGGCACGAGCAGAGCGGGACGCACGCAGTGGTCGGTTGGGACGGGCTGGTCTATCTGGAAAACCTGGAAGCGCATAACAGTTTGCAGGTGTCCCTGGCCGATGGCCGGACTTGCCAGGCGCAGTTCACACTGGACATGCAACAGGACCAGGTGCCATTGATCGGGCCGCTGCTGTGTCAATGAAAACGCCAATGAATAGAACAGGGAGGTGGGTGTGCAATTTTCTGATGGGTGGCCGGGTAAAGTGATCAGTCTGATGGCGATTTTTCTGCCGTGTCAGGCCTATGCCTTGTGCGAAGTAGCCAGTACTTCACCGGCCGGTTTTGGCTCGCTAAGTTCGATCGCGGTGCGCACCACTTTGCAAAACAGTTCCACCCCCCATGCCGGGTTGAGTTGCACCGGTTCGTTGGCGTCGTCATTGGTCAGCGATGATCATTTTTACGCCACCATTACGTCGGCCACAGCAGGAGCGGTCGGGCCCACCAGTGATGTGATTGGTTACACGCTGTTTGCCAACAACAGCTCAAGCTATCCGATTACTCGCGGCGTAGCGTTCGACTTTGCCCGACACTCGATCATCGATGCTCTCGGCCTGCTTTCCAATCCAGCGGTTTCCAAGGCGGCACCGATCTATCTGAATACGATTATCGGCAGCAACGTAGTGGCCGGTATCTACTCTGAAACCCTGAACATTTTCTGGAGCTGGGATTATTGCCATGACTACGGTGGCGGCGGCAGTTGTCAGGGGCGAGACATCAACAGCGGTTCCACCAGCCTGACTGTAAATATGACCGTGGACAACGACTGCACGATCACTGCGCCGAACATCAGTTTTGGCAGCGCCTCGGCAATCAGCTCCTTCGCCACCGTCACTGGCCAGACAATCAACCTGGCCTGTACCAAGGGCAGTGCCTACACGGTGGGACTGGATGACGGGCAGCATGCTGACGGTGTGGGCGGGCGCAGGCGGATGATCTCGGGCAGCAATTACCTCGCTTATGACCTCTTCAAGAGCGCCGGAACCACCCGTTGGGGCAGCGTCGGCACAGCACGTCGTGCGAGTTCCGATGCCGAGGTCAACCCCGGAAACGGCCTGGGCACTGGCAGTCAGATCTTCAACTACAACGCCAAAATCTACATAGACCAGAGCACGCCGCCACCGGGAATCTATCTGGACAGTGTGGTGCTGGATGTGGGGTTTTAGTCCCTGCTCCAGGCATAAAAAAAGGACCTCTGAAAAGAGGTCCATTTGTTTTCCATGTAACGATTGCTTAGTTCTTCACCGTTTCCTCAAGAGAGAAACGCCCCAGTGGATTCTGCTGGAAGTTTTCGATGTTCTTGCGCGAAATATTGATGTACGGGCTGTAATACAGGTCGATCCAATTGACGTCCTGTTTGGCGACTTTCTGTAAATCGACGTACATCTGTTCACGCTTGATCGGGTCCGCTTCGATTCGGGCAGCCGACACCAGATTCTTGACCTTGTCGTTCTTGTAGCGGGTCATGTAGTTCATGTTGGTGTCGTGGCCCAACACGAAGGTGGTCTTCTGGTCCGGGTCGAGGATGTCGTTGGTCCAGTACATCACGGACAGGTCGTAGTCACCGTCGACCAGCATCTGCCAGCTCTGGGTCGGGTCGACCTTTTGCAGGTTTGCGGTCACACCGACGGCCGCCAGTTGCTGTTGAACCAGCACGGCAATCTGCTCATCCGCTTCGTTACCGGCGTTGACCACGTAATTCAACTTCATGCCCGCTGCGCCGGCATCGATCAGCATCTGCTTGGCTTTGGCCGGGTCAAACGGACGCTTCAGGTTGTCGGCGTAATGGTAAAGCGAGCCCTTGGGGATGTAGGAGTAAGCCTCCTGGCCCTTGCCGAAGGTGACGGTATCGACCACCGACTTTTTGTTGATAGCCATGTCCAGTGCCTGACGGACTTCAGGCTTGCTCAGCAGCCCGTGCTCATGGTTGATCAGCAGGTGATCTTCCCGAGTGGAAGGGTCGGAGTGGATGGTCAGGTTGGGGTCCTTGCGCAACGCATCGACGCGCGAAAACGGTACGAAAATCGCCGAGTCCAGCTCGCCTGCCTGCACCTTGAGCATCCGGGTATTGTCATCCGGGATGGAAATCCACTCCACGCCATCCAGGCTCACCTTGTCGGCCTGCCAGAAATTCGGGTTCTTCTCCAGCTTCACGCGGTCGCCGCGCAGCCACTCTTTGACAAAAAATGCCCCGGAGACCACAGGCTCCTGAGCATAGGCATCTTCGCCCATGCGGGTCATGGCTTTCTGCGAGAGAACCGATACGGTCGGCGAAGCCAGTTGCGAGAGGAAAGGTACCGACGGAGCGGTCAGGGTGACCACCAGGGTGCGCGGATCGGCCGCTTTCGCCGTGTCGATCAGTTTGTAGGCATCGCTCCATAGCGAGGCCTTGTTATCGCGAGTGCGCAACAGACTGAATGCCGCATCCTCGGCCGTGATTGGCGAGCCGTCGGAGAATTTCGCCGCGCGCATTTTGAACGTGTAGGTCAGGCCATCGTCGGAGACTTTCCAGCTTTCAGCCAGGCCGGGTTCCATTTTACTGCCGGCCTTGTCGACGCGGATCAGTGTGTCGTAGACATTGGAAAACACCCAGGTATCGCGGTTTTGCGCGCTCTTGATCGGGTCGAACGTGGTGCTTTCTTCACGGCAACCGATGGTGAGTACACCGGCCGCTTGTGCAATGCCGCTGGCAAGGGTGCAAGCGGTCAATGTGGCTGCGGCAAGCAATTTCAAATGCCTGGATCTCATGGTCAAACTCCTTCTTGATGAGTACGTGGTTTTTTAAAACAGAGGCTCCTCGAGCACGCAGTCGTAACGGCGAGCGTCGAGTTGACGGGTAGGGGGCGCCACTTGGCTACAAGTGGGACGAACGTAGCGACAGCGCGGGTGAAAAGCGCAGCCGGATGGAAGCTGCAAAGGACTGGGCGGTTCACCGGGCAAAGGGTCGACGGGTAGCGCCCGGGCCGGGTCGATTTGCGGAATCGACTGGATCAGTGCGGCGGTATAAGGATGTCGCGGGGAGCGAAATACTTCCTCCACGGGGCCTTCTTCGACGATCTTGCCCAGGTACATCACCGCCACCCGATCACAGAGCCGGCGAACGATCGCCAGATCATGGGCGATGAACACGATCGCCAGGTTCATGCGCTGGCGCAGCTCCAGCAGCAGATTGATGATCTGCCCCTGGATGGACACGTCCAGCGCGGCCACGCATTCATCGGCGACGATCAGGCGCGGCTCCACGGCCAGCGCACGGGCGATCCCGACACGCTGGCATTGGCCGCCACTCAAGGCGTGCGGTTTGCGGGCGGCTAACTCGGGGCGCAGACCGACCAAAGTCAGCAGTTCATCGACTCGGGCGGCAATCAGCGGTTCCGGCACTTTGCGTTGTATCCGGAGCACTTCCGCCAGGGTCTGGCCGATGCTAAGGCGTGGGTTGAGAGCGGCGTAAGGGTCTTGAAAAACCATCGCCGTTTCATGACGCAGCCGCTCGATGTCAATCTTCCCTGCGTGGGCCATGTCGACGCCGTCGAACAGCACCTGTCCGGCGTAAATCTCGTTAAGGTGCAGGATCGCCCGTCCCAGGCTGCTTTTGCCACTGCCCGACTCGCCGACCAGCCCCAGTGTTTCTCCGGCCGAGAGGGTCAGCGAAACGCCGTTGACCGCGGTCAGCCATTGCCGGTTCATGCCCAGCAGACCCGTGCCTGGAGCGGCGAAGCGCACCTGCAGATCCTTGACCTCGAGCAGGGTCATGCGCGGTCTCCGACGGCCAAGGGGAAATGGCAAGCGATGCGGTGCCCATGGCTGACGGGCTGCAAACTCGGCATCAGTGATGTGCATGGGCTGCCGGTTTGCTGGCAGCGCGGATTGAAGCGACACCCCTGGGGCAGGGCATCGAGCAGGGGCGGTTGCCCGGCGATGGTTTTGAGCAAGGCGTGACCGTGACTGGTGGCTGGCTGGCAGTCGATCAACCCAGCGGTGTAAGGGTGGCGTGGATGGGCCAGCACCTGGTGTTTGTTGCCGTGCTCGCACAAGCGTCCGGCGTACATCACGGCAATCGAGTCGCAGGTCTGGGCAACGACGCCCAGATCATGGGTGATCATGATGATCGACAGGCCACGCTGGTCGCGCAGATCGAGCAGCAGGCGCAGGATCTGCGCTTGCACCGTGACGTCGAGGGCGGTGGTCGGTTCGTCGGCGATCAGCACGTTCGGGTTGCAACCCAGGGCCACGGCGATCATCGCTCGCTGGCGCATGCCGCCGGAAAATTCGTGAGGATAACTGTCAATCCGCCGCTGCGGATCGGGAATGCCCACTTGCCGCAGTACGTCGATGGCCTGGGCGCGGGCTTCACGCTTGCTGGCGCCTTGGTGCAGACGAATACCTTCGCCAATCTGCTCGCCGATGCGCATCAACGGGTCGAGATGGCTGCTGGGGTTCTGGAAAATCATTCCCAGCTGACGCCCACGCATGCGGCGCATGCCGGCCTCGTCCAGGTGCAACAGATTTTCTCCGGCCAACTGCACGGTGGTGCCTTCGACTCGCAGGTTCGGCGACGGCAGCAGCCGCATCAAACCGCGACAAGCCATGGTCTTGCCGGAGCCGCTTTCCCCCACCAGTCCGAGCACTTCACCCTCGGCCAGGTCAAAGGACAGGCGATCCACCAGGGTCACCTCGTGCTCACCCTTACGGGCGATGACGCTGAGATCTTCGACCTTCAGCACAGGCGCACTCATGAGCGTTCACCCAAGTGTTCGGCAACAGCGTCGGCCAGCAGGCTGAAGCCCATGGCCAGGGTGACGATCGCCAATCCCGGAAAGGTGCAGATCCACCAGGCGGAGGTAATGAAACTCTGGCCTTCGGCGACCATCGTGCCCCACTCGGCGGTCGGCGGTTGCACCCCGAGGCCGAGGTAACTGACTGCCGCGCCGTTGAGCAATACCAGCACCGCATCGGACATGGAAAACACAATCGAGCCGAACATCGCGTTCGGCAACAGGTGCCGAAACAGAATGCGCCCATGACCGAAGCCGAGGCTTTTGGCGGCCAAGGCAAAATCGCTTTCCTTGAGTATCAGGACCTGCGAGCGGATCAAGCGTGCATAGGACACCCAACCCACCAGTGCCATGGCGATATAGAAACTCATCAGGCCGGGGCCGAGGATTGCCATGATCGCCAGCATCAACACCAGGAACGGGAAAGCCAGGATGATATCGATCAGGCGCATGCAGAACGTGTCGAAACGCCCGCCGATGTAGCCGGACAAGGCGCCGACACAAGTGCCGATCAGAAACGGAAAAATCACCCCGATCACTGCCAACTGCAAGTCGATGCGGGCCGACCAGATCACTCGAGACAAGACGTCGCGGCCGAAATTGTCGGTGCCGAACGGGTGGGCCAGATGGGGCGCCAGCAGGCGAATATCAGTGTTCTGGGCGATTGGATCGAAGGGCGCGATCCAGGGTGCGAAGATCGCCAGCAGCAGCCAGCCGAGCAGGATTGCCAGGCCAAATCCCATGGCCAATCGAGGGTTGCGCAAACCCAGGCGCAGGTTCAGTCGGGGGGCAGTCGTTGCCTGACTGCTCATCGGATGTTCACGCGAGGATCGATGGCTACAGTCACCACATCGGCGAGAAAGTTGACCGCCACGGTGGCGCAGGCCAGCACCATTGCCACGCCCTGGACCACCATATAGTCCCGGGTAAAGATGCCTCGGACCAACAACTGGCCGATCCCGGGAATAGCGAACAGACTCTCGATGACCACGGTGCCGCTGATCAGCCAACCGATGTTCACCGCCAGCAAATTGACCGCGGGTACCAGCGAGTTGGGCAGCACATGGCGTCGAAACACCGCCTCTTCAGACAAGCCGCGAGCCCGGGCCGCCGTGACGTGGTCGGCTTGCAATTCCATCAGCATGCTCGCCCGCAGATTGCGTACCAACACCGCCGATAACGCCAGGGCAATGGTCAGGCAGGGCAGGACCATGTGGTGCAGTTTGTCCAGCCAGTTGCGGCCGTAGCCGGAAACCGGGAACCAGCCCAGTTGCACACTGAAAAGCAGGATCAACATGATCCCCAGCCAGAACGCCGGCATGCCGAGCCCGGCGGTGGTGAACAGGCGGATCAGGTTGTCGCCCCAGCCGCCCTTGTTACGGGCTGCAACGGTGGCGAGCGGCACCGCGATCAACATCGCCAGCAGCACGCTGCCAAGCACCAGAAACAGTGTGGGCTCGATGCGTGTGCTGATCAGCTTCAAGGCGTCGACCTTGTACAGCAATGACTGGCCGAGGTCGCCGTTGAACAGGTTTTTCAGAAAGTAGAAGTACTGCATCCGCAGCGGCTGATCGAGGCCGAATTGAGCGCGAATCCTGATCAGCCCCTCCGGCGTACTGCGCGAACCGAGCAGGGCGCGCGCCGGGTCGCCGGGAATCGAACGCACCAGCACAAATGTGATGAGGCTGATGCCGAACAGCACCGGCAGCAGTTGCAGGGGGCGTGACAGGAAGAAACGGTAACGCGACAGATTCATCGACTAACCTCGGTGCCGCTGGAGGAAATCCAGCAACACCGGAAAGTAGGCGTGAGGTTCTTCGTAGAAGGGCATATGGCTGCTGTTGGGGAACACATGCAGTGCCGCATCCTTGAGCGCCATTTTCATGCGCATTGCACAGGCCGGTGTGAGTTCGTCGTGCTGGCCGGTGGTAATCAATACCGGCATGCTGAAATCGGCCATTTCCTGCAGACGATTCCAGTTTTTCAGGTTGCCGACGTAGAGAAACTCATTCGGCCCCTGCATGGTTGTGTAGGGTCCCATGTTCCAGTCGCCCAGAGAGCGCGTGACCGGTGCCGGCCACTCGTCCAGGCGGCAGACGTGGCGATAGTTGAGGAGGGTGATCGCTGCTTGGTATTGCGGGTGATCGAGGGTGCCCATGGCTTCATGGCGTTGCATCATGGCCACGGTTTCACTGCCCAGCGCGCCACGCAGACGCTCCAGTTCCTGAGACAGGTGCGGGATATCGCCTACGGTGTTTTCCAGAATCAGGGTTTTAAGCGCGTGAGGGTGGTGAATGGCGTATTCGATCGCCAGCCAACCGCCCCAGGAGTGCCCCAGCAAGTGCACCCGGCCCAGGTCGAGAGCCTGACGGACGGTTTCCACCTCAGCGACATAACGGGTGATGTCCCACAGGGACGGGTCTTCGGGCCGGTCGGACGCGCCGGTGCCGAGTTGGTCGAAGGCGACAACGCGCAACCCCTTGTCCTTGAGCCAGCCATGGGCGTCACGCAGATAATCGCAGGGAAGGCCCGGGCCTCCATTGAGGCACAGCAGGACCTCATCGCCCTCGCCAAAGCTGTAAACCACCAGATTGTGGCCGTCGACTTCGACGTTATATTGCTGATCCGGTTCGATTTCACGCCACATCGCACGCTCCCTTTATGATGCTGGCCGGTTCGGATGCTGACCAAATGCTCAACCTTACCGAGTAAGTCCTGCGCCCAAAAGCTAGCATTTGTTATAGGTTTTGGTCTGGCAGTCCCTCGCCGAGGCGTGGCATTCTACGTGCTGAATTTCAGGATTGAAATTAATTAGGGAGCGCAATGGATGCAGACCAAGCTGTCGGACCTCAATCCCCGTCTGTTATCGGGCAAGAGCCTGGATGAGCAGATGGACAACGCCATGCTATTGGCCGAGGAACTGGGCTTTGATGCCTTGGTGTACGACTACAGCCCGGTGCCGCTGGACCATGAGGGCAAGTTGATCACGCCCTCGGTGCTCAAACTGCGCAACACTCCAGCCGATTGGCATACGCGTTGGTGTGCAGAGGGTTACTACCAGATCGACCCGGTTCAGCAGGTAGCACTCAATTGTGTTTCACCCTTTGTCTGGTCTTATAAGCCCGGGACCGACACCCTGTTGGAGCCGGTCATCAGTCAATGCCATGCGCCTGTGGTGAATTATCTGGAAGACGCGCAGATGACCTGTGGTGTGTCGGTCCCGATTCATCTGCCCAGAGGTGGCTTTGCCTCCTTGACCGGGCTGCGTACCGGCAACAGCAGTGTCCTGTGCGATGCCCGGCGGACCCTGGCGGATTTCAGCCTGATTTCCCATGCCTTGCAGGAAGCGGCCTATCCGTTGCTTGGCAAAGAGGCTCACACGCCTCCCATTCACCTGACCAAACGTGAACGCGAGTGCCTTAAATGGGCGGCTGAGGGACTGACTGCCGCCGAGATTGCCAGCCAACTGAATCGTTCGTTGGCCACCATCAGCCTCCATCTGACCTCGGCCATGCATAAACTCGGGGCCAAGAATCGGGTCCAGGCCGTGGTTCGGGCCACCCACTACCGACTGCTCGATAACTGAAACAGGGCAAAAACCTATCTATTTCTCTAGTTATCTTGAAGGTCGGATCCCGCTATTGTGTGCCGTACGGTTTTTCAGGGGCGGCACGAAGAAATGGAATCTATCGGAACACGCGAAGGCTTCGCACCTTTTGGTCCTTATCAGACCTGGTACCGCGTCACGGGTCAATTCAACGGTAAAAACACGCCGCTGGTGATTCTTCATGGCGGTCCGGGCTGCACGCATGATTACGTCGACGCTTTCAAGGACATCGCCGCGAGCGGCTATCCGGTGGTTCATTACGATCAACTGGGTAACGGTCGCTCGACCCACTTACCAGAAAAAGACGCCTCGTTCTGGAACGTAGCGCTGTTTCTCGATGAACTCGACAACCTGCTGGATCATCTGGAGATCAGCGACAACTACGCGCTGCTGGGGCAATCCTGGGGCGGTATGCTCGCCAGTGAGCACGCCGTACGGCAACCTGCGGGGCTACGGGCCTTGATTGCCGCCAATTCTCCTGCGGATATGCGCGTCTGGGTTGAGGAAGCCAACCGTTTACGTCAATTATTGCCCGCCGGCGTACATGAAACATTGCTGGAACACGAGCGGACAGGGGATTTTAAAGCGGTCGCCTATCAGGACGCTTCGCGGGTTTTTTACGACAACCATGTGTGTCGCGTCCTTCCCTTGCCAGACGAAGTCGCACGTACATTTGCCCAGGTCGATGCCGATCCAACCGTTTATCACGCCATGAGCGGGCCGACGGAGTTTCATGTGATAGGCAGCCTGAAAGACTGGACCATTGTCGACCGCTTGCGGCATATCGACGTGCCGACGCTGGTGATCTCGGGTCGCTACGATGAAGCAACACCGACGGTGGTCAAACCCTATCTGGAGCAGATTCCGAATGCTCGTTGGGCGCTGTTCGAGAACTCCAGCCATATGCCTCATGTCGAGGAGCGGGTCGCCTGTATGGGGACAGTGGTGAGTTTTCTGGATGAGTGCTTGCACGGGGCGATGGTTGGCGATCGCAAGCTTGAAGCGCTGACGCCCTGATCCGTGTCTTTCCTGTCCCGGGGCATGAAGAATCCGCTGCCACGCTAGACAAAGGCTCGAAAAAAGGACCTCTGAAAAGAGGTCCTTTTTTTGGGGCCAAAGAAAAGTCTTACTTTGCCCGCCACAGCCTTTTGAAAACCTTCTAATGCAATCCTGAGGTCAAATTTCGTCATCAATCCTCAGCCGAAACCTGCGGCTGATGTGTTGAGTGCTTGGCTGATAAGAGATGCACAGGGTACTCAGCCATGATTAATCGCAAGTGCTCGATGGCTTCCAGGTATTTAAGATCGGCCTGTCGTCTTTTCTTCTGGTACTGCGTGAACATATCGACGTCCATATCGGGGCGATCGAGAAGATCAAGGGCGGCGTGGCTCAAATGATAGGCTTCGCTGAACAGTTGTTTGTTACGTTCAAGCGCCAGATTCAGGCAGGCTATCGCTTGATCGGAAGTCATCGTACCGTTCATTGCTGCGACCTCTTTATGGGCGTTCTCGGGCTTGGGGCAAAGTGATATTGAATCTGTGGCGAGGGAGCTTGCTCCCGTTGGACTGCGAAGCAGTCCCCCTCTTTTTGAGGATAAGGGGGGCCGCTTCGCGACCCAGCGGGAGCAAGCTCCCTCGCCACAGGTTATTCATCGTTTGTTCTATCTCTTAACTGGCCGGCATCAGGGCTTGGGGCCTTTAAAGAACCGATCGAATGCCAGCTATTTACCGCGACGCCATACCTTGAGGTAGTCCACGTTGAAGGTGGAGGGCAGGTCGGCGTCGTCGACAACGCCGAACCACTTCCACATGGCCTCGCTGTCAAAGACGATCTGCATCGGGAAAAACCAGTGGGTGTTCTTTGCCTCGCGTACCAGGACGCCGTCGACGTACCAGCGCAACGTGTCGGGCTGCCAGTCAAAACCGTAGACATGGAAGTCGCTGGCCAGCCGCCAAGGGCTGATCCAGTTGCTGCCATCGCTCAAATGCTCGGTGCTTTGCGGCGTGGCCCAAACGTGGGCGTTCATGTTGTACATGCGGTCGAAGGAGGCGTTTTTGGTTTTGCCACCGATTTCGAAGATGTCGATTTCCGTGGCATTGTCGGCAAGCCCTGTCCACGCTAGCCAGAAGGCGCTGGAACCTGCCGAGTCCATCGGTTTGGCGCGAGCTTCGTAGTAGCCGTAAAAACTGCGCTCGATCGTACGGACCATCGCCGAACTATAGCCTTCATAGCCGAGGCGTACGTATTTTTGCGGCAAGGTTTCCTTGCGGAAAACGATGTTCAGATGGCCATCGCTCAGGTAGGCATTGTCCGGCGTGAACAGCGCCGGCTTACGCCCGAGTGATTCAGTGCCCGTGGCATTGTTGACGTGCCAGCGACTGGTATTAAGGTTCGCGCTATCGAAGTCGTCGCAGAATCGTGAGTCCAGAATCCACTGGCCGACATTGCCTTGATCGGACAGCGGCAGTTGGGTGTTGATCTGTTTCGGTGTTGTGCCCAGGGGGCCGACGCGAGTCCAGGAGTTGGCAGCCTTGGGCATGGAGACAGACCACTTGCTCGCCAGGTACTGAAATACGCGCTGCCGTTCTTCGAGCGAGGCCAGGTGGCGGTCGTACACCAATACTTCGGCGATGTCGCCGTGCAGGTCTTCGGTGCTGCCCACCACGTTGCGCCCCACCGCGTAGGGGCCGATGGGTGCGTCATTGAGTTCCAGAAAGAACAGGGTCGGATCGTAGGCGGTGGTCTGTTGCACGCTGATCGCAAAATTCGGTGCCACGTTGTCGTTGTCGGCGATTTGCGGGCGCGAGCTGAACAGCCGTTGCCAGGTTTCTGCGCTGCTTTGTTCGCTCAGTCTGCGTGACACGACCAATACGGTAACGGGGCCTTTTTCAGCCCGAATCGCCTTGCCGAGGAACGCCGAAACACCACTGAAACGCACCACCGCATGGCCATTCATGGCGTTTTCCACGCGCAGCGGCAGCGAGGCGCTTGCTGCATCGTCTACGGCAGCGTCGTTGGCTTTGTCGGATTTGTCGTGCCAGCGCAGAAGACGGCCGTGGGCATCGAGGGTCATTTTCGAGGCGTCGGCAGCGTCGAGCCACAGCACCAGACCGTTGGCGAGCGGCTTGGGGGACGCGCCAGGCGCGTTGCAAACAACCGCTGCCAGGACAATCAGCAGGACATACCTGGACATGGGCCTTTTGCTCATACCCGTTGCTTTGACGCAGTCGATGCCGGTAAATCGGACCGGGAGTGGTAGCCATTGGGATTACACAGCTGCCATCGCCAAGTGTCGATGATCATCCGCACCAGGTCACGCTGTGCGTACCAGCCCAAATCATGCCCGGCCTTGGTGGGGTTGGCCCAGCATTCAGCGATATCGCCGGCGCGGCGCGGCGCGAATTGGAAGGGAATGCTGATGCCGGTAACGTCCTCGAAGGAGCGGATGATTTGCAGAACGCTGTAGCCAATACCGGTTCCCAGGTTCCAGGCGTGGATGCCGTTTTTGTTCTGCAACGCTTGCAGTGCTTTGATATGGCCATCGGCAAGGTCGACCACATGGACATAATCGCGCACGCACGTTCCGTCGACGGTGGGATAGTCGCTGCCGAACACCGTAAGTTCGGGCACTCGCCCCATCGCGACCTGGGTCAGGCAAGGCAGCAGGTTATTGGGCCGGCCATTGGGGTTTTCCCCGATCAGCCCGCTCTCGTGCGCGCCGATCGGGTTGAAGTAACGCAACACAGCAATGCTCCAGCGCGGATCCGACAGACACAGATCGGTGAGCAATTCTTCGGTCAGGAGCTTGGTGCGACCGTACGGACTTACCGGTTTGCCGGTGCCCAAGTCTTCAATGATCGGTATCTGCCGGGGGGCGCCATACACGGTGGCCGATGAGCTGAACACCAGTTTGAAGACTTCGTAGCGGGCCATCGCATGGCAGAGATTGAGCGTGCCGACCACGTTGTTGGCGTAATAATCCAGTGGCTTTCGAACGCTTTCCTCGACGGATTTGAGGCCGGCAAAATGCACCACGGCGTCGATGTCGTAGCGGCTGAAAATATCGTCGAGCAGCTTTGTATTGCGAATATCGCCTTCAATGAAATCGACTCGTGTCTGGGTCAAACGCTCCAGGCGCGTGAGCGATTCGCGGCAGCTGTTACATAGATTATCGAGCACCAGTACCTGCTGGCCTGCGTTGATCAGGGCCAATGTGGTATGGGAACCGATGTATCCGGTCCCACCGGTAATCAGCGTGGTTTTTCCCATGATAGGGCGCTCCGGTCACAAGAAGACTGGACAAGATGGGGAGTGCGGTCGTGTGGTTCCTGCGGTTCCTTCGGTTCTTGCGGGATGCGGGAGAGGGTGTGCATATCCGTTTTTGCGGTCATGGCGGCTGGCGGTTTCGCTTTTACAGCGAGTCACTTTCGAAAAGCCTGCGCGGCTAACCCGGCATCCATGCCGGGTTGCCCACTGCGCAGAACCGGAACGAAGCCTCTCGAGGGGGCGGTGCCTCAAGATCAAGAGCTGCAGGCGAGCTAACGCTCGGCCTGTTGAGTGGTGAACAGCAGAGCGGATGTGCGTTGATTCTGGATGTGCTCTGATTTTTTTGTGTGCCTGACGGCGGCACATTCAACATCACAGTGACTGACCCACCGCTATCGCGGGCAAGCCCGCTCCCACAGGATTTGTGTCGTACATAGATTTTGTATATGTCCACTCCTCCTGTGGGAGCTGGCTTGCCTGCGATGGCGACCTGTCAGCCGACCCACCTTCCCCGGATGTACCCGGTCCAACTGTGTGTACAAGCGGGCTTGCTCGCGAAGCTGTTGATCTTGCCGTTGCCGTTGCCGTTGCCGTTGCCGTTGCCGTTGCCGTTGCCGTTGCTTTGGCTTTTGATCTTGATCTGCCGCCCCTTTCCCAAAGGCCGAACGCAGGCGTTGCGCAGGGGGCACGGCGGCAAGGATGCCGCGGTAGCCGCCCCCGGCCATGGATGGCCGATGGCGGCGGGCCCCCGGAGCAATGCCGGAGAGAGGGCATGCCGAGCCTAGGCGAGGCACCGAATGGAGGGGCAAAGCCTTTTGGTTCCTTTTCGGCGTTTGGAAAAGGGACTCGCTGTAAAAGCGAAACCGCGAGCGGCAGTTACCGCAGAAACGGATATGTACACGATCAAAGACCCCCATCAGGCCACCTTCCCGGGCAAGTCGGATCGCCACAAAGGGCAACAACCGCCAGCCAGCACGACCGCCGAAACGGACATGTACACCGACACCAAGCCTCGATGCCTCGATGCCTCGATCAAAGCATTCAACGAGCAGTGAACACCGATTTGAATTCTTGCGGCCATCGTGGGTGCAACGCGCTATAGGCCAGCGCATAAATGAGCGTGCCGATTCCGATGTTGGCGGCCAGATGCCAATAGCCCCGAAAATCCAGATACGGAGAAACAAACACCACGGCGGCGGCCATGATGAGCGAGGCGATCATGCTGCGATAATTGGATTCGATGAATGCTCGCCAGCCATAACCTATTGCCGTTTTCAGCCCGCGGACCTGCACGGGCGTGATGATCACAATCCGCGCCAGCAAGGCCAGGGCCGCAGCCATGCCTGCGTAGAGGTGACCCAGGCTGTAAACCAGCGCCAGCGCCAGCAGCGTGGTTGCCACTTCAGCCTTGACGGTCAGGTAGGTTCGATTGACCGCCACCAGGGCTGTCATGGCGTACATGGCGGTGTTGCCGATGGCCGCCGTGCAGGCCAGTACTTGCAGCAAGGGAATGGCGTCTGCCCATTTGGCGCCAAATATCAACAGGATGATGTCCTCGGCCGTTAACGCGATACCGACGAACAGTGGCGTGAGCAGGAACCCGCTGATGGCCGTCGAGTCGCTGATCACCTCGATCAACCGCGCAGTATCGCTTGCGCGCCGGGCGAACACCGGCAGCGCATAACTCAAGAGACCGTTATAGATCGCCGTGCGAGGCAGATCGATGATACGCATGGCCATATTGAACATGCCGACGGCATGGGCGCCGGCGGTGATGCCGAGTACCACATTGACGCCGCGCTGCAGGGTTTGCCAACTCATCACGTTGATGGCAACCGGTGCTCCGGCCCTCAACAATTCGCGCAGGAAGGGCCCGTCAATGTAGAAGGCAATCCGCCGGCGGTTTCCGAGCATCAATACGACGATGGAAACGAACTCCATGATCAGCGCTTGAGCGATCACGGCCCAAGCGCCAAATCCCCAGAACGCAATGGCGATTCCCCCCACGCCGCCGGCCACTTTGCCCAATAGCGTGCGCGAGGCCAGCATTTTGAAGTTGCTGGCACGGCGCATTTCCACGACATAGACCCGCGCCATCATGGTGAAGAGAATTTTCACCGAGGCGGCCGCCATCATCCATTGCAGCACCAAGGATTTCGTATACAGCATGGCCGCGATCGATATGACGACGATGGAGGCCAGGCTCATCAGCACCGCGAACCAGAAGGCCGTGCAAATATGTTTTTCTTCCAGACGCTCCAACCGTACCAGCGGATCTTCGAGCATTGACGAGTAGAGGATGCCGAACATCTCGACGATCACAATGATCACCGTGCCCACACCCAGCTCTGCCGGCGACATCAGCCTGGCATATACGACAAAGGTAATCATCGACAGGAGGATCAGGCCGAATTTCTCGGTGAAAATCCAGATCAATTTAACCAGTCGGTGATTGGCCATGGCGGATACCGGCTCAATGAGCGGTGGTTGACGCAGCTGCCTTGCGCAATGATCGGACGCACGCGTAGAGGAAGCGCAATGTCGGTTTGCCGTTCCTGAAGATCAGCGTTTGCCAGGAATACTCCAGCATTCGCCGATACACACCGATCACCTGGGCATGCTCGCCTCTGCGGGAAAACAGTTCGAGAAAGTCGCTGTGGCTGCCCAGCGCGAAATCGATCCGTTGCTGCTTGCTGAGCTGGGGGCCAAATTGGGCGAGGTACGCTTCGATGAATCTGATCTTGTACGGGTAGTACCTTGTCGGTTGCGCGGTCATGTTGTCGCTGTTGACCATGCGCTGCTGCAGCACCTCTGGCACCGTGTGGATCTCCCAGTGTTCGGCGATCCGGGTCCACATGAAGCGGTCTTCGGAGTAACGCAGGCTGGCATTGAAGCCGCCGAGTTGCTTGACCACGTCGCGTCTGACCATCACGGAGGACACGCCATTGACGACGTTGGCGCGGATGAGATCGTCGAAATGCCTGCCGTTTTTTTGCCGGTCTTCCAGTATTCGCCTGCCGTCGCTGTAATCGTTATGCACGTAGCAATCTACCAGCGCCACCGGCCGTCCCTGACGACTCAGTTCGTCAAACAGTGCCACTTGTTGCTCCAGCTTTCGCGGATAGAATCTGTCATCGGCATCGAGAAACGCCACAAAAGTCTCTTCAGAGTGCTGCATTCCGTGGTTGCGGGCGCTGGCCTGGCCTTCGTTGGCCTGGTGCAACAGCGTCAGGCGAAACGGCGCTACGAAGTCCTTGACCCGTTGGGGGCCCTCATCGGTGGAACCATCGTCGATGACGATGACGTGATCGGGCAGTCGCGTTTGCCCGGCCACGGACGCCAGTGTTTGCTCAATGCTGTCGGCGCCGTTGTACATCGGGATTATGACGCACACTGAATGGGATGAAGGGAGGGCTTGGTCTGGCACGGTTATTTCTCCTCTTGTTACGCCTTGGCCGAGTCGCGTGGTAATGCCTTGCCAGGCGGACGTTGACGCAGGGTTGCCGGTGACAAGTGGGGGTATGTCACGTGGTGATGCCGGAATGAGAGGGCCAGAATGCAGAACACTAGAAACTCTGCGCAGCGGTAATTGGGAACGACGTACGCCACATAGTTGGTGAGCATGAACGATCCGATGATGACCATTGCACTGGCGTGAAACCGTGCCGACTGATCCGCCACCACGGCCCGGTAGTGTTTGATCAGCGCCTCGATCAGCATGAAGATCAGCGCTGTCAGTTGAATGACACCGCCGTTAAGCAAGGTCTCCATGTAGCCGCTGTGGGCATTGCCGATGTAACCCCAGCGGTTGATGAATGTCTCGGCGCCCGGGCTGGACCAGAAGGCGCCGAAGCCGTAACCCTTGAGGAATTCGGCGTCGATCAGCGGTGTCAACAAGTCCCAGATCAGCGTGCGGTCGGTGAGTGACGCGTCACGCCCCATCAGCTCCAGCAGCAATGTGTAATTGCCGTATAGAAACAGGCAAATCAGCAGGTAGATGATTGTCGTACCGAGGAAGGCTGTCAGTGAGCGGTTGATGTGCAAGCGGATCAGTGTGAGGAAGTACCAATAGCTCACTGCGCCAGCAACTATCAGCGCTAGTGCCGTGGCGGATTGGGCCAGCACAATCGCGATCAGCGAGAACAATGAGCAGATGATGGCCCAGGGATTGCGCTGACGGATCATCGGCAGCAGCAACAGAATGGCGATGGCGTTGAGCCGGGCGCCGGCATTTTTTTCCGGGAAGATCCCCTTGAACGCACCGTCGCGAATACCGCCGTCAATGAAGGCGATGTCCGGCCTTACCAGCGCGAATATCAAACCGAAAAAAGCTGCAGCACCGATGGTGCAGCCGAGCATGAAGGCGATTTTCTCGAGGCTGTAGTTGTAGGCGATGAAACCTGCAAAGAACACCACGCTGATCAATGCCACAAAACGTTTGAAACTTAGCATCGGGTCGTAGGACCAACTGATCGATGCCGCCAGGCCGAGCATGAATATCAGCAGGAAGGCGTTGTTCCTGTAAAAGCTTTTGCTGATGAAGACCTTGTTGCGGATGAAGAAGAACAGCGGAACCAGCAAGGTGATCAGGCCGCAGATCTGGTTGACCACGTTGCCTTCGAGGTCTTTTTCGGCGGCATCCAGACTCGACGCATCAGCCAACCCGAAAAAAAATCCGATGACCTGGATGTAAAACAGCACGCCGAACAACGTGAAGGCGTCGCGCAACGTGGTGTACCTGACTTCCAGTTTGTTCATGACGACTGTCCTGCCAATGCGTCGAGATAGGTTTTTGCTGCGCGGGCACTGATAAAACGGCCCGCGGCATCGATGCGCGCCTGGCGGTTTGCATCGTGCGGTAAAGCCAGTTGACGGGTGATCGCTTGGGCCAGTGCGTCGGGGTCGTCGACGGGCACCAGCGGGGCGATTGCGCCATTGTCGAGAATTTCTTGCGGGCCATGGGGGCAATGAGTCGATACCACCGGAGTGCCCGTGGACATGGCTTCGACCAGCGCGTTGGGACTGCCCTCGAAGCGCGACGACAGCACAAAACAATCGGCCGCTGCCACTTGCGCCATTGGATCGCGGGTATAGCCCGGCAGATCGAATCGGTCGCCCACGTCCAGGGCGATGGCTTGTTCGAACAATTCGGTTCTGAGCGCGCCTTCGCCGAAAATGATCAATCGGGTACTGCGATCGGGTAATCGGGCGAAGGCATCGAGCAATACGTCAAAGCCTTTTTGCCGTGCCAGGCGACCCACGGCGACAATCACCGGGGTGGACTTTTCCAGCAGCCAGCGATGGCTCGGACGTCCCGGCGCCTTGTCGCGAAAATCGTTGTCGAGCACCGGGTTGTCGGCAATGGTGACATCCTGCGGGCGGGTGATGGTGGTATCGACCAGATCCTGGGCGACGCCGCGCGAGACGCAGATCACCGGATTGGGAATGAGCCGGTACAGCAGCGGTGCCAGCAGATACGCGATGCGCACCGTCAACGCGGGGTTGACGTGTCTGTCATGGGAAAACGCATTGCGCTCACTGACATGCAGGCGCGCCAGCGTGCCTGACAGCGCGGCTGCGGCGATGGCCACGACGTTGACATGGGTGAGGGCGGCCAGTTGTGCGTCAAAGTGATTGTGGCGAAGAAAGCGTGCCAGCGCCGGCACTGCCCTGGAGCTGCGCGGGCGGCGCAATTCCACCTGTTTGACCCGAGGGTCGATGTGCGCCGAGTTAACACCTGCGCCGCTAAGCATCAACAAGGTCACGTCATTGCCGGCGTCAGTCAGCGCACTGGCGAGGCGCACCATCATTTTTTCGGCGCCACCACCGCCCAGGTCCTGCAGAATAATCAGCAGCCTTTTCATTGATTCCATACCTGGTAGTACGCCTGCGCGGCGGATTGACTGGTGTATTGACGGACGGCGTCAGCGGCAATCTGGCCGCTTGGCGCAGCAGGGTCTTGCGCGGTCATACTGCGTAGCATCCCTTCGGCCAGCGCCGCTACATCATTGACCTTGACCAGCGCGCCGAGGCGGCCGTTATCAAGCAGTTCCCTGGGGCCGGTTTCGCAATCGCAGGCCAGTACGGGGGTGCCCAGCGCCAAAGCCTCGACCAGCACCGTCGGCAAACCCTCATGGAACGAACTCAGGATCAGCAGTCGTGCCTGCCTGATCAATGGGTAGGGATTGCTCAGGAAACCGGTGAAATGCACACGGTCCTCGATGCCCAGGCGGCTGGCTTGTGCAGTCAGCGCGGCGAGTTGCGGGCCATCGCCGATGATCACCAGATCCGGCAGCGCGGCGCTGCGCAAGGCCATGGCGTAGGCGTCGAGCAGCAGGTGGAAACCTTTCGGCTCCACCAATCGGCCCACCGCTAACCAGAACTCGGCCGGTAAACCGTTGAGTATGGGCGTCTGTGCGGCGCTGAGCAGTTGTTCGGTGACCACCGCGTTGGGGCAATAACGGATGCGCTCACGACCCCAGGGCACCAGCTCGGCGAGGGATTGGCGCAGGCCGTGGGAAACCGTCACTACCCGGCCGTGGCCACAGAGGTACAACGCATAGAGCAGACGCAGGGTGGCGGGACTGATTTTTTGTTCGCTGCAATCCAGTGCCGCGTGACGGCTGTAGATGACCTTGCATGGGCTACCCAAGGTGGCAAACCAGGTGCAGAGGTTGGCTCGTTCCTTGGCTGCGATGAGGTGGGTCACCCGTTCACGACGAATAATCCGCCGCAGCAATACGATGGACTTGAACAGGCCGACGATTCCATTACCGCCGCCATTGAGCGTGGCAGCTCCTTCATCGTCCGGCGTGTCGCCGTTCATGACGAAGTAACTGACACGCTGGCCATCCTTGAGAAACTGTCTGGCCAGACGTTGCTGGACACGCTCGAGGCCACCATCGGGCTTGAAGTCCTTGAGAATGAACAGGATATGCATGGTCGTTGCTCGTGCTCTTTGCGCGAAGATCAGTGCGGGGTGAGCGGTGTCGCGGGTTCAGGGATAAGTGATGTTGATGGTTACTTTTCGCCGAACAATCATCACCAATAGATGAACAAAATTGGTCGGGTAATCGATCAGGTAGCGCTTGATCGTGTGCGGTTCGCGGTACATCCGATAGAACGCGCGCAGATGCAAACGGTTGACCAGTTCAGGGTAATAATGATGAGTGGCCGTGGCCTCTTGGCGAATAAAACCGCCACAGGTGAATGCCACGCCGGTGAAGCCGGCACGCAGGGCATCCTGCTCGAACTGCTCCTGCAGCCCGGCGCCCAGGCCTACGATCAGGATGTTCGCTTCGCTGCGGCAGATGTCTGCTTGAATGCTCGCAGCCTGCGGGGCATCGAAATAGCCATTGTGATGACCGGCAATAATCAGCGCCGGGTAGCGAGCCTTGATCTTATCGATGAACAGGTCCAGTTCCGCTTGCCGGGCACCGACAAAATAGACGCGCTTGCCTTGTTTCTCGGCGCAACTGAACACAGCGTCGGCGATGGACGTGAAGTCGAAGCTGACCCGGCCGATCGTGCGGCCGGTGATGCGCGACATGAAGGTAGACATCAGCATGCCGTCGCAAAAATAGGCGATGGAAGTCGGGTCCCGGTCGAACAGACTGCCGATGGACGCGAAATTGATGAAGGAAAATGCCTTGTTGGCGTCCAGCAGATTCGGTGCGTAATGCCCGATTAATTCCAGGTCGATCATTGCCTGACTCCTCAGTAAGTGTCTTTTGAAAACAACGTGAAAGGGGTCTTGACCAGAATCTTGATGTCGAGCCACAGCGACCATTGGTTGATGTAGTTGAGGTCCTGGGCGACGCGCTGCTGCATTTTTTCCAGCGTCTGGGTTTCACCTCGATGCCCGGTGATCTGGGCCAACCCGGTGATTCCCGGCTTGAGGCGATGACGGGCCATGTAGGCGCGAACCTTGCCGGTGTAATAAATGTTGTGCGTGACCGCATGCGGTCGCGGGCCGACCAGGGCCATTTCGCCGCAGAGCACGTTGAACAGTTGCGGTAGCTCGTCGATGGAACTACGGCGCAAAAAACGCCCAAGCGGGGTGATGCGGTCATCCTCGCGGGTGGCCTGACGGACTTCGTTGTCGTCGTGCACACGCATCGACCGGAACTTCCAGACCTTGATCACCTCAGCGTTACAGCCGTAGCGATTTTGTTTGAACAGCACCGGGCCGGGCGAGGAAAGCTTGATGGCTATCGCCACGATCAGCAGCAAGGGGCTGAGCACAATAATGCCCACGGCGGCCAGGCTACGTTCGAACAGCTCTTTGCAGAGCAGGCTGCCGGGGTGCGAACTGATGAGGCTTTCATTGAGGTAGATGGCCGGCATTCGCTCTATTTCCGAAATCGACTGATTGAGCAGCACCATGCTGCCGAAATCGGGGATCCAGACCACGTCGACATTCATGTCCAGAAGATCGATGTACAGCGCTTCAATGATGGCGGCTTGTGCCATCGGCAAAACGATATAGACGCGACGTATATTCAGGCGGGTGATGATTTCGCGAACCTCGTCGATGCGTCCCAGCAGCGGCAGAATGCTCGGTGCCGGGCCGGTATGTTCGGCGGTTGCGATAAAGCCCACCAGCGGTACGCGATTGCGCCTGGACAGTTTTCTCGCCAGCGTATGTGCGGTTGGGCATGTCCCGATGATCACTGCGCGGCGTTCGTTGCACAGCTTGTGCGAATGCAGTCGGGCCAGGTAATGCAGGGGCAAAAAGCTCGCCGCCTGGACCAGGTAACCCAATACGGCCCAGACGATGATCACCTGACGCGAGAAAATCACGCTGGTCTGGGTGAGGAAGGCAATGCTGATCAGTACGGCCAGCAAAATCATCCAGGCTGCCAACAGCCGAGCGAGCCCGGACAACCACTCAAGACGCTTGTGGTAAACCTGCATGACGCTGTAGATCGGCACCGAACCGAGAACGGTGAGAATTATCAGAACGCGGTATTCGCTGGTCAGGCTGCCGACTCGCCCGTACACGAGCATCACCAGCAGCAGATTGACCAGACTGAGCGCGCATAGCCATTGGCCCCAGAAGGTCAGCCCCCGGCGGCGCGTCATTTGAGCGGTGTATAACGATGTCATCGGCTCAACCTCCGGGCATGGGTTGGACTTCGGCGCCGAATACTGCACGCCCTCGTTCCCGCACGCTGGTATAGCTCGACTGTGATGCAGCTTCTGGTGGATGTCTGGAAGGAGGCTACTGGAGAGACAAGTACAAGGTTCTACCTGGACAGGTAATCGTAGTTCTGGAACGTATCGGAATGGCTGTAGCCCTGCTTGCGCGCCTTGCGCAGGTCAACCTGGTTGAGCACCACACCGAACACCGGCGCATGGCTCTGTTGCAGTAGAGCAAGGCACTTCTGTACCTGACTGACAGGCGTGCTGTCGGCCTTGATCACATAGATCACCGCGTCCGAATGCTTGGCCAGCAACAGTGCATCGCTGACCATTTGCGCAGGCGGCGAGTCGATGATGATGCGTTGGTATCGCGATTTCAGCACCTTGAGCATGGGGGCCAGGCGCGACGAACTGAGCAGATCCAGCGGTGGCGGCGACAGTTTCCCGGCCGGCAGCATGTCGAGATTGCCGACAGTCCGGATACAGTCCTCGAGCCGCGCAGTGCCCGCCAGGACATTGGCCAACCCCGGGGCATCTGCCGGGAAATCGAAGTTGAGCGAAAGGCTGGGTTTGCGCATGTCGGCGTCGATCAACAGCACACGCTCGAGCATTGTGAGCGAGTAGGCCAGGTTGTTGGCGACGGTACTTTTACCCTCTTCAGCCATGGTCGAGGCAACGAGAACTACCTGTGACGGCGTGTCGCCGCCGTGCAACATCAACCAGGTGCGCAGGTTGCGAATGGTCTCGCAAAAACGCGGATGGTCGTTGTCGTCGAACAGTCGCGAGAGTTGCCGGCGGCTTCTATTGGTGACCAGCGGCACCACGCTGAGCAAGGGTACATCCAGCGTGCTTTCGATTCCTTCGTCGGTCTTGAAGGTTTTGTTCAGGGTTTCGGACAGTAATGCCAGCGCAACACCGATCAGTGCCGCCACGACGGCAACAATCAGCACAATCAGTGTTTTGCGAGGCCTGCTCGGTTCCAGAGGAACAATCGCCGGGTCGACGATGCGCGCTTTAGTGGAATCCATATCCGAAGTGGCCGCGGTTTCCTTTAAACGGGTGATGAAGGTCTCGTACAGCGCGCGGCTGCTGTCGACTTCACGCTGGAACTCACGCAGCTGGAACTCCTTGCGCGCAATGTTCTGTATCTGTGCTTTGTTGCTGTTGAATGATTGACGCAGTGAGTTTTCACTGGCTCGGGCTAGCTGGTAATCCTGTTCGATGCTGGCCACCACCTGTCGAACCTGCAGAGCCAAGCTGTCGGTGGCCATCCGCAACTCGGCGCGAGCGGCGGCAAGGGTCGGATGTTTTGGACCGTAGCGCCCGGACAGTTCTTCGACCTTGGCTTGAGCCTTGGCCTGTTGTGCCTGGAACTTCTGCACCAAAGGATTACTCAAGACGGCCGGCACACTGGAGAGTTTGCTCAGGTTGCCATTGCTCAAGGTCTGTACCTGGCGGAACCGGCTCTCGGCTTCTGCCAGATTACGGCGGGCATCGATCATGCGGTTGCCGGTCATTTCCAGTTCATTGGCGCTGATGGTGGCGACACCGCCCACATCGACCAGGCCTTGTGCTTCCCGATAGGCCTGAAGTTTGTCTTCGGCACTGCGCAGGTTATTGCGCAACTCGATCAGGCGTGAATTCATCCAGCTGGTATTGGTCTGTGAGGACCTCAGGTTATTGTCGAATTGGCTATCAATGAAGCCTTGGGCAATGGCATTGGCAGTTGCGGCCGCCAAACCAGGGTCGGGCAGTTCCACTGCTATTTTGATCAGCTGGCTCTTGCCGACGAATTTGACGCTGGTACGTCGCATGAGGTCCTGCGTGACCTGATTGAAAATATCGGCTTCAGAGGGCATCACCTGCACAGGTGTAAAACGGCCAAGTACTGGCAGCCACTGGTCCAGTTCAAGCGCGGCCAACCATTGCCGTGGCGCAAACCATGACTTCGGTTGCTGACGTGGATCAGTGACCGGATGAGTGGTAAGGCTGAGCTTTTTGACTGCGCGTTCAGCCAGGTCCCGCGATTGCAAGAGCGCCAGTTGCGTCTGCAAGTAATCGACGGTACCGGAACTCGAATCCGTTACTTGCTGGAAGGACAGCAGCGGTGGCGTTTTTTCTTTGATCAGCAGCGTGGTGCTGCCGATGTACTGCGGGGGAATGAACGACAGCGTGGCCATCGCCAGCGCACAGCCGAGCAGTATCAACCAGCCAATTTTCCAATGGGCGCGCCAGATCACCCTCCAGTATTTGAGCAGGTCAATGGTGTCCTTTTCCTCGCTGTACTGCTGATGCTGCGGCACATGCGGCTGGGGCGGACGTTCGACATATAGGCTTGGGCTGTTGTCCATGATTAGAAAAAGCCTTGTGCAATGGAGATGGTGTCACCGGGGGCGATGGCGGTGCTGCGCGTGACCGTGTCGGTCAGGGGAGGGGAGCCATCGCCGCGCACGATAGTCACCCGCTTGATCGAGGCTCGTTCGGTCAGGCCACCGCCCAGGGCGATGGCTTTCTCCAGTGTCAGCCCGGGCTCGAACGGATAGCTGCCGGGTTTCTTCACCTCTCCATTGATGTAGAACGAGCGGTAGACGATCAGGTTGACGCTGACCTTGGGGTCGACCAGGTAACCTTGCTTGAGCCCATCGACGATGATCTTTTCCACCTGATTGGGCGTATACCCCTTGGCGGCAATATCGCCCAGAAACGGGTAGGAAAACATTCCGGCATCGTTGAGGCGGATTTTCTCGAAGCTCAGGTCCCGTTCACCGAATACCGTGATGCGCAACACATCGCCGGCTGCCAGTTTGTACTGTGCGCCGGGGTCTGCTGCAAACGTCACGGGCAACAGCCAAGGCACGAACAACAAGCCAAGCATTCGCGAGTTCATGGGAAAACCTCTTAGAGACTTACGTTGAAGCTGAGCAAGAAGATGTTGCGTTCAAAACTCTGATTGTCGACATCGGAGTCATCGTTGCGGTAGCGATAGCCCAACTCGATATCCAGCCAGCGGCGCATTGCGTATTCCACGGCCAGGTTGTAGTCACGAAGGTCATCAGTGCGCTCCTGTCCTTCGTATTCGTAGCGAGCCAGCCCGACTTCCGCCACCGTCGTGATGCGTTCGGTCCAGCCATGACGCCAGCCGACCAGCGCCGAGGTGGTCTTGACGGCATCAGCACCATCGTCGCCCTCGGCCATCGCCTGGCGGGCAACAAATGAAAAGGTCGAGTAGGTGCGTGGTTTCCATCGCAGGTCTACTTGCCAGGTCGGATTGCTGAGGTCATCGACGCTGCTGTCATCGAAGTTCTTGCGCTCATAACCAACACGGACTTTGCCGGAGGTGCGGGCGGTGAAGTCCCATTCGGCACCGGCGAGGACCGCATCGGAGGTGCTATCGAGACGACTGTCCGATTGCAGGTAATCAAAGACGGTATGGTCGTACTCCAGCAATCCACGCGTATTGCTGCCGATGCGGTGGTACCAAGTGGTGGTCAGACCGGTGGTATTGCGCTCTTTGTCGTCGTTGATGCCGTCGGAATTGTCGTAGCGAAGTTGAGCGTAACTTGCGCCCAGGTCGATCTGATTGTCAGCGCTCCTGGCGCCGTAGGTATAGAGGCCATTGACGCGGTTACTGCGAATCTTGTCATTGATGCCATCAACCGCGGTCGACGTCGTGCGCTCGTATTTACGTGCTTCCGCGTCAAGTTTCAGGCGATGGCGATCAGTGAACTCCATGATGCTGTTGAGTCGCACGCGTTGTGCGGTATTCGAAGCATCCGGCTCATCATGATAAATGTACCGGGTAGGCTGCCAGATAAGTCGGGTGGCGCTATTGCGGTCTTCAGCCTTCAGTTCGAAGGAAGGCGCCAGTTTTGTCACCATGGAAGACTGACGGCCTCGCTCCAGTTCCCGGAAGTTGTCATCATAACTTTCTGAAAACAGCAGGGTGGGCGTGAAGTCGAATCCATAGATATCAATGGACTGGGGATCGAGACTCCAGGCCGTTCCGGGACAGAAATAGATCATGAACAGTGCGAAAGGGCCGCGGGTCTTGAGAGTCATATCATTGCTCCTGGGATGAACTAAATGACTATAGACCGGAAAAAAACAGGGGGTGAATTTGCTCGAGGTAATGCGGAGCGCTATCAATAATTGTTTCGTGGAAGTGGGGTTTTAAAGTTTAAAGAGTTGCTAATAAAAGAGCAGAAAATCAAGAGGGTGTTCTGGTGCTAACAGACTGTGGCGTAATCACGAGTTCAAGGGGTTGAAATGAGTCGGTTTGTTTTAAAGTGCGCTGCTACAGAAGAATAATGGTCAGGCTTATAAGTGAGATTGGCGTCGTTTAATATCAGTCAATGGAACGCGAACTTGCTGTTCTCTATTCAAGAAATGAAGCAGGATCATGACTCGCTCGTCACCCAACATGGTCAGAAAAATACCTTCCAGTGTCGACAGTGGTCCTCGGGTTATTTGCAGTGTTTCCCCGGGTTTGAATGGTTGGGGGGCCTGAATGTGTGATGGCTTGAAACACCGGGTACGCAGATGCTCGATGACGTCGTCAGGGACCATGGCCGGGCCGTGATTGAAATCGACAATGCGGCTGACGCCGCGGGTAGAACGCAAAGGTGCCCACTTGTCGTCACGACTTAACTGAATGAAAAGATACCCTGGGAAGAGAGACTCCAGGGATCGATGGGGTTTGCCATGAATCAGGCGCTCGCTAATGATTTGCGGGCAAAATATGACGTAGTTCTGTCGCAACAGGTTGATTTGAGCCCGTTCGTCCTGACGAGGCTTACACTGCAAAAGATACCAGTTAGAACCTTGGGTACTCGTCAGCATACTGGCAAGCTCCGTAGTATTGTCTTATAGACATGCCTCGCATCAGGGATGCCATTGCGCCTCCAGCGGGCTCTATTGAGATCGTGGAATCGCGAAAGTGTTAAGTTGTTGGAACACGTGTATCAATAATGAAGCATGAAAAGTACAAATAACACTCAGTGAGAAATTCGAGTCAATAATCTGGCGTGCGAAGAAGCCTCTTGGCTTGTGCTGCGCTCAATAAAAATTCTTGATGTAAAGTGTAAGCATTACTTAACGCTATAACTGATTATCGCTGAAGGATGATTTTTGCGATGGCCAAAGCTACCGCAGGGGCCGAACCTTTGGCCCTTTGAAAAACAAGTACTTTTGCTCATGAACTTAGATGCTGGGGGCGGCGTATATCTCTAAGGACTCTTGTCTTTAGTTATACGTCGACCCTGTTAGGTATCGACCACTCAAGGCAGCCTGTCAAATGTCACTAGTCAAAAATATAGCCTTCTGTCCAATAGTCTATTAAGAAGCTTCAACTAATTGTTTTAAAAAGTTATTTTTTTTGACGCGCGCAGAGACGTGGCTGAAGTAGACACCGTCCACGTCCACGTCCACGTCCCCGGCAGACAGCGTACAAACCCTCTTTATGCGGTGGATCAGAGCGTGCTGATGATCATCAGGGGGTATTTACTGATAATACATCGCACAATACAATGAGAATCGTTACCAATAATTCATCGAGTGCGACGTCTTGAGCCATCAACACCCCTTTGCCCGCCGCAAGGTCTTCATGAAACACGCGTTGCCAACACTTTCCTGTGTCATGTTTGCCAGCCCTTTATGGGCACAACCCCTTGAACTGCCGACCACTGATATTCAGGCAAGCCGCGTCAGCCAAGACACGAGCTACACCACCTCTCAAGCCAGCACGGCGAGCAAAAGCAATGTGCCGATCAAGGAAGAGGCGCAGTCGGTCAATGTGGTAACCCAACAAACCCTGGCTGACTATCAGGTGCGCTCGCTGGACGACGCCATGAAGTTTGTCAGCGGCGTCAGCCAAGGCAATACCTTGGGCAACTCCCGGGATTCCTTGGTCAAGCGCGGCTTCGGCACCAACGATGACGGCTCGATCCTGCGCGACGGCGTGCGTTCCAATATGGGGCACAACTTCAGCGCCACCACGGATCGTGTGGAAGTGCTCAAAGGGCCTGCTTCGATGCTATACGGAGCGCTGGAGCCCGGCGGATTGATCAACGTGATCAGCAAGAAGCCTGAATACACGCAGAGCACGACCCTGAGCGGCTCGGCCTATAGCGAAGGCGGCGGCACCATGGCCGTCGACACCACCGGGCCGATGGGAGATACGGGCCTGGCCTATCGCCTGATTGCCGAACGCGGCCATGAAGACTACTGGCGCAACTACGGCGTGAACGAAAGCACCTTGGTCGCGCCATCGCTAAGCTGGACCGGTGATCGCGCCAGCCTGACCCTGAGCTACGAATACAACGATTATTCCAGCCCCTTCGACCGTGGCACCGTGTTCACCAACGGTCACCCGGCAGACATCGACTACGACAAGCGTCTCGACGAAAAATGGGCCAAAAGCGTCGGTATCCGTGAAGTGGCCACCGCGCGTTTTGAGTATCAGCTGAATGACGACTGGAAAACCCGTGTCACCTACGGCTGGAACAACGATCGCTACAGCCTCTCGATTGCCCAGCCGAGTTCGTTGACCGGCAACAATCTGCGACGTGCTGCCAACGGCGCTCACTACGACGATGAGACCCGTTACGCCAGTTGGGACTTCATCGGCCAGCAAGAGTTGTTCGGCCAGCGCCATGACCTGCTGGTCGGCGCGGATACCGAAGCGTCCGACCAATTCCGTGGCAAAACCTACCGTAATACCCCGCGCTCAGGCTTCGACATCACCGCGCCGGTATATGGGCGTCTGGCCGAGCCCAGCCTCATCAGTGCCACGCAAAGTGATTTGAGCAATCAGCTGACTTCCAGCTCCGTGTACTTCAAGGATAACTGGCACCTCGATGACCGCTGGATCCTGGTCCTCGGCGGTCGCCAGCAGCATTACGATCAGTACAGCGATCAGGGCCGCGGCAGCCGCTATACCGTCAACCGCGACGATAACGGCGATGCCTTCGTGCCGTTTCTGGGCCTGGTCTACAAAGCCACCGATACCTTGTCGCTGTATGGCAACTACAGCCGTTCGTTCAAGCCCAATACCCAAGTCGACGATGCCGGCCATACATTCGATCCGGAGGAGGGCCGCAGCTACGAAGTTGGCGCGAAGTACGACCCGCTGCCGGGGCTGAACATCAACCTTGCGCTGTTCGACATCGTCAAGGAAAACGTCGTGACCACCCAGTCGATCGGAGGGGTAAACCTCTCGGAGGCGGCGGGCAAGGTCGGTTCACAGGGCCTGGAACTGGACATCACCGGGCGCGTGGCCGAGCGCTGGGACCTGATCGGCACCTACGCCTACACCCACACGGAAATCCTCGACGACCCGGATGACGAGGGTCATCGCCTCGCCGATGCGCCGAAGCACACCGCGAGCCTGTACCTCACCCATCACCTGAATGTTCCTGCGGAGTTCGGGGCCTGGCATACCGGCGCTGGCGCACGTTACGTCGGCGAGCGCGCCGCCAACAATGCCAACGATTTCTGGCTGAGCAGCTACACCGTGGCCGATGCCTTCGTGCGTTGGGAAACACCGATGTTCGGCTACAAGACTTCACTGCAATTCAACGTCGATAACCTGTTCGACAAGCAATACTACCCGTCCTCTACCGGCACCCAACTGGCAGTCAATGTCGGTGAACCGCGCACGGCACGGCTCAGCGCCAGTGTGACGTTCTGATCGCACTGTCTTGACGCGCTGCCCCATTCTGCTGGTGTTTGTACCGGGCGGAACGGGGCAGGGGTCATCAGGTTGTTGGCATATGGGCAGTTATTTGCAACTGATGTTCAGCCTTCACGGTGTTGATGAAGGCCTGCATGGCCGATGACATGATCCGATGGCGCCGAGTGATCAGACCGAAGGGCGGCAGGCGCGGTTCGAAGTTGATTGGCAGTATGGCCAGCAAGTGACGCCCCGGGTATTCGTTGACCACCGAAAGCGGTGTGACGCCGAGCATGTCGGTCTGTTGAATCAGCGACAGCAGGGTCATGATCGAGGTGGTTTCGACGATGCTGCTGGGAACATCGACCCGTGCGTTATGGAAGACCTGGTTGATGATGGTGCGCATCGGGCTGGGTTGTTGTTGCAAAACCCAGGTCATGTTCTGCAACTCGCCCCAAGTCAATTGCGTGGCTTGGGCCAAAGGGTTCTGCGCGCCGGCGATGACACATAACGCCTCTTCACCAAGGCTGTCGAACAGCAACTCCTCCGCCCGCGCACCGGGCGGAATCCTGCCTAGCACCAAATCCAGTTGATCCTGCAGCAAGGCCTGCACCAGTACGTCACTGGTGTCGACCTGAATGCTCATGGACAGTCGTGGGTGACTTTTCTTCAACGTAGCGATGGTCCGCGTCAACAAACCCGAGGCCAGCGCCGGAATGGCCCCGACGGTGACCCGGCCAAGGTTGCCGGACTCCAGCGCGACCAACTCTTCGCGCATGCCACTAAGCTCAGCGAACACCATGCGCGCATAGTAAATAACCGTGTCGCCGAAGGGCGTGGGGCGCATGCCGCGAGACAGGCGTTCGAACAGTTCGACACCGAGCAATCCTTCGGCTTCATGGAGCATTTTGGTCGCCGCCGGTTGGGTCATGCCGATATGTTCGGCGGCACGGCGCAGTGAACCGAGCTCTTGCAACGCCAGCATCAGCCGCAATTGGCGCAGGCGCAGACGACTGTGAATGATGCTGGCATCGGGAATTCGGGTCATGGATTCGGCTCGGCAATGGGTCTGTGACAAGCCTGACAAGGAATGCCCGGCTCTGCCAGTGGTTGCGGTAAAAAGCGATTCGTTATCCCCTCTATAGCCTGAGGTAATCACCCTATCAGAAGCTTTGATTAGACGGTTATCGCTCGCTCTTCGATAGTTCGTCCTACCGGGAAGCGGGAAAGGAGTTGGTCCTGCTTCACCTTAACTATAAAAACAAAGGCTGAGGTGTGCGTAATGGCCCATTCAAGTACTGATCAGCGCGAGCTGTCAGAAGACCCGCAATCGTACAAACCGAAGATCGCTATGGTCCTGGGTGACCCGGCGGGCATCGGTCCGGAGTTGATCGCCCGATTGCTCGCCGAGCCACAGGTTCGTTCCCAAGCTCATCTGCTGTTGATCGCCGACGAGGCGCAGATGTGCATTGGCATGGACATCGCTGACTGCACCTTTCCCTATCGCACCATCGACTCACTGGAGAATCTCGACTTCAGTGATGACACCCCGCTGTTCTATCAATACCGCGGCGCGGCGCAGGGCGAGTTCCCGCGCTCCGAGGCCAGTGCCATTGGTGGTGAGTACTGTCTGGACACTCTGGAAACAGGTCTGCGCCTGACTCAGCAGGGGACCACTGACGCCCTGTTGTTTGGCCCGTTGAACAAGACTTCGTTGCACATGGCGGGCATGACCCATAGCGACGAGCTGCACTGGTTCGCCGAGTACCTGGATTTCCACGGACCGTTCTGCGAATTCAACGTGCTCGACAACCTCTGGACATCGCGCGTGACGTCTCATGTGGCGCTCGCCGAAGTGCCGGGGTTGCTCAGTCAGGCCAGGGTCGTGGAAGCCATCGAGCTGATCGACACAGCCCTCAAGCGCAACGGCCTTGCCAAGCCGCGGATCGGCGTCTGTGGCCTCAACCCGCACAACGGTGATAACGGCAGTTTCGGCCGCGAAGAACTCGACATCATCGGCCCAGCAGTGAAGACCGCACGGGAGCAAGGCATCGACGCCGATGGCCCTTATCCGGCCGACACCATTTTTCTCAAGGTTCAGGGCGATGCCAAAGCCTTCGATGCGGTGGTGACCATGTACCACGACCAAGGTCAGATCGCGATCAAGTTGATGGGGTTCTCCCGCGGTGTGACGGTGCAGGGTGGGCTACCGATTCCCATCACCACACCGGCGCACGGCACTGCCTTCGATATCGCAGGGCAAGGCAAGGCCAATGTCGGCGCCATCCGCCAGGCTTTCGAAATTGCTTGTCGGATGGGCAGCGGCCGGCGTTAAGCCGAAAAGTACGCGTACCGTTCCAGTGCTTCGTTAAAACAATAAGAGGTACCCGATGATGAATACCAGCACGCTTGCCGCCACAGACAGCCCGGTTATCGCCAATAGACGTTGGCTGAGGGTGATCCCGCCAATACTGATCACTTGCATCATTTCCTACATGGACAGGATCAATATTGCCTTTGCAATGCCCGGCGGCATGGGGACGGAGCTAGGTATTACTGCCAGCATGATGGGCTTGGCCGGTGGCATTTTCTTTATCGGTTATCTGTTTCTGCAGGTGCCCGGTGGAAAGCTGGCCGTGCACGGCAGCGGCAAGAAGTTTATTGGCTGGTCATTGTTGGCCTGGGCCGTCATCTCGATATTGACCGGTCTGGTCACCAATCACTACCAGTTGCTGTTTCTGCGCTTTTCCCTGGGGGTGGCCGAAGGCGGCATGCTACCGGTGGTGCTGACAATGATCAGCAATTGGTTCCCGGACAAGGAACGCGGGCGTGCCAATGCCATCGTGATCATGTTCGTTCCGTTGGCCGGGATCATCACCGCACCGTTGTCGGGCTGGATCATCTCCACGTTGGACTGGCGCATGCTGTTCATCATCGAAGGGCTGCTGTCGGCCGTGGTGATGGTGTTGTGGATGCTGACGGTCAGCGACCGTCCGCAAGAGGCGAAATGGATCTCCAAAGAAGAGCAGGACTATCTCATCACGACGTTGCGCGAAGAGCAGCGTGCTATCCAGGGTAAACAGGTCGGGAGCGTCTCGTTAAAGGCAGTGCTGGGCGACAGAACCATGTGGCATCTGATCGCGCTGAATTTCTTCTATCAGGCGGGAATCTACGGGTACACCTTGTGGTTGCCGACCATTCTGAAAGAGTTGACCCACACGGGTATGGGCATGGTTGGCATGTTGGCCATCCTGCCTTATCTGGGCGCCATGTTCGGCATGCTGCTGTTCTCCAACCTGTCTGACCGCTGCGGCAAGCGCAAAGTGTTCATCGTTGTGCCGCTGTCATGCTTCGCGCTGTGCCTTTTTCTCTCCGTCACCCTGCGAGAACACATGTGGTGGTCCTTCGCAGCGCTGGTCGGTTGTGGCGTGTTTCTACAGTCGGCAGCCGGGGTGTTCTGGACCATCCCAGCGAAATTGTTCAGTGCTGAAGTGGCCGGCGGCGCGCGGGGTGTGATCAATGCCCTGGGTAACCTGGGCGGTTTTTGCGGACCTTATTTCGTCGGGGTCCTGATTTCCCGGTATGACCAGAGTATCGGCGTCTACAGCCTGGCGATATCGGTGGCACTGGCTGCATTGCTGGCGTGGCTCCTGCCCGCCAAATGCGACAAAGCCCACGCCTGATATCTGCACATAACAAAATGAGGAATCAAACCATGAGTCAGGAAATTCTTTTGCTGGTGCAGAAGTGCGCCCATACCTTCAGCTTTTACGATGTCGCCAGCGGCGAGGCCATCAAGCATATCCGCCTGCCGGACTTCCCCCACGAGTTCGTCGTCGACTCGCAGAACCGTTTTGCCTATGTCGGGCATTACGGCATCGAGACTTCCAGCCACAAAGGCGAGGGTGGCTGTTCGGTATTTGTCATCGATCTGGAGAAGGGCGAGCACGTGCGCACCCTGGACATCTGGCCGTATTTTCGTCCGCACGGCTTGGCGATGGACCAGCAGGACCGTCTTTATGTACTCAGCGAAGGGCACTCGACCCTGCTGATTTTCGACCAGCCGCACCTGCGCGATGTGCCTGACCGGGCGATTCCTTCAGGCGGCTACAAAAGTCATTTGGTGGCACTGACCCGTGACGGTGAAACGGGCTTCGCACTCAATCTGTTGAGCAACACCGTGACCCGCCTCAAGCCCCAGGACCCGACCGTCGCGCCGCTGCCACTGCAGCCCGGCAGCCAGCCCGAAGGCAACTGCTTCAGCCAGGACGAGCGCACGCTTTACGTAACCACCCGTGGTGACAACAGCATCGTCGCCATTGATGTGGAGACCCTGCAGGTGACCCATCGCGGTCGAACCGGCACGGACCCGACGCGGATCTATCGTGACCGCGAAGATCGCCTCTTCGTGACCAATTATGGTGAACGGTCGATCTCGGTGTTCAACGCGGATCTGCAGGAAATTCGTCGTATCGAACTGGACAGCGCGGCGATCGCCATGAGCCTGCACCCGACCCGCAACCTGGCGTTTGTCACGCTCAAGGATCAGCGCGTCGGCATGCTCAATCTGGACAACTGGACCTTCGAGCGCTACTTCGAAACCCTGCTTGAGCCGGATGTGTCGCAGGTCATCGTCCGCTGAGCGTTGAATACGAAAACAACATGACCGCCGTGACGAATCCTTCATCGCGGTCTGCCAGACCAGACTGTGCTCCCAGGGGACAATGAAATGCCACGCAGCCTGCACGAACGTCTGGGCCTGGAGGTGGAAGGCACCGCTCCCATCACCCTCATCGACGCCCACCATCACTTATGGGATCTGGACAGTCACAGCTACCCCTGGCTACTGGGACCTGCGGACCCGGCGTTTTTTCTGGGTGATTACAGCGCGCTGCGGCGTAACTACCTGGCGTCGGACTATCTCGCCGACAGCGCCGGGCACCGGGTGCTGGCGACCGTGCACTGTGAGGCCGAGCATGACCGCGGCTTCCAGGTCGAGGAGACCCGTTGGGTCCATGAGCAACATGCCCGTTTCGGTTTTCCCAATGCGGTGGTGGCGCATGTCTGGTTTCACCATGACAACTGCGAAGAGATTCTCAAGCGTCACTTGGACTATCCGCTGGTGCGGGGCATCCGCAGCAAGCCGCTCACTGCGACCCGCCCTGAACTGGCCGCCAGTGTGCGCGGTCAGCCGGGCAGCATGCAGGACCCGGCCTGGTTGCGTGGTTTCACTTTGCTGGCCAAGTACGGGCTGAGCTGGGATTTGCGCGTGCCTTACTGGCATTTGGCTGAGGCCGCGCAGGTTGCAGCGGCGTTTCCCCAGGTGCCGATCGTGCTCAACCACATGGGTTTTCCCTGGGACCGTAGCAGCGCCGGTCTCGAAGGTTGGCGCAGTGGTATGCAGGCATTGGCGGCACAGCCGAATGTCTGGGTGAAAGTGTCGGAGCTGGGTTTGCGCGATCAACCCTGGACGCTGGAAGGCAATCGCGCGGTGGTGCGCGAAACCCTTGAGCTGTTCGGCATCGAACGTTGCCTGTTTGCCAGCAACTTTCCGGTGGCCGGTTTACGTATCGGCTATGACCCGTTGGTGCGGTCCATGGATGCCATGCTCGAGGGCTACGACGCGGCGCAGCGCGAGGCTTTCTTCTGGCGAAACGCTCAGCGTTTTTACCGGATTGCGCTGTAGCGGGATGCAAAAAATCACAATAAGGAAAACAACAAAATGCTCAGTGAGTCACTGCAGTCTGACGGATTGCCACTCCTGTATTACGAAAATGTCAGCAAACGCTTTGGCCGCACTCTGGCGGTCAATCGGGTCAGCCTGCAGGTAGAGGCTGGCAGCGTGTTGGCCCTGCTGGGCGAGAATGGCGCGGGCAAATCTACCCTGATCAAAATGCTCGCCGGTGTCCATGGCCTGGATGAAGGTCGTATCCTGTTAAAAGGGCGGCCGATCGAGAGCGATACCGATCGCCAGGGTATCGCCTTCATTCACCAGGATCTGGGCCTGATCGATTCGCTCAGCGCCGCGGAAAATATTGCGTTCAGTTGCGGTTTCCCCCGTCGCGCCGGTCTGATCGACTGGGCTCGAGTGCGGCGCAAGGCCCGCGAGGCGTTGGCGCTGGTGGATGGCAGTATCGATCCGGATACGCCGGTCGGCGAACTTGAACGTACGCAAAAATCCCTGATTGCCATCGCCCGGGCGCTGGCCATGGACGCCGAATTATTGATCCTCGACGAGCCGACCGCGAGCCTGCCGGCGGACGATGCCGAGCGCCTGTTCAAGGTGCTCAAGCGGTTGCGCGAACGCGGTGTAGGGATGATCTATGTATCCCACCGGCTGGACGAGATTTTTCGCGTGGCCGATCAAGTGGCGGTCATGCGCGACGGCCAGTTGGTGTGCCGCAAGGCGATCGCCGATACCGACCCGCAGGATCTGGTGCGCCAGATTGTCGGTCGCGAGCCCGAGCAACTCTATCTGGCCGCCCCGGTGAGCAATGGTCCGCTGGTGCTGCAGGTGCAGGACTTGCAGACCGGTCCGGTCTGCGGGTTGTCCTTCGAACTGCACGCTGGCGAGATTCTCGCGCTGGCCGGTTTGCGTGGCGCGGGGCAGGAGCTTATCGGTCGCGCCTTGTTCGGTTTACAACCCATGGAAGCGGGCCAGGTGTTGCTCGACGGTGCGCTGCTGCGTCCGGCATCCCCCCAGGCGGCCATGCGGCGAGGCCTCGGCCTGGTCGCCGGCGATCGCTGTGGGGAGTCCCTGACGATGCCGATGTCGGTGCGCGAAAACCTCTACCTCAACCCGGTGGCCAATGGGCTCGGACTCTTTGGCTGGATCGCCCCGCAACGCGAGCGGCAACAGGCCGACGAGCAGGTTCGCCGGTTTGGCGTGCGTCCCAACGAAACCGAATGTGCGGTGGAAACCCTCAGCGGTGGCAATCAGCAAAAAGTGGTGATGGCGCGCTGGCTGAAGATCACCGACAGCGTGCTGATTCTCGAGGAACCTACGGCCGGGGTGGATGTTGGCGCCAAAGCAGAGATTTACCGGTTGATTCAATGTGCGCTGGAGCAGGGCCTGGCGGTGTTGCTGATTTCCACCGACTTCGAAGAGGTGGCCAATATCGCCCACCGGGCACTGGTGTTCAGTCGCGCGAAAGTGGTTGCCAGCCTCGGCAAGGACCAATTGTCGGTCAACAGTCTGCTGCAGTACGCCTCCGCCAGTGAGCCTGCCAGCCACTGACGTTCGTTGAAGGGTGGGCTGGCTCGATCTGAACGCGTGCTTCGGCCCTTTGCAAATACCAATAACAAAAGAAGGATTGTCATGACCACTGATAACGCCGCTCCGGTTGTAAATCCGAGCGTTCTGTCCCGGGACTTTTCGCGCCTGTTGCCGGTTTACGGCATGCCGGTATTGATGCTGTTGCTGATCCTGTTTTTCTCCGTGCTGCTGCCGGATACCTTTCCGACGTTGCTGAACCTTAACTCGATCCTCAGCGATAAGGTGATCATCGCTATCCTCGCGCTGGCGGCGATGATCCCCATGCTGACGAACAAGATCGACCTGACCGTCGGCTACGGCATTGTGCTCTGGCACATCCTGGTGATCAGCCTGCAAACCCGCTACGGCTTTTCCTGGCCTGCGGCGGTTCTGGTGGTCCTGGCCGCCGGCCTGCTGTTCGGTTTCCTGAATGGTTTGCTGGTGGAAATGGCGAAAATCGACTCGTTCATCGCCACGCTCGGCACCGGCACCGTGATCTATGCATTGGCGCTGTGGCACAGCGGTGGACGCCAGGTGTTCGGTGAGTTGCCTGACGGTTTCATCGAACTCAACGGCGCTATGCTGTTTGGTTTGCCGGTCTGTGCTTTTTACGTCATGGGCCTGGCGCTGGTGCTGTGGGTGGTGACCGAGTTTTTGCCCATCGGCCGGTTTCTCTATGCCATCGGCGCTAACCCGCGGGCAGCCGAATTGAACGGTATTCCCAGCCGCCGTTATGTGATCGGCGCCTTCATGGGCTCGGGCTTGCTGACGGCGGTGGCGGGTGTGCTGCTGGCTTCCAAGCTGCAAATCGGTCAGGCCAGCGTAGGTCTGGAGTTTCTGTTGCCGGCGCTGGTGGGTGCATTTCTGGGTTCCACCACGATTCGTCCGGGACGGGTCAATGTCTGGGGCACGTTAATTGGTGTGGGTGTCCTGGCGGTGGGGATCGCCGGCATCCAACAGTTGGGCGGGGCGTTCTTCGTCGAGCCACTGTTCAATGGCGTCACCTTGTTGCTGGCGATCGGTATTGCCGGTTATGCCGGTCGTCGACGGACGCGCGTGCGCAATACACGTAGCACCGCCAATTGATCTGCGCGCCAGACTGGCGCGCTTCAGCCTAAAAACAACACCTCATTTTTTCCGCTCTATCGGAGTAGAACGCTATGACTTTGCCTGTTTTCAGCCGCACCCTGGTGTCCGGGCTGCTTGCCCTGTCGGTCATGACGTCGGCGTTTGCCGATGATTTCGTCGAACAAGCCAAGCAACGGATTGCCGATGCAACCCAGCCTTGGCATCACTGGAGTGGACCGATCACCGGCCCGGCCGCTCAGGCCGACAAACAGGTGCTGTTTGTCGCCGCGGACTTGCGCAACAGCGGTGTGTTGGGGGTCAGCGAGGGTGTGCAGGATGCTGCCAGGGCCATTGGCTGGAAGCTTCGTGTGCTGGACGGCCAGGGCAGCATTTCCGGGCGTACGGCGGCATTGAACCAGGCCCTCGCGCTGAAGCCCGACGGGATCATCCTCGGTGGCTTCGACGCCCATGAGCAGGCGGCTGCGATCAGCAAGGTCCGCGCGGCGAACATCCCGATGGTGGGCTGGCATGCCGGGCCAGGAGCCGGTGCAATGCCCGCGGAGGGACTGTTCGTCAATGTCACCACTGACCCGACCGAGGTGGCCAAAATCGCCGCTTATTACGCCGTGGCGCAATCGGACGGCAAGGCCGGTGTGGTGATCTTTACCGACTCGCTGTACACCGTCGCCACCGCAAAATCGGATGCCATGGCCGAAGTGATCAAGCAATGCTCCGGCTGCACGTTGCTGGAAGTGCAGGACACGCCATTGGCTGAAACCTCGACGCGCATGCCACAACTGACCACCTCGCTGTTGCAGCGTCATGGTGACAAATGGAACTACGCACTGGGCATCAACGACTTGTATTTTGATTTCATCGGTCCATCCCTGAGCCGCGTGGGACGCAAGCCTGAAGAGCCGCCTTTCAGTCTGTCGGCCGGGGATGGCAGCGAATCGGCGTTCCAGCGCATCCGCAAGTCTCGCTATCAGGTGGCGACAGTACCGGAGCCGCTCAACCTGCACGGCTGGCAGCTGATTGACGAACTGAACCGGGCCTTCGCCGGCGAGCAGCCAAGCGGCTACGTGACCGCGGTGCACCTGGTAACACCGCAGAACGTGGAGTTCGACGGAGGGGAGCGCAACACCTTCGATCCGGACAATGGCTATGCCGCGGCTTACAGCAAAATCTGGAAGCATTGAGGGCAAAGCCATGACAGATATCCAAATATTCGATCCGAGGCTGCAGCGCATCTTGAACCCTGACAGTCGCCTTGAGCAGCTGTGTACGGGGGCAGAGTGGGGCGAGGGGCCTGTCTGGATCGGCGAACAAAGTTGCGTGGTCTGGAGCGATATTCCCAACAACCGCATGCTGCGCTGGTCGGCCGAAGAGGGGCTGAGTGTATTCCGCCAGCCGGCGCATTTCAGCAATGGCAATTACCGCGACCGTGAGGGTCGGCTGGTCACTTGCGAGCACGGCCGGCGCTGCATTTCGCGCACCGAGCGCGATGGCCGGGTGGAAGTACTGGTCGACCGCTATCAAGGCGCCCGGCTCAATTCGCCGAATGATCTGGTGGTCAAGTCCGACGGCAGCATCTGGTTCAGCGACCCGGCCTACGGAATCATGAGTGATCGTGAAGGTTATCTGGCCGAGAGTGAGCAGGATGGTTGCCATGTGTATCGCTTCGATCCTCTGAGCCATGAGCTGAGCCGGGTGGCCAATGACTTCGAGAAACCCAATGGCCTGGCTTTTTCACCTGACGAGACATTGCTCTACGTTTCGGATACCTCGGCCTCCCATGCCGAAGACGGTTGCCATCACCTCCGTGTGTTCGATGTGCTCGACGGTCGGCGGCTGGTCAATGGCCGTTTGTTCGCGGTGATCGAACCGGGATTGCCCGATGGGTTTCGCGTCGATCAGCAAGGCTGGCTGTACGTCAGCTCGCAGGACAGCATCCAGGTCTATGCCCCGGACGGATGTCTGCTGGGCAAGATCCTGGTGCCGGAGAAAATCTCCAATTGCACCTTTGGCGGGGCTGAAGGCAACCGTCTGTTTATCACGGCATCCACCTCGCTCTATGCCATTACGCTGAACACTCGGGGATGCCAGAGCTGATGCGTCGCGTCCATGCCGAACGACAATAATAAGAGGACCTGCAATGCTCAGAAATTTCTTTACCTGCGCCCTTTGGCCTGGGCTGTTTTGCGGCCTGATAGGCATGCCTTGCATGGCCGATGAATTGCCCGCCTTGACCCCTGGCAGCATGCCGGATGGCAAGCAGGCGGCTGCATTGTTCCAGCGCTTCGACTCGCGTCCAGTACAACCCTGGTCCGTTCCATCGATGGAGACTATTCCACAGGGGGCCGAGGGCGAGCTGATTCGCTATGGCATGAAGTTGATGCAGCAAACCACGCAGTTGGCCGGGCCGCTCGCGGAGGATCACAGCAAGCGCTATTCGCGTAATAACCTCAACTGCGTCAACTGTCATGAGGCGGGACCTTCCGGTTTGCCGGGCAGCAAACCCTATGCACTGCCGTTGGTTAATGCCGTCAACGAATATCCCAAGCTCGACCCGAAAAGCATGAAGGTCATTTCGCTGGAGCAACGGATTGCCGGCATGTTTGGCAAAGGCGAAGTCGAGTTGACGCCACAGAAACCGGAAATGCAGGCCATCGTCGCTTACCTGCATTGGCTGGGTGGCCAGGCCAAGCCGGGCATGGCGATGACGGGCACGGGCCTGTTGCCAATCGCCATGCCCAATCGCGCTGCCGATCCCAAGCAAGGCCAGGGGCTGTTTGCCGCGCATTGCACTCAGTGCCACGGCACGACGGGCGAGGGCACGCCAGCGCCGGACTTCGCCAAAGGTGGCGGCTATCTGTTCCCGCCCATTGCCGGAGATGACACGTACGACGATGGCGGGCATATGTACATGGTGCCGCTGCTCACCCGTTTCATCTACGCCAACATGCCTTTGGGAAGCAGCGCAGCTGCGCCACAGCTGAAGATAGACGAGGCATACGACATCGCGGCTTACATCAACAGTGAGTTGCCGCGTCGGCATGCTCCCCAGCGGATCGGCCTTTACCCTGATCCAGCGTTCCGTCCCGCGGGCTTTGCCATTCCCGAGTATTTCCCTGATGACCCGCAGGGTTTCCACCGCGCGCGCTTCGGGCCCTTTCCCCATGGGTCGTTATGAAGATGGCGACCATGAACCTGTGATTTAGCCGCTTTTACGCGCCAGGCAAGTGGCTGCGTGATTAACGGCCGACTTCGGCCGATCAACTTGCCCGACCCCTTCGGTGCATCACGTCATCGGGCTTCACCTGCCCGAAGGGGGACGGCTTTGTCCAAAAAAAGATGGGAGCACAACAATAATGACTGACTCCGTAACCGTAGCGCCTCACCTGCTGAAACCAACTCTGACGAGCATCGCCCTCGGCGTGGCACTGGCTGTCTGCGCGTCATCGGCGCTGGCCGAAGAGCATGGTTTTGTCGAAGACGCCAAGGTCGATCTGGGACTGCGCAACTTCTACATGAACCGTAATTTCGTCAACCCGTCTTATCCGCAAAACAAGGCTGAGGAATGGACCCAGAGCTTCATTCTCGATGCTCGCTCCGGCTTCACTCAGGGCACAGTCGGCTTCGGTGTGGATATGTTGGGCCTGGCTGCGTTCAAGCTAGATGGCGGTAAAGGCACAACAGGTACCGGCCTGTTGCCTATCCATGACGACGGACGCCCGGCCGATAATTACGGTCGGCTGGCCGTCGCCGCCAAGGCGAAATTGTCGAACACCGAGCTGAAGGTGGGTGAATGGCGGCCAGTGCTGCCGGTCCTTAGGGCTGATGACGGTCGTGCGTTGCCGCAGACCTTCGAAGGCGCCCAGATCACCTCCAAAGAGATCACCGGACTGACCCTTTATGGCGGCCAGTTCCGTGGCACCAGCCAGCGCGACGATGCGAGCATGGAAGACATGGGCGTCGGCGCAGCGCTGTCGGATCGCTTCAACTTCGCTGGCGGCGAATACCGCTTCAACCAGCAGCGCACTCAGCTCGGCCTGTGGCACGCCGAGCTTGAAAACATCTACAACCAGCAGTTCGTCAACCTGGTGCACAGCCAGCCGATCGGCGACTGGACCCTGGGCGCCAACCTCGGTTACTTCCAGGACAACGATGACGGTAGCGCACTGGCCGGCCAAATCGACAACAAGGTCTACTCGGGCCTGTTCTCCGCCAGGCTTGGCGGCAGCACTTTCTACGTCGGCCTGCAGAAACTCACGGGCGAGGGCAAGTGGATGCGCGTCAATGGCACCAGCGGTGGCAGCCTGGGTAACGACAGCTTCAACGCCAGCTTCGACAATCCTCAGGAACACTCCTGGCAAGTGCGCTACGACTACAACTTCGCCGCCATCGGGATTCCCGGCCTGACCCTGATGAATCGCTATATTCGCGGTGACAACGTACATGTCGGCGCCATCACCGATGGCCAGGAAAGCATACGAGATGCCGAGCTGGCTTATGTCGTGCAAAGCGGCGCCTTCAAGAACTTGTCGGTGACATGGCGCAATACCAGTTTGCGTCGTGACTTCAGTAACAATGAGTTTGATGAGAATCGGCTGATTTTCAACTATCCGATTTCGTTGCTTTGATCGATTTTTTGATGGTGTACATATCCATTCCTTGGGTAACGGCTACTTAGGGTTCCGCCGAGGCTGCGATCTTTTAATGTTGCTGTGGGCGCGGGCTTGCTCGCGAAGGGGGCTGATAGCCGACCTGTCTCGTGCGGATGTACACCGATCAAATTGTGGGAGCTGGCTTGCCTGCGATGGCGGCCTGATAGCCGACCGGGATTTTTGACGGTGTACATATCCGTTTCTGCGGTCGTGCCGGCTGGCGGTTTCGCTCTTACAGCGAGTCCCTTTTCCAAACGCCGAAAAGGAACCAAAAGGCTTTGCCCCTCCATTCGGTGCCTCGCTTAGGCTCGGCATGCCATAACGAAGGCATTGCTCCGGGGGCCCGCCGCCATCGGCCATCCATGGCCGGGGGCGGCTACCGCGGCATCCTTGCCGCGGCGCCCCCTGCGCAATACCTGCGTTCGGCCTCTGGGAAAGGGGCAACAGATCAAGATCAAAAGCCAAAGCCAAAGCCAAAGCCAAAGCCAAAGCCAAAGCAACGGCAACGGCAACGGTCTCCGATAGGCCCCCTGCGAAAGCTTAGTGGGCGATCGCAGGGGGCGGCGGGGTAGCCATTTCATTAATAGATCGGCGTACGACAACGCTTCTCACCACTCAACAGGCCGAGCGTTAGCTCGCCTGCAGCTTTTGATCCTGAGGCACCGCCCCCTCGAGAGGCTTCGTTCCGGCTCTGCGCAGTGGGCAACCCGGCATGGATGCCGGGTTAGCCGCCCCCGGCCATGGATGGCCGATGGCACCGAACGAAAGGGGCAGAAGCCTTTTGGTTACTTTGGGGCTTTTCGAAAGTGACTCGCTGTAAAAGCGAAATCAATAGAAGCCGTTACCGCAGAAACGGATATGTACACCCAAAACCCAAACACAGCCCCCAATCATCGATAACCCCCGGTTGGACCTTTTTCGCAAAGACATTCCCCCAGGCTATCGCCGGATAAGCATAAGTGATTATTCAAGCCGACAACCCATGGCTAA
Organism: Pseudomonas lini; assembly: GCF_964063345.1. Taxonomy (NCBI): domain Bacteria; kingdom Pseudomonadati; phylum Pseudomonadota; class Gammaproteobacteria; order Pseudomonadales; family Pseudomonadaceae; genus Pseudomonas; species Pseudomonas lini. The sequence goes on from NZ_OZ061318.1 coordinate 6,171,068, forward strand.
AGTCGGCCTATCAATCGAGCGCAATCCCACCGCTGCGAATCGCCTGCACTCAACACAACTAAATGCACACCCCAAGGAGTTGCATGATGAAAATAAAATCGATCCGTACCCGTGTTTTCGAATGGAAGGGCAAAGTCGTGCCACCCCAGGCGCACTTCTGCACCAACGCCAGCGACATCCTGTTCGAGCGCGGCGATGCCATGGGCTCGTTCCGTTTCCACGGCTGGCTGGTCGTAGAAGTCGAGACCGATAACGGCATCATCGGCATCGGCAACTGTGCCCTGGCACCGCGCGTGGCCAAGGAAATCATCGACACCTACCTGGCACCGATCGCCATCGGCGAAGACCCATTCGACAACGAATACATCTGGCAGAAAATGTACCGGCAGAGCCACGCCTGGGGCCGCAAAGGCATCGGCATGGCAGCGATCTCGGCGATCGACATCGCCATCTGGGACATCATGGGCAAGTCCGTGAACAAGCCAGTGTTCAAGTTGCTCGGCGGTCGGACCAAGGAAAAAATCTGGACCTACGCCTCCAAGCTCTACGCCAACGACAACCTCGACCTGTTCCTCGAAGAAGCTCAGGGCTATTTGAACCAGGGCTTTACCGCGCTGAAAATGCGTTTCGGCTACGGCCCGAAAGACGGCCCGGCGGGCATGCGCAAGAACATCGAACAAGTGCGTGCGCTGCGTGAACTGGCCGGTCCCGACATCGACATCATGCTGGAATGCTACATGGGCTGGACCCTGGAATACGCCCGCCGCATGTTGCCCAAACTCGCCGAATTCGAACCGCGCTGGCTGGAAGAACCGGTGATCGCCGATGACATCGAAGGTTATATCGAGCTGAAAAAAATGGGGATCATGCCGATCTCCGGCGGCGAGCATGAATTCACTTCCTACGGCTTCAAGGACCTGCTGGAACGTCGCGCCGTCGACGTGATCCAGTACGACACCAACCGCGTCGGCGGCATCACCGCTGCACGCAAGATCAACGCCCTGGCCGAAGCCTGGTCGGTGCCGGTGATCCCGCATGCGGGGCAGATGCACAACTATCACCTGACCATGTCCACCACCGCGTCCCCAATGGCTGAATTCTTCCCGGTGTTCGACGTCGAGGTCGGCAATGAACTCTTCTACTACGTGTTCAAGGGCGAGCCGCAACCGGTCAACGGCTACATCCAGCTCGATGACAACAAGCCGGGCCTGGGCCTTGAAATCTCCGATGAATACCTCGGCGACTTCAACATCATTGAGTGACTTCGGCGCGTCGCCTGAAAGGCGGCGCCATCCACGATTTTCTGGAGAGCAGGACATGCGCCTGATTCAATTTGAAACCACTGCTGGACAACGTCAGGTCGGTCTCATCAAGGGCGGTCAGGTTCAGGTGCTGCGCGATACTCGCACCACCCATGAACTGGCCCTGGCGGCGATCCGCAATAAACGCAGCCTGCAAGATGAAGTCGCCAGCCGTGGCACCGAACCAGGCCCGGACTACCGGCAACTGTTGCAAGAGCGGCGGGTACTGCCGCCGCTGGACCACGAAGACCCGGCGCATTGCCTGATCAGCGGCACCGGCCTGACCCATCTGGGCAGCGCCTCGGCGCGGGACAAGATGCACCAGCAGGACGGTGCGGTTGAAGCCGGCATGACCGACACCATGCGCATCTTCAAGTGGGGTCTGGAAGGCGGCAAGCCGGCAGCCGGGCAGGCCGGTGCGCAACCCGAGTGGTTCTATAAGGGTGACGGCAGCATCGTCGTACGCCCGGGGGCGGACTTTCCGGTCCCGCCATTCGCCGAAGATGCCGGCGAAGAGCCTGAGCTGACCGGCCTCTATGTGATCGGCGACGATGGCCAGCCGTATCGTGTCGGGTATGCCTTGGGCAATGAGTTCTCCGACCATGTGATGGAGCGCCGTAATTACCTGTACCTGGCTCATTCGAAACTGCGCTACTGCGCCTATGGCCCGGAACTACGTGTGGGTGAACTGCCGTCGCATCTATCCGGCACCAGCCGGATCAGTCGCAATGGCGAGGTGATTTGGGAAAAAGAATTTCTCAGCGGCGAGGACAACATGTGCCACAGCCTGGCCAACCTCGAATTCCACCATTTCAAATATGCGCAGTTCCTGCGCCCCGGCGATGTCCACGTGCATTACTTCGGCACTGCCACGCTGTCGTTTGCCGACGGAGTGAAAACCCAACCCGGCGATCGCTTCCAGATCAGCCTCGATGAGTTTGGTGCGCCGCTGGAGAACGGCATCGGTGAAAGCGCCGAGCCGTTGGCCATCGGCAAGGTCCGCTCGCTATAAATCTTCAACCTCCGGTGAGGTGAGCTTTGCCGGTCAAGGAATCAGCCATGACAACCCTGCTTGGACACAACTACATCGGTGGCGGCCGCAGCGCCAACGGTACGCTGCAGCTGCAAAGTCTGGATGCGACCACCGGTGATGCATTGCCTGGCACCTTCTTCCAGGCCACCGAAGCCGAAGTGGATGCTGCGGCCAGCGCCGCAGCCGCTGCGTATCCGATCTACCGTAACCTGAGTGCGGAAAAACGCGCAACATTCCTCAACGCCATTGCCGATGAAATCGATGCGTTGGGCGATGATTTTGTCGCCACCGTGTGCCGCGAAACGGCATTGCCGGCCGGGCGCATTCAAGGCGAAAGAGGGCGCACCAGTGGTCAAATGCGCTTGTTCGCCAAAGTGTTGCGTAGAGGCGATTTCTACGGGGCACGCATCGATCAGGTATTGCCGGATCGCCAGCCGTTGCCGCGTCCGGATTTGCGTCAGTACCGCATTGCACTGGGGCCGGTCGCCGTATTCGGTGCCAGTAACTTTCCGTTGGCGTTCTCCACCGCCGGTGGCGACACCGCTTCGGCCCTGGCGGCGGGTTGCCCGGTAGTGTTCAAAGCCCACAGCGGGCATATGGCGACCGCTGAATGGGTCGCCGATGCGGTTATCCGCGCCGCCGAACGCACCGGTATGCCGGCAGGCGTGTTCAACATGATCTACGGTGGCGGCGTCGGCGAATGGCTGGTCAAGCACCCGGCGATTCAGGCCGTGGGTTTCACCGGTTCGCTCAAGGGTGGCAATACCCTGAGCCAGATGGCCGCCACTCGCCCGCAACCGATTCCGGTGTTCGCTGAAATGTCGAGCATCAACCCGGTGATCATTCTGCCCCAGGCCCTCAAGCTGCGCGGTGAGCGTATTGCCGCTGAGTTGAGCGCCTCGGTCACGCTCGGCTGCGGCCAGTTCTGCACCAACCCGGGCCTGATCATAGGCCTTGGCTCTGCGCAGTTCAGTGCGTTCCTGGAACAGTTCGGCGCAATAATGCACGAGCAACCGGCACAGACCATGCTCAATGCCGGCGCGCTGGTCAGCTATAGCCATGGCCTCGGGTTGCTGCATGAGCACCCGGGCCTGACTCACCTGGCAGGCAAACCGCAACAAGGCGTACAAGCCTGGCCGCAGGTATTCAAGGCTGATGTCAGCTTGTTGCTTAACGGGGATGAGTTGTTACAGGAGGAGGTTTTCGGGCCGACCACCATCGTTGTCGAAACCCGCGATCAGGCGCAGTTGATTGCGGCTTTGCACGGCTTGCGCGGGCAACTGACCGCTACCGTGATCGGTGAGCCGGAGGAATTGCTGGAGTACCGTTGGCTCACGGAGTTGCTGCAGGAAAAGGTCGGGCGCATTTTGCTCAATGGTTACCCGACTGGGGTCGAAGTCTGCGAAGCCATGGTCCATGGCGGCCCTTATCCGGCAACTTCCGATCCTCGTGGCACCTCGGTCGGCACACTGGCAATCGATCGTTTCCTGCGCCCGGTATGCTTCCAGAATTACCCCGATGCGCTACTGCCTGAAGCTTTGCAAAATGCCAACCCGTTAAATATTCAGCGCCTGGTCAATGGCGTGAGTACGCGGGAGGCTCTGGGCTGAGATGGGAGGGGGCGCCCTCCCTTGGGCGCTCCCTTTTGGTCAACGATCAAAGCCACGAGATCTACGTGCGCAATGAGGTCTCTGTTGGTCCGCCAAAACCTATGATGGCTTTGGTTTCCAGGTACTCCTCAAAGCCGTAGACACCATACTCACGACCATTACCAGAGCGCTTATAGCCACCAAAGGGCGCCATTGGATCCCAGGCGGGGTAGTTCAGATGCACTTGTCCCGCACGGATACGAGAGGCAACGGCACGTGCAAGGTCAAGGTTCTGAGCCTGGACATGGGCGCCCAGCCCATAGACCGTATCATTCGCGATAGCGACCGCCTCATCGATCGTTTCATACGGAATGATGCACAACACCGGACCAAAAATTTCTTCCTGGGCAATCCGCATGGCGGAATCTACCTCGGAGAAAACAGTCGGTCGGATGTAGAAGCCCTGTTCATAACCCTGTACGCGTCCGGGGCCGCCGCAAACGAGTTTTGCGCCCTCATTCAAGCCAGCCTCAATCATTAATTGCACACGATTGAACTGGGCCTCGTTGGCAATGGGGCCGAGTACCGTCTCTTCTGATCGCGGGTCACCCACGATGATTGCATTGGCGGTTGCGGCAGCCAGCAATTCGACCTCCGCGAGCCTGTTTTTTGGAACGATCATTCTTGTCGGGGCGCTGCACGATTGTCCGACGTTGCGAAACGCAGACATCACGCCCAGCGGGACGGCTTTGGCGAAATCGGCGTCGGGAAGCAGAACGTTCGGAGACTTGCCTCCCAACTCTTGCGTGACGCGCTTCACTGTATGGGCGGCCGCCTGTGCGACCAGCGCGCCCGCGCGGTTTGAGCCGGTGATCGAAATCATATCGATATCAGAGTGCGCCGCCATGGCTGCGCCGACCTCGGAACCACTTCCATTAACCAGGTTGAACACGCCCGGTGGAAGGCCTGCGTCATGCACCAGTTGTGCAAAAAGAAGGGCGCTCAGTGGCGACAGTTCGCTGGGTTTCAGGACTACTGTGCAGCCGGCCGCAATAGCCGGGGCGACTTTCGCAGTGATTTGATAAAGCGGCCAGTTCCACGGCGTGATGAGACCGCAAACGCCTATCGGTTCGCGTTCAATCGCGGTGCTGCCTTCAACGGTTTGGAAACGATAGGTGGACAGCAGATCACGTGCGACCCGTACATGTTCGGCTGCAAGAGGCACTTGCATGGCCCGGGCGGAACCGATGGCCGCGCCCATTTCCAGAGAGATCGCCTGGGCAAGCACTTCTTTTCGTTCAAGGATGAGGTCGTAGATCTTTCCAAGGAAAAGTGCGCGCGATGCTGCCGAGGTGGCAGACCAACCAGCAAATGCTGCACGAGCTGCAGCGACTGCCCGATCAACATCCTCGGCGGACCCTTGCGCGACGTGCGCAACTACCTCTTCAGTTGCCGGATTGACCACCGGCAAACTGGCTGGGACTGCCGGGGAAGACCAACAGCCATTGATATAAAAGGTGTGAGACGTTTGCGGATCAACGCTGTAGCTATTCGAAGATTGTGTTGTCATCCAACGAGCTCCCTTAGAGCGGTAATAGGCACTGCGAGCAGCAGAGGGCGGGCTGTCTTGCGACTTTGCAAGGCTGCCGAGTCTTCTCAATAAGCTAACAAAGCAGGCCAGACAAAATATGCCGTTCTTTAAGGTTGCAAAGGACAATCTGCTGTATCTGCCAGGCTAACTTTGCACCAACGTAATTTGACTCCTTTTACGTCAGTATCCCGTCTGATAAAGCCTCTTGCTGGCGGTCGTGATCGCTAGTCGATAGCTATTAGTAACCAGAGCAAACTGCTTGATTGCGCCGCTTGATTGCGGCTAGACAGGGCTCGTCAGCGCACCATAACTGCCCGAGAAGGCGCAGAAACAGCGGTGAAACGCCCGAGTCTGGAGCGTCCCGCAAAGTCTGCTGAGCGAGCCCTGCAAAACGGTGGTTTGTACCAAGCAGCCTGCACATTTAACGATTTATGTACGGTCTCATGATGTTGTAATGAATTCGTGATGCAGCGTTGCCCCGATGCTTCCCGAACGGAGTAACTGCTTGCCCCGTCATGACCTCAACCATCATTCAGGACTGCACTCATGAGCTTTCTTCGACCCAAGTTTATTACCTTCGACTGCTACGGCACGTTGACCAACTTTCAAATGGGAAACATGACGCGCGAACTGTTCGCCGATCGTGTCCCTGCCGGGCAAATGGATCAGTTCGTCAAGGACTTCTCCGCCTATCGTCTGGATCAGGTGATGGGTGACTGGCGGCCGTATGATGAGATTATCAAGACCTCTCTGGCGCGGGTCTGCAAACGTTGGGGCATCGAGTACAAAGGCGAAGGCCAACTCTACTACGACGCCGTACCGACGTGGGGCCCACATGCCGACGTGCCGGCCGGCCTGGCGAAAATCGCCGACAAAATTCCGCTGGTGATTTTCTCCAACGCGATGGACGAGCAGATCATGTCCAACGTCGACAAGCTCGGCGCGCCCTTCCATAAAGTCTTCACCGCCCAGCAAGCCCAGGCCTATAAGCCGCGCCTGGCCGCTTTCGAGTTCATGCTCGATAACCTCGGCTGCGGGCCGGAGGACGTTCTGCACGTGTCCTCGAGCTTCCGTTATGACCTGATGCCCGCCCACGACATGAAGATCAAGAACAAAGCCTTCGTTGCCCGTGGTCACGAACAGCCGGCGAATGCGGTCTATGGCTACCACCAGATCCCCGATATCGGCGGTTTGGCCGGGTTGGTCGGTCTCTGAGTCTCACGGCACTCTTCAAGGCAAAAAGGGGTTAGACATGGGCAGTGAGTCCTATTGGCTCGATACCGCACCGGTATTCACCGGTGCCCAGCTCGGAGGGTTGCCCGGGCAGGTCGATGTGGCCATCGTCGGTGGTGGTCTCACCGGCCTGGCGGCGGCCCGGGCCCTGGCCTTGAAGGGGGCCAGCGTGGTGGTGCTGGAAGGTGGGCGGGTGATTGGCGAAGCGTCAGGGCGCAATGGCGGTCAGTGCAACACCGGCGTTGCCCAGGATTACGCGGCGCTCAGCGCCAGCCTCGGCGCTGATAGAGCCCGAGCCTATTACCTGGCCTATGAAAGCGCCGTGCAGAGCGTCGTCTCGCTGGTGGAGCAGGAGCAGATTACCTGCGACCTCAAGCGCAATGGCAAGCTCAAGCTGGCCGCCAAACCGATGCATTACGAAGGGCTGGCGCGCACCTGCGAATTGATTCGGCGGGAGGTCGATGCCGAGGTCGAGTTGCTCTCTGCGCAAGAGACCCGCGCTGAAGTCAATTCGGCGCAGTTCCATGGAGGCTTGCTGCAGCGCAACGGCGTGCAGATGCATGTCGGGCGCTTCGGTGTCGGTCTGGCCGAGGCGGCCGCCCGTCACGGCGCGTTGATCTTCCAGGGCGTGTCGGTGACGGACTGGAAAGCCCGTGCCGGCGGCTATCAGGTCAACACCACCAAGGGCTCGCTGCACGCCAAACAGGTTTTGCTGGCCACCGGTACATGTCAGCAGGGCGGGTTGGGCTGGTATCGGCGGCGGATCGTGCCGGTGGGCAGTTTCGTGATCGCCACCGAGGTGCTACCGCAGGCCCTGATCGACAGCTTGCTGCCAGCACGGCGTTCCTATGTCACCAGCCGCATGATCGGTAACTACTTCCGCCTGACGCCGGACAACCGCTTGCTGTTTGGCGGTCGTGCGCGGTTTGCCATGTCTGACAGCGTTTCCGACGCCAAGAGCGGCAAAGTGTTGCAAGCGGCAATGGTGCAGATGTTCCCGCAGTTGGCTGCCGTGAAAATCGATTATTGCTGGGGTGGGTTGGTGGACATGACCTCTGACCGGTTGCCCCGGGCCGGCCAGCATGGAGGGGTTTATTACTCCATGGGTTACAGCGGTCATGGGGTGCAAATGTCGGTACACATGGGGCAGGTCATGGCCGAGGTCATGGCCGGCAAGGTCGAAGCCAATCCCTGGCGCGAACTCGACTGGCCAGCCATTCCCGGGCATTTCGGCAAGCCCTGGTTCCTGCCCTTGGTAGGTGCGTATTACCGCCTGCAGGACTACCTACACTGAGTTCAAGGTATTTGCTTTACGTTTCAGCCACACACGATTAATCGCGAGCACTCGAGCCTTATCATTTTTTCGAAAGGTAGAACTGACATGACTGACAACAAAAACAGTATCGACTCCCAGTTGATCACAGGGAAAGAAAGTCTGCGCATTTTCGAAGGGCTCAATCGCGGCATGTCACGCCGCAATGCATTGCAAATGCTGGGGTTGGCAGGAGTGGCCGTCGCGGGCGCCGGCAGCCTGTTCGGCGCCGCCGGCAAGCTGTTTGCCGATGATGAAGCCGCAAGCCCTGGCAAAGGCAAACCCGGCGGTCGTATCCGCGTCGCAGGCTCGTCCAGTTCCACCGCCGATACCCTGGACCCGGCCAAAGGTTCATCGTCCACCGACTACGTGCGCCATTACATGTTCTACAACGGCCTGACGCGTTTCGACAGCCATATGGTGCCGCAACTGGAGTTGGCCGAGCGTATCGACACCACTGACGCCACGCTCTGGGTAATCACCCTGCGCAAGGAAGTGGTCTTCCACAACGGCAAGCCTCTGACAGCGGCCGACGTGGTGTTTTCTCTGTTGCGGCACAAGGATCCAATTACCGGTTCCAAGGTCCTGCCGCTGGCGTCGCAGTTCGCCGAAGTCAAGGCCAACGGCACCCATGAAGTGCAGATACAGTTGAGCGGCCCCAATGCTGAACTGCCATCGGTTCTTGCCATCTCTCACATGTTGATCGTTCCCGAGGGTACGAGCGATTTCAGCCAGGGCATCGGCACCGGCCCGTTCAAGGCCAAGGAATTCAAGCCAGGGGTGCGCTCGATTGGTGTGCGCAATACCAATTACTGGAAACCCGGCTTGCCGTATCTGGACGAGATCGAATTCATCGCCATTGCCGACGAGCCGTCACGGATCAATGCCCTGTTGTCGGGCGACGTACACATCGTCAACGAAGTTAACCCGCGTTCAACGGTTCGTATCAAGGCCAGTACCAAGCATCAGGTCGTGGACTCGCCGTCGGGTAACTACACCGACCTGATCATTCGTCAGGACCAGTTGCCGGGTAAAAGCCCGGAATTCACCGAGGCGATGAAGTTGCTGCTGGACCGGGAACAGATCAAGTCGGCGATATTCCGTGGCTATGCCAGAGTCGGCAACGATCACCCGATCGCACCCGGTGCGCGCTTCTACAACGCCGACCTGCCACAACGTGCCTACGACCCGGAAAAAGCCAGGTTCCTGCTCAAAAAGGCCGGTATGGAAAGCATCACCATGCCGCTGATGTGCTCGCCTGCCGCGACCGGTTCGGTGGACATCGCTGTGCTGCTGCAGCAGTCAGCCAAAGAGGCCGGGCTCAAGCTCGACGTCAACCGCCTGCCGAGCGATGGCTACTGGTCCAACCATTGGGCGAAGCACCCGCTGAGTTTCGGCAACATCAACCCGCGGCCCAATGCCGACATGCTTTTCTCGCAGTTCTTCCAGTCGACAGCACCCTGGAACGAGTCCGGTTGGAAAAACGATCAGTTCGACCAGTTGTTGGTACAAGCCCGAGGCGAAACCGACGAGGCCAAGCGCGGCAAGATGTACGCAGACATGCAAACCCTGGTGCATGAGCACAGCGGTATCGGCGTGCCGGTGTTCATCAGCAACATCGATGGTGCCGATCAGCGAGTCAAAGGCTATGGCACCAACCCCCTGGGCGGTTTCATGGGGTACATGTTTGCCGAACAGGTCTGGCTGGACGCTTGATGAAAGTCGGTTTTTGCTGCAGCGACATTGCATGAGGATTGGGTGATGAATAGCAACACACTGTGGTTGATCGGCCGGCGCCTGGGCGCGGCGATCGTGACCTTGTTGATTGTGTCCATGGTGGTCTTCGCCATCACGGCGGTGCTGCCGGGAGACGCGGCGCAACAGTCTCTGGGGCAGTTCGCCACGCCGGAACAAGTGGCAGCCTTGCGCCTGAAAATGGGGCTGGATCAGCCTGGTGTGTTGCGTTACTTGCACTGGTTGATGAACTTGCTCAGTGGTGACATGGGGCTGTCCGTCTCCAACGCCATGCCGGTCAGCGAGTTGATGGCCGGGCGGGTGCCCAACACCCTGATGCTGGCGGCCGCCACGGCGCTGGTATCAGTACCGGTGGCGTTGATCCTGGGCATCGGTTCGGCGATGGGGCGGGGCGGGCGTATCGACAGTTTCCTCAGCTTTCTGACCTTGACCATGGTGGCGGTGCCGGAGTTTCTGGTGGCAACCCTGGCGGTGCTGATTTTCGCGGTGAACCTGGGCTGGTTGTCGGCGTTGTCCTACGCCAGTGACATCACTTCACCTTGGCAATTCATGCGCACTTACGCATTGCCGGTGATGACGCTGTGCTGCGTCATCGTAGCGCAAATGGCGCGCATGACCCGGGCGGCGGTGATCGATCAGCTCGACAGTCCTTACGTGGAAATGGCCCGGCTCAAAGGTGTGAGCAAGATGCGGATCGTCCTGCGCCATGCCTTGCCCAATGCCATCGGGCCCATCGCCAATGCCATTGCCTTAAGCCTTTCCTACCTGTTGGGCGGGGTGGTGATCGTTGAAACGATCTTCAACTACCCCGGCATCGCCAGCCTGATGGTCGACGCGGTGACCAACCGCGACATGGCACTGGTTCAAGCCTGCACCATGTTGTTTTGTACGGCGTATCTGACGTTGGTGCTGATTGCCGACCTGTGCGCGATTCTTTCCAATCCGAGGCTGAGAAATCAATGAACAATCTCATTGTGAAATCGCCGGCTCCTACCAAATTAGCGCTGGGCAAGGTTTCCCACGGATCGTCCTGGCTCGGCCTGATCGGCGCTGCGATGTGTGTGATCTGGTTGCTGGTGGCCATCTTCGGCCCGTGGCTGGCGCCGCATCCGGTGGGGGAAGTGGTCTCTGATAATGTCTTCGACAACCTGAGTGCTGCTTACCCGTTCGGCACCGATTACCTGGGCCGCGACATGCTCAGCCGGATCCTCGTCGGCGCACGATTCACCGTCGGCCTGGCATTGGTGGCCGCGGTAATGGCCAGCGGTCTGGGGACCAGCTTTGCGTTGCTGTCGGTGGTTTCACCAAAGTGGCTGGATGAGTTGATCAGTCGCCTGATGGACGCCTTCATTTCAATCCCCAGCAAGATGCTGGCGCTGATCATGGTCTCGGCCTTCGGCTCCTCGGTCACCTTGCTGATCTGCACGGCGGTATTGAGTTTCACCCCGGGCGCGTTCCGTATCGCCCGCAGCATGGCGGTGAATATCGAAGCCCTGGAATACGTGCAAGTGGCCCGTACTCGCGGCGAGCGTCGGCTGTACATCGCCTGCGTGGAAATCCTGCCGAACATGCTCAACCCGGTGCTGACGGACCTGGGCTTGCGCTTCGGTTTCATCGTCCTGCTGCTCAGCGGCATGAGCTTTCTCGGCCTGGGAGTGCAACCGCCGGATGCCGACCTGGGATCGCTGGTGCGCGAAAACATCGGCGGCCTCAACCAAGGAGCACCGGCTATTGTGATTCCGGCTCTGGCTATCGGCACTCTGACAATCGGCGTGAATCTGTTTATCGACCGTGTGTCTTCACGACGCAGTCGACGTTCGGGAGGCCATTGAAATGAGCGAATTAATTCGAGTCCAGGACCTGCGAGTGGTCGCCTGTGGCGAGCTCGGTGAGGTGGAAATCGTCAAGGGCGTGAGCTTCTCCCTGGAAAAAGGTGAAGTGCTGGCGTTGATCGGTGAGTCTGGCTCCGGCAAGACCACCATCGCCTTGGCGTTGCTCGGTTATGCCCGGCGTGGCTGTCGGCTGTCGGGTGGCGTGGTGCAAATCGGCGAACACGACATGCTGGCGTTGAGCGAAAGCGAGCTGCAAGGCCTGCGCGGCAACCGTGTGTCGTACATCGCGCAAAGCGCTGCGGCGGCGTTCAACCCGGCGAAAAAACTCATCGACCAAGTGGTGGAGGGCGCGTTGATTCATGGTCTGGGCAACCGGGCTGTGCTTGAGGCCAAGGCCATCGAGTTGTTCCGCGATCTGGCCCTGCCTGATCCCGATAACATTGGCCAACGTTACCCCCATCAAGTCTCCGGCGGGCAACTGCAACGGGTGATGGCGGCCATGGCGCTGATCAGCGATCCGCTGCTGGTGGTGCTCGACGAACCAACGACGGCACTTGATGTGACCACTCAGATCGATGTGTTGCGAGCCTTCAAGCGAGTAGTGCGCGATCGCGGCGCGACGGCGGTCTACGTCTCCCATGACCTGGCCGTAGTCGCGCAAATGGCTGACCAGATCGTGGTGCTCAATGGCGGCGAGATCTTCGAACAGAGCGCTACCGGACCTTTGCTCAATGGCCCGGCCCATGAATACACCCGTAGCCTGCTGGCGGCGGCGCGGCCGGACACGACGATTCGTCCGCCTTGCGGCATTGCCGAAGAGACGCCGCTGCTGACCATCCAGGGCCTGACCGCCGGTTACGGCAACAAGAATGCGCAAGGCATGCCGGCCATTCGCGTGCTGGAAGACATCGACCTGACGGTTCGCAGAGGCCAGGCCATCGGCGTGATCGGTGAGTCGGGTTCCGGCAAGTCGACCCTGGCACGAGTGGTGGCCGGATTGTTGGAGCCCGCTCTCGGTGGTCTGACTTTCGATGGCCAACCCTTGGGTGGCAGCCTGTCGTCGCGCACCGACGAGCAGTTCCGACGCATTCAAATGGTCTTCCAGAATGCCGACACCGCACTCAACCCGATGCACAGCGTCAGCACCATTCTGAGTCGTCCGCTGAAGATGTATTTCGGCCTTAAGGGGGCCGCGCTGCGCGAACGTATCGGCGAGCTACTGGATCTGGTGCGCTTGCCGCGAACCATGGCCGAACGCCGCCCGAACGAACTCTCCGGCGGGCAAAAACAACGGGTCAATCTGGCCCGGGCGCTGGCCGCCAAGCCGGATCTGATTCTGTGCGACGAGGTGACCTCGGCGCTGGATACCGTTGTCGGTGCAGCGATTCTCGAACTGCTGCGCGACCTGCGTCAGCAACTGGGCGTGTCCTATCTGTTCATCAGCCATGACATCTCCACTGTGCGAGCGCTGTGCGACGACATTGTGGTGATGTACAGCGGCCACAAGATTCAGTCCGGCAGTCGCCAGTCGTACGCTGAGGCGCCGTTCCATCCTTACACCGACCTGTTGATCCATTCGGTGCCGGAGTTGCGCCAGGGCTGGCTGGAAGGCTGCGGAACAACGACCTGCGGCACGCTGCCGCCCATTGGTACAAAAGCCAATGTGGCTGGGTTGTGCACGTTCCTCAATCGTTGCCCGGTGCGGGTTGACGGCCTGTGCAATTGCGTCCCACCGGACCGTCACTTGATTGTTGGCGGCAGTGAAGTCCTTTGTCATCACGACAGTGCCGAGTTGCTGAAAACCCAGAAGGATTCCAACAGCATGACCGCGGGAGCCTATGCATGAACGGGCGTTTCGTAAGGCTGGCCGAAGAGGGCCGGCCCATTATCAAACTGCAGGTAGACGGCAAGCCTATCGAGGCGCTGAAGGGCGATACGCTGATGGTCGCGTTGCTGACCCAGGGCTCGGCGTTGCGCCAATCGGAGTTCGATTCGGGTCGCCGCGCCGGGTTCTGCCTGATGGGCGCGTGTCAGGACTGTTGGGTCTGGACCCGCAGCGGCGAGCGTCTACGCGCCTGTTCCAATGAGGTCCGTGAAGGGCTGGATATTGTCACCACACAACCGGAGGCGATATGGCCACTGCGCGGCTGAGCACTCATCGAGTCGTTATCGTCGGCGCCGGGCCGGCTGGCATACGTTGTGCCGAAACCCTGGTATCCGCTGGTTTCAAGCCCATCCTGATTGACGAGAATCGCCGGGATGGCGGGCAGATCTACCGTCGCCAACCCGAAGGTTTTACCCGCGATTACGCCACGCTGTATGGCACCGAAGCGGCCAAGGCCAACGACCTGCACCAGAGCTTCGACCGCTTGCGCGGGCAGATCGACTACCGTGCGGACACGCTGGTGTGGAACCTGACGCCGGGGCAACTGTGCTGTGTCAGCCAGGGCAAACACTCGACGGTGGATTACGACGCGCTGATCCTGTGCACCGGCGCCACCGACCGCTTGATGCCGATCGAAGGCTGGCAGTTGGCGGGCACCTATAGCCTGGGCGGAGCGCAGATTGCGCTCAAGTCCCAAGCGGTTTCCATCGGCCACCGCGTGGTGTTCATGGGCAGCGGGCCGTTGCTGTATCTGGTCGCCAGTCAATATGTGAAAGCCGGGGCCAAGGTCGCGGCGGTGCTCGACACCTCACCGTTGAGCAAGCGAATCGGCGCGTTGCCGAAACTGTTGGCGCGCCCCGGATTGCTGTTCACCGGGATGAAACTGCTGGCGCAGCTCTATCGAGCGAAGATCCCGGTGCATCTGGGCATTTCGCCGCTTCAAGTACTGGGCGATGCGGCCAATGGTGTCAGTGGCGTACGCGTGCGCACGGCGCGCGGTGAAACTTTGACGGTGACGTGCGATGCCGTGGCGCTGGGTTATCACCTGCGCCCGGAAACCCAATTGGCCGACCTGGCCGGTTGCCGTATGCGCTTTGACGAGGCCTCCAGCCAATGGTGGCTGGCTGTCGATGAAGACGGTCGGACCTCGGTCAGTGGTGTATATGCCGCCGGCGACGGTTCGAAAATTCGCGGTGCCGATGCCGCCGAACACGCCGGGCGCCTTGTGGCCATGGCGCTGCTGGAGGATCTGCAGCAACCGGTGAACATCGGGTTGCGCGACGAACAACGGCACGCGCTGGCGGTAATGGATCAGTTTCGTCTCGGCCTGGCTCAGGCGTTTCCCTGGCCGGCGGCGCAAGCCAAAGCGTTGCCGGACACGGCCATCGTCTGCCGCTGCGAAATGATCAGCGCGGGCGAATTGCGTGCAGTGGTCCGGGAAAAAGGTGCTTGTGAAGTCAACCGGGCCAAGGCCTTCAGCCGGGTCGGCATGGGCCGCTGCCAGGGGCGTTATTGCTCCCAGGCCGGGGCTGAGGTGATTGCCGCGGCCGCCGGCGTTTGCGTGGAACAGGTCGGTCGTCAGCGCGGTCAGGCACCGGTCAAACCCCTTTCGATGCTCACCGAGGAGGTGTCGCCATGACGGTACAGAAAGCCGATGTCGTGATTGTCGGCGGCGGCCTGATGGGTTCGGCGGCGGCGTTTTTCCTGCGCCAGCGCGGGCAGTCGGTGATTCTGCTGGAACGCGACCAGATCGGTCAGTACGCCAGCGGCGTGAATTTCGGCAACGTGCGACGTCAAGGGCGTTACCTCGGGCAGCTGGAGTTGGCCAATCGTTCCTGGGCGCTGTGGAAGCGTTTACCGGAGCTGATCGACGATGACCTGGAATTCATTGCCAGCGGGCATTTGCGCGTGTGTTACCGCGAAGACGAGATCGCCGAGCTGCAAGCCTATGCAGACGCCCCAGAGGCGGAGCAGCTGGACTTGAAGATCTTTCATGGTGACGAGTTGCACAAGCGCTTTCCGTTCCTCGGCCCGGGTGTGAAGGGCGGCTCCTACGCCCCCCACGATGGCCACGCCAATCCACGTCTGGCGGCACCGGCGTTTGCTCGGGCCGCGCGACGTCTCGGCGCGCGGATCGAAGAGCGCACGGAAGTGGCCGAGGTGCAGAAGGTTGGCGGCGAGTTCAGCATCCGAACCACCGACGGCCGTCAGTTCAGCGCCGATCGCCTGCTGATTACTGCCGGTGCCTGGGGCCAGAAGCTCTCGGCGCAGTTCGGCGAGCCGGTGCCATTGGACACCCATGGCCCGCAAATGGCCGTGACCGAACCGGTACCGTACGCCTTGCCGACGGTGATTGGCGTCTACACCAAGATTCCCGAGGAAGTGATCTATTTCCGCCAGATACCCCGCGGCAACATCATCATCGGTGGCGGCTATCGCAGCGAACCAGACATGCTCAACCGCCGGGCCTATGTCGAGCCGCGCAGCATTCTTAATCAGATGGATCAGATGCGTCGCCTGCTGCCGGGTGTCGGTAACCTGAACATCATTCGCGTGTGGAGCGGCATTGAAGGCTACCTGCCTGATTCTCTGCCGGTGATGGGGCCAAGCGGCACCGTTGATGGCTTGTTCTATGCCTTCGGCTTCTCCGGCCATGGTTTCCAGCTCGGGCCGGGCGTGGGCGACGTGATGGCCGAACTGATCAGCACCGGTAGTACCAGCACTTCGATTTCGCCGTTCTCCATCAACCGGTTCGCTTCTTCAGCCGAGCAACGGAGCAAGGCCTCATGAAACCCCGCGTACTGGACATTCTCAAGCGTCTGATGGCCTTTGACACCGTCTCTTCGGAGTCGAACATGGCCTTGATCGAGTACGTGCGCGATCTGCTGCTGACCAAGGGCATCGAGTCGTTGATCGTCAAGGACGAAAGCGGCAAAAAGGCCAACTTGTTCGCCAGTACCGGTCCACGGGAAGTGCCGGGGATTTTGCTGTCGGGGCACACCGATGTGGTTCCCGCAGCGGGACAGGCCTGGACCTTCCCGGCGTTTCAGGCGACGGTGCAGGACGGGCGGATTTATGGCCGTGGCAGTTGCGATATGAAGGGCTTTATCGCGCTGGCCATCGACGCCATGCTCGATGCCGCCGATCATTCATTGAACCGGCCATTGCAACTGGCGCTGTCCCATGACGAAGAAATCGGTTGCGTCGGCGTGCGGCGTTTGCTCGACGTGCTGCACCTGGCGCCGGTGCGGCCGTTTTTGTGCGTGATTGGCGAACCTACCAATATGCAGTTCGTGCTCGGGCACAAGGGCAAGGGTTCTTACCGCACTTACTGTCGCGGTCTGGAGGCGCATTCCTCGCTGGCACCGCGTTCGGTCAATGCAATACACGTGGCCTGCGATTTCATCGCGGCACTGCGTCAGAGCCAGCAGCAACTGCAAGAGCAGGGCGCCCAGGATGCGGACTATGACGTGCCCTACAGCACCGTGCATGTCGGGCAGATTGTCGGCGGCAAGGCGCTGAACATCGTGCCGAACCTGTGCACCCTGGATTTCGAAGTGCGTAACTTGCCGGCGGACGACCCGGATCAGTTCCTGGAGCAGATGCGCGAGCGTGCCGAAGTGATCGTGCGCGAAGCGAAAAAGCTGTCCAGCGTGGCGGATATCGAAATTGAAACCCTGAACGTCTATCCCGGCCTCGATACTCACCCGAGTGTCGAAGCGGTGCGCTTTTTGAAGAACTTTGCCGCGCCGGATGCCGGTACCGCCAAGGTCTCCTTCGGCACCGAGGGCGGGTTGTTCAAACAGCGGCTGGATGTGCCGGTGGTGGTCTGTGGCCCGGGTTCGATAGAGCAGGCGCACAAGCCTGACGAGTTCATCGAGATCAGCCAGATCGAAGCCGGCGAGCATTTCCTGCAAGGGTTGTTGGGGTCGATGCGGCTTTAGTGTCCTGCTTGCTGACACCGAACATTGATCGGTGTACATATCCGTTTCTGTGGTCACGGCTACTATTGGTTTCGCTTTTACAGCGAGTCACTTTCGAAAAGCCTGCGCGGCCCGGCGGAAAGTAACCAAAGCGCTTCTGCCCCTGTCGTTCGGTGCCTCGCTTAGGCTCGGCATGCCCTCGCTCCGGTCCTGCTCCGTGGGCCCGCCGCGATCGGCCATCCATGGCCGTGCGCGGCTAACCCGGCATCCATGCCGGGTTGCCCACTGCGCAGAACCGGAACGAAGCCTCTCGAGGGGGCGGTGCCTCAAGATCAAGAGCTGCAGGCGAGCTAACGCTCGGACTGTTGAGTGGTGAAAGGCAGAGCGGATGTGCTCTGATTTTTGGATGTGCTCTGATTTTTTGTGGGGGCTGGCTTGTCGGGGCGCCGCATCGGTGCGATGACGGCCTGTCAACCGACCAATTTTTCCCGGATGTACTCAATCCAACCGTGGGAGCTGGCTTGCCTGCGATGGCGGCCTGTCAGCCGACCCATCTTCCCCGGATGTACCCACTCCACTGTGGGAGCTGGCTTGCCTGCGATGGCGGCTTGTCAGCCGACCAGTCTTCCCCGAATGTACCCAATCCACTGTGGGAGCTGGCTTGCCTGCGATGGCGGCCTGTCAGTCGACCAGTCTTCCCCGAATGTACCCACTCCAAGTGTGGGAGCGAGCCTGCTCGCGAAGCTGTTGATCTTGCCGTTGCCGTTGCCGTTGCTTTGGCTTTTGATCTTGATCTGCCGCCCCTTTCCCAGAGGCCGAACGCAGGCGCTGCGCAGGGGGCACCGCGGCAAGGATGCCGCGGTAGCCGCCCCCGGCCATGGATGGCCGATGGCGGCGGGCCCCCGGAGCAATGCCTTCGTTATGGCATGCCGAGCCTAGGCGAGGCACCGAATGGAGGGGCAAAAGCGCTTTGGTTACTTTCGCGCTTTTCGAAAGTGACCCGCCGTCAGGGCGGAACCCTAAGCGGCCGTTACCGCAGAAATGGATATGTACTCCCAGCACCAAGCACCAAGCCCCGACAGTGAATCGCTGTAGCCCACGGAATGTGTAGAGAGCATCGTCTGACCGCGACAATATCCATCACCCCACCAACAGTAGAGCCTGCCGTCGAATACCGATTTTCAGCATTCAAAGGCTCCAGTAGCGGCGCTTTCAGCATCCTCGCCTGTGACGACTCAATAAACTGAAGGCTGTCTCGGAACAGGACTCGACCATGCTCAAGAATCGCCTGAAAGACCCCAGCCTGCTGGTAGAACTCGCTTACATCGACGGTCAGTGGATCAGCGCCGACAACGCCGCCACCCTGGACGTCATCGACCCGGCCAGCGGCCAGTTGCTCGCTCGCGTACCCGCGATGCAAGGCAGCGAAACCCGACGCGCCATCGAAGCCGCCGACCGCGCCTGGCCGGCATGGCGCGCACGCCCGGCGGCAGAGCGGGCGGCGCTGCTGGAGCGCTGGTATCAGGCCATGGTCGACAACCTCGACGACCTGGCGCTGATCATGACCTGCGAACAGGGCAAACCTCTGAATGAAGCCAAAGGCGAAATTCGCTACGGTGCAGGCTTCGTCAAATGGTTCGCCGAAGAAGCCCGACGGGTTTACGGCGAAACCATACCGGCACCCAGCGGCGACCGCCGTTTGCTCACGCTCAAACAGCCGGTCGGGGTCTGCGCCGCGATCACCCCCTGGAACTTCCCCAATGCGATGATCACCCGCAAGTGCGCGCCTGCCCTGGCCGCCGGGTGCACGATCATTGTCAAACCCTCGGACCTGACGCCACTGTCGGCGCTGGCGCTGGCGGTGCTGGCCGAACGGGTCGGCATTCCGGCCGGGGTGTTCAACGTCGTCACCGGCATGCCCGCCGGCATCGGCGAAGAACTGACCGGCAACCCGACGGTGCGCAAAATCTCCTTCACCGGTTCCACCGCTGTCGGTCGGCTGCTGATGCGCCAGAGCGCCGAACACATCAAGCGCTTGAGCCTGGAGTTGGGCGGCAACGCCCCGTTCATTGTGTTCGACGATGCTGATCTGGAACAGGCAGTGACGGGCATCATGGTCAGCAAGTTTCGCAACGCCGGGCAAACCTGCGTCTGCGCCAACCGGATTCTGGTGCAGGACGGTATCTACGAACGCTTCGCCCAGCGCCTGGTGGAGGAGGTGGGCAAGCTCAAGGTCGGCAATGGCCTGGACGCCGACGTGACCATCGGCCCACTGATCAATGCGGCGGCGGTGACCAAGGTTGCCCGGCACATCGACGATGCCCTGAGCCTGGGCGCGCGTTTGCTCTGTGGCGGCATCCCCGAGGGCGACAGCCAGTTCGTCCAGCCGACGGTGCTCGCTGAAGCCCATGCCGGGATGCTGCTGGCCAGCGAAGAAACCTTCGGCCCAGTTGCACCGCTGATGCGCTTTACCACCGAGGAAGAGGCGTTGGCCTTGGCCAATGCCACGCCGTATGGCTTGGGCGCCTATTTCTTCACCCAGGATTTGCGCCGTTCATGGCGGTTCGGCGAGGCGCTGGAGTTCGGCATGATCGGTCTCAACACCGGGCTCATTTCCATGGAAGTCGCTCCATTCGGCGGTATCAAGCAATCGGGCCTGGGTCGCGAAGGCAGCAAGTACGGCCTGGATGAATACCTTGAAGTCAAAGCCTTCCACATCGGCGGGCTGTGATCCGGTTTGAACAGACATTGAGGAGCCACGATTGATGAGCAAACCATTCAGAATCGCCGCGATTGCCGGCGATGGCATCGGCAAGGAAGTCTTGCCGGAAGGGCTGCGGGTACTGGAGCAGGCCGCAAAAAAATGGCAACTGGATTTGAGCATCGAAGTGCTCGACTGGGCGCATTGCGATTATTACCTGGAACACGGGCAAATGATGCCCGCCGACTGGTTCGAACAACTCAAGGGCTTCGACGCGATTTACTTTGGCGCCGTGGGCTGGCCGGACAAGGTGCCGGATCACATTTCCTTGTGGGGGTCGCTGCTGAAGTTTCGCCGTGATTTCGACCAATACGTGAACATCCGTCCGGTGCGGCTGTTTCCCGGTGTGCCGTGTCCGCTGGCCGGGCGCGAAGCCGGGGACATCGATTTCGTGGTGATCCGTGAAAACACCGAGGGCGAGTATTCGTCGGTCGGCGGCAAGATGTTCGAAGGCACCGAACATGAGTTCGTGCTGCAAGAGTCGGTGTTCACCCGACGTGGTGTGGACCGGATTCTCAAGTTCGCATTCGACCTGGCCCAGACCCGGCCGCGCAAGCGCCTGACGGCGGCGACCAAGTCCAACGGGATTTCCATCAGCATGCCGTACTGGGACGAACGCACTGCATTGATGGCTGCGAAGTACCCGGACGTCACCTGGGACAAGCAACACATCGACATCCTGTGTGCGCGGTTTGTGCTGCAACCGGACCGCTTCGATGTGGTGGTGGCGTCGAATCTGTTCGGCGACATTCTGTCCGACCTGGGGCCGGCCTGCGCTGGAACCATCGGCATCGCGCCATCGGCGAACCTCGATCCGGAGCGGCGGTTTCCTTCGCTGTTCGAACCGGTGCATGGCTCGGCGCCGGACATCTATGGGCAGAACATCGCGAACCCGATTGCGATGATCTGGTCCGGTGCCTTGATGCTGGACTTCCTGGGCAATGGCGATGAACGCTATCGCGCGGCCCATGACGGCATTCTCAAGGCCATCGAGCAGGTTATCTCCCAAGGACCGATCACCCCTGATCTGGGCGGGCAGGGCTCGACCCAGGATGTCGGTGGGGCAATCGCCGCGGCGCTTTGAGCTGAGGTAACGACAGGTCGGCTGGAAGCTCTATTCATTCTTGTGCGTCACCCTTTTTAGCCCGTTCACACTGCGGGCTTTTTTTTGGGCAAATAGCGATGTGCACTGGGTAGAATTTCTTGAACCTCAGGGAAAGTCCATCCGACCGAATGGCGACTCAAACCAGAGATGTAGCAACTCGCCTGGCGCAACTGTACCCGAGACCTATGAATGGTCTTCTACCCCTCTAATACCAGAGACATGTCCGGGTATTTAGCGCACATGAAATCGACAAATGCGCGAACCTTCGGAGCAGCAAGACGCCTGGACGTGTGCACGACCCAGAGTTCGGGTTCTACACCCGATACCGTGCCCCACTGGACCAGTTCGCCACTAGCAAGCTGGTTCCATGCGATGGACTGTGGGATGAGGGCAGCACCACCGCCAGCGATAGCAGCATCGCGGATCATCAGGAACGAAGAGAACCGCAGCTTTGGGATGGGCTCCAGGACCAGGTGCCCTCCATCGAGTTTCCAATGGGTGGGCTCGAAACTCGAAACCACAATGCTGGGAACTGACCTGATTGCGCCGGGTGTAGGCATCGGTATTTCAGGCGCGGCCACCACAACCAGCCGGTCCTTGGCGAAGCAGCGGCCGACCAGAGTGCTGTCTGGGCTGGGGTTGATCCGAATAGCGACGTCAAATTGTTCCTCGACGAGGTCAACCACGCGATCCTCCGCCACGACCTCGATCGTGACTTCAGGATAGGCCGCACAAAATTCTGCGCCGATGCGCCCCATCGCAAGCTGCGAGAACAGGACTGGGGAAGCAACACGCAAGCGTCCGCGAGGCGTCGATACGCCCTCACGGGCCGCCGTCATGGCTTCGGCCACCTCGGCCAACGGCCCTTCGGCCCTGGCCATCAGTATCTCTCCAGCCTCGGTGAGCTTAAGACCGCGTGCGCTGCGCTCGATCAGCCTCACGCCCAGTTGTTCCTCAAGGTCGGAGATTCGGCGCGATAAGGTGGCTTTGGATATGCCGCTCGCACGGCTCGCCTTTCCGAGCCCCTCATTCGTTGCGACGAGCGTGAAATCGATCAGAGCGTTCAGGTTCATGGTGTTCCATTTTTGAAACGTAGTGTCTACATGTTGGCGTCTTCGTTTTACTGATGCAACAGAATATCTTCTCGTCATTGGAACTCGATACGAGGAACTGCAATGAGCACCCTGCAACGCGCTGTACTGATCCGAGCCTATGGCGGCGCTGATACCGTGGAAGTAGCCGAGGTTGCAAAGCCAGAACCGGCGCAAGGCCAGGTTCTGGTTCGAGTTCGAGCCGCCGGGGTGAACGGTATCGATTGGAAGGTCCGCGAAGGCCATGTGCGAAATGCTTTCCCGCTTCCACTACCAATAGTACTCGGCGCCGAAATGGCGGGAGTTGTCGAGGCTGTCGGCCCCGGTGCCTCTCGCTTCCGTGTTGGCGATCGCGTCATGGGCGCGGTGGGAGGACTGGGCGCCTACGCCGAATTCGTGAGCGTCAGTGAAGCGAGCCTCTCCCTTACGCCTGTAGATCTTGATGACGTCCATGCTGCCGCTGTACCCGTCGCAGCCGTGGCGGCCTGGAAGAGCCTCCATCATGCGGGTCCGATTCATCCGGGCCAGCGAATCCTTATTCACGGCGCGGCAGGAGGACTGGGCGCCTATGCCGTGCAGTACGCCAAGCGGGCCGCCGCCGAGGTCTTCGCAACTGCGGGCACTGCTGACCTGGATTATGTGCGCAGCCTCGGCGCCGATCATGTCATCGACTATCAATCCCAACGTTTCGAGGACGTCGTCCAGGACATTGACTTGGTGCTTGATTACGTCGGGGGTGAGGTACTGGATCGCTCGTGGCAGGTGTTGGCGGAAAACGGCGTCGTTGTCGGCACGTCATCACCCGATATCTTGGCGCGCACGCCGGCGAATCGCCGAGGCCTTTGGTTCATGAACAAACCTGACCCCGAACTTCTGGAGACGCTGGCCCAGGAAATCGCCAGCGGCACGCTGCAGTCCAGGATCGGCAAAGTCGTCGGCTTCACCGACATCCCTGAGGCCATCGAACGTAATCGCAGCGCTTCACGGACTGGCAAGGTAGTGGCGGACTTCTCTCGCTGACCCACTCTAAATATCCACTGTAGGAGATTCAAAAATGAGCATTCTCGTTATTGGTGCCACGGGCACTATTGGTTCACTTATCACTCAGGGCCTTGCCAACGCGGGCGCCGAGGTCAAAGCCCTGGTGCGCCAATCGGGTAAGCGCGACTTTCCGGCCGGCGTTACTGAAGTTGTCGCAGACCTCACCGATGTACCGTCGATGCGCGTCGCGCTGTCATCGGTGCGGACGCTGTTCCTGCTCAACGCCGTTACGCCCGATGAGGTGACGCAAGCCCTCATCACGCTGAACCTCGCTCAGGAGGCTGGCATCGAGCGTATCGTCTACCTGTCGGTGATTCATGCCGACAAGTTCACCAATGTTCCGCACTTCACCGGCAAACATACGGTTGAACGCATGATCGAAAGCCTCGATATCCCCGCAACCATTCTGCGTCCGGCTTACTTCATGCAAAACGAACTCATGGTCCAGCAGACAATTCAGAACTACTCGGTATACCCGATGCCGATCGGCTCGGCGGGCGTTTCGATGATAGATGCGCGTGACATCGCCGATGTTGCCGTTGCAGAGTTGCTGCGACGCGACAGGGCACCTTCCGCCCTGGATCGTGTAACGCTGGAGTTGGTCGGGCCGCAGGCACTTACCGGTGCCTCGGTGGCGAAGATCTGGAGCTCCGTTTTGGGGCGCGACATTGCCTACGGCGGTGACGATGTAGCGGCCTTCGAAGGACAGCTGGCTTCGTACGGTCCCACCTGGTTGGCCTATGACATGCGCCTGATGATGGCGGGCATCCAGAAGTTCGGCATGCAAGCGGCTGACGGTACAGTGGATCGGCTAGAGGCCATCATTGGGCACCCGCTGCGCACCTATGAAGACTTCGTCCGCGAAGCCATTGCCGGGGTTTAAACAGTCAAGGGCAAGGGGGGGATTTTTTGGCCAGTGCGCCGCCCCCCATACTAACTCTGTCCTCGTTCGGCTCTGACCCCTCTAAAGAGAACACTACAATGAGCAACCAAGCTTCCACCGCGTCGAACACTCCGAGCAGAGCTCTCAAGTACACGTCCCTCGGATTACGTCTTGTTGCCGCTGCAGCATTTCTGGCAGCTGGCAGTGCCAAGCTCGCTGGCGTGCCAATGATGGTCGAGGTCTTCGAACATATTGGCTTGGGTCAGTGGTTCCGGACCGTGACGGGATTGGTCGAAGTAACGGGTGCTATCGCCCTGCTGATACCCGTCACCGCTGGACTGGCCGGTCTGCTGCTGGCGGTCACCATGTGTTTTGCTACTTTCACCCACCTGTTTGTTATTGGCGGTAGTCCCGTACCGGCAATCGCGCTGCTGCTGATCACGGCGAGTATCGCTTGGCTCCACCGCGTCGGCATCTTGAACCTCATCCGTCCAATGCAAGCCTGACCTTACGGGAATCGAAACCATGACTACCTCCTCAACCAACCTTGATACGAGTCTGTTCCGGCGTATTGCGCACTGCTCGCGAGGAACGGCAGGTCATGGACCGATTACCCGTCTGATGAGTCCTTCTGATCTGGGGCAGGCTCTCAAGCCCTTCGTGTTCCTCGACATCTTTGACGTCAGTGGAGAGGCTATCCATGCGATGGAGAGCATGCCTTTGCATCCCCATTCGGGCATAGCCACCGTGACGGTTTTTACAGAAGGCCGTGTGCGCTATAACGATCCGGATCATGGGGAAGGGACTATCGGTTATGGTGGTGTCGAATGGATGCGGGCCGGCGCAGGTATCTGGCATGGCAAAGAGCTGACTGCCGAAGACGTTCCTCGCATTCAGGGATTTCAACTGTGGATCGCCTTGCCGGCTGAGCTCGAAAACGGTGAGCCTGAAAGTCGCTACATCCAGTCAGTGGGCGCCAGTGAGAGCCAACCTGCTCATGTGATACTCGGCAACTACCAAGGTGTGCAAAGCCCTATCCCTGCGCCGAAGAACGTCAATTATTTGCTGGTTACTTTAAAACCAGGAGAGCGTTGGGTGTATCAGCCACCTGCCGGCCACAGTGTCGGATGGCTCGCGCTCGCCAAGGGTGCGCTGAATGCCGGAGGCGTTATCCAGGCGGGTGAGATGGTTAGTTTCGACTCCAACGAGGTACCTATCGCCTTGCAGGCATCAGGTCCAGAGGGTGCAGTGTTTGTCTTGGGTTCGGCTGTACCCCATCCCTATCCGCTACACCTTGGATACTATTCGGTGCATACCAGTGCGCAGGCGCTTGAGGCGGGCGAGCGTCGCATAGCCGAGTTGGGTCAGAAGTTGAAGGCTGCCGGGGACCGTCGTACAGCGTCAGGGACGATTCCGGTCTTCCGCTGACGGCTTGCAATCCATTACAGGTTACGCAGGCAGTGACGATTCCATCGAAGCTGACATTAGCCAGAGAGGAGAAGAATACGTCCCCAGTCGATCTCGCCCTGATACATGTCCTTATGCTGGTGCACGTTTCAGGGGGCCACTGCCTCCGTGGGTCTCAAGTGTCCCCCCTGGCCCGCCGGTCTACCTGCTTGCAACCACCTGCCTTAGCGCCTCGACAAAGCGGCATAGATCGCTCTTCTGCGTGTAGAGGCTCGGCGATACCCGAAGGCCGCTGATGTGTCTGATCTGGCGGAACTTGACATGCACCCCGTGGGTGTTTCGAAGCGCCTGCTCAATCCATCGAGCATCGCATTGATCGATAGAGAACAGACTGACTGCGCCCAGCTCAACGGAATCAAGGGGCGTGTGGAGCCTGAAACCGGGGATATTGCTGGCGAGGTCAACCCAGTAGCGGGTCAGCTCCTGTAGACGCGCGTGAATGGCTTGCGTGCCGATTTGCGCATGGAAACGGATGGCGGGGGCAATGCCCGCCTGTATCGCCGAGTTATAGGTGCCGAGATTCCAGTGGTCGAACTTGTCGATCTGCAGCGGCTGCGGGTCGAAAGGTCCCAGCAACGGCCAGGTATTGTCGATTCGGTCGCGCCTGACAATGAGCATGCCATTGCCAACCGGAGCGCCCAGCCATTTGTGCAGGCTGGTGACGAAGTAGTCGCAACCCAGTTCGCGGAAGCTGAGCGGCATCTGCGCAAACGTCTGGGCACCGTCCACCACCGTGATAATCGCCCGCGCCCGCGCCCGGGCCAGCGCACAGATGCGTTTTACCGGGAGGACCCGCCCGGTCCAGTGCAGCATGTGGGTCAGCTGGATCACCCGGGTGCGCGGGGTAATGGCCTGCGCATAAGCATCGACGATGACATTCTCGTCGTCCATCAGGTCGAAGTCGACGGTCACCACTTCGATGCCTTCGCGCTGCTGACGCTGCAACCATCCGGCTATTACGCTCGGGTAGTCCCACAGCGAAACCAGCACTTGGTCGCCGGCCTTCAATGGAATGCCGAAGATGGCTGTCGACAAGCCTTCGGATGAGTTGCGGTTCAGGGCGATCTCATCGGGATCGCAATCGGCCATGTCAGCCAGCTGTTGCTTGATCGTAGGGAGCTCGGCGTCGAGCTTGCTCCACATGTTGACGTCCGGGTTCTGGCTGATCAGCCGATAGGCATCGATCATAGCCTGCTCTACCACCAGCGGCGGCGGGCTCACGGCCGCGTTGTTCAGGTTCAGTAGGGGGCGCTGCTCCGGATAGGCTGCGCGCACGCGCTCCCAGAATGCTTCTCCTCCGACAGACTTGTCTGACATCGACTGCACTTCCATTCCTGCTTTTCACCTCTGTTTGAATGGTTGACTGAGGCTTGGCATTCGCCAGGGTTCAGTATTTTTTTACCGAGTCTTCGAGCGTGCGCGCCTGAACGTCAATGGGCGGATCCCTGGGCTCATCAGTGACTGGCTTATCGTCGCCCATGGATTTGCGGAACCCCTTGATCGTGTCGCCGATATCCGTCCCCAAACCTTTCAGGCGCCTGGTTCCGAACAGCATGATCACGATCAACAGGATGATCAGGAGTTTCCCGGTACTGAAGCCACCTAATCCCATTATCTGTACTCCGCCGTAAGTGATTGCTCAGTTTGGTAGTGGGGCCAGCGGAGGAATATTCTCTGCCAGCACTCACTGGGTTCAGTTATTTGACGACGTAGAACTTGCGTACATAGACGCTGCTATGCCATGCGCATGGGGCGCCTCGGGGCACGAATACCGTATCGCCGGTGTTGACCGTCAGATCAGTCCCGTCCGCCACCTGAAGGGTGACGCTGCCTTCGATCAGGTGCATCAGTTCATGCAGCAGGTGCGGCCTCGCCCCGCGGGTATAGGGTGTCGAGTCCCAGACGCCGATGCGCAGGTTGGTCGGTTCTTCGACAAACAAATTGTGCGAGCGACATTGCGGTGCCGGGCTTAGCAGAATCTCTGGCCCCGGTGCCGCCGAGGGAGAGAGCAGGGTTAGCGGGGGGAGCGCGGTGAGCCCGGGATGGCGTTCTTCAACGAGCTGGGTATCCGCGCAGAATGCCCAGAGAGAGTCGGGTTGCGCCTCGATCTGCAGCGACGTACCACGGGCGATCACGGCGCTGTCGCCGGGATTTAGTTGGAGCCTGTGATCCTGGCTCTGCAGGGTGACGCGTCCCGCGTGAACCACGATCATTTCGCTGTAGGGATAGTCATCGACGCTGAATTGTCCGCTCGCCTGGACCACGCCGGCAGCGATGTCATCCGGCCCGAGATAAGCAATGTGCCGGTCGAAAGGATCGGTGACCCCCAACGAACCGGGGGTGAATTTTGTTGAAGCGGGACTGCCGTCGGCGTGTGCCAACAGCACTGCAGTGGGCTCGAGCATGAAGGTGTTTCTCCAAAAAATGCATCGTGTTGCGTTGGATGTACTGAGGGGTTTGTCAGCCGATGGCCTGAGTCACCAGCGCAAACTGGCGCACTGCGCCGACAGCCTGCGGTGGGGTGCCGCGAGCCATTTGTGCGACGGTGTCGACGTGCTTCAGCCCGGCCTCTTCCAGCCAAGGGGCCAGACCGCTGTCGGACGGTATGTCCATGCGCACGAAGGCGTCCGGCACTTGGGCCAACAACAGCGCAATCAAGTGCTTGGCCTGCTCTGGATTTTCCGCGATGACCGGGCCGATACAGCGACCACGGCCGAATGGACGCAGCATGGCGAAAGCGCGCAGCTGACCATCGCGCTCGATACCGACCGAGTGTTCGACGATATCGAACAGATCATTGAGCACGGCGTGTCTGTCCAGGCCGCTGCCGGCGTTGGCCAGTTCAATCTGGTTGCTCCGATCGGCTTCGATCAGCGGACGGCAATGCTCACCGGCTGCCAGGTCATTGAGTGCAGGAACCTGTGCGTGCCCCTGATGTTGTTGAATATGTCCAAACTCAATGAACCCCTGGCTGGCATAAAGCGGGGCGCCGGCCAGCGTCGCATTGAGCACGGGGGTACGCGATCCGCAAGCCTCAAGTGCCAGTTCCATCAGCTTGCGACCTATACCCTGGCCCTGGTACTCATCACTGACGATCACCAGGCCGATGGTGGCGTAATCTCCCTGCGGACAGGTGAACGCGGTACCGATCAGGCGGTCTTGGTCTTCTACGACAAAACCCTGCGCGATGCGCTGCAACATGGCCCAGTCTTCCAGGCGGTGGGGCCACTTCAACTGCACGGACAAGTCATGGGCTGACGCCACATCGGCTGAGGTCATGGGGCGATAGATGTAGGCTGGGCGTTGCGAAATGGACATGGCAGGTCTCCATTGACAGGGCGCGTAATCGGTCGGATTTCTCCGCGCAAAGTATTGGTATCTCACCTGCGGAGAGGCCTGACAAGAGGCTCCAATTGATTCGGCAGATTCCGTCAGCGACGGCTCTGCAGACCACAGTTACTGCTCAAATGAGAAGCTGGATCGGCAGCAAATACCGGGTCGGATTTCAGGATGCAGATCAAACGAAGGGCACTCCTGATGGATACATTGCTGAAAAAAAAAGGTGCCCGAATTGGGCTAATGCCAGTCAGTTAAGCGCAATCCATGTGGGAGCGGCGTATTAACTGACTGGCATTACCCGAATGGGCACCTCAAGGCTAAGGGAGCGAGGAGGAGGCCTTTAAAAAAGTTGGCCGGTCCACGCGCTAAACCGACCGGGGAAAATCCTTACAAAATGCTCAGCGGGTACTCGATGATCAGGCGGACCTCGTCGATATCGCTGTCGAACGAGGTGGAGCGGTGGGTGGCTTGGCGCAGGCGGAAGGACAGGTCCTTGGTCGCACCTTCCTGGATCACGTATTTGGCTTCCAGATCGCGTTCCCAATGTTTCTGGTCATCACCCACCTTATTGGCGTAAGCGCCGTTCGGATCGGCCTTGGTGCCATCGATTTGATCGCCTTTGACATAGCGGGTCATAAAACTCAGCCCCGGTATGCCATAGGCGGCCATGTTCAGGTCATAGCGAGCCTGCACGGAGCGCTCGTTAGGGGCGTTGAAGTCGGAGTACTGAACCGAGTTGGCCAACCAGATCGAGTCCACACCGATGTAGTCGAAATACTCGTCGCCATCGATCTTCTGGTAGGCCAGGGTGAGCTTGTGGGCGCCGACGGAATAAGCCGCCTTCGCCGACCAGCTGGTGGTGTCCAGTTTACCGGCACGCGCTTCGCCCTGGTCACTGGTCTTGTAGGCTGTCAGCCCGAAATTGAGCGACTGCTTGTCAGCCAGCGGAATCGTATAGGAGGCACTGCCGAAGTGTTGGCGCCAGACATTGACGGCCTCACTGGTGTACGCCTTCAGGATGAGGTTTTCGTTGATTTTATAGGTGCCGCCGACGAAGTCGACGCTGTCAGCTTCGGTCCCTCCGTAGGTGGTGAACAGACCGTCATCGGAGTTGGTCGAATTGCGATTGTTGAAGGCGGTGAAATGGCCACCCTCGAGGGATAAGGCATCGAACTCGTTGCTAGTCAATTGAAAGCCGGTCGCTGTTTCCGGCAGCAGGCGGTTGTCGCCGGTGGCGAGTACCGGAGCGGTCGGGCGTTGTTCGCCGTACTTCAGCACGGTAGAGGAAATGCGCATCTTCACAGCGCCGCCAATCTCGCCATAGGCGTCCGGCACGTCAGCTTGGGCGGTGCGGTTGTTGCTGATCGGCAGCAGGCCGGTCCCGGCCCGGCCGCGGCCGCTGTCCAGTTTGACCCCACCGTAGGCGAAGGCATCGGTGCCGAAACCGATGGTGCCCTGGGTGAAACCGGAAGCGAAGTTGAGCATGGCCCCCTGTGCCCACTCCTCGCGATAGCCGTTGCGCTCGCTGGACGGCATGGAGCCGTTGATCCCCTGGCTGTTGCTGCCGCCATGGCGGAAGTCGCGGTTCATATAGAAGTTACGGTTGAGCAGCACCAGGCTGCTGTCTTCAATGAAGCCCTTGGCTTGCTGTTGCTGATCCGCTATTGCCAGTTGCGCGGTGGCGGCAATGACCGCCAAGGAGAGAGCGCTTTGTTTTGCGATGTTCATCGCTTACCTCATTTGATCTTATTAGTATTCGTTGCCTGTACGGCAGGCAACGTTCTGCT
This sequence comes from Pseudomonas lini, assembly GCF_964063345.1. Taxonomy (NCBI): domain Bacteria; kingdom Pseudomonadati; phylum Pseudomonadota; class Gammaproteobacteria; order Pseudomonadales; family Pseudomonadaceae; genus Pseudomonas; species Pseudomonas lini. Next base: position 6,201,996 of record NZ_OZ061318.1, read on the forward strand.
CAGGTGAACACTGCGAAGCAAACCGGGAGAACCCTGGATCTTGTCGATCACCGCACGGCCGGGCTGCACACAGCGGGTGGCTGTATCGCAGCTACGGCGAGGCCTGGCAATGGGCTGAAGTCAATTCGGTAGATTGCATAAGTTGCGACTTCACAGGCCGCAGTTATTGCTCAAACGAGGGGTAAGGCCAGTAGTTAGTAACTTCGCTCGCGGTCAACCTGGCCAAGCATTGATTCACCACGTTGATGCCGACGGATGTTCTCCAGCAGCACGCTAAATGCGCTTTCTGGCTGAGTCATCGCCGCGATATGCGGTGTCAGCAATATCTGCGGATGCTGCCAGAAGGGATGATCCGGCGCGGCCGGTTCCTGTTCCAGTACGTCGAGCACCGCCGCGCTGATCTGGCCGCTGGCCAGAGCCTCGAGCAGATCCTCTTCTATCAGATGCCCACCGCGGCCCATGTTGACCAAGGCAGCACCTTTGGGCAGGTGCTGAAACAACTGACGGTTGAGAATCCCTTTGGTCTGCTCGGTCAGTGGCAGGACACAAAGCACGATGTCGCACTGGCCTAGGAAGGTCGGAAGTTGTTCAGCACCCGCAAAGCAGTCCACTCCGTCGATGTGATGCTCGCTGCGTGCCCAGCCCGACAAGGCAAAGCCAAAAGGCTGCAAGGTGGCCAGAATCTGTTGAGCCTGTGTGCCGAGCCCCATCACGCCCACTCGACGTTTGGCTGCCGGTTGCAGCAGGTGAGCCTGCCAGCACCGGGCCATTTGTTGCTGGCGATAACGGAGCATATCCCGGTGCAGGCTCAGCACCGCAAAAGTGGCGTATTCGCACATGCCCCGGGTGATGCTCGGGTCGAGTAAACGGACCACCGGCAGGGTCGTGGGCAAGCGGTCAAGGTCAAGCTGATCGACCCCGGCCGACAAGGCGAACAATACCTGCAGGTTTGGCAACAAGGTGTCGAGATCGTCCGGCGCCTGCCAGGCTGCCAGGTAGCGAATATCCTGCGGATCGCCGATGTCTGGCCAGGCACGCCATTCGATATCTGGAGCATGCTCGGCGAATAGGCGCTTCCAATGTTCGCCGCGCACCGGGTCAGCTTTATAGAGCAGGGCCATGGGTAATTTCTCGCATTAAATAGGGAGCATCAAGCATGCCCGAGTGACGAAGCAGGATATGTCGAAAGACTCTACGTAAACACATGACGCTGCGTTGTAGGGGGCGCATATCGGCAGATTCCATGGGGGCTGGCCACCGCTGAAGGATTCTGCTGTTTGCCGGGGTGAAAACAGTCGATCCCGATTTCTCAGAGGCCAAGTTCGGCTTAGACAATTGCGTCGAAAGCTTAACCTGTGAAACACGTCGCAGCCGCTTCCCGGTTGCCAGGCCCACTATGAGAGATGCCAATGAACAGTAAAGTCGAAGAAACCCCGAGTTTGCTCCGTCAACGCGATCAATTCGTGCCACGGGGACTGGTCACCGCACATCCGCTGGTTATCGATCGTGCCCAGGGTTGCGAGGTGTGGGACGTGGATGGGACACGTTATCTGGACTTCGTCGGTGGCATCGGCGTTTTGAACATTGGCCACAATCATCCGAAGGTGGTTGCGGCGGTGCAAGCCCAATTGCAAAAGGTCAGCCATGCTTGCTTCCAGGTGGTGGCTTACAAACCCTATCTGGACCTGGTACAGCGTTTGTGCGAGTTGGTCGGTGGTCGCGAAGCCTATAAGGCGGCGCTGTTTACCTCCGGTGCAGAGGCGGTGGAAAACGCGGTGAAGATCGCCCGCGCGCATACCAATCGCCCGGCGGTCATCTCCTTTCGTGGCGGTTTCCATGGGCGCACGTTGCTCGGTACGACCTTGACCGGCATGAGCCAACCCTACAAGCAGAACTTCGGGCCCTTCGCTCCCGAAGTCTTCCATACCCCGTACCCTAACGCCTATCGCGGTTTCACCAGCGAGATGGCGCTGCAAGCCCTGAACGAATTGCTGGCGACCCAAGTTCCCGCGGACCGGGTAGCGGCGATCATCATCGAGCCGGTGCAGGGCGATGGAGGCTTCCTCTCCGCGCCGCCGGAGTTCCTCCAGGCACTGCGGGCTCTGACCGAGCAACACGGCATCGTGCTCATTCTCGATGAAATTCAGACCGGCTTCGGTCGCACCGGCAAATGGTTCGGTTTCCAGCACGCAGGCATTCAGCCGGATCTGGTCACCGTGGCCAAGAGCCTGGCCGGTGGTTTGCCGATATCGGGCGTGGTGGGTCGTGCGCACATCATGGACGCGCCATTACCCGGTGGTCTCGGCGGTACTTACGGCGGTAACGCCTTGGCTTGCGCGGCGGCGCTGGCGGTGATCGAAGCCTACGAACAGGAACAATTGCTCGCGCGCGGTGATGCCTTGGGCGAACGGTTGCGTCAGGGCCTGCTGCGCTTGCAGGCACGTCATCCGCGTATTGGTGACGTACGCGGTACTGGCTTCATGCTGGCGATCGAACTGATCAAAGACGACGAGGCCCGCAGCCCCGACGCCGAACTCACCCAGCAATTGATCGATCAGGCCAGGGTTGGCGGGCTGTTGGTGATCAAATGCGGCGTACACCGGAATGTGCTGCGCTTCCTTGCGCCTCTGGTGACCGACGACGGTCAGATCGACGAAGCGCTGGCGATTCTTGAGGCAGCATTGTTACGCGTGTTGAATTAACCTCAGACTTCGGTTGGCGCAGCATCGCTGCGTCAACCGGAGCGTTTGGAACGCATGGATTGTTGAATGCATCATGGGAGGCTACACACCATGTACCTGACTGATTATCGTGCACTGTTGATCGATTGCGATGATGTTCTGGTCGATCGGGATTCGGGTATCTGGACGGCCCTGCAACCGTTGCTCGAAAACCATTCGGGAGTGCTGGGCAGGGAAGAGGTATTGGCTGCGTTTGACGAGGCGGTGAGCACACTTTATCCACGTTTTTCCGAGCTGGGTTTCAGTGGCTTATTGTGCTTCGCCCATCGTCAGTTGGCAGAGCGTTTTGGGCTCAAGGCCAGCTGGGAGGAGGGGATGAGTTTCGCCCGGTCGGTGGGCAACTGGTCGCTGTTCGAGGATGCGCCCGGTGCCATGTTGTATCTGCGCAAATTCTATCGGCTGCTGGTGTGCTGCGATCGTGATGCCGCGGATCGCGAACAGCTCTGTGAGCGTTTGGGGATTACGCCCGAGGACTTGCTTTCCCGAGTCAGCAAGCCACTGGAGGACAGCGTCTGGTTGCAGGACAATAACCTGCAAGCCAAAGATATCCTGCAGGTTTCCAGACCTCCTGCCGAGCCGCCAAAATCGGCTGGTTTGTGCCTGATCTGTCGTGGCCATGGGAACGACACCCAGCAATGCCCTGCGGATTTTTGCATCAATAGCATGGCTGACCTGGTCGCTCAGCATCAGCAATCCTTACACCGCTGATTTTGTTATAACCTCTGTACATCCGAACGGCATCAAGAGGTATGCGATGGAAGGTTTGATCAAACTAGACCGCATTGATATCAGTATCCTGGTTGAGCTGCAAAAAGACGGCCGAATGACTAACGTCAGCCTGGCCGATGCGGTGGGTCTGTCGTCCAGCCCTTGCTTGCAACGGGTCAAGCGGCTTGAGTCGGCCGGGTATATTTCCGGGTATAGAGCCCATCTCAATCTCGCCAAGATTACCGACTCGGTCACGGTATTTACCGAGATCACGCTCAGCGACCACAAGCGAGAGGACTTCGCCAAGTTCGAGTCCAATATTCGTTTGGTCGATGAGGTACTTGAGTGCCACTTGATCAGCGGTGGTTACGATTACCTGGTGCGTTTCATGACCTGCAGCATCCAGCATTATCAGGAAGTGATGGAAGGTCTGCTGGACAAGAACATCGGTATCTCCAAGTACTTCAGTTACATCGTCATCAAATCGCCGGTACTCAAAGATGGGGTTCCGTTGCGCAGGCTATTGCGTCACTGAGACCCGGCCATGAGCGCAATTAATTTTGCTATCGCCCCTGTTTTACCGAGATAAAACGTATCAGCAGAGAATGGGAATTGATATTATTCGTCATCAATTTTCGCCGAGCTCCTGATGTGCCCGGCATCTTCTCAAGGTTGTCTGTCGATGCGTCGAACTCTCGTTTCTCTGTGTGTGATCCAAGCCATTTTCCAGACCACCTGGGCTGACCAGGCACCGACCGATCCTGCGTCAATAGAGTTACAAGCGATCGACATCAACGGCACATTCGAAGAGCCGGCTCAGGGCCCGGTCCAAGGGTATCGGGCGACTCGTTCGGCCAGTGCGACGCGCACCGACACTCCAATTCATGAAACCCCACAATCCATCAGCGTTGTCACCAAGGATGTCGTGGAAGACCTCGGCGCCACCCGTTTGCAAGACGCTCTCGATTACGCCGGTGGCGTGGGCCGTGCGAACAATTTCGGCGGCCAGGGCCTGACCACTTTCACCGTGCGTGGCTTTACCACCGGTGAGTTCTACCGCAACGGTTTCCCGATCAACCGCGGTTATCCGAACATGCCTGATGCCAATACCATCGAGCGCCTGGAGGTCCTGCGCGGGCCAGCCACAACACTCTATGGCCGTGGCGACCCGGGCGGCACCTTCAACGTGGTGTCCAAACAACCCCTGGCAGAGCGCACCGTCACCTTGGGCAGTCAGCTCAACGATCAGGGCATGCGTCGCGGCACGCTGGATGCCTCAGGGCCGCTGGATGATGAAGGACGACTGGCCTATCGGCTGAACGTGATAGGCGAGGGTGGCGATACCTTCCGTGATCACGTCGAAAACGAGCGTTACGGTGTGGCGCCGGTGCTCGGTTGGCAGGTCAACGACACCACCCGTATCACCTTCGAAGGCGATTTCATGCGCAACAACGCGCCGCTCGATCGGGGTGTGACCCGCTATCGCAATCAGATCGGCGTCGCGTCGCGGGATACTTTTTTCGGTGAGAAGGATGTCGGCAAGCTGCACAACGACAACAACATGGCGCAGGTGCGTTTCGAGCATTTCCTGAACGACGACTGGACCTTGGGCGGCGGCGGCCAGTGGCTCGACGGCAGCATGCAAGGCAATGCCATCGAAGGCAACGGTGTCGCTGCCGACGGCCGCACGCTGGGACGCAACTTCAACTACCGCAAGCTGGAGTGGCGCGACCGGGATGTGCAGTTGAACCTGACAGGGCATTTTTCCACGGCCGGATTCGACCACACGTTGCTGACGGGCATCGAATATGAGGATTACGACTACAAGTCGATCATCCGTCGCTCCAGTGGGGCGGTGAGTTCCTACCCCATCGATATTTTTGACCCGGTCTACGGCCAGCCGCGTCCGGCGCTGACTCGCACCACCACCCACGATCAGGAAAACCTCAAGACCTACGCCGCTTTCGTGCAAGACCAGGTCACCTTGACCGAGGGATTGAAAGCCTTGGCAGGCGTGCGTTTCGAACGCTTCGAACATGATTACGACAACAACCTCGTCAACGGTGTGAGCTGGACCAGCAGCGACAACGCTGTCACCCCGCGCCTGGGGCTGATCTACGATTTGACCCCGACCGTGGCGATCTATGCCGACACGGCGCGGTCCTTCAAGCCCAACAGCGGTGCCAGTCGAACGGGTGGCGGCTTCAAACCTGAAGAAGGCAAATCCTACGAGGTGGGTGTCAAGTGGGAGGCCTTCGATCGCCAGTTGAGCGTGGATGCCGCGGTGTATCAGATCGAAAAAAGTAATGTCCTGACGACAGACCCGGTGGACTCGACCTTCAGCGTGGCGGCGGGCGAAGTTCGTAGCCGTGGCTTCGATCTGAATGTGGCCGGCAACCTCACGCCGCAGTGGCGCATGATCGGTGGCTACGCCTATGTGGATGCCGAAGTCACCCAGGACAACGTGCTGAGATCTGGTACGCGCCTGGTGAACATTCCGCGCAATAGTTTCAGCCTGCTGAACGTCTACGAGTTTCAGGACGGCGGCCTCAAAGGGCTGGGCCTCGGGCTGGGCACCAAGTATGTCGACGAGCGCGCCGGCCAGACCGCGGCCAATGCCTTCTCCATGGATAGCTACACGGTGGTCGACCTGCTCAGCTATTACAAAGTCAACGAACACCTGCGGCTGAATCTTGACCTGAAGAACCTGTTCGACAGCCACTATGATGAAGGCGCCTTTGGCAACGTCTACGCCTATCCGGGTGCGCCGAGAACCGTGCAAATGGGCTTCTCGTACACTTTGTAACGGATAGACAGGTAGCGCCCTTGTTATGAGGGCGGCTAGTTTCGGACGACATTTCACCAGGCGCGTTACGCGCAACGCATGTCGAAATCAGACTAAAAAGTGGCGCATTTGGGCTATTGGGTTTCAAGACAAGACGCGTAAGGTGGCGCGTCACTTCATGGCCGTGTGCAGCCGTGATGCCTGATTTAGAAACCCGGGAGCGTTTGAGGTGCGCCGCGTTCGGATGCGGCAACAGGGAGAAATGATGATCGCCTGACCCTCAGTCAGTACGCCCTAACGTCGATCACCAGAGAATAAAAAAACAATGAATAGCCTGAACTCCAAAGATTCGAACGGACAACTGGCGCAGGGTTTCAAGCCGCGTCACGTCACAATGCTTTCTATCGCGGGGATAATTGGCGCAGGTTTGTTTGTCGGTTCGGGACATGCCATCGCTGCCGCAGGGCCGGCGGTATTGCTGGCTTATCTGTTTTCCGGCCTGTTGGTCGTTCTGGTCATGCGCATGCTGGGCGAAATGGCGGTTGCCAACCCGGACACCGGATCTTTCTCTACCTACGCCGACCAGGCAATCGGACGTTGGGCAGGCTTCACCATCGGCTGGCTGTATTGGTGGTTCTGGGTGCTGGTGATACCGATCGAGGCGCTCGCGGCCGGGCATGTATTGAATCAATGGCTCCCGCAGATCGATACCTGGTTGTTTGCCTTGCTGTCGATCATTGTGTTGGTGGTGACTAACCTGTTCAGTGTGTCCAAATACGGTGAGTTCGAATTCTGGTTTGCGATGGCCAAAGTCGTGGCGATCATTGGATTCATCGGCCTTGGTTTTGCGGTGTTGATGGGGTGGATTCCAGAGCGCGAAGCCAGCGGATTGAGTCGACTCATGGAGGAGCATGGCGGTTTTGCGCCCAATGGCCTGTCAGCGGTTGTAGGGGCATTCATCACCATCATGTTCAGCTTCATCGGTACGGAAGCGGTGACCATCGCAGCGGCCGAATCCAACAACCCGGCGCAGAACATCGCCAAAGCTACCCGCTCGGTGATCTGGCGCATCGGGGTGTTTTACGTGCTGTCCATTTTCGTGGTCATTTCAGTGGTGCCCTGGAACGATCCGTTGTTGGCGTCGGTGGGTTCTTACCAACGAGCGCTTGAGTTGATGAACATTCCCCACGCCAAGCTCATGGTCGATATGGTGGTGTTGATTGCCGTGGCCAGCTGCATGAACTCGTCGATTTATATTGCCTCGCGCATGTTGTTTTCGCTGGGCAAGCGCGGTGATGCACCGCAGCCGCTGAAGGTAACGTCGTCGGCGGGCGTGCCGAGGGCTGCGGTAATCGCCAGCACCGTACTGGGTGCCGGTGTGACCTTGTTCAGCTATTTCATGCCCGCCGGTTTATTCCAGTTTCTGCTCGCCAGCTCCGGCGCCATTGCCTTGCTGGTGTACCTGGTTATCGCAGTGTCGCAACTGCGCATGCGCAAGATTCTGCTTCGGCAGAACGTCACGCTGACCTTCAAGATGTGGTTGTTCCCCTGGCTCACCTGGTTGGTCATCGCCTTCATCTGCGCAGCGTTGGCGGTGATGATGGTGACGCCCGAGCACCGTATGGAAGTTTCTTCGACCATCGGCCTGGCGCTGGTGATTTCCTTTATCGGCCTGGTGACCGCGCGTCAGCATGGGCAGCAGAGTGCGGTGTCGGCGCAAAGCGCATAGCAGCCATATCAGCGTAAACCTGCAGCGATCTTATCAGTGCGCCAGCAGGGGCGGGGCGGTTAACGCCGCCAGCGCCGGCCATTCACCGCTCTCATCCTCAGTCTAATTCCTGCGCAAGACACAAGCGGGCTTGCTCGCGAAAACGGTGTATCAGTCAACGTCAAGGCTGAATGACACACCGAATTCGAGAGCAAGCCCGCTCCCAGGTGGACTGCGCCAGGTTGTGTTTTTCAGAGCTGTACCCGTCGCAGTCTGCCGCTCAACGGGACGACGTTGTTGTCTGGCGTGGGCAGTGGCCGGCCGGCTAATCCCATGCCTTCGCTCACCAGTACCGTATCCTCCACCAGGCACAGATTGGAAGGGGTATCCAGGCCGCGGGCGAGCACGGCGACTTGGGCGGTTTGCAGGTTGCAGCGCAGCAGTCGCCCGGTGAAACGGGTAAAGCCGCCATGCAGCGGTTCGCCGTTCCAGTCCGGCGGCAAGGGTTGCTGCAGGCGGTCGCAGAGCTCCAGGACCAGCACATTGCCCTGCGGACACAGTGCTAGTCCGGTGGGCAGTTGCAGGCCATGAATCAGCACCTCGATCTGCCCGCTGTCGGGCCAGACCCGAATCACTCGGCCTGCCTTATCGGCAAAGTCGATGCCCCTGCGCGTCGGGTCGCCCTGCAGCTCTCCGGAGAACAGGCTGATCAGCACGGCGTCTGTCGCCGGTTCGTACACCAGGGTCACGGGAACGGCTTCCTGGCCCTGGTCCAGTTCGGGCAACTGGACCAATACGCGCTCGCCTTGTTCGCCGGTGAATTCCACCAACTGATTGGTATCGGGTTTGACCGCCAGCCAGCTGCGGCGGGTCGGGTGATAACACAGCGCATTCAGATTGCCGCGGCTGTGGAACGCCGGCTCGGGCGGGGTGTATTGCAGGTCCAGCAGTTTGGAGCCCTCGACGTAATCGGTCTGGCTGAGCAGGCAGCGCCCGTCACCACAGGCGATGTCCGACAAACCCATGATTTCATCGCGCAGCATGCGGGCCTGCATGTTCATCGAGCGAAAACCTTGCGCCAGTGTTTCGCGGGGCAGGTAGGCGCCGGGTGTGTGCGGATCCGGTCGCAGTCGACTGATGCGGCCGCTGAAGGGCTGGTCCGGCAGGCCTGAGCCGGCTTCAGTCAGCAGCAGGCTGCCATCGGCCTGCATACAAAGGCCCCGAGGGTTCAGCAGGCCCTCGGCGATGATCGTACTCGGGCGCAGGGTTTCGCTGGGTCGCGCCGGGATATAAAAGGGAACGGGCATAAGGGCTCTCTCCATGAACAAGGGATGGGCGCGGCTACTGCGGCGGCTGCCAAGGTTCACCGGTGAGATAGGCCCTCAGCAGTGCCCGCTGGCAGGGCGACATCGAGCGCACCACAGGCATGAACAGGGTGGTGCCTTTGTAGGCGTCCGAGGTTCGGGCGAGGATGGGGTTCTTGGCGCCCATGACCGCATCGGGCTGATTGAGCGGGATGTAGCGCGACATGGCGGGGAAGGCCAGATAGTGAAAACGCAGGACGTTCGGGTACATCAGCTCCCAGGTGATGGTAGTGCCCGCGGGGATGCCGAAGTCGGTCTGTGCGTATTTGCGAAAGCTGGTGAAGTAGCCACTGCTTGGAAGGCCGTTGGCCGTGCAGGTCAGGGCGACAAAACCTGCTTGGGCGGCGCTACCCGGTTTGACGGCGACGGGGACACTGATTTCGAGCTGGCCGGTGTTGACGGTCAGCGAGGCAGGAAAATCGAGGAAGTCCCAGTATTGCGGCTCATCGTACACAGCAGGCGCAGCGGCCTGCAGGTCGATTTCGGTGGCGCTGGGGACCGGGCCGCCCAGATACCTCACCTGCAGGGTGATCGTCAGACCATTGGGGTAGTCCTCCAGATAAACGTTGCGCTGATTGGCATAGATTCGATAGGTCGATTCGGTTGCTTTAAGCGAGGTTCCAGCGACCTTGTTGGGTGCGTTGATTGCCAGCGCAGTGGTCCGCGCCGCCTGCAGTTTGTCGGCGGTCAGGGGCAGGTCGACGATGCCGCCATACACGTAGTAGTCGAGCAAAAAGCGGCTGGTCGGCTCCAGGGTGAACAGTGTGGTGGTGCCTGCGCTGAAGGTGACGGGGCCGTAGTTCGCGTTGGGTCCGATAGGGCTGGTGATGTCGTCCCTGACGGCCCTGAAGGTTTCCTTCGGAATGACGTTCACCATGTCGATGCTCAGGTAACCGTTGTTTTCGCCCAGATCGGCATAGCCGGCATTCCCCGTACCCTGGTTGACCAGTTGCCGGCCCGACTGGCAGTTCAGCGGCTCGTCGGCGAAGGCCGGGGCCAGTGTACCGATGACCCGGCCGATGCTCGGGTTGGGCGTGTACCTGCCGGCGGCATAATCGGCGTCCAGTTGTTCGGTGGTCATCGTGGGGCACATTTCGAACATGACGAAACGCAGGACGATGCCTGTCGCACCCGGCGCCTGGATGATCGAGCGCAGGCCACTGCTGTTCTGGTTCCAGCTGACGATGCTGCTCAAAGGGAAGGTCAGTTGAAACGTACCGCTGGCGTGGAAAGATCCTGGCGCATCCATTTTCGCGGGCAACAGCACACGTCCCGCCACGTCGAAACTGCTGCACACGGTATTACTGCGAATCAGCAATTGGATGTCGCTGTTACCGCCAATTTGCAGGCCGCCGACGAATATCTGGGTGGTCGTTGAGGAGGTAGGGTCCAGGTCGACCATCATCGGGCCGGAAACCGGCCCCTGTCCGGTCACCGGGTCCACCGAGCCGAGCAGATAGACCGGCTGACCCACCATATCGCCGGTGGTGTTGATGCTGCCCGCAATACCCTGAGAACTGATCAAGGCGTTCTGCATGTCGACGACATGCTGCCCGTAGTGATTCCAGCCGCCGGCGGTGTAGTAGTCGCCGTCGGGCGCGTTGATCATGTTGTTCAACTGATCGTCGCTGTAAGACTGGGCACCCGGTGCCAGGGTCGAGGTGGTCAGATCGAAGAGCGGCCATTCCTCATTGCCTTCGTAAGGGATGGTAGGAGAGTTGTTCGGCAGGCTGACGTCCGTGCGGATGCCGCCCCAGAAATTCAGCCGTGGTCCATTGAGAATGCTCATGATCTATTCCTCGTCCTTGGTGGTTTTGCCGACAGGCGCATTGGCGAATTTGAACAGGTAGGAGTAATCGGACTTGTAGGGGCTCTTGACCGGTGTCGCCATGGAGTGGCAATTCATGCAGCTGCTGTTGGGCTGGATGTAGCTCTCCATGGTCACGTTGGCCGACAGGGCCGGCGTCGGCTGCCCCAGTGGATTGCTGGGGTTGTCCGGCATCAGCGGGCGCTGGGTGGTGATGAGCTGGTAGTACTTCAGCACGCTTCTTTGCAGGTCCGGGTCGCTGCGGTATTGGGTGTTGACTCCGTTGGTGACCTCGGCAATCGGGGTGACCCGGTTCAGCGGGTTCGGGGTCTGGAACGTGGTGCCGGGTTTGGGCACGCAGACCAGATGCGCGCCCTGCGTCTGCCAGTCGCACGGTGACTGGTTGAGGCTGGCAGCGGGGGCGGCGGGGTTGAAGTAGGAATAGGCCGTGCCGGATGTCGGCTGGTCGACCCACTTGTCGTTCACCAGCGCCTTGGCCGGAACGTTATCGATGTGCTCGAAGGTTGACCAGATCCACTGGGGATAACCGTTCGCCTTGGTGATGATGTGCAGGCCCACCAAACCCAGGTAAGCCTCGGTGACACCGGTGCGCTGGCCTTGGTCGTTGAACGTGGCCACGCGCGCGAGCATGGTCAGGTAGTGACTGGCGTTGTCAGCGGTCGTGAGGATGCGCCAGCTCGATTTGACCTCGATGACCCCATAGGGAAAGTTGATGTTGTTGGCTTTGGAAACGACATTAGCGTTATAGAAACTATTGGTGACGATGTAGTTGTAAGAGGTCTCGTTGGCCGAGATGTCGTAGTAGGTCGGGTTGCCGGCCTGGTCGATCAGCCAGCCGCCGACGGCCTGGTCGACAGCATTCACCTGAGAGCTGTTCTTCAGTGCGGCGATGTTGATGATACCCAGGCTTTTTGCGGTCTGCGGGGTATTCCACGGGCCAGGGTTGGCCCCTTGCGGCAGAAAGATTTCTTCCACGGTCTTGTAGGTCTGCCAGACGGTATAGCCGGGATCCCCAGGTTGTTTATTGCAGTCGGGATCACCTCGCTGCCCGTCCTGCGCGGGCCAGTTCAAGGCGATGAACATCTGCCAGCTGTACTGATCGAACTGGTCCTGACTGGCCGAGGCGGCTGGCGCGGTGCTGGGAGGCTGGCAGTTCAGGCTGGTGGCCTGCGTCGACGGCATGGCCTGTTCCCGGGGCTGCTCCAGGGCTTGGGCCGGCAGACTGGCCAGAACGAGTAACACCATGGTGAGACGGAGTGAAGTTTTCATGGCGATCCTTCGTCATTGGTCAGGGTTTGCGTTGCATGAGTTTGTCCCACTGCGCTCGCTTGCCATTACCCAATGAGGGCGGCGGATCGAACAGTTGGCACTGCGGCGGATTCGCCGGGCACATCGCGGCCACCTGCGCCCAGGTCTGGGCCGGGTCCGGTTTGGCGATGCGAAAGTTGGTGTAGTTCTGGCTGACGATGGGCGCATTGGCGACGCTGGTGTCACCGGAAAAAAAGAACGACTGGGGATGCCGATAGGGCGGTTGCCCTGACAGTTGTTTGAAAAAGGCGTAGCCGAACAGGATCGGACCTTGCGGTGACTCGAGGTCCAGGGCGTAGGCCTGCACACTGCCGTCGAGGTTCTTGCTGCGCTCGGCGCTGTAGGGCAGGTGCTGGATGAAGTCCTGTCGCGGCGGATGATTCATTGGCGAGAACATGCAACAGGCAGGCATGTCCTTGGGGCGGTCTTGCGGGTAAGTCAGGAAGTACGCCTTGTTGCCCAGGGACACGAAGGAGCAGGTGTAGCTGTTGTTCTTGATCGGGAAGATCGGCAGACAGTATTTCTCGTAGTGCTCCATCATGGCGCCGAAGCCGTCGCCATCCGGCGGGATGTAGGCGGCGTCGTAATAGCTGGTACCGCGGGAGACGGTGTAGTCCGCCGGGGTGAGGGTCGTGGGTGGATTGCTGTAGGGCGGCGGGTTTTTTTCGTAGTTGTGCATCACCCGGTACATGGTCCAGTCGCTGATCCAGAACGCCGGGAAGAACGGATCGGAAGGGTCGCTCGGTGCTCGAGTGGCGATGCAGTTGCCATTCTTTTCATTGCACCCCTCGGTGTTGTGCACCCCCATGGTGAAGTAGACGGCGCCGCTGTCCGCCTGGGCGAATAGAGCTGGGCTGAGCAGCAGGGTCAGTAGCAACAATCGGTTCAAGATGCTGGTTTTCATAGGGCACTCCTGTGAAGTGCCGGGTGACAGGCTCGTCACCCGGTGGTCCTGAGTGAAGCGTTGTTGTTTTAGCCTTGTTCGTAGTCGCTCATGCTGAGAGGGACGGGGGGGTAATTGCGTTTCACCAGGGACTGTGCCCAGAGCTCCAGCACAGCACGTCGGCTTTGTGACATGTCGCGGGTGATGGGCATGGCGAGGGTGCTTTCCTCCTGGTACTCCTTGCTGATCAACACAATCAGTTGGTCGATGGCGCCTTCGATTCGCTCCAGGGAATTGAGTGGCATGTATTTGCTCATGATCGGGTACAGGTAATAGAAGGGCTGCAGGATGCGTGGGTAGATGAAGCTTTCCCAGATCAGGACCCGGGCCTCGGTTTTCGAGTAGATTTTGTTCCACTCATTGACGAAGTCCTCCTGCAGTTTCGGTTCCAGCGGCAGCACACGCAAAGGCGCCAGGAAGTCGGTATAGGCGTCGGTATAGTTGAAACTGAAAGGGATCTCGGGAGGCTGTCCACCCTCCTGCACGAAGAAGCGCAGGGTCGGAAAGCCAGGAGCCCGACCTTTGACGGTCAGTCGTGCAATGCCCTTGGCGTCAGTCTGTATCTGCGTCACGCAATAGTTCACGGTGCTGTTCTGGAGATCCTGCAGTTTGCCTTCCATGGCGACGGGATTACTGAAGCCCAGGCTGGGGGCCAGGGAGACCGAGGCGGGTGTCGACAGGTATTGTTGATAGGTGACAGGGATTGGCACCTCGGCTGGGGCCTCGGCGTGCAGCGCCATGAGCCGACGGCCACTGCCCGTGCTTGCCTGGCTGTGTGCTCTGGGGGTATCGATAAATTGCGGCAGATTGGATTTGTTGTTCTGGCGGTTCAACGGATAGTCGTAGAACAACGTGAAGTCGGCTTTGTTACTGAACGCCAGGTAGTAGTTGCTGGTACTTAGCATGAAGGCGTTGTTGTACTCCGCCACCCAGAGCACGGTGCCGGCCGGAGCCGGAAGGCCGTCGTATTGCACCATGATCTGCAGGGTTCTGCTGTCGCCGACATCGATGAAACTGGCGCTTTCGACAACCTCGGCGGTCCACATCTGCTGGGTGGCGGCTTGTACCGGTGTTGTGCCTTGCAGTTGCAATTCCAGCGACCCGGTTTGCAGCTTTTTCCGGGCGCCGGGGCTGAGCGTCAAATCCAGGATGCCGGAGCGTTTGTCGAAGGCTGCCTGTCGATACTGTTCGAAGCCGAAACTGGCCAAGGGGCTGAATTGGCCAGCGTCGTTTATCCCCAGCACGTAATCGCCTGCCTGAAATTTTTCCGCCACCGGAATGTCCGCCTTGCTGTCGAGCGGATAGAACGGGAAGGCGGTCGAGAGATCCAGCGACAGGGTATCGCTGTCGGGTTGGACCTGGGTCGAGATCACTCCCAGCTGTATTTCCACACCAGGAGGAAGGGGGGTATCGCCCGGCGTTTTTTGGTAGATGCTGATGGCGGAGGCGGGGACCAGGCGCCGTCCCGCCGGCGCGGTCGGGAACTCATCCTCAAACCACAAACCCAGGGTGCCGGCGGTGCGGCTGTAGGCCGGGTTGAAGAAAATATCGGCAACGTTATCCAGGCCTTTTTGATACATCGCCTGCACGTTCTTCTGTATCTCAGGGTCTGTGGAGTGGGTGTTGATGGGGGGGTAGTTGTTGAAAATGCCGTTTTTGTCGTAGCAGGTCAGGTAGGTGGAGAACCTGAACATCAGCCCCTTGGCGTGCTGTTGCTCCATCTGTTCCTGGAGGTTTTTCAGCAGTTGCGAGTTGCCGATCACCCACTGCAAGTTCTCTTTGGAAAAGCAGGTCTGCCAGGTCGTGGTGACATAGATCAGGCCACCCAACGCCCCCCAGTTGAAGTTCAGGAAACGATCGAGCATCCGGTGTTGACGCTTGAGCGTCACGCCGCACTGATCGTCACCCAGCACCAGCTTGTCGAAGTACAGCGCGGTGAAGGTGTTCTGCCAGGGGCTGACGTCGACGAAACGGGCGGGGGTGGGATTCGTGCTGCCAAGGGGGCTGCCGAACAGTTGATAACCCTTGTCGATCAGCGCGTCCTGGTCGACGTAACCACCGCCAGGAAGCTCGCCGCCAATGATCACGGAGCGGGTCTGGTCATAGCTGACAGTACCGCAGGCGTTGTCACCGAACAGGTCCCATTCGGCGGGAATCATCGGGTAGTTACCCGGATTGGCATTACCCGGTACTTGCTGGGCATAGGCCGGTACGTCGCTTAGCGGCAAGGGCGCGATGGTCCAGGGCATCAAGGTGCTGGCGGCATTCTCGGGATCGATGCCGTATTCAGCGAGAAACCGCCAGTTCATCTGCATCTTGACCGCGTCGTAGAGCGGAAGCACATCGTTGTTGTTGGCCGTCGGCGGGTTCCAGAACATATGGCCGTTGAGGTAGATACGGGGGAAATTCAATACGCTCATGTCATGCTCTCCTTAGCGTTGCCACTGGGCGCGTTTGAGCGACCAGACAAAGTCCAGTTTGTTGTAACCGGTGAAGGCCGAGTCCGGCAGAGGGGCGGTGGGATAGACGATGCCGCCCTGTTCTTTCATGGCGAAGTTGAAATAGCCCTTTTGCGCCGAATACGCGGCGGTGTCGTGACAGGCAAAGCACGATGACTGGCTCTGGAAGGCTGACTCCAGCTGAGAGTTGGCCAGCAAGGTCGGGTTGGTCCTGGACTGGACGGCGATCAGTTCGTACTGCGACAACCCGGGATATTGGGCCTGGAATTGGCTATTGACGGGCTTGGCCGCGGCTATCGGCCCGGTGCTGTTGGTTATCGGGGTGGGCGGAATGGCGTTGGTGACGGTGTACTTGCTGTTGTTGATGTTTTCGAAAGTGGTCCAGACCCAGCCGGGATTCAGCTTGTTGATGATGTGCAAGCCGCTCAGCGCTGCATAGCCGACCTGGTAGTTGCCGTCTTGCAGGTAATAGGCCTGGGCGATGTAGTAACCGTCGTTTTCCAGTGTCTGTTTGTAGGTCGCGTCGGAGCCGATCCACAACCAGGCGGACTTCAATTCCCAGGCGATGGACGGGAATTCCAGGTTGCTGGTCAAGGCGGCTTGACCATTCATGTTGTAGACCTGGCGTTGAACGACGTAATCGAAAGTGCCTTCGCCCATCAGCAGCTGAAAGCGCACGGGTTTGCCTGTTTCCGACGCCGGCACCGCACCGCCCATTTCCAGAATCATGCCATCGACCTGTTGCGTGGCATTGAGGCTATGGAAGATTCGGGAGAGGTCCATTCCCTGCGCCTTGGCTTGCGTAAGCACCGCGTCCGGGGGCGGCACGGGCGTGCCATAAGGGGCGGGTTTGGCGCCATTGATCAGGAAGACCTGGTCGGAGGGCTTCATGGATTCCCACTCGCGGTTGGGGCTCCCCGCGGCGGCAGGCTGGTTCAAACAGACGAACCAGTTCCAGGCCAGGGTTTCGGGACTCTGGACAAACGCTGTCCGGGTTTTGTTGACGTCTCCTCCAAATTGCAGAAAGTTGCTGCAGTCGAAGGTGTTCGGGCTCTGAGCCTGAGCCAAACCGGCCAGGGCACTCAGAACTGTTATAGAAATGGCTCGCCGCATGGAAGCTCCTTGGCATTGGCCGGGTCGGTGTGTGGGTGCCCCAGGAAGTGCTCCAGGAGCAGTTGTTTCACCGCCGTGGCCGCAAGGTGCTGCGGTAACGGCAGATCGCAATTGGTGATGAGCAGCGGGCCGGTCTGCTCGCTGGTGGGCAGGCGGCCATGGCTGCCGTGGACTAGGCGGGTGTCCAGAGGAATCAGGTCCATGTAGTAGCGAAAGCCGAGCTTCTTCTGCAGCAGGCGGCGCACCATTTTCAGTTTGGGGAAGCGAATCGCCGGGTCGATGAACAGCTCCAGCGGGTCGTAGCCGGGCTTGCGATGGATGTCCACGGTGCGGGCAAAGTCGGGTGCCTGGCGATCGTCGAACCAGTAGTAGTAATCGAACCAGTAACCCGGCGCGGCCACGGTAACCAGTTCGCCGCTACGGGGATGATCCAGCTGCCAGGCCCGTTGTTCGGCTTTATCCAGCACCTGCTCGATGCCGGGCTGGCGCTGCAACAGCGCTTTGACGCGAGGGATGTCTTGCGCCTGCTTCACGTAAATATGCGCGATCTGATGATCGGCCACGGCAAACGCAGCGCTGGCGCCAGGGTCGAGCAACTCCCAGGTCAGCGATTGGCGCACCTGCAACAAGCCTTCCGAGCGCAACAGCCGGTTGATGGAGACCGATTGCTGTACCGCTTCGATGCCGTATTCGGACAGCAGCATCACCGCCGCGCCTTGTGCCTGGGCAAAGTCCAGCAGACGACCCACTTCACTGTCGATGGCCCGCACCTCGTCGGTAATCGACGGATGATCGGGACCCAAACGCTGCAGGCTGTAGTCGAGATGGGGCAGGTAGACCAATTGCAGGTCGGGTCGATTGAGCGTGAATTCGGCGATGGCGCAGTCGACGATCCAGCGGCTCGACGCGATGCCGGCTGCTGGGCCCCAGAAACTCGGGAAGGGGAATTCTCCGATCTGTTGCTCAATACGCTCGTGCAACGAGGCCGGTGACGAATACAGACCAAACATTTTGCGGCCATCGGCCGGGTAGTGAGGGCGTGGGGTAATGGCTGCATCCACGTCCGCATACATGTTGTACCACCAGAACAGCTGGCTGCAGCGAAACCCCGGGATCTCACGCTTGAGCTGCTGCCAGACCTTTTCCCCCTGGATCAATGCATTGGGTTGCAGCCAGAAACGCACTTCAGCCTGGTCGCGAAAATACCAGCCATTGCCGACGATGCCGTGTTCCGACGGCGGCAGACCGGTGAGGATCGAGGCCTGCACCGTAGAAGTGACGGCCGGAAACACCGGTTGCAGGCTGGCCATTTTTGCCGTTTTCAACAGGGCATTGATGTGAGGCGTCGCCGCCCCCAGCAGCGCTGGTGTCAGCCCTACCACGTTGATCAGCAGCAGCGGTTGACGCGGGTGGTCAGAAGGCATCGGCGTACGCCTCCCGCGTTTGGGGTTGCAGCAATCGCCGCTGCCGTAGTTGATCTTCGACCCAGTGCAGTTCAGCGGCGATCCCGTGGAGTTGGGCGTGCTCGGAAGTGGGCCGCAGTTGGGCGGGCAAGACGCCCCAGCTGTAGGTTTCCACTTCCAGTACCGGACGAAAATCCGCATGGTCTGCCAGGAAGTCGAAGGTCTGCGACAGGGCAATCTGACTGCCGCTAAGTTCGGGCAGCAGCAAGTGTTCGCTGAACAGTGGAATGTGGAAATGAATTCGCAGTTCGGGGTAGTGCCCCGGGCGCTTCGCGCAATCGTCGAGGGCTGCCGGAAGGTCCGCCCAGGCCAATAACCGCTCCTGCGCATCGCGGGCTTTCACTTGATGCAGGTAGGTGGTTTCGGCAAAGTCGCCCAAGGTCTTGAGTACGTGTTCGCGCCGGTTGTCGTCTTCAGCGGGCAGGTGGCAAATCAGGGCATTGGACAACTGAATCTTGCTGACGGGCACCCGAGCCTGACGCAACCTTTCCAGCGATTGATAGCAGTCTTCGAACATCACTGCCTGGTGGCAGACATCGAAACACAGCGCCAAGTATTCATGGTGCGGGTCCGTGGCTTGGTAGCGGTGGAAGAAAGCGATGGCCTGGTCGGTATTTTCCAGCACGCAATCCGGCTCCATTTCCAGGCAGAACACGATTTTCTTGCCGGTCTTCAGATGCAGCTTGGCCAATGAGGCTGTGAGTTGGCGCAACTGATACTCGGCACGCTGCTGTAAGGCTGGGTTCCAGCTGGCGGCATAGCCCAGCGGCACGGTGGAAATCACGCCCTGGCGACAGTCCGGCGGCAGGGCCTGCGCGAGGATTCGGGCCAGATTCAGGCTGTACGCCAGCCGTTTCGGATCGGCCCAACTGGGTAGATAGACGTCGGCTTTCACCGCGCCCTGATGAAATTGGCCGTAGGGAAAGCCGTTAAGCGACGTCAGGCGTAGCCCGCTGCGTTGCAGCAGGCTCAGGAAGTCTGTGCGAGCCGACATCTGCTGTAGTTCGGCTGCGGCGAGGGCGCTGATCCACAGCCCACTGTCCTGTTCGTTCAGCCCGCGCAGGGTTCGCACGCCCTGAAAATGCTGTTCGATGGATGACCGTAGCCCGGCCAGGTCACGGGTCGGGTGCACATTGCTGCAATAACCGACCTGCGCGGCAGCCCAACCCGTGCCGGCACTCATTTGATCACCGGTTCCTGGCCCCGCAGGGCGGAGTTGTCCTGCCACTGCCGACGCTGGTCGATGGGCAGTGGGGTGCTGACCAGGGCTTTGTCCAGTTGGCCGCTCTGGGCAAAAAAGTCCACCGGGTTATGGAACAACACCTGTTCGACCTGGGCCTCGGTGAAGCCGGCAGCCAGCATCGCCTCACCCGTTTTTGGCACCTTGAGCGGGTCGCTGATCCCCCAGTCGGCGGCGCTGTTGACCACCATCTTCTCGGTGCCATATTCCTTCAACAGGGCGACCATGCGCTGTTCCGACATTTTAGTGTTGGGGTAGATCGAGTGGCCGCGCCAGCAGTCGCTGTCCAGCACCAGCGGCAGGGTCAGTTCGTTGAGGTGGTCGATGATCACCAGATGCTCGGCAATCCCCACTTCGCGAATCACCGCCAGGGTGCGTTTGGTGCCACCTATCTTGTCGCGGTGAGGGGTGTGCACCAGCACCGGCAAATTGAATTGCTTGGCCAGTTCCAACTGAGCGGCGAGAAAGCGGTCCTCCTCGGGGGTGATGTCGTCGTAGCCGATTTCGCCCACCGCCACGACGCCGTCTTTCACCAGGTAGCGCGGCAATATCTCCAGCACTTCATTGGCCACCGAGAGGTCATTGGCCTCCTTGGGGTTGAGGCCGATGGTGCAGAAGTGATGGATGCCGAACATGCTGGCGCGAAAGCGCTCCCAGCCCAGCAGGGTATCGAAGTAGTCGATGAAACTGCCGACACTGGTCCTGGCCTGGCCCTGCCAGAAGGCCGGCTCGATCACTCCGGTGATGCCGGCAGCGGCCATGTTCTGGTAGTCATCGGTGGTACGGCTGACCATATGAATATGCGGGTCGAAGTACTTGAGCATGGTGAATCCTCGTCAAGGGGAGGGAAGCCGTTGAGCATCAGTTCAGAGAGATGCGGTCAGGTGTTCACGCCATTCCGGCGGCAAGCGTTGCTGCTGACTCAGGCCGACCAGACGCTGGCGTTGCGCCGGACTGAGCAGGTCGAAGGCAATCACTCGGGGTAGCCCGGCAGACACCGTTCGTTCGGCAGCGAGCTGTTCGTCCAGCAGGTCGAGGGCCAGCTGGTTGAGGGTGACGCTGTGTCGTTGCTTCAGGCCAAGCAGGCGTCGTACGTCGAGCCCCATGCCCAGTGCCTTCAGCACCAGTTGATGGAAGGCCCGTTCGCTGTAATGACGCGACGGGTAGAGGGTGTCCAGGGCGAGGGCGGCAAACACCTGATTGTTGCTGGTACGCCCGGCCTGCAACGCCAGTTCGACGCAAAGCCCACGGCTATCGAGCCAGTCGAGGGCTTTCAAGGTGGCGATCTTTTCCTGATCGTCGCCCCACAGAAACAGCTGGCGCAGCAAGGGCAATTGCCCGGCGAGGGGTTGTTGCTCCAGGACCTGAGACAGCAACAACGCCCGCGCCAGTTGGACATTGCTCCAGCCGCAATTGTTGGGCAGCGCATGCTCCTTGAGGCTGCGCTTACACTGGCTACTCAAGAGCGCAGCAGTGTTGGCGTCCGGGCGTTGCTCAAGCCGCTCCTGCGCCTGACGCCACCACTGCAGCTCGGCTTCATCGAGCTGCTGGGTGAGGGCCTGGCGTTGTTCGGCGAGGCAGTCGTGGCGCATTTCGAGGGCCGCCGATGGCGGCGCTGTGACGTCCATGTTCATGTCGGTTTGATCCAGCGCTGGAAGTGTGGAAGCAGGAAAAACACCAAAACACATAACAGGCTGCCCAGTGGCTGGTTGGCCACCGCCAGCACCAGGGCATCGAACAACGGCAGGGCCGCCAGGCCAGCGCCGATAAAGGCACGGACCTGGCGTTGCTGTGGGTTGGCCAGGTGGTGCCAGTAGTGCCAGCCCAGCCAGCCCAGCCAGAGCAACAGCACCGGCCAAAACCAGAGGTTGTCGGAATAGATCGCCAGGGCCAGCGGGCTCAGCATCAGGATCAGCGGGAGGCGGCTGAGCAATTGATTGCGGTGTTCCTGGCGGGCCAGGTAGGTCAGGCCACTGATGTAGACGCCCAGCAAAATGGCGCAGAGCCAGATCGGCTCCGGTGGCACCGCCAGGCTGGCCGCCGCAGTGAGGTAGAGCGCTGAGCGGCAGGCGCCCATCAACCAGACGCTGTGGGCGTATTTCTTGTGCAGCAGGTTGTAGCCGAGGATGCAGCCCACCAGCAGGGTGGCGCTGCCCAGCAACCAGTGCGGTTGGTCGATCAGTCGGCTCAGGCCCAGTACCGACGCCGCGGCCAGCACCAGCAGCAGCCCAGTGGCCAGGCCCACTTGCTGTCGACTGACCAGACCCAAAGTGATAGGGCGGGGATTATGGTGCTGTTGGTCCCAGTCGGCGTCCAGCAGGTCGTTCAACAACATGCCGGCCAGATACAACAGCGACAGTGCAGCCAGCAGCAGGATCCACACCAGCGACGACGGTGGCGCCAGGGCTCCGGCGCTACTGGCCAGCAGGGCGGCGGCCAGAGTGTTGGTCCACACGGTGGGCAGGTTGGACACCCGGCCCAGGGTCATCCAGGTCTTCAGGTTCAGCGGAGTCTGGCTCATTGCGCGCAGCCCTCGCCCAAGGTGAGCGCCGGGCCGATGTAGGTGGACAGTCGCTGCAACGCTTGCTCCATTCGCGCGGCATCGATTTCATGCAGGTCCACCGACTCGCCGATCCGGCTGAGCATGGGGATGGAGAGTTGCCCGCCCAAGTGCTGGCGGAATTCCTCCAGCCCGAGCAACACCTGTGAGCGTCCCTGTGCATCTTTCAAGGTCAGTTCCGGTGGGCACAAGCTAAAGCCGAGCTTGAGCAGCAGAGACAGAACACGTTCGGTGTCGGCATCGCTCAACAGTCCGAGGGCATTGGCATAGAGTCCATCCAGGGCCATGCCCACGGCCACTGCTTCGCCATGGCGCAACCGGTGCCGGCTGAGATTTTCCAGTTTGTGCGCGGCCCAGTGCCCGTAATCCAGTGGCCGTCCGTTACCGCGTTCGAAGGGGTCGCCAGCACCGGTGATGTGCGCCAGGTGCAGTTCGGCGCAACGGCGGATGGCATAGCGGCTGGCCGGGTGATCAAAGTGGGCGAGGGCGTCGGCCTGTTGTTCCATCCACTCGAAAAACGCCTGGTCCTTGATCAGCGCCACCTTGACCGCCTCGGCCAGCCCGGCGATCTGGTCGCGTCGGGTCAGGCTGGTCAGCAGCTGGAAGTCGTTGATCACCGCAGTGGCGGGGTAGAAGGCCCCCAGCAAGTTTTTCTGGCCGAACGCATTGATGCCGTTTTTCACACCGATGCCGGCATCGTTCTGGGCCAGTACCGTGCTCGGAATACGGATCAGGCGAATGCCGCGATGGAAGGTGGCGCAGGCGTAGCCCACCGCATCCAGCACCGCGCCCCCCCCCAGGGCCAGGACATAGCAATGCCGGTCCAGTCCATGTTGCAGCATGTCGGTGTACAGCTGCTGCAACACCTGTGAATCCTTGCTCAGTTCGCCGGCCGGAACCGCAATCGGCGCGGCCTGCAAATGCAGATCCGCCGTATGGGCGGCAAAGTAGGCATCGATCTGTTCCAGCAGTTGTGGGGCGCTGCGCAACAGTTGTTCATCGGCGAACACC
Organism: Pseudomonas lini; assembly: GCF_964063345.1. Classification (NCBI taxonomy): domain Bacteria; kingdom Pseudomonadati; phylum Pseudomonadota; class Gammaproteobacteria; order Pseudomonadales; family Pseudomonadaceae; genus Pseudomonas; species Pseudomonas lini. The sequence continues at coordinate 6,225,227 of NZ_OZ061318.1, forward strand.
AGCACCGTCACCGGGCCTCTGTGCTGAGCGGTGAGCTGGCGGTGCAGACAAGGATTGGACGGCTCGAACAGGTGATCGGTGAACACCACCGGGTAGTCGTAACTGACCTCGAATCGGCCATGCAGTGGTTGCTCCGCGCCGTGCCTGCGCAAGGTCTTGAACAGGCTGTACCCGGCGATAAACAGCCCAGGCAACCCCATGCTGGCGAGAAGGGTCACCAGCAACGCGTTCTGCTCGATGAGGAAGGTGCCGATGGCGCTGTAGGCCAGTGCCAGGCCGGCATTGGCCAGGGTGGTGACCAGTAGAAACGCGCGCAATGGATAACGTTGCATGCCGGCGGCCACCACCGAGGTTTCCGCCAATACCGGTACGCCACGCAGGCAGATCAACGACAGCGTGCTCAGCCGATACGCCAGCTGTCCCGGTTGGCGTTGATGCAGGCCCAAGCGGCCGGACAGCAGACGAAAATAGCCGGCCCCTAGCGCATAACCCAGTCCCGCACCCAGGCACAGGCCAATGAAAATCACCAGGTAGCCGCCGAGACTGCCCAGCATGGCCACGGCCAGCAGCGCCACCATGCTCGAAGGTACCGGCAGCACCACGTCCAGCGCCAGCAGGGCAATCAGTAGCAGCGCCAGATTGAGTTTCTGGGACGGTGTCGAGGGCAGGTACAGGTTGAGATGGGTCAGGAAGTCCTGAATCTGTTGTTCGAACAACAGGAAGCTGGCGATCACCAGGCCCGAGAAGCAAAGCAATGAAATCCAGAAATGTCCGGCAGGCCCTCTTTTCGAGAGCGCACGATACCCACGGCTGCGCTTCATCAAGCATCCCTCTTGATTTTTATGACTGATTCCGTGTCAGCGATTAAAAGCAGCGTCTGGTTTTTTTTAGGTCAATAGACTCGCTCGCCTCAGGGACTGGTTAGGTACGGTTGATTGCGCTTGTGAAGATAGTCTTGAACTTAGACGGTCGCGGTGTTTTTGCAAGCTTGCCTAATGGCAATTTGATCTTTTCAACGCCCCCGCCGTAAATGCGCTTTGGTCGCGTAGCGGCTACGGATTTCCCCAAGCGGGACGCTAGGCGATGTTAAAAAATGTTATTTTAAAAAAGACTTCACATAATCCGTTCATTGAGGGATTATCTGCTCAACCTGTATGACAACCTGATAACAAGACAAAAACAGGATGGCTACGATGTTCGACAAGGTCCCGACTCACGTGCTGAGTGACAGCGTCGCTCAGCAGCTGCTGGACAAGATTGAGAACGGTGTGTTCGCCACCGGCAGCAAACTGCCCAGTGAAGCCATGCTCTCGGAAGCCTTCGGTGTCAGTCGCACCGTGGTCCGTGAAGCCATTTCCCGCCTCAAGAACGAAGGCGTGCTGCAGCCTCAACAAGGGCGCGGCATCTTCGTCACCCCCAATGCCAACATCCGCCCGCTGCGCATCGATTACGCCGAGGCCAATCTGCCTGGCAGTGTCTTTCACCTGTTGGCGCTACGGCGTGCCATCGAGGCGGAAATCGCCAGCGAAGCGGCGCTCAATCGCAGCGAAGCCGATCTGGTGCAGATTGACGAGGCGCTGGCACACATCGATGAAGAGGTGGATGAGGGGCAGGATGGTGTTCGCGCCGATGTAGCTTTTCACCGCGCCATCGCTCAAGCCACAGGCAATCCCTACTTTCTAAAGACCCTGGAATTCGTCAGTCAGTACCTGGAGGCCGCGACCCGCATCACTCGCACCAACGAGGCGGGCAGGGCGGATTTCTCCCGTCAGGTGCATGAAGAACATCAAGCGATCGTGGCGGCCATTCGGCTGCGCGATCCGCTCGCCGCCGGGCATGCCGCCCGTGCCCATATCTACAACGCGGCCCGCCGTCTACGCCTTGCTGGCGTGGAATAGGCCGCCGCTTTTCTCATGAACAGCCATCTCAGGAGTACCCCATGAATAACAAGAATGTCGGTGTTGTCGGTCTGGGCGCGATGGGCCTGGGCATTGCCCGCTCACTGTTGCGCAGCGGCTTTAATGTGCATGCCTGCGATGTGCGTGCCGCGGTGGCAGAACAGTTTGCCGGCGAGGGCGGCGTGGCGTGTTCTTCGCCCGCGCAGATGGCCGAAGAATGCGACGTGATCATTACCGTGGTGGTGAACGCCGAGCAGACCGAAACCGTGTTGTTTGGCGAGGGTGGTGCCGTCGCTGCGTTGCGCCCGGGCAGCTTGGTGATCGGTTGCGCCACCGTGGCGCCGACCTACGCCGTGGACCTGGGGCAGCGCCTGACCGAACAAGGCTTGCTGTACCTTGATGCCCCGATTTCCGGTGGCGCGGCCAAGGCGGCTGCCGGTGAAATGACCATGATGACGTCTGGCCCGGCCGATGCTTATGCCAAGGCCGAAGCAGTCCTTGCAGGCATGGCCGGCAAGGTCTATCGCCTGGGTGACACCCATGGCCTGGGCTCGAAGGTCAAGATCATCAACCAGCTGCTCGCCGGGGTGCACATCGCTGCGTCTGCCGAAGCCATGGCGCTGGGCCTGCGTGAAGGGGTCGACGCCGATGCGCTTTACGAAGTGATCACCCACAGCGCCGGTAATTCCTGGATGTTCGAAAACCGTGTGCCGCACATTCTCAAGGCCGATTACACGCCGTTGTCCGCTGTGGATATTTTCGTCAAGGACCTGGGCCTGGTGCTGGATACCGCGCGGGCCAGCAAATTCCCGCTGCCGCTGTCGGCCACCGCTCACCAGATGTTCATGCAGGCATCCAGTGCAGGTTTCGGTCGTGAAGACGATTCGGCGGTGATCAAGATTTTCCCCGGCATCGAGTTGCCGACTGCCAAGACTGAGCCGGTTTGAGGAACGCCCAATGAACACAACCACTGTACGCCCATTGCTGGGTTGCATCGCCGACGATTTCACCGGTGCCACGGACCTTGCCAACATGCTGGTGCGCGGCGGTATGCGCACCGTGCAAAGCATCGGCATTCCAAGCAGCGAAGTGGCGGCGGGGCTTGATGCCGATGCGATTGTCATCGCCCTGAAGTCGCGCACGATTCCCGTCGCCGAAGCGGTCGAACAATCCCTCGCAGCGCTGGCCTGGCTGCGCGAGCAAGGCTGCGAGCAGATCTTTTTCAAGTACTGCTCGACATTCGATTCCACCGCGGCCGGCAACATCGGCCAGGTCAGCGAAGCGCTGCTGGCGGCGCTGGGCAGCGACTTCACCCTGGCATGTCCGGCGTTCCCCGAGAATGGCCGGACGATCTTTCGCGGCCATTTGTTTGTGCAGGATCAACTGCTCAGCGAGTCGGGCATGCAGCATCACCCCCTGACGCCGATGACCGACGCCAACCTGGTTCGGGTGCTGCAATCGCAGACTGCCCTGAACGTCGGCTTGTTGCGCTACGACACCATTGCCCAAGGGGCCGAGCAGGTGCGTGAGCGAATCAAAGAGCTGCGGGCTCAAGGTGTCGGCATGGCGATTGCCGATGCCTTGTCGGACCGCGATCTGTACACCCTCGGCACCGCCTGCGCCGACCTGCCATTGCTGACCGGCGGTTCTGGGCTGGCTCTGGGCTTGCCGGAAAACTTCCGTCGCGCCGGCAAATTGCGTGACCTCGATGCCTCGAAACTCCCGGTAGTATCGGGCGGTGAAGTGGTGTTGGCCGGCAGCGCGTCGATCGCCACCAATGGGCAAGTGGCAGCCTGGCTCGAAGCCGGGCGGCCGGCGCTGCGGATTGATCCGTTGGCCCTGGCGGCCGGTGAACCGGTGGTTACCCAGGCCCTGGCCTTTGCCAAGAACAATGAACACACCGTATTGATCTACGCCACCAGCTCACCGGACGAAGTCAAGGCAGTGCAACAACAGTTGGGCGTCGAGCAGGCGGGGAGTCTGGTGGAAAACGCTTTTGGCGAAATTGCCGAGGGCCTGCGCCAGAGCGGTGTACGGCGCTTCGTGATTGCTGGCGGTGAAACCTCGGGCGCTGTGGTTCAGGCTTTGGGCGTGCAACTGTTGCAGATCGGCGCGCAGATTGATCCGGGTGTGCCGGCGACGGTCAGCAGCTCGGATGAGCCTTTGGCCCTGGCACTCAAATCGGGCAACTTCGGTGGTCGGGATTTCTTCAGCAAAGCGCTGAAGCAATTGGCCGGAGGTGCTCAATGAGCAACGAAAATGCCCTGCGCGAAGAAATCTGCCAGGTCGGCCGCAGCCTTTATGAGCGCGGTTATACCGTCGGCAGCGCCGGCAACATCAGCGCGCGGCTGGACGACGGTTGGTTGATCACACCGACCGACGTCTGCCTCGGTCGCCTCGACCCGGCGACCATCGCCAAGGTCAATCTGGCCGGCGAATGGGTCTCCGGTGACAAGCCTTCAAAGACCCTGGCTTTGCATCGCCAGGTCTACGACCGCAACCCGAATGTCGGTGGCGTGGTGCATACCCATTCCACTCATCTGGTGGCGTTGACGCTCGCAGGTGTCTGGCAGCCGGACAACATCCTGCCGCCGCTGACGCCCTATCAGGTGATGAAAGTCGGGCCTATCCCGTTGATTGGTTACCAGCGGCCCGGTTCACCGAAGGTGGCCGAACAGGTCGCGCATTTGGCCAACAGCGTTCGCGGCGTGATGCTCGAACGGCTGGGGCCGGTGATTTGGGAGAGTTCGGTCTCCAGGGCCAGCTACGCCCTGGAAGAACTCGAGGAAACCGCGCGGCTGTGGCTGATGAGCAATCCCAGGCCCGAGCCGCTCGATCAGGCAGCACTGGACGAGCTGCGAGTGACCTTCGGCGCGCACTGGTAGCGCTCTAATTTTTTAACACGACAGATCGACAACGCAGGCCTTGTCAGGGAGACGCACAGCGACTCCTCACGACCCCGGCTTGCCTGAAAAATACAATAACAAGAGGACATCCAGGCATGACTCACCTTCACTGCGACATTTTCAGAAGAACCCTTTCGTTCACCCGATGTGGAGGGCTTCTGAAATGAGCCCGTTAATCCTGATGGTTACCGCGGGGCTAGGGATCGCTCTGTTGTTGTTTCTGGTGCTCAAGTACAAGTTCCAGCCGTTCGTGGCCTTGATGCTGGTGAGCATTCTGGTGGCGCTGGTGGCTGGGGTGAAACCGGCCGATCTGGTCGCCACCATTGAAGGCGGCATGGGCAAGACCCTGGGCCATGTCGCGATCATCATTGCCTTGGGCGCGATGATCGGGCGGATTATCGAACTCTCCGGCGGTGCCGAGGCGCTGGCCAAGACGCTGATTGCCCGATTCGGCAACCGCCGCACGCCACTGGCGCTGACGATTGCCGGGTTCATGGTGGGGGTGCCGGTGTTCTTTGAGGTCGGCGTGATCATCCTGATGCCGCTGGCCTATGGCGTCGCTCGCAGTGCGCGTAAGCCATTGTTGGTGTTCGCACTGCCGATGTGCGCGGCGTTGCTGACCGTACACGCCTTCCTGCCGCCACACCCGGGTGCGGTGGCTGCTGCCAGCCAGTTGGGTGCCGACCTTGGCCGCGTGCTGATGTTCGGTCTGCCGCTGACGGCGTTCCTTTGCTATGTCGGCTATCGCGTGGCCGGGCGCATGACCCGTCGGGTGTACCCGATGACTGATGATATTCGTGCCGAGGTCTACGGCCCGCATGTCACCAACGAGGACTTGGCCGCCTGGTCCAATGGCAACGGCAAGAGCACTGAACGAGCGGCTGTGGCCGTGTCGCACATGGGCCTGGAAGAGGCCACCAGCAGCATCGTTTCCAAGTTGCCGCCGGCACCTGCGCCGGGTTTTGGTTTGATCGTCAGCCTGATTGTGTTGCCGATTATTCTGATTCTGCTGGGAACGCTGTCCACCTCGTTGCTGCCTGCCGAATCGATCCTGCGCGGCATCATGACCGTGCTCGGCGCGCCGCTGGTGGCGCTGCTGATCGATACTTTGCTGTGTGCCTGGTTGCTGGGTTCGCGTCGGGGCTGGAGTCGTACTCAGGTGTCTGATGTGATCGGCTCGGCCTTGCCTGGTGTGGCCATGGTGATCCTGATTGCCGGGGCCGGCGGAGTGTTCGGCAAGGTGCTGGTGGATACCGGAATCGGCGCCGTGGTCTCCGATATGCTGCGCACCACCGGTCTGCCGGTACTCGCCCTGGGGTTTCTGCTGACCATGCTGTTGCGTGCGGTTCAGGGCTCGACCACGGTGGCGCTGGTGACCACCGCCGGCATCATCAGTCCGCTGATCGCTACCCTCAATCTCACGGCGAATCACATGGCACTGTTGTGCCTGGCGATGGGCGGTGGCGGGTTGGCCATGTCCCATATCAATGATGCCGGTTACTGGATCTTCACCAAACTGTCCGGGCTGAACGTGGCCGACGGCTTGCGCACCTGGACGGTGTTGACCACCTTGCTCGGCACGTTGGGTTTCGGTATTACCTTGTTGATCTGGCCGTTTGTCTAACGCACTGTCGACTTGTAGGAGCCAGGCTTGCCGGCGAAGGCGTCCTTGAGATCGCCTTCGCCAGCAAGCCTGGCTCCTACAAAAAACATATATAGGAGTTCCCATGCCTCGTTTTGCCGCCAACCTCAGCATGCTCTATCCGGAACATGAGTTTCTGGACCGCTTCGCCGCCGCTGCCGCCGATGGCTTCGAAGCCGTGGAATACCTGTTTCCCTACGATTACAGCGCTCAGGAACTCAAACAGCGCTTGAGCGACAACGGCCTGGTGCAGGCACTGTTCAACGCACCGCCCGGCGATTGGGCGGCGGGCGAGCGGGGCACGGTGTCGTTGCCGGGGCGGGAGAGTGAATTTCGTAGCGGCTTCGATCGCGCGCTGGAATACGCCGCGGTGCTGGGCAACTCGCGCATCCATGTGATGGCCGGCTTGCTGCCGTCGGAAAGCGATCGCCCACGGCATCACGGCGTGTACCTGGATAACCTGGCTTACGCCACCGCGCAGGCCGCCAAGGCTGGCATCACGGTGTTGCTGGAGCCGATCAATACGCGGGACATGCCGGGCTTTTTCCTCAACCGTCAGGATCAGGCCCAGGCCATCTGCAAGGAAGTGGGCGCCACTAACCTGAAGGTTCAGTTCGACTGCTACCACTGCCAGATCGTCGAAGGTGACCTGGCCACTAAACTGCGTCGGGACTTCGACGGCATCGGTCATATCCAGATCGCCGGCGTGCCGGATCGACATGAGCCGGACCTGGGCGAAGTCAATTATCCCTATCTGTTCGAACTGATCGACCAGTTGGCTTATGACGGTTGGGTAGGGTGCGAATACCGGCCGCGTGGTAACACCTCGGCCGGCTTGCAGTGGCTGCGTGACTGGAAGGCGCGCTAACGCCTTACGCGTTGCTATCAGAAGGCAACAACAGTTCGACACCCTGCTTGCGGATGCTATCGGCCGCGGCAGGGGTCAGCGCGTCGTCGCTGAGGATGATGTCGAACTGTTCGAGCCCGGCGATCCGGTACATGCTGAACGTGCCGTACTTCGAACTGCTGGCCACCAGCACCACTTGCGAGGCCGATTGCATCGCGACTTGCTTGACCTCCACCTTCAGCGCCGAAGGCGTGGTAAGGCCGCGACGTAAATCCCAGGAGCTGGTGGAGATGAACGCGATATCGGTGACGACCTGGCGCAAGGTGGCCACCGCCAGACCGCCCACGCATGATTGATTGGAATGATCCAACTGCCCGCCAGTGTGAATCACCGTGACATGGGGCGCATCGATCAGCGCCTGGACAATCCCGAAGTCGTTGGTCACCACGGTCATGCCCGACAGCGCCTTGATGTACGGGACAATCTCCAGCGTGCTCGTCCCCGCGTCCAGATAAATCGTCATATCGGCATGCAGTAGCCGCGCGGCCAGCTTGGCCATCGCCTGCTTCTGCGGCAACTCGACCACCGCCTTGATCTGATGGCTGGGCTCGCTATGGAGCTGGCTGGCGATTCGCACGCCACCGGTGACCGAATAAGCCCGGCCTTCCTGTTCAAGCAGCGCGATATCGCGGCGAATGGTCATGTGCGAACAGTCGAACATTTCCATCAACTGATGAACGCTCAGCACCTGATGCTTGCGCAACTGGCGCAGCATCAATTCACGGCGCTGTTCTGGGATCATCGGTGCGCCGCTGTCGGCGGCGATGTCCTTTTGACTAGGCATTCAGGCTCCAGAATGAAGAAATCCGCCAACAGGGAAAGCGGGGCAAACATAGTAGCGAATCTACGGCCAACGGACGAGTTGTGTGGGTCAACGGTTGTCCTCGGCACCGCTGCGAAGTCGAATGGCGATATGCCTCAGTCCAGATCCCGGCGGATAGCGTCGAGGCGTTCGTCGAGCAATGGGGTGAGCAGGGCGTAGCACTCCGCCGGGGTGATAGACACGGTCTTTGTACCGATCAGGCAACTTTGAAGTCGCTCGAGAGCATTGTGCAGCGAGCGGGGGGCATGCCTGAGCAAGCGCTCATGCAGGTACTGCAACTGCACAAGCATTTCCAATGGGCAACGCTGATGGGCGGCGGCGCGCACCGACAGGCCGCGCAGCCGCCCCAGGTCTTCCAGCTCCCAACAGCGCTCGGCGATGCTCGGGGGCTGAAGATTGAGCGCACAGCGTTGCAGTTCGAGGTGCTGGATGGCGCCGAGCAGGTCTTGCAGCAACCGGCAATGGCCATCGAAATCCGTAGGGCCGCGGCGCAATGCGTTCCAGGCCTGCCATTGTGCGGAATACGGCCACTCCCTCCAGCGTTGGTCGAGCGCGTGACCGAGTGCCTGGCAACGCTGTTGCGCCTCGCGGGTGATCTGTCCACCGAGGCCGCGATGCTGCTGCAGACCTTGCAGCAGGTCGAGGCCCAGCAAGAGAGCCTGTCTCAGTCCGGTGTCAGCCTGTGGCAGACGGATTCGTCGGGATTGCGCAACATCGAGGGTTGCGCCGAGTTGTAGGTTCATGGGCGACTTCCGACGGTGAGCTGGTTGAGATAACGGGTCAGATCATGCAGCGCATGGGTTTGCATGCTCTGCTCCTGCACCGCCCCATTGACCTGTTGCAACTGTTCGCTGAGGGCATGATTGGCTTGCTGGTGCTCGCTGAGTGCCAGTTGCATGGCGCCGAGATGTTGCAGATTGGTCTGGCTTCGTCGAGCCAGGTCGTCGAGGTTGGCGGCGAGGTGCTCGCTCTGTTGGTTTCCTGCTTCGAGCAAAGCACGGTGTTCTTTGACCTCGCCATCCACCTGGCGCACGGCGGTGGCGATCGCCGTCGCGGCCGTAGTGATTTCGTTGGTCGCCCGGTCGGTGGCCTGGGCCAGGCTGCGGACCTCATCGGCGACCACGGCAAAACCGCGACCGTGCTCACCCGCGCGGGCAGCCTCGATGGAGGCATTGAGCGCCAGCAACTGGGTCTGCCTGGCCAGTGCCTGGATGCTAGTGACGGTGCTTTCCACTGCGGTAGTGCGCTGCAGCAATGCTTCCACGGCGTGAGCGGTATTGCCCAGGCTGTGCTGAATGGTGAGCATGCTGCCACCTACTGAGCGCGCCTCCAGGCAACCGGATTCACTCTGGGCATGGGCGTTGGCGAAGGCCGCCAGCGCACCTTGGGCCAAGGCATCGATGCTGTGCAGGGTCTGATCGATCTGCTCGCTGGCGGCCGCGATCATGGCAATTCGTTGGCTTTGTTCCTCACCCTGGTCGCGGGCCTGTTGGGCCATCTGCTCCAGGGCACGGCTGGCGAACTGTACCTCGCTGCGCAAGCGTTCGTTGTTGCGCAGTTGCATGCTGGCGGTCACCAGGAGCGTCGCTGGGTCGGCATCCCGGGAGCTGCGCAGCAGTTGTGCAAGTTCAGTGTCCCAGAATGTCTGCAGATGGCGTTGATGGCGCTCGCGAAGTTGCCAGGCGCAGCCCAGGTAAACGACGCCAGGTATCAGGGTCAGCGCGCTTGTGGGGTGTTCGGCCAGCGCGAGACCGCAGGCGCCGAGGGCCAATCCAAGCGGTAACCAGAAACCGGTTCTACTGCGTTCGAGCAGGGCCATGCCGGGTTTGAACAATGCTCTGAGGGCTGTGCCGGCGGGACGCGATTTGCCGCCACTGTGCAGAGCAGCGATGGCATGACCCGAGGGGAGTATTCCTTGAGCAGACATGAGGAGTTCCTTTTGTACCGGGATGAAAGCAAAAACGGCGTACGCCCACCTTCCATCATGTGGAGGGGAGCGGACGCCGTTGCCCGTGATGTTTGCGAAGCCATCGTCGTTGATGGCTCAAGCCTGATCAAAAGCCTAAGCAAGTTGTTTGCCAGCCTTTGCGGTCGCCACCGCGTCAGCCTGTCGCCCATGCAGTGAAGGGGAGATTCCATTTCGATGGCCAGGGCTGCGAAGGCAGAAAAGGCGATCAACGCACCAGTCGCGGGAATGGCTGAGCCGCAGTGCTCTGTTCTGGTTCGTGCCCATCAGGACGTGCAATGAACCGAAACGGGGGCGCATCGCCCAATGCCAGTCAGTTAAGGAAAGGAGGTGCCAAATGCATAACCTGTGGCGAGGGGGCTTGCCCCCGCTCGGCTGCGAAGCAGTCGTAATCCGGTGCATGCGGTCTGCCAGACAGAACGAGGTTGCAGATTTTAGGACTGCTTCGCAGCCCAACGGGGCGATGCGGCGTTCCGACAAGCCCCCTCGCCACAAATGCTCGCCAGACCAAAGATCTATGTTAACTGACTGGCATTAGCCGCATCGCCCCCTCACGCAATGCAAGAAAGGTTGGCACGGTTAGTTCATGAGTTTCTGAACTAACTATTTGCTGCAGCCTATTCAATCATTTGCGGCAGGGTCTTGGGATCTGCCCCACGGGACTGACGCCATCTCCGGCAATACGCAGAATGAGCGGCGCTGTCGGTTCCGTTATTGCGACAAATAGCTCTTCTGTATACGCGCCAGAGTGCCGTCATCGCGAAGCTTTTCAACCGCCTCGCGCAGGTCTTGCACCAGTTGAGCGGAGCAAAGCCTGGAGCAAGCCAGATAGAGCTCCGCTCTGCTCATGACGGGGCTCATGAACAGCTTGCGTTCAGACACCTTCGGCCAGATGTATTGACTCTCGGGAACACCATTGAACCAGGCATCAATGCGACCTTTCAAAAGCATCTGCGCAGGGTTATCGCCAATGGTCAGCGGGTAGATCTGCTCGTCGCTGAAACCTTGTGCACGCAGGATTTCCTCCTGAGCGCTGCCCAGGCCGACACCGATCACCCGGTAGGTTTTTTTCGCTTGGGCGAAGCTGTTCACCGGCCGGTCGAGGCTGAAAAAAGCGCGCTCCATGGGCATGATTGACGTGATCCAGGTGAAGCGATCTTCGCGTTCCGGCGTGCGAGACAAGGGGGCTATCAAAATATCCTGCTTCTCGCTGACGTATTTCTGCGATCTGGCCCAGGGAAGCACATGGACATGAGCGACATAGCCAGCGTTGGCAATGGCCGTCAGAACGGCTTCTCCGACCATTCCGTGCCCCTTGGCATCATCGACAAACGTCAGTGGCGGTGCGTCCGGGATATACAACTCAAGCGGCAATGGCACGCCAGACGCGTTACCGGCAATAAGCAACGATAACGACAGACAAAACCTGCAAAGCGCTTTTGTATTGGCAATTAATACCCATGAGCTCTCGCTCATGGTTGACAGGTCAGGGATTGAACGTAGAAGGGCGCCACAAGTCACCAGTTGATCACAGGGAGGATGGGTCTACCGGCCGTTGTTTAATATTGGATACGGTATCGCCCCGCATTCTACGCAAACTTGAAGTCAGGACACATCTTCCCCCAGGTGCCGAAGGAGGAAGGCGCTGATCTGGTCCAGTGCCCGGCGGGCTTCTTCGAGTTGATCGCTCATGCTCTGGAAGACATGAATCATTCCCGGCCAGACGTCCAGGTGTACCGCCACTTCGGCGCTGGCCAGGCGGCTGGCGAGCCGGGTTGAATCGTCCAGCAGGCATTCCCGACTGCCCACCTGGATCAGCACTGGCGGTAGACTCCGAAGGTCACCGTATAGGGGGGAGGCCAGCGGATTCAGTGGTTCGGCGCCCTGCAGATAGGTGTCGGCCATAAGGGTCTTGCCAGCAAGCGGGCCGAGCAATGGATCTCTCGCCTTCTGCAAATTCCAGGACGCTCCAGTCTGAGCCATGTCCACCCAAGGCGACATCACTACCGCAGCTGCGGGCAGCGGCAAACCAGCGGCCTTGGCAGCCAGCATCAGGGCCATGCACAGACCGCCACCGGCACTGTCGCCGGCCAGCACCAGGTGCCCGGCGTTCACACCGTTTTCGAGGAGTGCGCGGTAGACATCCAGAGCGTCCTCTACGGCGGCCGGGAAAGGGTGTTCCGGGGCCAGGCGGTAATCGATGCACAGGGTACGAATCCGGCTGCGGGCTGCCAATTGGCTAACGAACGGGCGATAGGCCTGGGCACTGCCAAATGAATAGCCTCCGCCATGCAGATACAGCAACACGACGTCAGGCCGGGCATCTGTGGGATTGACCCAAAGCCCACTGACACCGGCCAGATTGGCGGCCTCAAAGACCACGCCCTCGGCACAGGAGCCGGAGCCGAAAAGTTGTTCGGCCTGTTGACGCTGTTGATCGACAGTCAGCGAGCTGAGGGGAGGCAGTTGGCTGAGTTGTTCGATGATGCCGTCGATGTTGTTGTTATGGGGCATGTGGACTCCGGGGCGCGTGTGATGGGGTAAACAAGTTAACTTCAAACATAGTTCATCGTCATAACTATATTGGCAAGATAATTTCGTTTCATCCTCATCTACGACGGGTAGCCGTTGCTACGCTAACCTCCGCGCCTCAACAAGAGCGGGCTGCTCCTGCCGAGGTGGGCTTGCATTGACTCAGCCTGAGTCAAACCGATGCCTGTCGGTACTTCTTCAGTCGGTAGGCAAACTGCGCACGACTCAACCCCAGCAGTCGCGCGGCGGCCGCGAGATTGCCTTCGCTCTTTTGCAGCGCTTCGTCGATCAAACGCGACTCCAGGCCTTCAATGGAGAAGCCGTGTTCCAGACGAGCCAGGGTTTCCAGCAAGGCCGGACGAGGCTGCGTGGTGGCGGGGCTCTGGTCAGTGGCTGCGAGGCTGCCATTGCCGTCCAGAGAGTACGCCTCCTGTGGCATGGGTTCGTTGCGAAACAGGTGGACCAGATCGATGGCTTGACCGTCTTCGCTGGCGATCAGGCCGCGCTCGACCAGGTTTTGCAATTCCCGCACGTTGCCGGGGAAGTCATAGCGCAACAGCACTTTGAGTGCACGCATGGTCAACCCGGCGGGCTTGCGGGCGTAGGCCTGACAGAAGCGCCGCAGGAACGCATTGACCAGCAACGGGATGTCGTCACGGCGTTCGCGCAATGGCGGCAACGTGATGGGATAGACGTTCAGGCGGTAGAACAGGTCCTCGCGAAAGTCTCCGGCCGCCACGGCTTTGCGCAAGTCGACATTGGTTGCGGCCACTACCCGGACATCGACCTTGATCGACTGACTTGCACCGATGCGCTCGATCTCACGCTCTTGCAATGCACGCAGCAGCTTGCCCTGTCCGGGCAGGCTGAGGCTGGCGATTTCATCGAGAAACAGGGTGCCACCGTGAGCGCGTTCGAAGCGTCCGGGGCGCGAATGGGTCGCGCCGGTATAGGCGCCGCGTTCGACACCAAACAGTTCGGCCTCGATCAGATTGTCCGGGATCGCTGCGCAGTTGAGGGCCACGAAAGGTGCTTGGTGGCGTGGGCTGAACTGATGCAACTGACGGGCGAACAATTCCTTGCCGACCCCGGACTCGCCACTGAACAGCACCGTGGCCGGCGTCGGCGCAACCCGCTGCAGGGCGAGGGTCGCGGCGTTGAAGGCGGCGCTGGCGCCAATGGGTTTTTGCCCGCCGGGTAATTCGCTGTCGTCATCCTGGGGCGCGGGCGCCGGGACTGGACGTTGCTTGGGGGCGACGCTGGATGGCGTGGCGGTGAGATAACTCAGGTCCTGTTCGACATCGCCCCATTGCTCGGCGGTCTTGCCGATCACCCGGCAGCTCTCATGGCCCATGCCCCGGCACTCGGTTTCACGGAAGATCACCAGGCGGCCGAACAGCCCGCTGACATAACCGATGGCATAGCCCAGTTCGGTCCAGCACACCGGATCCTGGCCAATCCCGTAGGCGGCGATATGTTCGTCGGCCTCACAGGAGTGGTGCCAGAGGAATTCACCTTCGTAGAAGCCTGAGTCGGCGTCGAATTTGAAGTGCAGGGGTTCGACCTTGGTCATGCCTTCGAGTGTGTGCAGGCGCGTGCCAGCCGAGAACACCGCCGCGGCGTCGGCGTCTGGCCAGCGCTCGCGGATCAATCGCGCATCACGTGCGCCGGACAAATAGCCGGTGCGAGTAAACAGACCGCGAGTCTGTTCCAGTCCCTGGCGCTCGATAATCTCCCGTCGCAGCGCGCCGAAGGATGAACTGTGCAATAGCAGCATGCGCTGGTCGTTGAGCCAGATACGTCCGTCAACCGGGGAAAAGAACAGGCATTCGGCTAACTCGGCCAGGGTCGGTGAGTTGCCCTCGGTCAGTTGAGTGCTGTCTCCCCGTGGCGAGAAATGTTCCTCCTGCACCGCGAGATGAGGAAGCAGCGAATGGGGATTATTCATTGTTATATGCCCCTGAGCGAGTCGACTGATCGAAATGATCAATTAGCAAAACAGTTATTAAACATAACTTTATCATTTGGACAAGTGGCCGGGTGTCGACCGAGCGCCAAACGCCTTGCCCTATTCATCAGTGCTCCTCTCAAACCTTCAGGCCAGAGCCTTCGCCACCTAAAACGCGTGGCAACGGAGGAAGTCGGCACAGCCCTTGCTCTAGTGCTTTCACGACGCTGCATCCTTTTAGCAAGGCCGCGTCAGGCAATTACAAACACAAGAGCCGGGAGACCGAAATGTCGGTAAGTGAACCATCTGATTTTCTGCGGGACGCACTGTGGTGCGAACGCATCTTCAATGGCGACTGGATACGTCCATTGGGCGGCGTCAACAGAGTCATCGAGCCGGCCACCGGCGAGGTACTGACCGTCACAGGATTAGCCGATGCGGCGGACATCGCGTTTGCCAGCCTGACCGCTGCCCGTGTTCAACCGGCCTGGGCGGCATTGGGGCCACGGGAGCGCGCAGAGATCTTTCGCAAAGCCGCAGCCCTGGCCCAGCAACACTTTGCCGAACTGGCGCTGTACATCGCCCGGGAAAGTGGCGGCAGCCTGTTCAAGGGAGAACATGAGGTTCGCGAGGCGATCGTCTTGTTGCATCAGGCCGCCGGTCTGCTGTCGCAACCCCATGGTCTGGTCCTCCCAAGCGAAGCGGGGCGTTTGTCCTATGCGCGCCGGTTGCCCCATGGCGTGGTCGGGGTGATTTCACCGTTCAACTTTCCCCTGGTGCTTTCCCTGCGTTCGGTGGCACCGGCGCTGGCGGCCGGCAACGCGGTGGTGCTCAAGCCCGATCCGCAGACCCCGGTCAGTGGCGGTTTCATCATTGCCCGGTTGTTCGAGGCGGCCGGTTTGCCAAAAGGGTTGCTGCAGGTTTTACCGGGCGCAGCAGTGGCCGGTGAGGCCCTGTGCCGCGACCCGCATGTTCGGATGATCGCGTTCACCGGTTCTACCGCAGCCGGGCGCAAGGTCGCGGAGGTGGCTGGGCGTCATCTGAAAAAAGTCGCTCTGGAACTGGGCGGCAAGAACTCGTTGATCGTGCTCGAAGATGCCGATCTTGAGTTGGCGGCGAGCAATGCCGCTTGGGGTGCCTGGCTGCATCAGGGGCAAATCTGCATGGCCACCGGACGCATCCTGGCCCATGAATCGATCGCTGAAGAACTGGTCCGCCGGCTGGCAGAGAAAGCCCGGGCGATCACGGTCGGCAATGCTGCTCGTGGCGAGGCGGTATTGGGGCCTTTGATCAACAAACGACAGTTGCAACGCGTGCATGAAATCGTCACGGAGAGTGTGACGGCCGGGGCAACACTGGAAGCCGGCGGCGAGTTTGAACGGCTGTTCTACCAACCTACGGTGCTTTCCGGTGTGCGTCCGGGCATGCGCGCATTCGAGGAGGAGATCTTCGGCCCGGTCGCCACGGTGGTGAGTTTTTCCAGCGACGATGAGGCCATCGACCTGGCCAACCGCACCGAGTATGGCTTGTCCGCAGGGATCATTTCGCCTTCGGTCGGGCACGCGATGGCGATTGGCGAACAACTCAATTGTGGTCTGCTGCACATCAACGATCAGACGGTGGCCGACGAGTGCATCAACCCGTTCGGTGGGCGCGGCAGTTCGGGCAATGGCGGCAGCGTGGGCGGTCCGGCCGACTGGGACGAATACACCCAATGGCAATGGGTGACGGTCAAGGATACCGCGCCGCGCTACCCGTTCTGACGGCCAGGACCAGACCGACGAAGTCGGACGAGTACACAAAAATAATAAGAGGACTCAACATGAAACTCGACAACAAGATTGTGCTGGTGACCGGGGTCTCCTCGGGTATCGGCGCCGCTACTGCAAGCCTGCTGCGCGCCCACGGCGCCCACGTGATTGGCGTCGATCTGAAGGCCCCGCACATGACCCTGGACGGTTTTGTCCAGGGTGATCTGAGCAGTGCCGAGAACATCGACCGGCTGCTGCCGCAGTTACCGGCACGGATCGACAGCCTGTGCAATATCGCCGGGGTGCCGGGCACCGCAAATCCGCAATTGCTGGCGCAGGTCAATTACCTGGGACTGCGTCACCTGAGCCAGGCATTGTTGCCGCGAATCGCCGCTGGCGGCAGCATCGTCAATATCGCCTCGATCCTCGGCGCCGAGTGGCCGTTACGCCTGGAACAGCACAAGGCGCTGGCACGCATCGAAGGTTTCGCCGCTGCGCAAGCCTGGCTGGCCGTGCACCCGGTACCGGACGCGACCTGCTACCAGTATTTCAAGGAAGCCTTGATCGTCTGGAATTACCTGCAGGCCCAGCCCTGGTTCCTCGAACACTCAGTGCGCATGAACAGCGTGGCACCGGGCCCGGTTTTCACCCCCATCCTCGGCGACTTTGTGAGCATGCTCGGTGAAGCACGGACCCAGGCCGATGCCCATCGCATGAAACGCCCCGGTTATGCCGATGAGGTGGCGGCGGTGATTGCTTTCCTGTGTGCCGACGAGTCGCGCTGGATCAACGGCGTCAACCTGGCAGTCGATGGCGGATTGGCCTCCACCTACATCTGAAATGCACACCTGTAGACAGCGGTGCAGGCCGCTACCTGAGCATGCTGGCAGGTGCCATGCATGCAAAGCCATGCCAAAAATAAAAATAATGAGGAGCGTCCATGGACAACGTTAAACGTTGCTTTCGTTTCAAGCATTGCGCCCTGTTTCTGGCGTTATGCAGTGCAGGCGTGATGATCGAAAGGGCCGAGGCCATGCAAATGGACCTGGGAGATTCGGACTGGAAACTGCGTTGGGACAACACCATCAAGTACAGCCAGGCCTGGCGTCTGCAAGGGCAGGACAGCCGATTGGTCAACGCGCCGACAGCCAACGGCCTGTACCCCTCGATCCAGAGTCAGGGCGATAAAAACTTCAGCCGCGGCCTGGTCTCCAACCGTCTGGACTTGTTTTCCGAAATGGATCTCAGCCGGCAAAACTATGGGCTGCGTGTGAGCGGCGCGGCCTGGTACGACGACATCTACAACCAGGACACCGACAGCAGCGAGCAACCGCATTTCCTCAGCGAAACCCGCAAGCTCCATGGCCGCGATGCTGAAATTCTCGACGCCTTTGTGTTTCTGCGCGGAGACCTCGGCGAAGACTCCCAGGGCGTGGCGCGTTTGGGGCGGCACAGCCTGATTTACGGTGAAAGCCTGTTCTACGGTGGCAACGGCATTGCCAATGCCCAGGGCCCGACCGATGTGGTCAAGTTGCTCAGCGTGCCGGGAACCCAGTTCAAGGAGATCCTGCGTCCGGTCAACCAGATCTCCGGGCAGTTGCAGATCAACCCGCAGTTGTCGGTGGGCGCTTACTACCAGTTCGAGTGGGAACGTTCCAATCTGCCCGGTGCCGGCAGCTACCTGAGTGATACCGATGCCATCGGTTATGGCAGCGGTTCGCTGCGTGAGGTATTTGGCAACGACACGGTGAATGGCGGCGATCTGAAACCGAGGAACTCGGGGCAGGGCGGTATGCAGATTCGCTTCAAACCCACCGGGACCGAGCTGGAGCTGGGTTTCTACGCCGCGCAGTATCACGACAAAGCCCCGATCGGCCTGTACGCCTACCTCGACGGTGCAGCCGCGGCGGCCACCGGGCTGCCGATCCTGAGTTCCTATCGTCAGGTCTACGCCGAAGATATCAAGACGGCTGGCGTCAGCTTTTCCACTGCCTATGGCCCGTTCAACTTTGCCGGTGAAACTTCCGTGCGCTGGAATGCGCCGCTGGTGAGCAACCTGCAAGTGGTGACCCCAGGCATGGAAGCCGATGGCGGCGATAACTCATTGTTTGCCCGGGGCAAAACCGCTCACGCCAACCTGTCGGCGATTTACCTGCTATCGCCTACCGCGTTTTGGGATGGCGGCTCGGCACTGGCCGAACTGGCGTGGAACCGCACCCTGAGCGTCACCGAGAACGCCGCCGCCCTGGATTCCAATACCACCCGTGATGCCACTGCGTTGCGGGTATTGGTGGAGCCTGCGTACTTCCAGATTGTCGACGGGATCGACCTGACCGTGCCAATCGGCATGGGCGTGGTGCTCGATGGGCGTTCTTCGGCCGTCAACAAGTCGGGCTTCGGCAATACCCATTCCGGCGACTGGAGTGTCGGGCTCAAGGCGACCTACCTGCAGCGCTGGGATGTCGGCCTCAACTACGTGAACTTCTTCGGGGCACCGAAAGCCGGGCTGCGCGAGGACGGCAATTTCAGTTACGGGCAGTCGCTGGCCGACCGCGATTTCGTCTCGCTCTACGTGAAAACCTCATTCTAATAAGGTGGATTCGCCATGCAGAACAACGCTTTCCTGAACACTTGCGTCCTTACCCTGGCCCTGGCTGGCATCAGCCTGGCGCAGGCAGCGGTGTCGCCTGAACAGGCTGCACGTTTGAAGTCTGAACTGACGCCTCTTGGCGGCGTGCGCGCCGGCAATGCCGATGGCAGCATCCCGGCCTGGGATGGCGGTTACACCAAGGTCGCGCCGGGCTACAAACCGGGCGATAAACGTGCCGATCCATTCGCCGGCGAGAAGCCGCTGTATTCGATCAAGGCCTCGAACATGGAGCAGTACGCCAGCGGACTGGCCGAAGGTACCAAGCTCCTGTTGAAGAAATACCCGGACTATCGGCTGGACGTCTACCCGACCCATCGCTCGGCGGCAGCCCCGCAATGGGTGTATGACAACACCGGCAAGAATGCCACCCGTGCCACGTTGGACGTGGAAACCGAAAAAGTCGCCAGCGCCTATGGCGGTATCCCGTTCCCGATCCCGGACAACGGCGCGCAAGTACTGTGGAACTACCGGTTGTCCTGGCAGGGCGGCGAGACCATCAGCGCACCTTTTGATACCTGGCTGATGACCGCTGGCGGAAAGAAAGTCCAGGCGACCCGAGCCCTGTTCAGCTATCAGTTCCCCTACTACTCCGAAAGTGGCGGCCTGGAAAATTTTGCCGGCAAGTACCAGGTTGGCAAGCTGTTGACCGAACTGCCGTCATCCAAGGCCGGCGAAGGCTTGATGACTCATTGGGACATGGACCCCGCCAACCGTGCGGCCTGGCAGTATCTGGTCGGCCAGCGCCGGGTACGCCGGGCGCCGAACATCGCCTACGACACCCCGGACTTCGTCACCTCTGGCGTCGGTCTGTTTGACGAAGCGTTCATGTTGTTCGGGCCTACCGACCGCTACGATCTCAAGCTTGCGGGCAAGAAAGAACTGATCGTCCCCTACAACAATAATCGCGCCGGCCTGGCCAAGAGCGACGACCTGGTCAAACCGAACTTTCTCAATCCTGATCTGGTGCGCTGGGAGAAGCATCGGGTCTGGGTGGTCGAGGCCACGCTCAAATCCGGCAAGCGCCATGTGGTGCCGCATCGGACCTACTACGTCGACGAGGACTCCTGGCAGATCCTGATGGTCGACGGGTATGACGCGCAGGGCAAACTGGGCCGGCAGCAGTATTCGCTGACGTTGCTGGCGCCGGACCTTCCGGCGCTCACTGCGCAAGTCATGTGGGGCAGCTACAACCTCGATACCGGCGCCTACTTCCTTAACTCTTCGAGCAACGATCTGGCGGTCCAGTACCAGACGATCGCAAAACCTTCAGCTTCCTATTACACACCGGATGCCATGGCTAACGAAAACATGCGTTGAACCATGGCGCGCCGTGACGAGCGAAAAGCTCGTCGCGGTCGCTGGCAATTTTCCAGGCGGGATAAAGACATGAACGTTGAAAAAATCTTTGCGAGTTTCGGTCTGCGATGGAGTGCCTGCGCGCTGGCGTTGTGTCTGTTGGTGAGCACATCCATGACTGCGCAGGCCGCGACGTTCGCGGTACTGCAGCAGCCGGCACTGCCGACCGCCAAGGCCGCGCGCGCGGTATTGCTTGGGTTGGCCCGGGCTGGTGAGCGTCTGGTGGCGGTCGGCGAGCGCGGCATCGTGCTGCTTTCGGATGACTCTGGAACGACTTGGCGCCAGGCCCGTGTGCCGGTCAGCGTCAGCCTGACCGCGGTGCAATTCGTCGACGCCGAGCAGGGCTGGGCGGTCGGTCATCTGGGCGTGGTGTTGCACACCGAGGACGGTGGTGAAACCTGGCACAGGCAACTCGACGGTGAGCGTGCCGCCGCGCTGGCGGTGCAGGCCGCGGAGCGCGATGCCGATCGGCCAGGCGGCGCCAGCAACCTTGCGCAGGCACGGCAGATGCGGGGCGACGGGCCGGATAAACCATTTCTCGACCTGTACTTCCGTGACCGCCTGCATGGCTACATCGTTGGCGCCTATAACCAGATCTACCGCACCGACGACGGCGGGCGAAGCTGGCAGCCGTGGATGCAGCATGTGAACAATCCGCAGGGCCTGAACCTGTATGGCATCCGCGCTTCGGGTAATGACCTGCTGCTGGTGGGGGAGCGCGGTTTGCTGTTGCGTTCGACCGATGCCGGGCATTCGTTCCAGCCTCTGAAATCACCTTATGAAGGCAGCTTTTTCGGTCTGCTCGGCACCCGCGCAGGAGCGTTGATTGCCTATGGATTGCGCGGCAACGCCTGGTGGTCCGAGGACCGTGGCAGCAGTTGGCGACGCCTCGACACCGGCATCGAATCAACACTGGCGTCAGCCATCGAGCTGCGTGACGGCAGCCTGCTGTTGGCCAGCCAGAGCGGTGAACTTTTGTTCAGCCATGACCAGGGTCGCAGCTTCGACAAGCGCCAGAGCCGTAGCGGCGGGACGGTCGCTGCCGTGCAACAGACAGCCGACGGGGGGCTGGCCAGCGTCGGTTTGAGTGGCGTGGCCACTGACCAGGATCCGCGGGTCTCCGCCAAACCTTGAAACTTCACGGTGTAGCGCTATCGGGCCATGGCCCGTGCAACAGGAGTCAGACTTGAAAGACGACAAAACCCAAACCGTGATCGGCCGCCTGGAAGACTTCGACCAGACGTCGGGCAACTTCGCCGAGCGAATGATCTTCAACCATCGACCGCTGGTGATCCTGCTGTGTCTGCTGGTGACGCTGGTGCTCGGCTGGCAAGCCACGGGCATCGGTATCAACGCCAGCTATGAGAAGACCATCCCTACGGGGCACCCCTACGTCGCCAACTTCCTGGAGAACCGCAGCGAGCTGAGCGGTCTGGGCAACTCGTTGCGAATCGCTGTGGAGGTCAAACAGGGCAGCATCTTCACCAAGGATTACCTCGACACCCTGGCCAGGCTCAACGACGAGCTGTATCTGCTGCCGGGTGTCGATCGGCCTTACATGAAATCGTTATGGACCCCGACCACGCGCTGGACCGCAGTGACCGAGGAGGGCCTCGATGGCGGCACCGTGATCCCCGATGACTATGATGGTTCGGCGACCAGTATCGAGCAGGTGCGAACCAACGTCGGCCGTTCCGGTGAGGTCGGCCAATTGGTCGCCGGTAACTTCAAGTCCAGCGTGATCTTCGTGCCGTTGCTCGACGTCAGTCCGCAGACCGGCAAAGCCCTGGACTACGGTGAGTTCTCCCGGCAGTTGGAGGCGCTGCGGGACAAGTACCAGACCGATGAACTTCGAATCCACATCACTGGTTTCACCAAAATCGTCGGCGATCTGATCGAGGGGCTGACCCAGGTCCTGTTGTTCTTCGTGATGGCGGTGTTGGTGACCGTGGTGGTGCTTTACGGTTACACCCGCTGCGCGCGCAGCACCCTGGTGGTGGTGACCTGTTCGTTGGTGGCCGTGCTCTGGCAGATGGGCCTGCTCGCGATGCTTGGGTTTGAGCTGGACCCGTACTCGGCGCTGGTGCCGTTTCTGGTGTTTGCCATCGGCATGAGCCATGGCGCGCAGAAGATGAACGGCATCGTGCAGGACGTCGGTCGCGGCACCCATCGGGTGGTGGCCGCGCGTTATACCTTCCGCCGACTGTTCGCCGCCGGCATGACCGCTTTGCTCTGCGATGCGGTGGGCTTCGCCGTGTTGCTGCTGATCAATATCCGGGTGATTCAGGACCTGGCGATCACTGCCAGCCTCGGCGTGGCGGTGCTGATTTTCACCAACCTGATTCTGCTGCCGATCCTGCTCAGCTATATCGGTGTCAGCCCGGCAGCGGCGCAACGCAGCCTGAGTTCGGAAACCGCCGAGCTGCAAGCACAAACCAAGCATCCCTTGTGGCGTGTACTCGATCTGTTCACCCAACGGCGCTGGGCCATCGGCGCGATGCTGGGCGGCCTGCTGCTGGCAGCGTTTGGTTTTGCCGTGAGCCTGAACCTGAAGATCGGCGATCTCGACCCTGGCGCTCCGGAGTTGCGCGCCGACTCGCGCTACAACCGCGACGCGCTGTTCATGACGCAAAACTATGCGGCCAGTTCGGATATTTTCGTGGTCATGATCAAGACGCCGGAAGATCAGTGCACGCGCTACGCCAGCCTGTCTGCGGTGGACGCGTTGGCCTGGCAACTGGAGCAATTGCCTGGGGTAGAGTCGACCACTTCAATGGCGGCGATGAGCAAGATCGCCACGGCCGGTTACAACGAAGGCAACTTCAAGTGGTATGAGCTGATCCCCAACGACGGTGCGTTGGGCGCAGTGCAGACCCGGGCTCCGCGGGAGCTGTTTAATCAGGGCTGTTCGATGCTGTCGCTGTACGTATACCTGTCCGATCACAAGGCCGATACCCTGAATCGGGTGGTGGCGGCGAGCGAGGCTTTCATCGCTGCGCATCAGGCGCCAGAGGTCAAGTTCATGCTGGCCGCCGGCAGCGCCGGAATCGAAGCCGCGACCAATATCGTGGTGAAAAAATCCATGCACGAGATGCTGTTCTGGGTCTACGGCGCGGTCAGCCTGCTATGCCTGCTGACCTTCCGCAGTTGGCGTGCAACCCTCTGCGCGATGCTGCCGCTGATGCTCACCTCGATTCTTTGCGAGGCGCTGATGGTGGGTCTGGGCATGGGCGTGAAAGTCGCGACACTGCCGGTGATCGCGCTCGGCGTGGGGATCGGCATCGACTACGCGCTCTATGTGTTGAGCGTGATCCTGGCTCGAATGCGTGCCGGTGACACTCTGGCCCAAGCCTATTACCAGGCGCTGTTGTTCACCGGCAAAGTGGTTCTGCTGACCGGCATGACACTGGCGGTCGCGGTCTCGACCTGGGCGTTCTCGCCGATCAAGTTCCAGGCCGACATGGGCATCCTGCTGGCCTTCATGTTCCTGGTGAACATGCTTGGCGCCTTGATCCTGCTGCCGGCCTTGGCCTGGTTACTGCTGCCGCAGAAGGTCTTCGCAAAAAAGCCTGAAATGAGTTCGCTGGTGCCACTAGTCAAGGAGCTGTCCCGATAAACGCTGAGTGCGCAATCCATGTGGGAGCGGGCTTGCTCGCGAAGACGGCGGTACAGTCAACATTGATGTCGTCTGACACACCGCTTTCGCGAGCAAGCCCGCTCCCACAGGTTCCGCATATTGACTGATTCGACCTGTCAGGATTTGTCGGCGACCGGGTTCGTCATGTTGAGCTCGGGCTCGGTCCGCGCTGCCGAACGGGCAATCACGCTGATGATGGTCAGTGCTGCAATCACCAACCCGGGGGAGGTCGCCAGCAATACCCCGGTGGTGCCGGCTCCGGCTGCCAGAATCTGCCCCGCGGCCAAGGGCCCGGCGACTGACCCCAGGCGACCGATGGCCACAGCCGCGCCGACGCCGGTGGCACGCACCGAAGTCGGGTATGACGGCGGTGCCAGGGCGTAAAGCACCAGTTGCGCAGCCATCACAAACAACCCCGCAGCAAACCCGGCGATGCCCATAGGAACAATACCCACCGACAGCCCGACCCCGGCCAGCGCCACCAGCAAGCCGGCATAGACAAACAGCACCACCTTGATGCCGTTGCAGCGATCCAGCAGCACTCCGCCGAGCAGGGAGCCGAGGGCGCCGCCGATATTGAACAGCATCTGCACCAGGCCAGCCTGGGGTTTGCTGAATCCCTGTTCCAGCAGCAGTGATGGCAGCCAGTTGAGCAGCATGTACATCACGGTCAGGGTGAAGAAGTAGCTCAGCCACAACGCCAAGGTAACGCGAGCGCGGCCTTCGCCGAACAGTGCCTGGCCGGTTGATGCGCGCGCTAAATTGACGGTCCCTTGTTGCTGGCGAAAGGCGCTGGACTCGGGCAGCAACAGGATCATCAGCGGCACCACCAGCAACGGCGCGAGACCGCCGATGATGAAGGTCGTCTGCCAATGATCGGTGAACAGCATAGCGACCACCGCCGCCAGTGCTCCACCCAACGGCACGCCGGCATACATGATGCTGATGGCGGTACCTCGGCGTTGCTCACCCACGGCTTCGGCACACAAGGCGATCAGGTTGGGCAGGGCGGCGCCCAGGCCCAGGCCGGTCATGAAGCGCGCCAGCAGCAGGCTGGAGAACGTGCTGACGTAGGCAGTGCTGAGCGAGAACACGCCGAACAGCAGCACCGCTGCGATGAGGATTTTCTTGCGGCCGATGCGATCGGCAATCCAGCCGCCGAAGAAGGCGCCCGGCAGCAAGCCGATGATGCCGGCACTGAACACCCAGCCCATCATTTTCGGGTCCAGGACAAAGGTCTGGCGCAGTCCCGCGGCGGCAGTGCCGGCAGCTTGCAGGTCGAAGCCTTCAATCAATGCAACGATAAAACACAGGGCGATGGTCAGCGTCGTGCGACGTGATGGGATGTCCATGGCGAACCTCATTATTGTTTTTGTGGGTGTACTGACGGGTGAGCGCGAGCCTGTTCGCCTCAAGCGATGACAGGCTGGAATTAAGATTAACAAAGATAACTAAAAAATGAACGGCCAAGGTTTGTGGCCAAAAAATGGCGTTAAATTCATTAAAATCAACGTCATGACGAATTGAGTAAGATGGATCTAAAAAATAGATAATAATATTAATGTTCGGTTATCGGTCATTGTGGATTGACGCCACCCCTCGGCTGTTTCCATTCTCTGGCCTGAGATCCTTGGAACAACCCTGCGATCCCGTTCAAAAAACAACAACAATAAGTGGACATCGAACATGCCAAAGCTCCCTTCGGACGCCCTTGCAGCGACTTCAGCCTTACCTGTTCGCGCACCTTGCCTGGTCCTGCTGGGCTTGAGTGTGATTGCCACCCCGGCGCTGACCGAAGGCTTCATCGACGACAGCCACGGTACCTTGACCTTGCGCAATTACTACCTGGATCGCGACTACAAGGATGACGGGGCGAAAACCGCGGCCAGGGAATGGGCTCAGGGTTTCATCATGAATGTGGAGTCGGGCTTTACCCCGGGGACTGTCGGCTTCGGCCTGGATGCCCGCGGGCTGATGGGAGTGAAGCTGGACTCGTCGCCGGACCGCAGCGGCACCGAGTTGCTGCCGGTGTCCAGCAGCGACAAGCGCGCGGCGGACGAGTATTCGCGCCTGGCCATGACCGCCAAGATGCGTTTTGCCCAGACCACGGTTAAAACCGGTGATGTGTCGATCTTCCTGCCGTTCGCTTTCGCCAGCCCGTCGCGGCTGTTGCCGCAGACTTTTCGCGGCACCACCCTCAGTTCCAAGGACATCGACGGACTGACCCTCAACACCGGCTACATCGACCGCATCAACAAGCGTGATTCCACCGACTACCAGCCGATGAGCATCGCCTCGCCGAACCGGCGTTTCAATGGCGCGGCCACCTCATCGCACATGGCCTATGTCGGTGGCGATTATCAGGTGAACAAAGACCTTAGTCTACGTGCCTATCACGCCGAAGTGGCGGACCTGTACCAGCAGAACACCCTGGCCTTGCTGCACAATCTGCAGGTGGGCGAGGGCACGCTGACCACCGATTTGCGCAGTTTTTTCAGCGACGAAGATGGCAGCGCCAAGGCTGGCAAGGTGGACAACCGCAATCTCTCGGCACTGTTCGGCTATCGCTTTGGCGGCCATCGCCTGAGCCTGGGGTATATGCACGCCAGTGGTGACACCGCGACGCCTTATGTATCGGGCACCGAGTTGATGGGCATGAGCGAGCTGACCATGAGCTCGGACTTCCTCAATGCCAAGGAGCGGACCTGGCAAGCGATGTACGACTATGACTTCGCCGCCGCCGGGGTACCAGGCCTGAAGAGCCGGCTACGTTATGTGCGCGGTGACCATATCGAACTGGCGGCGTTGAATGCCGACGACCGCAAGGAGCGGGAATTTCAGATGGAGCTGGGGTATGTGATCCAGAGTGGCCCGCTGAAGAATGTCGGGCTGATGGCGCGCAAGTCGATATATCGCAATGACTTCCCCGCCGGCGCGGCGTTTCGCGATGAAAACCAGACTCGCTTTCTGGTGCTTTACACCGTGCCGATCTGGTAAGTCGTTTTACTTGTCATGAGGCCGGCCGTTCCCCAGGAACGCGCCGGCGTTGGCGTTTCAGGCCTGGTACACCTTCTTCAGCAACCTGAGCAGTTCTTCGCGTTCCTGGCTGTCGAGGTTGGACGTTGCATCCATGTCGCTCTCGGCGGCGATCAGTTTCAGCTCCTTGAGCAGGGCCTCGCCGGTCTTGCTGAGAAAAATCCCATAGGAGCGCTTGTCCGGTTTGCAGCGCACTCGCACCGCCAATGCCCGGCTTTCCAGTTTGTTCAGCAGCGGCACCACTTGCGGTGGCTCGATGGTCAAGGCCTTGGCCAAGTCGGCCTGCATCAGCCCGGGGTTCTGGTCGATGATCGCCAGGGCCGAGAACTGCGCCGGGCGCAAGTCATGGGCCGAGAGCCGACCAATGAGGTTCTGGAACAGTTTCAGCTGCGCCCGGCGCATGGCGTAACCGATCAGATCGTCCAGGGCGGAATCCAGCGGTGCCGGGGTTTCGG
The DNA here is from genome assembly GCF_964063345.1 of Pseudomonas lini. Taxonomy (NCBI): domain Bacteria; kingdom Pseudomonadati; phylum Pseudomonadota; class Gammaproteobacteria; order Pseudomonadales; family Pseudomonadaceae; genus Pseudomonas; species Pseudomonas lini. The sequence continues at coordinate 6,252,734 of NZ_OZ061318.1, forward strand.
CGCTGTCGGCAGGGGCCTCGGGGGCGGCGGCAATCTTGGAAGACTTGGCCATTGCAGGGTGAATCCTCAGCTAGCGGTTAAGAAGACTATCTAGTTTGCCGAGGTTGGCCGGGGATAGCCATGACCTCTTTCAGATCTCTGGGCGTTGCGCCTGTTTTTGGGACGAAAAATATTTGGTTAATTTGATTAATGGTTAATTGACATAACTAATATTGGGGTTTAGTTTTTACCCATCGTCAAGCCAAGAACAAGAGAGCAATGCCATGAGCAATTACGAAGGTCGCTGGACAACGGTCAAAGTGGAAATCGAGGAAGGCATTGCCTGGGTCATCCTCAATCGCCCGGAAAAACGCAACGCCATGAGCCCGACATTGAACCGCGAAATGATCGACGTTCTGGAAACCCTGGAGCAAGATCCGGACGCTGGTGTGCTGGTGCTGACCGGCGCGGGCGAAGCCTGGACCGCAGGCATGGATCTCAAGGAATACTTCCGCGAAGTGGACGCCGGCCCGGAAATCCTTCAGGAAAAAATTCGCCGTGAAGCTTCTCAATGGCAATGGAAACTGCTGCGCATGTATGCCAAGCCGACCATCGCCATGGTCAACGGCTGGTGCTTCGGTGGCGGTTTCAGCCCGCTGGTGGCCTGCGACTTGGCGATCTGCGCCGATGAAGCGACCTTTGGCCTGTCGGAAATCAACTGGGGCATCCCGCCAGGCAACCTGGTGAGCAAGGCGATGGCCGACACCGTGGGCCATCGCCAGTCGCTGTACTACATCATGACCGGCAAGACCTTTGGCGGGCAGAAAGCCGCCGAGATGGGACTGGTCAACGAGAGCGTACCCCTGGCGCAACTGCGTGAAGTGACGATCGAGCTGGCGCGTAACCTGCTGGAGAAAAACCCGGTGGTGCTGCGGGCGGCCAAGCACGGCTTCAAGCGTTGCCGCGAACTGACTTGGGAGCAGAACGAAGATTACCTGTACGCCAAGCTCGATCAGTCGCGCCTGCTGGACACCGAAGGTGGTCGCGAGCAGGGCATGAAGCAGTTCCTCGACGACAAGAGCATCAAGCCCGGTTTGCAGACTTACAAACGCTGACATCCGGCGTTGATTCAAGGCGAGCTGGCCGGCGATCGAGCGTCCGCCAGCTGTTCGCCCCGGCGCCCAGGCGCTACTGTGAGCCCCTCGAACGTATTCCCGATAAAGACAATAAAGAGGAATCACCATGCTGGACGTGCCCCTGCTGATTGGCGGCCAGTCGTGCCCCGCCCGAGACGGTCGAACTTTCGAACGGCGTAATCCGGTGACCGGTGAAGTTGTGTCGCGCGTTGCCGCCGCCACCCTGGAAGATGCCGACGCCGCCGTGGCTGCGGCCAAAGCGGCATTCCCCGCGTGGGCGGCCCTGGCCCCCAATGAACGACGCACCCGGTTGCTGCGTGCGGCCGAACAGTTGCAGGCCCGCAGCGCGGAATTCATCGCGGCTGCCGGCGAGACCGGCGCCATGGCCAACTGGTACGGCTTCAATGTGCATCTGGCGTCCAACATGCTGCGCGAAGCCGCATGCATGACTACCCAAATCACCGGCGAAGTCATTCCCTCCGATGTGCCCGGCAGCTTCGCCATGGCCTTGCGTCAACCCTGCGGCGTGGTGCTGGGCATCGCGCCCTGGAACGCCCCGGTGATTCTCGCCACTCGCGCCATCGCCATGCCGTTGGCCTGCGGCAACACTGTGGTGCTTAAGGCGTCGGAACTGAGCCCGGCGGTGCACCGATTGATCGGCCAGGTGTTGCAAGACGCCGGCCTCGGGGACGGTGTGGTCAATGTCATCAGCAATGCGCCCCAGGATGCCGCGGCGATTGTCGAGCGGCTGATCGCCAACCCGGCGGTGCGTCGGGTCAACTTCACCGGCTCGACCCATGTCGGGCGCGTCGTCGGTGAACTGTCGGCGCGTCATCTCAAACCGGCGTTGTTGGAACTGGGAGGCAAGGCGCCATTCCTGGTGTTGGAGGATGCCGACCTGGATGCAGCGGTGGAGGCTGCAGCTTTCGGCGCCTTCTTTAATCAGGGGCAGATCTGCATGTCTACCGAGCGCCTGATCGTCGATGCCAAAGTGGCCGATGCCTTTGTCGCCAGACTCGCGGCGAAGATCGCCACCTTGCCCGCCGGCAACCCCAACGCCGAAGGTTCGGTGCTCGGTTCACTGGTTGACAGCGGCGCCGGTGAACGCATCAAGCTGTTGATCGACGATGCCCTCGACAAGGGCGCAACCCTGGTTGCGGGTGGTCAACTGGAAGGCAGCATTCTGCAGCCGACACTGCTCGACGGCGTCACCGATGCCATGCGTCTGTACCGCGAAGAATCCTTTGGCCCGGTGGCGGTGGTGCTGCGAGGCGAGGGCGATGAAGAGCTGTTGCGCTTGGCCAACGATTCCGAATTCGGCTTGTCGGCGGCGATATTCAGTCGCGACACCAGCCGTGCTCTGGCCTTGGCTCAGCGGGTCGAATCGGGTATCTGCCACATCAACGGCCCGACCGTGCACGATGAGGCGCAGATGCCTTTCGGCGGGGTCAAGTCCAGCGGCTATGGCAGTTTTGGCGGCAAGGCGTCCATCGAGCATTTCACCCAGTTACGCTGGGTGACCTTGCAGAACGGACCGCGGCACTACCCGATCTGAGCATCCGCCGCACCGTCGGGCGAGCGAACGCTTGAGAGCAATCGCTGCCCGCGTGCAGGCAGACATAACAATAAAGAGGCTGCTGCCATGCCCTGGTTGAACGCATTTCTGCGAGCCGGTGGCATGCCTTGATGGAGAGCAAGCACGTGAGTTCCGAATTCAGATCGCCACCCCAGACCGAAGCCAACGCGCCGCGCTATCGCCAGGTGTCCATCGGTCATCCTGCGGTCGAGGTCAGCGAAGAGCAGGGCATCCTGCATATGCGCTCTCTGGAGCCCTTGGCCAAGTTGCCTGTACGTTTGCTGGATCGCCTGGTGCATTGGGCCCATGTGCGCCCGCAACAGACCTTCATCGCTGCTCGCCAGAACGGCGGCGACTGGCGCCGGGTGAGTTACGCCGAGATGCTCACCAGCGTCCGCGCCATTGCCCAACGCCTGCTGAGTTATGGGCTTTCGGCCGAGCGACCGCTGGCGATCCTCTCGGGCAATGACATCGAGCATTTGCAGATTGCCTTGGGCGCCATGTACGCCGGGATTCCTTATTGCCCGGTTTCTCCTGCCTATTCATTGTTGTCCCAGGATTTCGCCAAGCTGCGGCATGTCTGCAACCTGCTGCAACCTGGCCTGGTGTTCGTCAGCGACGCCGCGGCTTATCAGCGGGCGATCGATGCGGTGCTGCCGGCCGAAACGCCGCTGATCACCGTACGCGGTCAAATTCCCGGCCGCAATCAGGCGAGCTATGCCAGCCTGCTGGAACAACCCGGCGGTGCCGAGGCCGATTGCGCTTTCACGGCTACCGGGCCGGACACCATCGCCAAGTTCCTGTTTACCTCAGGTTCCACCAAGTTGCCCAAAGCAGTGATCACCACCCAGCGCATGCTCTGCGCCAACCAGCAGATGCTGTTGCAGACCTTCCCGGTGTTCGGCGAAGAACCTCCGGTGCTGGTGGACTGGCTGCCGTGGAATCACACCTTCGGCGGCAGCCACAATGTCGGGATCGTGCTGTACAACGGCGGCACTTTTTACCTGGACGACGGTAAGCCGACCGTCCAGGGTTTTGCTGAAACACTGCGCAACCTCAAGGAAATATCGCCCACCGCTTACCTCACCGTGCCCAAGGGCTGGGAAGAACTGGTCAACGCGCTGGAGCAGGACGGCGAGTTGCGCGAATGTTTCTTCTCGCGCATGAAGCTATTCTTTTTCGCCGCCGCCGGTTTGTCCCAGCGCGTTTGGGATCGCCTGGACCGGGTCGCCGAACAGCATTGTGGCGAACGTATTCGCATGATGGCCGGGCTCGGTATGACCGAAGCGGCACCGTCCTGCACATTCACCACCGGGCCATTGTCCATGGCCGGCTACATCGGTCTGCCGGCACCCGGTTGCGAAGTGCGGCTGGTGCCGGTGGACGGCAAGCTGGAGGGGCGTTTTCGCGGGCCGCACATCATGCCGGGTTACTGGCGTGCGCCACAGCAGACCGCCGAAGTGTTCGACGAGCAGGGCTTCTACTGTTCCGGTGACGCTTTGAAACTGGCCGACGCCCGCGATCCGCAACTGGGGCTGATGTTCGACGGGCGCATCGCCGAGGACTTCAAACTGAGCTCCGGTGTGTTTGTCAGCGTCGGCCCGTTGCGCAATCGCGCGGTGCTCGAAGGTTCGCCCTATGTTCAGGACTTGGTGGTGGCCGCGCCGGACCGCGAGTGCCTGGGGGCGCTGGTCTTTCCTCGGTTGTACGAATGCCGACGTCTGGCCGGTTTGAGTGCTCACGCCAGCGATGCCGAAGTCCTGGCCAGCGCGCCGGTGCGTCAGTGGTTCGGCGATTGGCTGCAACGGCTCAATCGCGACGCCACCGGGAATGCCAGCCGCCTGGAATGGATCGCGCTGCTCGACGAGCCCGCCTCCATCGACCGCGGTGAAATCACCGATAAGGGCTCGATCAACCAGCGCGCGGTGTTGCAGTGGCGCGTCGACAAGGTCGAGGCGCTGTATCGCGGCGAAGAACCTTCCATCTTGCGTGCCGGACCTCTGCCGTGAGCGGTGTGGGGCAGTATTCGAGCTTTGGCGATGTGGCCATTTTCGAAGCACTGCGCACGCCTTGGGTCGATCTCGGCGGGGCCTTGGCCCAGGTTTCGCCGATCGACCTGGGGATCAAGGTCGGGCGCGAGGTGCTGGCTCGCGCCGCTATCGATCCATCCTCGGTCGACAGCGTGCTCGCTGGCTCGATGGCTCAGGCCAGTTTCGATGCGTACCTGCTGCCTCGGCATATCGGCCTTTACAGTGGCGTGCCGCAAGAGACTCCGGCGCTGGGTGTGCAGCGCATCTGCGCCACCGGTTTCGAACTCTTGCGGCAGGCCGCCAGTCAGCTGGATGACGGCGTGCAGTTGGCCCTGTGCGTGGCGGCCGAATCGATGTCGCGCAACCCGATTGCCGGCTACACCCACCGAGGTGGTTTCCGGCTCGGTGCGGGCGTGGAATTCAAGGACTTTCTCTGGGAAGCCCTCTACGACCCGGCCCCAGGCGTAGACATGATCACCACCGCCGACAACCTGGCCAGGCGGCACGGTCTGAGCCGCGAAGAGGTGGATCGCTTCGCCCTCGACAGCCATCAATTGGCGCAGCAGGCCCAGGCCGATGGCTGGTTTGAACCGGAGCTGGTGGCGCTCGGCAATGAGCGCTTTGAACTGGCCGGCTATCAGTCACGCAGTATCCAGTTGCCACGGGGCGTAGACCGCGTGACTCGCGATAGTCATCCGCGACCCACCGATCTGGACGCCTTGGGCCGGTTGCGAGCGGTGCATGCCGGCGGTGTGCAAACGGCTGGCAATAGCTGCGCGGTGGTTGATGGCGCGGCGGCCGCGCTGGTAGGGCGAGCCTCTGCGGCCCGGCGTCCGGCGTTGGCCCATTTGCTGGCCAGTGCCGTGGTAGGCGTGGCACCGGAATTCATGGGAATAGGGCCGGCGCCAGCCATCCAGTTGCTGCTGCAACGCAGTGGTTTGGCCCTTGGTGAAATCGGCTTGCTGGAAATCAATGAGGCTCAGGCCGCTCAGGTATTGGCTGTGGCCCAGGCGCTTGAACTGGACGGTGACCGGCTCAACCGGCGGGGCGGCTCGATTGCTTTGGGACATCCTTTGGCCGCTACGGGTTTGCGCCTGGTGCTGACCCTGGCCAGGCAATTGCGTGAGGGTAATCTGCGTTATGGCATTGCCGCCGCGTGTGTCGGTGGCGGGCAGGGCATGGCTCTGCTGATCGAAAACCCGGCGTATCAAGGCTGAAGCAGAACCCCGAGGCTTTTGCTGTAGTCAGCCCAATCCTGCGTCACTGTCTTGCGTTACTATGCAGACCCACCTTTTCTGGAAGTTGCCTGGATGAGTAAGCCCGGTCAAACGGTGCTGGTCGCGTTGCGCAAGATGATCGCCTCGGGCGAGCTGGCGGCTGGCGAGCGCTTGATGGAAATTCCCACGGCGGAGCTGTTCGGTGTTTCGCGAATGCCGGTGCGCATGGCGTTCCGTACGCTGGAGCAGGAAGGCTTGCTGGTGCGTTTTGGCGGGCGCGGTTTTCAGGTGCGTTCGGTCAGCCCCGATGACATTGCCGGTGCGGTTGAAGTGCGAGGTGTACTCGAAGGCCTGGCGGCGCGTCAGACAGCCGAGCGCGGGCTATCGGACGAAGCCCGGGCGACCCTTGAGCTGTGCCTGTTGCAGGGTGATCAGCTGTTTGACAAGGGCTACGTAACCGTAGAGGACCTGGAGGTCTATCACGACCTCAACATGCGATTTCATGAAGTGATTGTCGAAGGCAGCCATAACCCGGCAATTGCCGACGCACTGGCGCGCAACGATCATTTGCCCTTCGCTTCGGTGACAGCCCTGGCCGTAGACTGCAACGACATGGTCCGGGAATACCGACGCTTCAACTACGCCCACATGCAACACCATTCGGTGTTCGATGCTTTGGTCAATCGCCAGGGCGCGCGTGCCGAAGCGATCATGCGCGAGCACGCCAACGCCACGTTACGTTATGCCGAGATCTTCGGCTCGGCGACGGCCGAAGAGCGGATGAAGGTCATTCTCCGCTCGGAATAGGCACGTTTCTTTCAGATGTCCAGCACCAGCAGCGGCGTTTTCGAGCGCGAGCAGCAAGGGGTGAACTGGTCGTTGCAGGCCTGTTCATCCTCGGTGAGGAACAGGTCACGGTGTTCCGGCACGCCCTCCAGAACCCGAGTCAGGCAGGTCCCACAAATGCCCTGTTCGCAGGAAATGGCAATCTCGATGCCCTGGTTCTGCAGAACCTGCACCACGCTCTTGTCGGCCGGCACCTCGAAGACCTGGCCGCTGCTGGCGACCTTGATCGAGAAACTGCCATCGGCGCCAGTGTCGACGGGGTTGGCGGCGAAGTACTCGCGATGCAGGCATTGCTCCTGCCAGCCTTTGCCCTTGGCCGTGTCCAGCACATGCTGCATAAAACCGCCGGGACCACACACATATAAATGAACGTCATTGTGTGGCCTGGCCAGGACCTTGGCCGCGTCCAGCGCAGTGTCGGGCTCCTGATCGAAATGCAGGAACACCCGGTCGGCAAAAGCCGAGTGTTGCAGGCGTTCGACAAAGGCCGCGCGCTCTCGCGAACGGGCGCAGTAGTGCAGCTCGAAATCGGCGCCGCTGTGGGCCAGTCGTTCCGCCATGCAGAGGATTGGGGTAATGCCGATACCACCGGCGAAGAGCAGGCTGCGCCGGGCCTCATGCGCCAACGGAAACAGATTGCGCGGTTCACTGATAGACAGCCGCATGCCAGCGTGGATTTGTTCGTGCATGGCCAGTGAACCACCGCGAGAGACCGGATCCTTGAGCACGCCAATCAGGTAGCGATGGCGTTCTTCAGGGTGGTTGCACAGGGAGTATTGCCGGATCAAGCCGCCAGGCAGGTGCACATCGATATGCGCGCCGGCGCTGAAGGTCGGTAGCGGCCGATCATCGACACTGGCCAACTCGTAGCTGCAGATGTCCTGGGCTTCGTCATTGCGCGATACCACCAGCACTTCGATCATGCCATTGACTCCTGCGGTGTTTTTTCCCGGGCGAGAAGGCGCTCCAGAACACGGCGCGACTGCACGCCACCGGCGTCGATATTGAGCTTGAGCAAGTTGCGCTGGGGATGGCTGAGCAGGTTCTGTTGCTGGCGTTCGAGCATCTCCAGGTCCTCGCTGAAAATCTTGCCCTGACCCTCGCGAATGCTCGCGGTCAAGGCTTCATCCTGCGGGTTGAAATTGCGCGCCATGCCCCAGAAGTACCAGATCGAGGTTTCGGTTTGCGGCGTGATGAAGTCGACGACGATGCTCGACGCCTTGAACTGTTGGGGGGCGTGATAACCACCTTTGCCGGCATGGGCCACACCGACTTCGATCAGCACATGGCTGGGCGGGGTGAAGCGGCAGATCTGCCAGCGATCCACTGGCACATCGTCGGCCAGGTTGTTGCCGCGCAGAGCCATGCGCCAGAAGGGCGGGGCCATGATGTTTTCCATGTGGCGGGCGGTGACCACCTCGTCGCCATCGACCGTGGTCACCGGCGGTGCTTCGTCGATTTCCTTTTGGCCGATGCTGGACGCGTGAACGTAGGTTTCGTGCGTCAGGTCCATCAGGTTGTCGATCATCAGGCGATAGTCGCACTGGATGTGGAACAGGCCACCGCCATAGGCCCACTCATCGCTGACCGCCCATTCCAGATGATGGATCAGCGCTGCGTCGGCCAATGCCTGATCGCCAGGCCAGACCCAGATAAATCCATAGCGCTCGACCACGGCGAACGTCTTGTTGCAGGGAAAACCGCGAACCCGTTGCCCCGGCATTTCCACGGTCTTGCCGTCGCACCCCATCACCAGGCCGTGATAGCCGCACACCAGATTGCCGTTTTCCACATAGCCCAAAGACAGCGGTGCGCCGCGATGCGGGCAGAAGTCCTCGACAGCGGCCACCTTGCCTTCGTGACCGCGATAAAAAACCATCTTTTCACCACAGATCTGCCGGCCCAGCGGCTTGTCGGCGAGTTCATCGGGCGTACAGGCGACGTACCAGGTGTTCTTGGGGTACATGGAGATTCTCCAAGGCTGTTTTTGTTATTTAGTGGATCCATTAATGGTGATTTATGGGGTGTTTGTCAAACTGATTCTGTTTATTAACGATTCTATGGATCCATTGGTGAAGTTTTAGCCCTCGGTCGGGCCAGCCGGATCCGTAGTGGATCATCACGGATGTCAGCTTCGGAATCGGTCGATTCTTGTGCCGCGTATTAATGCTCTTTGGCTTTCCTGATTCTGATCAAAATAAACAGCAGGACGCAGAGCGCGAGCGGGGTCATGGCCAGCATGGCGTCTCTCGCGGAAATGTCCGCGCCCATGACGTGCAGCCCCGAGTAGAACAGCTTGAACAGGCTCAACAAGTAATAGGTGATGGCGATAATCGACAAGCCTTCAACGGCGCGCTGGATTTTGATTTGAGTGTCGGCACGGGCGTTCAGGCTTTTCAGAATTTCCGAGTTCTGTTCTTCCATTTCGACCTGCACACGGGCCTGCAACAAGTCCCCGAGGTTGGCCACGCTTTCGGCCAGTTGCTCCAGGCGTTGTTCGGTGACGGCGCAGTATCTGACCGTGGGTTTAAAGCGTCTTTCGATGAAGATACCCAGTCGCTGACAATCACCCACATGACTTTCGCGCAGTTCGCCCAGGCGTTCGAAAACCAGCTGTGCATAGGCTTGGGTGGCGCTGAAACGGTGTCGGGTTTTTGCGCTGCTGCTGACCACTTGCGCCGACAGGTTGGCAATGTCGGTCAACAATGCCTTCGCATTACCGGTATCGGGGCCGGCGTTACGTTCCGAGAGGTTTACCAGGGTCTTGTCGAAGACGTTGAGCTGAGTGCTCAAGGCTTTCGCGGTAATGAGTGAAAGCGAAGCCATCATTCGGTAGGTTTCGATTTCCAGCAGGCGGCGGATCATCCGTCCCAGCCGATACGCATTCAGGCGTTTGTTAACGAACAGAAAACGGTTGGTACCATCGGCGCTCAGGCGAAAATCGCTCCAGACCGTCGCATCGCCACCGCCGATGCAAGAGCCGCTAGGATCTTTGAACCCATAAACAGACAAATCGCCAGAAAAGGACGTATCAGTGCGTACCACAATCTGCACGGCGTTGATCACGTGCTGCATGAAGGGTTCGACCCGGTCCATCAAGGCTCTGGGTGGCGGGCTCCAGCATGGCTCGTGACTGGAGGAGGGCACCACCAGCGTCAGCGTCAGAAACTCCGCGTGCCGCTCCCACTTCAAGGCATGGCCCTCCAGCTCGGTGATGCCCTGCGCCGCATCCGGGTCGACCGGGCCGGGGCAGCAGCGACTGAGCAGGGTGTCGCACTGCCCGTCAATCGCCAGAAAAGCCAGATGAAACACGTGGGCGGGCTCATCGAAATACAGAGAAGGACGCGCGTGCAACTCGTTGTGCAGGATCAGTCTTTGCGGGTGCATGCTATTTGGGCCATGTTGGAGTTGTTTGTTGTTGGGACTGGATGACGAATACCCGAGTCACAAACCCAACCTGGCGATTGCCCAATACCAGTCAGCCAACCACGGAACCTGTGGGAGCAGGGTTGTGTAGCCAGATGGGCTTGTATGGTGAGAGGGCTTTTGTGGCGAGGGGGCTTGCCCCCGTTGGGTTGCGAAGCGACCCTAAAACCAGTCACCGCGATCTTTAATTAGTATCGCGGCGTCTGGTTTACGACTGCTTCGCAGCCGAACGGGGCGGTGCGGCATTCCGACAAGCCCCCTCGCCACATAAGCCCGCTTCCACAGGTTTAACGCAACGCCGTACAGAACGCGCGGATGGCTTCGCAGGCTTGGCGCAATGACGCATCATCCAGCGCATAGGCAATTCGAATATAGGGGCCAAGGCCGAACGCACTGCCATGCACCACCGCCACATCCGCTTCATCGAGCAATGCATGGGCGACATCTTCGTCGGTGTGCAGCACGCGACCGGCGGGCGAGGTGCGGCCGATCAGCCCTGCGCAAGAGGCGAACGCATAGAACGCGCCCGTCGGGCTCACGCATTCCAGCCCCGGCGTGTCGTTCAGCAGCGCCACCATCAAATCGCGCCGACCCTGGAAAGCGGCACGGCTTTCGCGGATGAACTCTTTCGGCCCCTCCAGCGCGGCGAGTGCGGCTTGCTGCGAAACCGAGCAGGCGCCAGAAGTCTGCTGGCCCTGCAGCTTTTCCATGGCCTCCAGCAACCAGCGCGGCCCGGTGGCAAAACCGATGCGCCAGCCGGTCATGGCGTAGGCCTTGGAGACACCGTTCATGGTCAGGGTTCTTGGTGCCAGTCGTGGCTCCACTTGGGCCAGGGTGTAGAACGCTTGATCGTCGAAGATCAGGTGTTCATAGATGTCATCGGCCAGAATCAGCACGTGGGGCTGATCCAGCAGCACGGCCGCCAGGGCACGAAGTTCCGGCTCGCTGTACACCGCGCCGGTCGGATTGGACGGTGAGTTGAGGATCAACCAGCGGGTCTGCGGGGTGATCGCGGCGGCCAGTGCTGCGGGCGTCAGTTTGAAACCGGTACCGGCATCGCACGTGACGATCCGCGTCTCACCACCGCATAGTTGCACCATTTCCGGGTAACTGACCCAGTACGGCGCCGGCACGATGACCTGATCGCCCTCGTTGAGGGTCGCGGCCAGCGCGTTGTAGATCACCTGTTTGCCACCGTTGCAAACCAGCGTGTCTTGCCAGCTCACGTCCAGACCGTTTTCGCGGCGGAACTTGGCCGCCACCGCTTCTCGCAACGAGCGTACGCCGGCGACCTGGGTGTAGCGAGTGTGGCCATGCTCGATGGCGTGAATGGCTGCTTCACGCACATGTTTGGGAGTATCGAAATCGGGTTCGCCGGCACACAGCGAAATGATCTTCGCCCCTTGTGCCCGGCGCTCCGCCACCCGGTCCATGATCCGATAAGTCGCCGAGGGTTGTGCGCTGGCCAGGCGTTGGTTGAGACGCTGAATGTCGGTGCTCATGCCCGGGTTCTCCAGTCTGTCAGGTTCATCAGTTCCAGGGTCGAGCGGCCTTCGGTCAGCGCCTGCATCATCTGCGCTTCCTTATTCGCGCGCGCCTCGCCTTCTGCGAGGGTACGTGCCGCATCGGCCTTGGGGATGATGATCACGCCGTCGTCGTCAGCCACCACCAGATCGCCCAGCGCCACGAAAGCACCATTGAAATTGAATGGTTGTCCCACCGAAGGGGCGCTGGCCTTGACCGTGCCTTTGACCGAGATACCACGGGCAAATACCGGGAATTGGCGTTTCTTCAACGCCGCGATATCGCGTACGCCACCATCGATTACCAGGCCGACCACGCCAGCCGCTTCGGCCGCCACGGTGAGCACCTCGCCCCAATAACCGGCGATGAAACTGCCCGTGCCCACGACCAGTACGCTGCCACGGGGTACTCGTTCCATCGCCAGATGCAGGGCCAGGTTGTCGCCCGGCGAACATTCCAGCGGGTAGGCGGGGGCGGCGATGAAGGCGCCGTCCCAGATCGGCCGGATCGCACTGTCGACTGCGCAGGGCAGATGGGACGCTTCATACAGAGTCGAGGTGCCCAGTACTTTTGCCCGCGCGCGAAAATCCTGGGGGAAGGGGAACGTGGTCATCAGACTTTCCTCTGCAGGTTGTGATAACCCAGGGCGGCCCGGGCTTCTTTAAGGCTTTTGCCTTGGGTGATCAGGGCGCGAATGTCGGCTTCGACCGATTCGATCTGGCGGGCACACGCCGCCACTTCAGCCGCTCGGGCGCGGGGCACGATCACCACGCCATTGGCGTCGGCAACCACGATGTCACGGGAGCAGACCCGCGCCGATCCGATGGACACCGGCTGGTTGACCGACTTCACTTGCACGCGGTCTTTGCCGGTGCGCATGAAGCGACCTTTGCTGAAGATCGGGTAGCCATCGCCCAGCGCCTTGTTCACATCGCGGCACACCCCGTCGATGACCGTGGCGGCGATCTGTCGGGTGCCGGCGTACTGGGTCATGATGTCGCCCCAAACGGTGCAATCGGTGCGGCCACCGTTGTCGATGACCACTACGTCGCCGGGCGCGACGTCTTCGATGAAGTCGCCCACCGTGCCCGGCGGGACGCTGGCCGAGACGTATTGCACGGTGAACGCCGGTCCGACGATGACCTTGCGGTAATTGTCCAGCGGTGCCACACCGAGGCATTGTCCGGGCAGGCCGAGCTTGTCCAGCGCATCGGAGACGCCAGGAGTGTCGAGGCCTTCAAACAAGGCGACCAGGGTTTGATCTTCAAGATTCATCAGGCGTGCTCCACGCGGATCGCTTCGAATTGGGTGTCGTGCATCACCTCGGCCACCGAACGACCGCTGCGAACGGCCTCGACCATGCCGCCCTGGCGGCGGGCGATGCGCTCGCCGAGATCGATGACCTTTTCGATATAGGTTTGGGGGACGAATACGGTTCCGCAGGTATCGGCAATGACATAGTCATCCTCGCTGACGTCGACACCGGCTACCTTGATCGTCACCGCCGAATCGATCTGTACCACCCGATTGCGCGCACTGATCATGGTGACCCCACGACCATAAACCGGATAACCAATCGCTTCGCTGCCGTCGATGTCGCGGCTGAAACCGTCGATCACCGTGCCGCGCACCTGCTTACCGGCCGCCGCGTTGGCGAGGATGTCGCCCCAGCAGGAAATACCTTCGATACCGCCGGTGATCACCAGCACACGATCGTCGCTGTCGATCTGTTCAACCACTGGGGTAATCAGGTGCACAGTGGGGACGTTGTCGGATTTAGGAGCCAGCAACACGGTACTGGCGCGGCCGACGATCTTCGGGCAGTTCCACAGCGGGCGTAGCCCCACGGTGGCGCCCGGCAGGCCGAGGAAGTCGAGTGCGTCGGAAACCGTGTTGGTGTCCAGCGCCGCCAAGCGATCCAGCAAACTCTTATTGATCATGGGGAAGCCTCAGTGGTGACGGAGGCGCCCAGTGTCAGCGAGACGATTTGATAGGTATATTACTAATCACAGAAGCGTTACATACGTTAAACCTATGGAATAACCATGATCAATTTCCGCTTGATTCGTCACCTCTGGTTGTTCCTGGCCGTTGCCGAAGAACAGAATTTCGGCCGCGCCGCCAAACGCCTGGGAATGTCCCAGCCGCCGCTGAGCGAGCAGATTCAGGTGCTGGAGCAGGCGCTCAAGGTCAGGCTGTTCGACCGCTCGCGGCGAGGGGCGAAACTGACTCCGGTGGGCGCGGCGATCCTGCCGGCGGTGCGCAAATTCGCCGAACAACTGGAGCGCCTGGAACTGGCCGTGGAGGAGGCGGTGGCGGGGCAGTCGGGGATGTTGACCGTCGGCGCGATTTCCACGGCGATGTTCGATGTGTTGCCCGGGTTGATCGAGCAACTGAAGATCGATTACCCGCACCTCACCGTGTCGGTGCGGGAAATCGACAGCGTCGAAGCCGTGCCTGCGCTGGAAGCCGGGGACATCGACCTGGCCTTCGCCCGTCTGGACGGTGACCTGGGGGCCTCGATCAAGTCGCTGCCGCTGACCGAGGATCGCCTGGTCGTGGCTTTGCCCAGCGACCATCCATTGGCTTCGCGCAAGCGCATCAGCCTGTCGAGCCTGGCCACCGAGCCCTTGGTGATGTTTTCCCGAAAGGTCAGCCCGGTGTACTTCGACAATCTGATCGCGACCTGTCGCGCCAGTGGTTTTTCCCCGCGCGTGCTGCATGAAGTGCGCTCCGTCGCTTCGCAAATCGCTTTCGTCAGTTGTGGGCAAGGCATCGCCTTGGTGCCGGCGTCGCTGAAAAAACTGGCCCCCGATAATGTGGTGTTGCGCCCCCTGAGCCAGCCGCTCAACGTAGTGACGACTGCGGTGGCCTGGAATGTGGATCGGCCGAATCCGTTGGTGGAGGAGGTGGTCGCCCGGCTCCAAAAAACAGTTTGATAGGTTTGACCTATGACGGTATTCCCGAATGAGGAATTTACAGAAGACCCGATCCCCGCGAAATTGACGGCCTGCCGGCGCAACCTGTGGCGAGGGAGCTTGCTCCCGCTTCAGTGCGCAGCACTCACAAAACTAGGCAGTTTGTCAGATTTCTGGGGCTACGCAGCCCGGCGCGAGCAAGCTCGCTCGCCACAGTGAACCGCATTTGCGGCCCGGCGGTAATCTCTTTACTCAAGGAATCCATCACGTGTCCAAACCCGAAACCTTCACTCAAACGCACATCCCTCTGACGGTGGAGGGCGTCCAGTTGAACATCGCCACCCTTCACCGCGACGGTGTATTGGCGCCGATTGTGTTCCTGCATGGGTTTGGCTCGACCAAGGAAGACTATGCCGACATCGTGCAGCAGGCTGCATTCGCCGGTCATCCTTTCGTTGCTTATGACGCACCGGGTTGCGGGGATAGCCAGTGCAGTGACCTTTCGCGGATTTCCATCCCTTTTTTGCTGAAGACCGCGTTGCAGGTGCTAGAGCATTTCGGTATCGAACGTTTTCATCTGGTCGGCCATTCCACGGGAGGACTGACCGCACTGATGTTGGCTCATCAATGCCCGGACCGGGTACTCAGCTTTGTCGACATCGAAGGCAACATCGCCCCGGAGGACTGTTTCCTCAGCCGGCAGATCGTCGATTACCCGGCGGACGATCCTGAGGTATTTTTCACCGCCTTCATCGAACGCGCCCGGCACGCACCGGCTTATGCCAGCGCGCTTTATTCCGCCAGTTTGCGGCACAAGGTTCGTGCCGGTGCGGTGCGCGGGATTTTCGAGTCGATGGTTGATCTCTCCGACAACGCCGATTTGATGGGCAAGTTCCTCGGCCTGCAATGCCCGCGCATGTTCATGTACGGCGAGCAGAACGCTTCATTGTCCTATCTGCCGCATATCCAGGCCCAGGGGGTGCGCTTGGCGCCGATTGCGCAGTGCGGGCATTTCCCCATGTATTCCAACCCGATCGCGATGTGGCAGCAAATCGCCGATTTTCAGGCGAACGGCCATCGCGGATGAGTCCGGCACGAGTTGCGCAGCACCGTTGTGAACTATTCTTTTCAAGTGGCCCCTGCAATGCCTTATTCAAGGAATTGATATAAATCAACGCTTAAGAGGCTTTAAGGGCGGAGTCTGGGCCTGATGCTGGATTCTCGAGCCGGCGTCGAGGATCAACCTGTCTGGAGTCAGATCATGAGCCAGTATCAACGGTTATTACTGATCATCAACCCGCTGCTGCGCCATTCTCCTGCGATAAACCATGGCGCCGCCCTGGCCAAGGCCAGCGGGGCGAGCTTGCACATCGCCGGCCTGATTCCCTCGTTGGACATTCTGTCGCTGCTCGAAGAAGGCGACCGCAAAATGGCCCGGGCGACCTACCTGCAAGAGCACCGCGACTGGCTCGATGAGCAGGCGGTAAAGATGCACGGCCGGGGGATCGAGGTGACGACCGAAGTCGCATGGGCCGACAACATGCGCCAGGACATCCTTGACCACGTCACGCAAATGCAGCCCGATCTGTTGATCAAGCAAGTGCAGCATGAACCCGTGCTCAAGCGCGCATTCTTCACGCCGCTGGATTGGCGTTTGTTGCGCCATTGTCCGGTCCCGGTTTATCTGGTGGGGGGTGAGTGCCATGCCTTGCCGCAGAAGGTGGTGGCCGCGGTTGACGTGTCAGACACCGAGCCTTCGAACCGTGAACTCAATGACCGGATCATCCTGCAGGCGTCGAGCCTTGCGCTGCAGTGCAATGCCGAGCTGCATCTGCTGTACGCGTGTGACATTTCGGCAGCCTTTCTGGCGGATATGGACGGCGGTCTGACGCTCGCGGAGCTTACCCGGGAGCTGCGCAGCGACCTGGAAAAATCTTTTCTCCAGTTGGCCGCTCGGTTCGGTGTGACCGCTGACTGTCGGCATTTCGTCATGGGGAACCCGGTCTCGGTACTGAGCGAATTCACCGATGAGCATCAAGTGGATGTGATCGTGATGGGCAGAGCTCAATACCGTGGTCTGGAGCGGCTGCTTGGCAGCACGACGGAACATATTCTGTACCAGGTACCTTGCAGCATTCTGGCGGTCTAGGGGCGCACGCCCCTATTGGAATGATGGCCGCCGTCAAACGAACGCCCGTTTTTGGGGCTCCCGCCCCAGGGAGGTTTTCAAATGACTAGTCCTTCATTGCAAACCATCTTGCATGACCGGGTTGATGCCGGCCGAGGCCTGGTGGAGCCATTGCTTAAATACGCAAAAAGAGCCGATGTCATCGTCCTCGCCTTACCCCGTGGCGGCGTTCCGGTTGCCTATGAAGTGGCCACGGCGCTGGAGGTTCGCCTGGACCTGATGCTGGTGCGCAAACTGGGGGTGCCATCTCATCAGGAGTTCGCCATGGGCGCGATTGCCAGTGGCGGCATACAAATCGTCAATGATGACGCGTTGCGGGCGAATGGTATCGATCAACGCACGCTCGATGGCGTAGTTGCAAAGGAAACGCAGGAATTGTCGCGTCGCGAGCGGGTATACCGTGCATCGCGCGCACCTGTGGCGCTCAAGGATCAGGTGGTGATCCTGATCGATGATGGCCTGGCGACAGGTGCCACGATGATGGCCGCGATACAGGCTGTGCGCCTGCAAACGCCGTCTCGCATCGTCGTTGCCGTGCCGGTGGCACCGCTTGAGACGGCAGAGGCGTTGCGCGACGAAGTGGACGAGCTGATTTGCCCGCTGATCCCCGATTGGCTGATTTCGATCGGACATTGGTACACGGATTTTTCGCAGACATCGGACGAAGAAGTCATCGATCTTCTGCACCGGGCCTGGCAGAGAGAGCCCGGTTCGGGCGACTCATTTCAGAACGGATCCGGTATTTGAGCCGTTGCCTGGCGTGGAGCAAACCACGTCAGGCCTTCAAGTGATCCTGACGTTCAAAAATTGCCACGGATCGGATTCATCGGTGTGCTCGGGCATCAGTGAGTGACGTCCGGTAAGCGGCGTCCAGTCGGAATAAATGCCTTCTACATTCCCGAGGTAGGGCATGCAAATCCGCAGAATCTCCCTGAAGGGCAATTGATCCGGCTCGAGGATGCCGCGTTCAGGATTGCGAATGGCCCAGATCACACCGGCCAGCACTCCCGCCGTCACTTGCAGGCTAGTAGCGCTGTTACAGGGGCACAGCGCCCGGGCTTGGTGGATCGATAAGCGCGAGCCATACCAATAACTGTTTCTGGCATGCCCCATCAGCAGAATACCGAGTTCGTCACAGCCGCCCTCGATGTCGTCATTGAGCAGGCGTTCGCCAGTCTGGGGTTTCCAGTTGCGCTCGGCGAGTTCATACATCGATAGCAGGGCATCGTCACAGGGCCGATAAGCATAGTGGACGGTCGGTCGGTAAATCGGCTGCCTTCCCTGGCCCAGGGTCAGGTAATCGGCAATCGACAGGGCTTCGTTGTGGGTCACGAGCAGCCCATGGGTTGGCCCCGTCGAGGGTGTCCAGGTTCGAACCGGCGTGGAGGCGCCGGGGCGTTGCAGGTAGATTCCGGCCTGGCACCCGAAGGCGTGGTAATAGCCATCCTCGGGAAGCGCTTTCTCATGGCTGCCCCAACCCAATTCCGCCGGTTGGCTGCCTTCACTGATGAAACCGTCCACTGACCAGGTATTGACGAACTCATCGGCGATTTTATGTTGCGATGAATACTGCGAATCGCGCTCGGCAATGTGAATGCAGCGGATATTCAGTCGGCTGGCCAGTTGCGCCCATTCTTCGCGAGTAGCGGGCAGGGGCGTTGTGTCACCCAAATCCCGGGCGAGGTTGATCAGTGCCTGCTTGACCAGGTGGGACACCAACCCCGGATTGGCCCCATGGGTCAAAATGGCGGTGGGCAGACCTTGCGCGCTTTCACCCCGAAGCCGGAGTGCCGCTTCTCTCAATGCATAGTTGGATCTCTCGGACAGGGATTTGTCCGGGTCGGTATAACCGCCTTCCCACGGCTCGATACAAGTGTCCAGATACAGCACGCCTTTACGCTGGGCGAATTGAATCAGGGACAGGCTCGATACCCCCACCGAGAGGTTGAGCAGAAAGTCGCCAGCGCTCAAAAGAGGCTCCAGTACCGCCTCGTAATTGTTCTGATCCAGTTTCTCGGTTCGGTGGGCGACGCCGAATTTCTGTGCGAGCAAGCGTCCCTCTTCATCGGGACTGAGGATCAACAGTCGCTGCGGTTCAAGCTCAAGATGACGCAATAGCAGCGGGAGCACGCCTTTTCCGATACAGCCAAAGCCGATCATCACCAGCCTGGCATTAAAGGGCTGAGTGACATGCTCAAGGTCGGACATCGATTGCCTCCACCGCCTGACAGCGCGCTCGCCGCGAATGATCTGTCGATAACCACGACGCTCTCAAACTAGAGACTGCAAGGCTCGGTTAAAGCTCAAAAAAGTTTCGGACACCGTGAAGGAGACTCTGCTCTGCCGATCTAGACCAAAAAACAGATGAGAATGAGGCGAACTGCTGGCCCCCCGATGTCCGTTTGGTTGTCAAACTTGCTTTCTTTTCAGAAGGTTAGGCATTGGCGATATGCGGACTTTGGTATGGATGGCTGCAACGTTTGTCCTGGTGACTCTTTCGCTTGAGGTTCAGGCAAAGGACCTGAGCAATAACAGTCGTTTCGTCTGCAGCTGGGGCTCGGACATAGCCGCAGACGCGCAAGCGTCGAAGCTTTCCGGATTCACGCTTTACGGGGCACGCAAGAAACTGCAATCGCGCAAATTCCCCCGGCCGTGGATGCGCATGACGGCCATGGGGATTACCGAACAAACCTACAACAGTCCCTCGCGCCTCAAGCCTGCCGGCATCAAGCAAACGTATTACGAGCAATGCATCCGGCATGAGTTGGCGCGACGCTAGGGACTGGACTCCTTAACGGAAACAATCGGCGCGCACGATCAGAAGTTGATCGAAGCGCTCAGCCGGGCGGTCAGTGGGGCGCCCTGGAACACGTAACCATCGCCTATGTATTCACCGGCGTCACGCCAGTAGCGTTTATCGAACAGATTGTCCACGGTCAGTCGGAACACCGTGTCGTAACCGTCGATGCGCGTGCTGTAGCGGCTGCCGATGTTGAAGATGGCGTAGGCTCCGGTCTGCACTTCACCTTGGCGGTTGGCGTACTTGCTGGCGCTGTACTGCACTCCGCCGAGCAGCGCCAGGCCGTCGAACCAGGGCAGGGCGTAGTCGCCGTAGAGGCTGGCGCGCAGGGTCGGAACGTTGATCGCCTGGTGGCCTTCATAAGCGGGCGTGCCGCTGTCGGTGACCCGCGCGCGGATCGCCGCGACACTGGCAGAAATCTGCAGGCGCTGACTGGCCCAGCCATTGGCCGAGAGCTCCAGCCCGGTGTTTTTCTGTTCGCCCTGTTGGGTGAACGTGAACGTGCCGTCGTCATTCGGTCGCGAGTACTGATAGGCCTGGCGAATCTGGAACAGCGCCGCGGCCAGACTGATGCGCTGCCAGTCGTATTTGATGCCGGCCTCGATTTGTCGCGATACGGTGGGCGCGAGGATTTCATAGGCATTGGTGGTGAACCACGCCGCTTCGCCGCCCAAGGACAAGCCCTTGCTGTAGCGGGTGTACAGCGACAGGTTTTGCACCGGCTTGTAGATCAGCGCGGCTTGGGGCAGAAACTCATAGCGTTGAGTGTGCCGGGTGGTGTCGCCCTGACTGTCGAAGGTCTCTTCATCCAGGCGCACTTCGCGCCCGCCAAGCACTGCCTGCCATTGCTCGTTGAAGCTGATCCGGTCATTGAAGAACAGCCCGTATTGGCGGCTGTCCAGGCGTCGGTAGGAATCGTTGAGCGGGCCTTCGTAGCGGCCAAAATCAGCCGGCTCGCTGTTGATGTTGGCACTGCCGATCATCTGGTTGATGGCATCACGTTTGTCCACCACGCGGCGGAACGCGCTAGTCCCCACGCTCAGTTCGTGACCCAGACCGCCGGTTTCGAAGCGGCCGCTAAGGGCAGCCTGCACCTCATCGTTGCGGCGGGTATCGTCGGGGCTGCGGAAATCGTAAATGTCGTAGTCGCCCTCGGGACTGAAGTAATTTGGCACTGCAGCGCTGGCGCAACTGGCGGAGCCGTAGCAGCCCCAGGCGAACGAGCTGTAGTCATCGATCACCACGCGGCTGCGCGAGGCGCTGACGCTGCCTTTCCACTGCTCGCTGAAGCGGTATTCGAAGTTGCCGTTGAGGTTCAGCGCATCGGTGGTGACCGGCTTTGAACCGCTCTGGTGTGCCAGCAGCTTCTTCGGCGAGGCGTGGTGCGGCAGGCTGGAACCGCCGAGCAGTTGATAACCCGGTGCCGAGCGCTGTTCCTTGGTCTGGTACTCGGCGTCCAGTTGCAGCAGCGCATCGGGGCTGATGTTCCAGTCAAAGGCCAGCGAGGCGAAATCGCGTTGGCCATTGGTGTGTTCGACGTAGGAATGGAGGTCTTCGTGGGCCAGGTTGGCGCGCAGGCCGAACTGCTGCTCGCTGCCGAACCAGCCACCGACGTCAGTGGCCAGGTAACCACTGCCGCGATCATCGGTGGAGACGGTGACCGAACGCACATCGGCAGGCCGCTTGGTCACGTAGTTGACCAGCCCGCCGGGCTCGCTGACACCGCTTTGCAGGCCGGAAAGGCCCTTGAGCAACTCCACTTGCTGTTTGTTCTCCAGCCCGACGTTCTGTTCGCCGGTGATGGCGCGGCCGTTGATCTTGTAGCTGCTGGCAGAGTTGAGGGAGAAGCCACGCACGACGAAGTTTTCGTAGTAGCCGACCGGCGCATAGCTTTCACCCACCGAAGCATCGTTGCGCAGTACTTCGCTGAGCAGGCGGGCCTGCTGATCCTTGATCAAGGCTTCATTGACCACCGAAATCGAGGCCGGCGTATCAAGCAATGGCGCCGCCTCGAAACCACCGACCGAAGCGCTGTCGGCCTGATAACCGGAGGTGTCTTCGCCGGTAACGGACACCGCCGGTAGTTCGGTCGCGGCGGCCCAGACCGAAGGCACGGCGCTGGACAGCAGCAGGCCCAAGCCCAGGTTCAGGGGATTGAGCGCGAACCGCGGGGCGGCCACTCCCTGGCGGGAGGTCCGGTAAAGCCTATTCATGAAAAATCCTCGACGACTGCGGGCCTGGGTTTGGCGAGTCTTAGCCTGCGGCTCACGCTTGAAGCGGCGCATCATACAAGAGGAGCGATCATGAAATGAAAATGTCATCGCGACGATCGCTGCGTAACTGTAGGGGTTCCTCACAACCCCCAGCCATCTCTGACAGCCTTTCGAATCCCTTCCAGCAACATCGCAAACGCCGGGTTGTCGTTGTTCTCGCGCCAGATCAAATGCAGTTCACTCTGCACGCCTTCCCCCAGATCGATATCGCGAAACACCACGTTCTTGAACACGACACTGGTGGCGCAGCGCGGCACCAGGGCCAGGCCCATTCCGGCGTTGACCAGAGCCAGGATGGTCAAGGACGAGCCGAGCCATTGCACATATTCCGGGGCGACGCGGGCCGAGCGGAGCATACCGGTCAGCAGTTCGTTGAACGGCGGGTACGCCGCATGGGAGTACATGAGGAAGGGTTGTGCGTCCAGGTCTTTGACGGACACGGTTTCGGCGCTGGCCAGCCGATGATTGTGGGGGACGGCCAATACGAAAGGTTCACGCACCAGGCATTCGGTGGCGTAGCCCGGCTCCAGCAACGGCGCGCGGACGATGCCCAGATCGATCCGGCGGGCGCGAAGGGCCTCGTGCTGCTGGTAGGTGTTCATCTCCGACAGATCGATTTTGACCTGAGGCTGTTTGAGCCGCGCTTCAGCGATGACCTTGGGCAGGAACTCGTAAACGGCGCTGCCGACGAAGCTGATGTTGACCGTACCGATGTCCCCTTCGGCGAAACGCCGGGCTGTTACGGCGGCTTGCTGAGCGCGCTCCAGCAGGTTCTGCGCCTCGATGAAAAAGGCACGGCCGGCGGCGGTCAAAGCGACGCTGCGCGTGCTGCGGGTGAACAACTCGACGCCCAGGTGGTGCTCCAACAATTGAATCTGGCGACTGAGGGGTGGTTGGGTCATGTTCAACCGTTCGGCGGCCCGGCGAAAATTGAGTTCGGTGGCCACGGTGGTGAAGCAGCGCAGTTGCGTCAGTTCGAACATTGATCTAATCCGGGTATCAATCGAGTGCCAAGTTAGATTAGACGGGATCAATAGGCGCGTCCATGATCGTTTCTCCCCTAAAAAAACAATGAACGGGAGTCGCCCCTTGAATAACCATCAGAGTCCGCCGGACCCTAGCGTCCTCGCCCGAGCAGTGGCCAAGGTCAAGCGCCATGTGCTGCCGCTGTTCGTGGTGATGTTCATCGTCAACTACATCGACCGGGTCAACATCGGCTTCGTGCGCAGCCACCTGGAAACCGACCTGGGCATTGGCGCAGCGGCCTATGGCTTGGGCGCCGGGCTGTTTTTCATCGGTTACGCCATCTTCGAAGTACCGTCCAATATGTTGCTGCAACGCTACGGTGCTCGCGCCTGGCTGACGCGCATCATGTTCACCTGGGGCGCGGCCGCGATGGCCATGGCCTTCGTGCGCGGCGAAACCAGCTTCTATGTGCTGCGCTTCATTCTCGGCGCCGCCGAAGCGGGGTTTTTCCCCGGCATCATTTATTACTTCACCCAATGGCTACCGTCGACCGAGCGGGGCAAGGCCATGGCGATTTTCCTCAGCGGCTCAGCCATTGCCTCGGTGATTTCCGGTCCGGTGTCCGGCGCGCTGCTGCACGTCAACGGTCTCAGCCTGCATGGCTGGCAGTGGATGTTCCTGATTGAAGGCTTTGCTTCCATCGTGCTCTGTGGGTTTGTCTGGTACTGGCTGCAATCCCATCCACGCGAGGCGAAATGGCTGAGCGTCGAAGAGAAGGATGCACTGGTCAGCGCCATCGCCCTGGAACAGCAGGCTCGCGAAGCCGTGCAGACGGTCAAACCGTCGATGTTCAAATTGCTCGCCGATCGGCAGATTGCGCTGTTCTGCTTTATCTACTTTTCCATCGCCCTGACGATTTATGGCGCGACGTTCTGGCTGCCAAGCATGATCAAGAAAATGGGCAACCTGGGCGACTTCCAGATCGGCCTGTTCAACTCGATCCCGTGGATCATCTCCATCCTGGCGATGTATGGCTTTGCCGCCATGGCCAGCAAATGGAAGTACCAACAGGCCTGGGTGGCCGTGACGCTGGTGATCGCCGCGTTCGGCATGTTCATGTCCACCACCGGCGGGCCGATCTTCGCCTTCGTCGCCATCTGTTTTGCGGCCATTGGTTTCAAGGCTGCTTCAGCATTGTTCTGGCCGATTCCCCAAGGCTATCTGGATGCGCGCATCGCCGCGGCGGTGATTGCTTTGATCAATTCCATCGGCAATCTCGGCGGCTTCGTGGCGCCGACCGCGTTCGGGTTCCTGGAACAGACCACCGGCTCCATCGAAGGCGGTTTGTACGGCCTGGCGGCGACTTCGCTGGTGGCGGCCGTGGTGATCTTTTTTGCCCGCACTGCACCGCGTGGCGACACGCGCAGCTCGCTCACCGGTAAACCGGTCGACGCCGCGGCACCGAAAAAACCTGTCAGTCATCAAGCCTTGAATACCGAGCCAAAGGGAGCTGCCTCTTGAAAATCAAACGCGTCACAGTCACCCCCATCGCCTTCCGTGATCCGCCGCTGCTCAATGCCAGCGGCATTCACGAACCCTTCGCGCTGCGTTCGATCATCGAGATCGAGAGCGACAACGGCTACATCGGCCTGGGCGAAAGCTACGGCGATGCCCCGGCGCTGGCGATTCAACAGCAATTGCAAAGTCAGCTGATCGGTCTCGACCCGTTCAACCTCAACCAGTTGCGCGCTATCGTGCAGGCCACCGTGGCGGCAAACAAAACCCCAAGCATCGCCGGTGCGGAACTGGCGCCTGGCTCTCACGCCAGCAAAGCGGTGAGCAATGCGTATTCGGCGTTCGAAGTGGCGTTTCTCGATCTACAAGCGCATTCCCTGAATATGCCGCTGGTGGACCTGCTGGGCGGGGCGATTCGTGATGAAGTGCCATTTAGCGCCTATCTGTTCTTCAAGTACGCGCAACACATCGACTCACCGTACAAACCGGATAGCTGGGGCGAAGCGCTGAACGAAGAGCAGATCGTCGCCCAGGCCCGACGCATGATCGAGGCCTACGGTTTCAAGAGCATCAAGCTCAAGGCCGGCGCACTGCCTCCGGAGCACGAAGTGTCGTGCATCAAGGCGCTGAAAAAAGCTTTTCCCGGTTACCCGCTGCGCATCGACCCGAACGGCAATTGGTCGCTGGAAACTTCGATTCGCATGGCTGAACTGCTGGGTGATGACCTGCAGTATTACGAAGACCCGACGCCGGGTCTCGATGGCATGGCCGAGTTGCACAAGCGCACCGGTTTGCCGCTGGCGACCAATATGGTGGTCACTGACTTTGATGAGTTCCGCCGTAGCGTGGCCCTGAACAGCGTGCAGATCGTGCTCGCCGACCATCATTACTGGGGGGGGCTGCGCGACACTCAGGCGCTGGCAAAAATGTGCGACACCTTCGGTCTTGGCGTGTCCATGCATTCCAATTCGCACTTGGGCATCAGCCTGATGGCCATGGCGCATGTCGCCGCCTCGGTGCCCAACCTCGATTACGCCTGCGACACTCATTACCCCTGGCAGGAACCGGACGAAGAGGTGATCAAGGGCGGCAAGCTACCCATCGTCGATGGCTGCGTGAAAATCACCCGTGCGCCAGGGTTGGGCCTTGAGCTGGATCACGATCAATTGGGCACGCTGCATGATCAATACCTGACCTGCGGCATTCGTCAGCGCAATGACGTGAAGCAGATGCAGCGTTACAAGCCTGACTGGAAGACGATCAAACCGCGTTTTTGATCGCGCATTCCCTTACAAACCGGCAACTGTCCCTTCGCGCTCCAGCCCGTCCGACTGGCAACAGGCGCGAAGGCAGTCAGAGCCGCTCATGTGTTATCCGGCGCCAGAAACCGTTGCTCGATGGCATCCGCAAACGGGTACAACGAAAACCAGGGCCTGGCTTCGTCGATCACCCGCTGAAATGACGGTCTCTGTACCAACCTGTCGAAATAGGCGCTCAAATGGCCGTAGTCATCGGGGAATGGCACGAGCGTGCTGGCATAGAAAAGAGCCGGGGCGGCGGCGCAATCGGCCATGCTGAACTCCGGGCTGGCCACCCAGACTCTGGACGCCATCCGGCGCTCGAGCATGCCGTACGCCGTTTCCAGCGTAGACCGCTCCCTGGTCAAATCACCGTTGGTCGCGTGTAGCCGATCACTGACAATCTGTTGCATCGGCACTTGTACATAATGGTCGAAGAAACGATCCCATAACCGGACCTCCAGCGCGCTATCCCAATCGTCTGGAACCAGTCTGTGTTTGCCTGGGTACCGTCGATCCAGGTACTCGATGATGATGCTGGACTCCGGCAGATTTCGCTGGTGAGCATGGTCGCGAATAATCGGGAACTTACCGATTGGCCACAATGCCTGAAGTTCTGCG
The DNA here is from genome assembly GCF_964063345.1 of Pseudomonas lini. Taxonomy (NCBI): domain Bacteria; kingdom Pseudomonadati; phylum Pseudomonadota; class Gammaproteobacteria; order Pseudomonadales; family Pseudomonadaceae; genus Pseudomonas; species Pseudomonas lini. The sequence continues at coordinate 6,279,047 of NZ_OZ061318.1, forward strand.
CGGTCGGCAGCGTCCCCGAGATCGATGATCCTTCTCTCGAATTCGGTGCCGTTTTCGTAAAGCGCGATGAGTACTTTGTGACAGAACGACGCCAGCGGATGGTAGTAAAGCGTCAGCGACATCTTTCAACTCCTCATTTGAGGTGAGGGGGCGAGAGCCCTGGAACTGATGAAGGTGGGTCAATAAACAATCATAGGCGGATGTTGGCGATGCGTCAGGACCGCCTCTTTCAAGCTTGCGTACTTGCAGACGGAAGAATCCCTGCTTAACTGTGAGCCACTGGTCGGTTTGTGACTTGGTGGTCATGGCGTTCATCTCAGCGCCCTTGTACCGTTGTCGCTGGTTCGTGCTGTCAGGCTTGCCCGGAGGAAGCCGGATAGTCATTCACGCTGGGTGTTGATCCAATTTTGTTCAAGGAAGAGAGTGACATGATGCTGAAAACTGCGATCGTCGAGATTGGTAAGAAGTACAAGGTTTATACCGAGCATTATCTCAACGCCACCGCCGACAAGACCATTATTCTGGTCAATGGCTCGCTGGCAACGACCGCATCTTTTGCCCAGACGGTGCGCTACCTTCGGCCACGCTTCAACGTAGTCCTCTACGATCAGCCCTACGCCGGTCAATCGAAACAGCACAACCAGCACGACCAACCGATCCGCAAGGAAGACGAGGCCGCCATCCTGTTGGAGTTGATCGAGCACTTTCGCGCGCAGCATGTGATGTCCTTTTCCTGGGGCGGGGCGGCGACCTTGCTGGCGCTGGCGCAGCATCCGCGACGAATCGAAAAGGCAGTGATCAGTTCATTCGCCGCACGGATCAACACGCCGATGCGCGATTATCTGGAAAGCGGCCGGCATTTTCTCCAGGCCTGCGATCGGCGCAATGTCGGGCGCTTGATCAACAGCACCATCGGCAAGCACCTGCCGTCGCTGTTCAAGCGTTTCAATGAACGCCATGTCAGTAGCCTGGACGAGCACGAATACCGGCAAATGCATTTTCACGTCAATGAGGTGCTGACTCAGGACACGCACTGCTACGTTTCCTGTGCCGATGCCATCGACGTCCCGCTGCTGTTTATCAACGGTGAATGGGATGAATACACGTCGGTGGAAGATGCCCGGCTGTTTGCGACCCATACCCGTCAGGCTCAGTTTCAGACCATCAAGAACACCGGGCACTTCCTCGATATGGAACACCCGACAGCCTGGCATGACACCCAGCAAGCCTTGTTGGGCTTTCTGCAGCCGGTCGCCAAAATACCGAGCCAACCCCGGGACCTGACATTCAGTAGCAAAGCATCAGTGATTCCGCCCCTTCAGTCAGCTAGCTGGGTGCGGCTTTAACTGGCGCAGCAACTCAATCTGATCTGCCGGGACCAGAGTGCGCAGGGCTTTATACAGCGCGCGGGTTTCAAGCAGGTTCCAGACGCGCAGCATGGTTTCCAGGGCATCCAGCGGCTTGCTGATGAAGTCTTTGGCGCCCAGGGCCAGCGCGCGCAGGCGGGTATCGCGGGTGGCGTCGGCGGTGAGTACGAGGATCGGCAGGTATTCGCCGGTCGGGATGCGCCGGTTGAGTTGTTCCAGTACGGCAAAGCCGTCGAACTCCGGCATGTGCAGGTCGAGAATTACCAGGTCAGGCTCGAAGCTGTTGAACAGGTCCAGGGTTCGCAGCGGCTGAGTGCTGCTCAGTACGTTGGTCAACCCTTCGCGGACAAGCAGTTGCTCCATCAAGTCGAGGTTGGGCCGTTGGTCGTCGATGATCAGAATACGCAGGTCGGTGTTCACGCGGGCTCCGGTAGATGCTGGTCAAGATGGGCGAGGAATGAAGGGATGTGAATCGGCTTGGTCAGCACCGCCGTCGCTCCCGCTTCCAGCAATGCCAGATGAGTGAGGTCGCTGGCATCGGCGGTGATCATCAGCACTGGAATGGCGCGGGTGATGGAAGACTGGCGCAAGCGTTGCAGAACATTGAAACCATCAAGATCCGGCAGCACCACGTCGAGCAAAATCAGTTGCGGCGCGTGTTGACGAGCCAAGTCCAGACCCATTTGCCCCTGCATGCTTGAGAGCAACTGGATGTGCGGTCGTCGTTGCAGCAGGGTTTCAATCAGGGCCAGGCTCGAGAGATTGTCTTCGATACACAGCACTTTGCCCTGATAATCGGGAGCGGTGAGGGCAGCTGTGACTGTTGGGTAGTTGATGCGTGCAGCAAGCGGCTTGATGGCTGGTTGCAGGCGCACGAAGGGCAGCTCCAGGGTGAAACTGGAACCTGCGCCGGGCAGGCTTTTGACGGTCAGGCTGCCGTTCATCATTTCCAACAGACTCTTGCTCAAGGCCAGGCCCAGGCCGGTGCCTTCCACGTTCGGATCGGTCTCCAGGCGCTCGAACGGCTTGAACAGTTGCTCCAGTCGATCGGCCGCAATGCCTTTGCCGGTATCGCAGACCGCCACGGCAATTCGCTGTTGAACAATCCTGACTTCAATGTGCACCTTGCCTTCGGGGCGGTTGTATTTGATCGCGTTCGATAACAAGTTGAGCAGCACCTGAACCAGGCGTTGCCGATCGGCGACGATTGCGCTGTCGGCGGCCAGCATCGGCAGTTCAACCAGCTGAATGTCGGCGTCGCAGGCCATCGGGGAAACCAGCGTCAGGGCTTCTTGCAGCACCACCGCCAAGGGCACGGCTTCAACGTTGAGGGGCAGGCGCCCGGCCTCGATCTTGGCGATGTCCAGCACCTCGTTGATCAGCGTCAGCAAGTGTTGTCCGGCCCGCAAGATGTGACCGATCTGCGCCCGTTGCCCCTTGGGCGAGTCCATGTCCAGCAGTTGTGCGAAGCCGAGAATGGAGTTGAGCGGGGTACGCAGTTCGTGGCTCATGCGCGACAGAAATTCGCTTTTGGCGCGGCTGGCGCGTTCGGCTTCTTCCCGTGCGGTGCTCAGCGCGATCTCGGCGGCACGGCGATCGGTGATGTCGCGGGTGATCTTGGAGAATCCGCGCAGGGCGCCACTGCTGTCGTATTGCGCGGTTATCACCACGCTGGCCCAGAAGCGGCTGCCATCCTTGCGGCAACGCCACGCCTCTTCCATGTAATGACCGTCGCGAGTGGCCTCGCGCAGTGCCATGTCGGGATGCTGCGGGCATTCTTGCGACAGATAAAACACCGAGAAATGCTGGCCGACGATTTCCTGTTCCGTATAACCCTTGATCCGTTCGGCGCCCGCATTCCAACTGGTGACGAAGCCCTGTGTGTCGAGGGCGAAAATACCGTAGTCCTTCACCCCGTCGATGATCAGCCGCAGGCGCTCTTCGTTATCGCGCAAGGCCCGTTCACGTTCGGCCAGCAACAGCCCGGCTTCGACCAGACGTGTGCCCAATTGACCGATCTCATCGTTCTCCGGCGGTTGCGGCAACAACGGCTGACCGAGTGCCAGGCGTTGTGCGTTGCCCTGGACCTGTTTGACCCGGGCGACGATGCCCTTGGACAGGAACAGCACCGCCACAATGGCGCCAAACAACCCGCAGGCCGCGGCCAGCAGGGTGGAGAACAACAACCGCTGTCGAGTGGAGGCGGCGGCCGCCGTGCGCTCGGCCAGCAGCGTGTCTTCAAGGGTGCGCATGGCGCTGATGCGTTCGCGCAATTCGTCGAGGATGTGCTTGTTGTTGATCAGGATGGTGGTGATCGACTCGGGTGTGGCGTTGCGATCATCGAGCAGTTCAACCAGACCCTCGACCTTGGTCTCGATCAACGGAGTAATCGCCTCCAGGTGTTTGCGCACCCGCACGTCGCGAACGTTGCTGTCGAGCCGTCGCAGTGCGGATTCGATCAAGGGTTTGGCTTGCCGATAACCCGGCAGGAAATCCTCGCGTCGAGTCAGCAAATAACCGCGCACGCTGGCGGCGGCCTCGGCAAGCAGTGTGTGCACCGCCTGAATATCGCCTTGCACCAGCAGCACCCGGCGCACGTCCTCTTCCGCGCGTGCGGTCTGGCGTTCGGTGATGTAGATCAGCACCAGCGAGAGCATCAGGATCACCAACGGCAGGGAAATCACCACGAGGGCTTTGCCTCGTAATGGCAGATCGGCCCAGCGGCGCGCGCTTGATACTTTCATGACTGAGTCACCAGGCCGAGGGCAATGCCACGGACAGCGGCCTGAGTTCGGTCGGCGGCGCCGAGTTTGCCGATGACCCGTTCCACATGGGCCTTGGCCGTGCCCGTAGTGATGCCGAGTTCTTCGCCGATTTCACGATTGCTGAAACCGCTGGCCACCAATCCAAGGACCTGGCGTTCGCGGGCGGTCAAGGTTTCGGCAGGCGCGGCACCACTGGCGTTGCGCTCGGTCATGCGCCGCAGCAGACGCGCGCTGACGGCGCTATTGAGGGCTTCCTCACCCGCGGCGACGCGTTGCAGGGCGTTGATTACTTCATCGCGGCTGGCGTCTTTGAGCAGGTAGCCCACGGCACCGGCATTCATCGCCGCTTCCAGGTGATCCGGGCTGTCGTCCATGGTGAAGATCACCACTTTCAGGGTCGGCAGGCGCTGCTGAAGAATTCGCGCCGCGCCCAACCCATTGAGCACGGGCATGCGAATGTCGAGGATGACGATGTCGGGTAGCAGACGTTCGCACGCGTCTACCGCTTCCTGGCCATCGCGGGCCTGGCCGACCACTTCGAATTGCGGATGGCCCGCCAGCAGCGCGACGAAGCCGGTCCGGGTGACCTCATGATCGTCCGCCAGAACCAGACGTAAAACTTCAGTCATTGAGCTGTTCCATTGAGGTCGGAGGGCACGGTGGCACGCAGTTGCGTTCCGCCATGCGCATGGCTGACGCAGGTGAAATCACCGCCCAGCAGGCTCGCGCGCTCCTGCATCGCGGCGAGCCCCAAGTGCCGGGCACCGCAGGTGTCGAGGCGTTGTTCCATGGCAAAACCTTTGCCGTTGTCGTCCACCCGCAGCGAGGCTTGCCCTTCGTGCAGTTCCAGCGAGAGGACGACGTGACTGGCCTGCGCATGTTTGAGAATGTTGTTGATACCTTCCTGGGCAATCCGGAACAGGGCGATTTCCACCTGGCTGGGCAAGCGTGCTTCGCAACGCGTGCTCCAGTTCACTTTGATCCCGGCGTCGCGCAGGCGATCCGCTTCTTTGTCGACCGCCTTCAGCAAGCCAAAGTCGTCGAGCACCGTCGGGCGCAGGCCGCTGATAAGTTGCCGGCCTTCACCGACGCAATGCTGGGCCAGTGCAAGAATCGTCTGTAAGTCCGTGCCGAGTTCGTCGGGCAGTGGCGGGCAGCGACCGGCAAAACCTTGCAGACGCTGATGCAGCCCGGCGAGGGTTTGCGCGAGGCCGTCGTGCAGGTCGTAAGCCATGCGTTTGCGTTCGTCTTCCTGTGCCCTGAACAGCCTGTGCACCAGATCGGACATGGTGCGCTCGCGCGCGACCAAGGCATCCAGCAGACGCTGGTTTTCCAGGTGCGCGGCCAGCAGGGTGGCGAGCAACTGCAGGGATTCGATGTCCTCGGTGTCCGGCGCACTGATGCTGACACTGTTGGCCAGCACCAACGCACCGAAGGCCGAGCCATCACCACCGCGCAAAGGCACCCGCAGCACATTGGGCAGGATTGCGCTCGGCTGCTCCTGCCATTGCGGAGTGCGCATCGCGGTATCGGCGAGGTGTTCGAGGCTGTTTAAACGATCACGGCTGCCGTGACTGGCGGTGGTCCTGACCTGCGCATCCTCGTCCCATTCCAGCAATAACGCGTGGTCCATCGCGAGGAAGGCACAGGCCCGTTGCAGCACGCGTTGGCGCATCGCTTCGGGGGCCAGTTGCGTCAGTTCCTGGCCGGTATCCACCAGCAGCCGCAGGCGCGCGGCGCGACTTTGCGATTGCCGATATTGGGTGCGAATGGCCAGGGCGCTACCGGGGTCATGATCAGGAATTTGCATGGGCGGGTTCCGGCGCAGACACGCCCGTTCGGGCAGGGGCGTCATTAAACCTTGTTAACGGGGCAGGGCGCTATCTGCCGAATGGCATAGGCAAATGACTCCGGTTGGCCGATGGCGGGTGGCGTTTCGAGCGGCACAGTGTCGCCATCGACCACCATTGGAATAGCGCAATGAAATTCAAGACATCAACCATCGCCCTGTTGTTCGCCCTGACCGCGCCGTTGGCCCAGGCGTTGGAGGCAGTGCCTTACGTTTACAGCAGCGTGGCCGAACAGCCCGGTAACGTGAAGGATCGTGAAATCGCCGCACTGTTTGATCAATGGAATAGCGCGTTGAAGAGCGGCAATGTTCAAAGCGTGGTCGACCTGTATGCGCCGAACGCCGTGCTGCAGCCGACGGTTTCCAATAAGGTGCGCACCACCCCGGCGCAGATCAAGGACTACTTCGACCACTTCATGGCGCTCAAGCCGGTGGGGCAGATCAACTACCGTGAGATCCGCCCATTGGGCGCCAATGTGGCCATGGACAGCGGCGTCTACACCTTTTTCCTGACCGAGGCCGATGGCAAGACCCGTCAGGTGCAGGCGCGTTACACCTTCGTCTATGAACAAGTGGGCGGTCAGTGGAAGATTCTCAACCACCACTCTTCGGCGATGCCGCAAGCGCAGGTGTTGCACGCCGGGAAGTAATCGCGTCTTCGACGCCTGATGATGATTAAGCACAAGCCCGCTCCCACAGGTTCCGCGCCTGACTGACATTACCGACACGGCCCACCTTGAAATGGGCCGTGTGCGTTGTGCTCAATTCAACGCCAGGTCGTCCACAGGCTGCTGCCCGCGGGCCAGCGCTGCGCGTTGCAAGTGGCTGGCGATCAGGGTGTTTTTCAGCAGGTAGGCAATGGTCATCGGTCCGACGCCACCGGGCACCGGGGTGATCGCACGGGCGACGGTGCGGGCGCTGGCGTAATTGACATCGCCCACCAGACGGTTGCCGGACTCGCTGGCGATGCGGTTGATGCCGACATCGATCACCACCGCACCGGGTTTCAGCCAACTGGCGTCGATCAACTCTGGCCGGCCCACCGCCGCGACCACGATATCTGCCAACCGGCACAACGCCGGGGCATCGACGCTGCGCGAATGCACCACGCTGACCGAGCAGTTGGCCTGCAACAGCAAGGTCGCCATCGGTTTGCCGACAATGTTCGAACGGCCGATGACCACCGCATGCAAGCCGCTCAAGTCATCACCACAGGTCTCGCGCAACAGACGCATGCAGCCGCTGGGCGTGCACGGGGTCAGAACCTCGAAGCCTTGCACCAGTCCACCGACATTTTCCCGATGAAAACCATCCACGTCCTTGATCGGGTCGATGGCATGAATCACTGCTTGTTCATCGATAGCATCCGGCAAGGGCAGTTGCACCAGGATGCCATTCACCGTGGGATCGGCGTTGAGCTGGGCAATCAGTTCCAGAACCTGGGCCTGACTGGCGGTTTCCGGCAGACGGTATTCAAGGGAGCGGATGCCGACTTCCTTGGCGCGCAGCAGTTTATTGCGCACATAAACGTGGCTGGCCGGGTCGTCGCCGACCAACAGGACCGCCAGGGCGGGATAGATTTGCTGGCCGGCCAGGGCCAGAACCTCTTCCCGGACCTCGTCGAGAACCTGGGCAGAAATGGCTTTGCCGTCGATATCGCGGGCAAATGCGGAGGTGCTGCTGATCAAGAGAGTCACCGTTGTCTTGATTGAAAGGGATGAAGTGACCATCGAGGCGTCTTCGCGCGACGGTGATCCATCAGAGACATGCAGGCAAGGGCGCTCAGGCTACCAGTTGAGGGCAGGCCAATACCACCGCAACACCGGAAGATAAGACAGGCAGGGGATCGTGGGCAATCTGTAGGCGCCGCCGAAGGCTCGGGCCGCGATAACGCGGTACCCCGGGCCCGACACAAAGCCCTGCCAGCCAGTAGGCAGATACACCGAGAAACCCGTGGCGAGGGAGCTTGCTCCCGCTGGGTCGCGCAGCGGCCCCAAAAAAAAGGACCGCTGCACAGCCCAACGCAAGTAACCCCTTTCACCACAGCAGACCGCACCTACTCAGGCGGATTCATTTGATCCAGCACCCGGTTCGCGGTGATCTCCGCCACCATGATGCTATTCGAAATACCCAGCAGCGCGTGACGCGACTCACCCTCCAGGTGATCGACCAAGTGATGGACCATCACATCGACCGAGGCCAGCGTCTCGACCAAAAAAACCGCCAGGGTTTCGGCAGTCGCCTCTGGGGCAACGGCAAACAGCTTGCTGGGTTTACGCGCAGTGGCTTTGATGTCGGCATTCGACGGGAAGTGGAAGTTCAGAGCCCGCTCGGCGGCGTCGTTGAGTTTTTTTGAGTCGGGTTCGTAAGGGGAGACCGGATCGGTGTCCGGTGGGTTTGGCGTAACCTTGAACATAAGCTGGCTTCTCTGATTGGGTGCCAATCCTTCTGCTGCTAAACGAGAGGGAGGCAGCTGTACGCAGGTTAGCAGACCGGGGAAGCTAGCAAAGCCGGCGCGCCCGAAGGCGCCCTGCGCACAACCACCATCAAGTGCAGGCATGGTAATGCCTGACTGACAAGAGCTTGTGCACCTTGCTTGTAACCCCGGGCTGCTAAACCCGATCACTGATGGGCAGTGACGGGAACCAAGTTACCGAGCAGCCCCCAGACGCACAAGCCGGCGGATTCTGGCGTACGCGTAGGCAACGGCGCAAGATCTTGTAGCTTTCAGGAAGTAACCTTCAGGGCTTTTAAACACGCGCTTTCCGGCAATGTTGAGTGATCTGACGCGCACGTCCTACAAGCGCTGAAAACCTCGAAAACACGCAATCCGTGTGGGTGGGCTTGTGTGGCGAGGGAGCTTGCTCCCGCTGGGCCGCGAAGCGGCCCCAAAATGGGACTGCTTCGCAGTCCAACGGGAGCAAGCTCCCTCGCCACAGGTTCAGTATCACCCTTAACTGACTGGCATTGTCGCGAGCGGTATTGACCGCTGCATGCACTTTTATAAAGCGCGATGCCATAAAAATGTGCATCGGCACCGAGTTTTCACCCTGTGTGAGTGCCCGTAGCTGTTCCGCGCCCCGGTTTCTGAAACACCGTCTAACCCCTGAAAAACTCGCTATTGCGCAGGCTGCAAGTGGATTCCCCGGTTGTTCAGTCGCAAGTTTTGCAACGCAAATGAAGTATCGATCACCGACTGGCACAAAGGCTGCATTGATCCTCTCAGGTCCATCGAAAACAGGTGGGCAGCCCACTCGATCAACGAAGATCGACCGGCCGAGCAGGTCGTGGGCAACATCGGTGGATCCGGCGAAGGCGCCAGGTCGAACACCGCGAAGAACAGGCAAAGACGCCTGAAACCGAGAGGTTTCAGGCGTTTTTTTTTGCTTTTTTTAACCGTGATTGGCTTTGGCTGGGTGCTTACTATGAATTCCAATGTTGCCGCATTGAACAAACTGCAAACGCTGATCGTGATCGGCAATGGCATGGTCGGCCATCATTGTGTCGAGCAGCTCATCGAGCGCGGCGCCCTCGACCACTATCGGCTGCATGTCTTCAGCGAAGAGCCGATGCGTGCCTACGACCGTGTGCATCTGTCCGAGTATTTCGGCGGTCGCGATGCCGAGTCGCTGGCCCTGGGCGAAGCCTCTCTGTACCAGACGCCGGGCGTCACCCTCCATCTGGGCGTGCCGGTGTTGGAAATCGACCGAGCGCGACGCCAAGTGATTACCGCACAAGGGTGCGTCTCGTACGACAAACTGGTTCTGGCCACCGGTTCTTATCCGTTCGTGCCGCCTATTGAAGGTGCGGAAGGCGACTCGCGCCTTGTCTATCGCACCCTTGAAGACCTCGACGCGATTCGTGCCGCGGCGGCCAATGCCCGGCGCGGCGTGGTGGTCGGCGGTGGCCTGCTCGGCCTGGAAGCCGCCAATGCCCTGAAAAGCCTGGGGCTGGAAGCGCATGTGGTGGAATTTGCCCCACGCCTGATGCCGGTGCAGCTGGACGAGCAGGGTGGCTTGGCGCTGAAGGCACAAATCGAGCGGCTCGGCGTGGGTGTGCATCTGTCCCGTGGCACGCAGTCGATCAGTGCCGGCGAGCAGTACCGCTACCGGATGAATTTTGCCAATGACGAATTCCTCGAAGCCGACCTGATCGTGTTCTCCGCCGGGATCCGCGCGCAAGATGCGCTGGCCCGTCAATGTGCGCTGGACATCGGTCCGCGTGGCGGCGTGGTGATTGACGATCAGTGCCTGACCAGCGATCCGAATATCTATGCCATCGGCGAATGCGCCGCCTGGAATGGCAGCCTCTTCGGTCTGGTCGCTCCCGGTTATCAGATGGCCCGTGGCGTCGCGTCGCTGCTGTGTCATCAAGTCGCCGAGCCGTTCCAGGGCGCCGACATGTCGACCAAGCTCAAACTGCTCGGCGTCGATGTAGGCTCCATCGGTGATGCTCACGCCCAGACGCCGGGTGCGCGCAGCTATCAGTTCATCGATGAAGCCACGGCCAGCTATCGTCGCCTGGTGGTGGATGCTGACAGCAAACGCGTGCTCGGCGCGGTGCTGGTTGGCGACAACAGCTATTACGACACCCTGCTGCAATACATGCAGAACGGCATTGCCTTGCCGTCAGAACCGGCCAGCCTGATTCTGCCATCGTCCACCGGCGCGCCAACCCTGGGCCCGGGCGCGTTGCCCGAGTCGGCAACCGTGTGCTCGTGCCATAACGTCACCAAGGGCTCGATCTGCTCGGCCATCGACGGTGGCTGCACCGACCTCGGTCTGCTCAAGTCGCAGACCAAGGCCTGCACCGGTTGCGGCGGTTGTGCCGGGCTGCTCAAGCAAGTGTTCGAACACGAACTGATTGCCCGTGGCGTCAGTGTCGACAAGAGCCTGTGCGAACACTTCGCCTACACCCGTCAGGAGCTTTACGCACTGGTGCGGGTAGAAGGGGTGATCACCTTCGAAGAACTGCTGGCCAAGCACGGCCGCGGCCACACCGGTTGCGACGTGTGCAAACCGGCGGTGGGCTCGATCCTCGCCTCGTGCTGGAACCAGCCGATCATGGACGCCTCGCTGGTGCCGTTGCAGGACACCAACGACACCTTCATGGCCAACATGCAGAAAAACGGCACCTATTCGGTGGTGCCGCGCATCGCCGGGGGCGAGATCACAGCCGACAAGCTGATCGCGATTGGCGTGGTGGCGAAGAAATACGACCTCTACACCAAAATCACCGGCGGCCAGCGGATCGACTTGTTCGGCGCGCAGTTGCATCAGTTGCCGGACATTTGGTCCGAGCTGATTGAGGCCGGTTTCGAAACCGGGCACGCCTATGGCAAATCGACCCGCACGGTGAAGTCTTGCGTCGGCAGCACCTGGTGCCGTTACGGCGTGCAGGACAGCGTGAAAATGGCCCTGACCCTCGAGGATCGCTACAAAGGCCTGCGCTCGCCGCACAAGCTCAAGTTCGCCGTCTCTGGCTGCACCCGTGAATGTGCCGAGGCACAAAGCAAGGACGTGGGCGTGATCGCCACCGAGAACGGCTGGAACCTCTATGTGGCCGGTAACGGCGGCATGCGCCCACGCCACGCCGAGCTGTTCGCCACCGACCTGGATGATGAAACCCTGATCCGTTACATCGACCGGTTCCTGATGTTCTACATCCGCACCGCCGACAAATTGCAGCGCACCTCGGTCTGGCGCGAAAGCCTGGAGGGCGGCCTGGATTACCTCAAGGACGTGGTCATCAACGACAGCCTGGGGCTTGGCGCGGAACTCGAATCGCAGATGCAACTGGTGGTCAACCGCTACGAATGCGAATGGGCCAATGCCCTCAAGGACCCGGAAAAACTCAAGCGCTTCCGCACCTTCGTCAACGATCAACGCCCGGATCCGGACATCCATTTTGTTCAGGAACGCGGTCAACGCCGGCCGATCATGGCCGCCGAACTCAACCTTATCCCTGTCACCGAGGAGAATGCCTGATGAGTCAGTCCAATACCCAGCGTGTCAACGCCCTTGCCACGGCCGCCAATGCTCAAGCCTGGCAGGCGGTGTGCAGCGAGCAGGATCTGGTCAGCAACTCCGGCGTCGTCGTCTGGCTCGACGGCGCGCAGGTGGCGCTGTTCTACCTGCCGCAGGCCGAAGGTCGCACGCTCTACGCCATTGACAACCATGATCCGCAATCCGGTGCGAACGTCATCGGTCGCGGACTGATCGGCAGCCTCAAGGGTGATCTGGTGGTGGCGTCGCCGATCTACAAACAGCATTTCCGTCTTGAGGACGGCAGTTGCCTGGAGTACCCGGAACAGCGCTTGCGCGTATGGCCGGTGCGCCTGAACGCCGGCGTCGTGGAAGTCGCGGCGGCTTGATTGCCGCCCTGAACCGTATCGGAGAACGTTGATGAAGACAGCCGCACAGTTGCTCAAACTGAAAGTCGTGCAAAACCAACAGGTGCACAGCATTGCGCCGGATCAGATGGTCCTCGACGCCCTGAAAATGATGGCCGAGAAGAACGTCGGCGCGTTGCCCGTCATCGAAGACGGGCAGGTGGTCGGCGTCATCAGCGAGCGCGACTATGCGCGCAAAGTGGTTCTACAGGGGCGATCTTCGGTCGGTACGCCGGTGCGCGAAATCATGAGCGCGCCGGTGGTGACCGCCGACAGTCAGCAGAGCATCGAACGCTGCATGGCGGTCATGACCGACAGTCATTTGCGCCATCTGCCCGTGCTGGATAGCGGCGAACTGATCGGGCTGTTGTCGATTGGCGACCTGGTCAAGGAAGCCATCGTCGAGCAGGCCGATTTGATTCGGCAACTGGAGCATTACATTCGCGGCCACTGAGAACTCTCGTCGCCGAATCACAAGATCAAAACGCGATAAGGCATACCGCAGGTCGCTTAAAAACGGCTTGCGTGGAAATAGGCCTAAGTAACCGGTTGGAACAGTCGATAACCCCAAGAGCAAAGCACGTCAGCCGAGCATGCAGATGCCGTCAGGGGAATCATCAAATGTCCATAAAGTTGCGTTTGTTTTTGTTGATCGGCACCAGTTTGCTCACCGCCCTGATCGTGAGCCTGGTCAGCTATCTGGGCAATACCCGGATGGCTGAAGCGGTGAGTGACAACGAGGTCAGCATGACCGCGCTGCGCAACCACCTTGAAGCCGACATGATGCACGATGCGCTGCGCGCGGATGTGCTGTCGGCGATGCTGGTTGGGCTGGGTAAAAGCGACAGTAGCAAAGCAGAAGTGCGCAGCTCCCTCGATGAGCATGCGGGGCATTTTCGGGAGATGCTCGGTGACAACCTCAAGCTGCCGGTCAATACCACCCTCAAGGCCGCACTGAACAAGATCAAGCCCAGCCTGGATTCATACATCGGTGCCGCCGAACGCATTGTCGCGCTGGCGCTGGAAAATCCGGATACCGCACAGCAGCAACTCGGCACGTTCAATACCGCGTTCAGCCAACTGGAAGACCAGATGGGCGCCCTCAGCGAGCTGATCGAATCCAACACCCAACAGACCAGTGCAGGCACTGCGCAAGCGATCAGCAGTGCCAATTTCACTCTCGGCACGGTCCTCATTGCCAGTTTGTTACTGCTGCTTGCCCAAGGGCGCTGGGTCATCCTGAGCATCATGGGGCCGTTGCAGATCGCCAGTCGCATCGCCGAGAGCATCGCCCATGGCAACTTGAGCGAGCCTATCGTAGAACCCACCCGCAAGGACGAAGCCAGCACCTTGATTCGCAGCCTGGCGACCATGCAACGCGACCTGCGCGGCATGATCGAAGTGGTTCGCAGCAACGCTCATGGCGTGAGCGGCATGAGTCAGCAACTGAGCAGCGGCTGCCATCAGGTCGCGGGCAGCAGCCAGCAGCAAAGCGTCGCCGCCAGCACCATGGCCGCGGCCGCCAGTGAGATGACCGCGAGCATCGAGGAAATCACCCGGCATGCCGAGCGTGCGTTAAACATGGCCAACCAGGCCGAGGAATTGGCCAAGGACGGCGGTCGGGTGATCCATCAAGTGGTCAGCGACATGGACGGTATTGCGCGTTCGGCGCAGCAATCGGCCCAGGTGATCCGCACACTGGACAAAGAATCCGAGGGGATTTTCAGCATCATTCAGGTGATCAAGGGCATCGCCGATCAAACCAACCTGTTGGCACTTAACGCCGCCATCGAGGCCGCTCGCGCCGGTGAGCAGGGCCGTGGTTTTGCCGTGGTGGCCGATGAGGTGCGCAGCCTGGCGGGCCGTACCAGCGCCTCCACCCAGGAAATTGCCGCCATGGTCGCGCGCATCCAGCAAAGCACCCGTGAAGCGGTCACCAGCATGGAGGCGGGCGTCGCGCAGGTCGACAAAGGCATGGCAGTGACCGCCGACGTCGAGCGCGCCATCCGCGAAATCCTCCAGGCCACGCTCAGCACCACTGAGCTGGTCAATGACATCAGCCGCACGATCGGTGAGCAGAGCCTGGCCAGCAACGAAATCGCTCATCAGGTGGAAATGATTGCCGGCATGTCCGAAGGCAATAGCAAGGTCATCAACCAGACCGCCTCGACCACCGATGAGCTGTCCACTTTGGCGGGTCAGCTTTCGCAATCGGTGGATCGGTTTCGACTTTGAGGCATCGGCTGGCCCTGATTGATTGATGTGCAAGGCGGCGTAAGAAGGTCATGTCTACCGTGCAGTAGACATGGCCTGTTCGGTATGGGCTTCAAGTCGGGTTCAATGCGAGTCAGCTCATCCAGTTGCCGCCATCGACGTTGTAGGTCTGCGCCACGATGTAATCGCTTTCGTTTGATGCCAGGAAGATCGCCATGCCGACAAGATCGTCTGCCGTACCCATGCGTCCGTACGGGACTTCCTGACCCGCCCGCTTTTTCTTCTCCCCGAGCGGCCGTTTTTCATATTTTGCGAACAGTGCATCGACGCCATCCCAATGCTCACCGTCCACCACACCCGGTGCGATGGCATTCACGTTGATCTTGTGGGGGATGAGATTGAGACCGGCCGATTGCGTGAGGCTGATTACTGCCGCTTTGGTCGCGCAATACACCGCAACAAGCGCTTCACCGCGTCGACCGGCCTGACTGGCCATATTGATGATCTTGCCGCCGTGGCCCTGGCGGATCATCTGCTTGGCCGCGGCCTGCAGCGTGAACAGGGTGCCGGACACATTGATCGAGAACAGCCGTTCGTAGCTCTCGCGAGAAATCTCCGTAATCGGCGCGAGATCAAACAGCGCCGCGTTGTTGATCAGGATATCGAGCTTGCCTGCGGTGGTGATGACCGCCGCGATGGCACCGTCGATCGATTGCTGATCGGTCACGTCCATCTCGACCGCATAGGCATTCGGCCCCAGTTCGGCGGCGGTGGCTTGCGCACGCTCAAGGTTGATGTCTGCGATCGCGACCGTAGCGCCTTCGCGGACATAGGCTTGCGCGAACGTTCTCCCGATGCCTCTGGCAGAACCGGTAATAAGGGCGCTTTTTCCTTCCAAACGTTTCATTTTTCCCATCCAATCGTAAGAGCTAAAGAGACGCCCCCGTTGAGGGCATTGAAAGCGGTCGTGAGTCTGCGAAGAACCCTGTGGGAGCAGGCTTGCCCGCGAAGGCGGCGTGTCAGACGACATCAATGTTGAATGTGCCGGCCTCTTCGCGGGCAAGCCCGCTCCCACAGTGATTGCACCAAGCCGTTGCTACTTGGGATAACCCGCGCGCTTCATCTCGCGTTCGGTGGTTTGCTGGGCCGAGGCCAGAGCCTGCTCCACCGGCATCTGCCCGGTGAGCGCCGCGGACAGCAGCTTGCCGACCGACGTGCCGATGGCCTGGAATTCCGGAATGGTCACGTACTGGATACCGACGTAAGGCACGGGTTGAACTGACGGGTGCGCAGGGTCGGCGTGCTGCATCATTTTCAGCGTGACACCGGCGAAGGGTGCCGCCTGCAAATAGGCGTCGCTGTAGGTGGACATGCGGGTGCCCGGCGGTACGTTGGTGATGCCATTCTTCTCGGCGACCAGTTGGATGTATTCCTTGGAGGTCGCCCAAGTCACAAAGGCTTTGGCGGCTTCCTTGTGTTTGGACGTCGCAGGGATGGCCAGCGACCAGGCATAGAGCCAGGACGAGCCCTTATCGGTCACTTGCGTAGGCGCCGCGACGAAGCCGACCTTATCGGCCACCTTGCTTTGAGTTGTGTCGGTGATGAAGGAGCCGGCGACGCTGGCATCGACCCAGATCGCGCATTTGCCGCTGTTGAACAGGGCCAGCGTCTCGTTGAAGCCATTGCTCGAAACACCCGGCGGACCGTACTGCTTGAGGGTGTTGACGTAGAAGTTAGCGGCGGCGGTCCATTCCGGCCCGGTGAGTTGCGGCTGCCACTGCTCGTTGAACCAACGCGCGCCAAAGGCGTTGGACATGGTGGTCAGCAGCGCCATGTTCTCACCCCAACCGGCCTTGCCGCGCAGGCACATTCCATACCGCTCTTTATCCGGCTGGTGCAGCTTGCCGGCGAACTCGCCGAGCTGCGTCCATGTCGGGTGCTCGGGCATGCTCAGGCCAGCGTCCTTGAACAGGTCGGTACGGTAATAGGTGATGGTGCTTTCGCCATAGAACGGCAGGGCGTAGAGCGTGTCGTTGACTGACAGTCCCTGACGAACCGAGGGGAAAATATCCTCGAGGTCATAGCTGTCGGGCAGATCTTTCATCGGCTCCAGCCAATGCTTGGCGCCCCACAATGGTGTTTCGTAGGTGCCGATGGTCAGCACATCGAATTGGCCGCCCTGAGTGGCAATGTCAGTGGTCAGGCGCTGACGCAACACGTTCTCTTCGAGTACCACCCAGTTGAGCTTCACGTCCGGGTGCAGCTGTTCGAATGTTTTGGACAGCCGCTGCATGCGGATCATGTCGCTGTTGTTCACGGTGGCGATGGTCACCGTTTCGGCAGCCTGGCAGAGCAGGGCAGAGGACAGGCCGGCGGACAGAAAAAACGCGCTTGGAATGATCTTCATCGTGTTCTCCGCTCTGCGCCTTGGGCGGCAGAGGCTCTTATTGTTGTTGTAATCCACGGTGCGAGTCATCGCCGCAACGGGATGACCACAGGATTACAGCAACCCAAGCGGTGAACAAATGAACGGCACACGCGCCACTGATACTTTTTTAACCGCGCAGGGCCATGGAAAAAAAGTATCAGTGGCCGCCATACAGCGCGCTAGGCTTGCTGCCTGTTTAGGGTGAGTCTGATAACAGCGCCGTGGAGTTTTGAATCAGCTTCGACTCGTCCCGGGCTTCGCGGTAGCCTTGATAAAACCAACAAAAATGGAATCGCCAGGGTGATGAACCATCACGTAACTGCAGACAAGCCGCCAGCGCTTGAAGTCATTCTGAACGAGCCCCAGCACAGCTTTCGTTGGTATGAGCATGACTATCCCTTCGACCTTGCGCGCTGGAATCATCATCCGGAATTCGAGATCCACCTGATCCGCGAAGGCAGCGGACGGCTGTTGGCTGGTGACTACATCGGCCTGTTCGAGGCCGGCCATGTCGCGCTGATCGGCCCTGGCTTGCCTCACGACTGGATCAGCGATCTTGGCAAAGGGGAGGTGATTGCCGGCCGCGATGTTGTGTTGCAATTCGATGGTCAGATGCTGATGCAACTGCGCGACAAGGTTCCTGAACTCAGCGAGTTGCAAAGCCTGTTTCGCCAGTCGGCCCAGGGCATCGAATTTCACGGCGTGACCCGCAAGAAAGCGGCCCGACTGCTGGAAGACATGGGCCAGTGCGAAGGATTGCAGCGGTTGTGCCTGTTCCTGTCGTTGCTGCAGTTGCTGGCATCGGCCCCCGACAGCGAAAGACAGACGCTCGCCAGCCTGCAATATGCGCCGATGCTCGACGCATTGACGGCCCAGCGCATGAGTATTGTCTTCGATTACATCCTCAACGACCTCGCGGATGAGTTGCGCATGGCCGTCATCGCCCAGCGCCTGGACATGAACGAACCGGCCTTCTCCAAATTCTTCAAGCGCGCCACGGGCCATACCTTCGTCGACCTGACGCGCAAGCTGCGGGTCCAGCGTGCCTGCCGTTTGCTGGCGCAAAGCAGTTTCAGCGTTGCGGATATCTGCTTTGAAGTGGGTTACGCCAACTTGTCGAATTTCAATCGGCATTTCCGTCATGAAATGCAGGAGACGCCCAGTCAGTATCGGCAGCGGTTGCAACGGGTGGTGGCGGTCAGTCATTAAAGGGCACAAGATCAAAAACCGACACTCATCTTGCGATAGGTAGCGTTTTCTGTGGCGCTGAAGTGTTAGGCTCGAAAGCGACCGGGTATCGGCGATCGCGCATCTCGAATTATTTTTCTCCAGTTCTTGACATGCCTTTCGAACCAGTCCAGAATTGCGTCCATTCCTGCTTAGGGAACACGAAAACCCCTTAGATTTCAAAGGGTTGGAAGCTAGATTAGAATCTTGTTTCCAGATACGAGTTTACACGTTTGATGTCGTTCTACTGACGTCAGATGTTTGAGGCCGAATAGCAAAATGGTTATGCAGTGGATTGCAAATCCACCTACGCCGGTTCGATTCCGACTTCGGCCTCCACTTTAAACGAGCTCCGTAGATCCATGATCTACGGAGCTTTTTTATTTTCGCAGTCCTGCAAGATTTAGTCTTGAAAAGGATCTTTGCGAACTTGCTTCACCGGGGCGGGATGTATATATTTCCCCCTCTGTTGCACAAGCGTCAGAACTGCCAGATCGTTATTGGTCAGTTTTCAGACTGCTTTACCGCGCTACCGCCCGAATGGCGAAACTGGTAGACGCATGGGACTTAAAATCCCCCGCTCGTAAGGGCGTGCCGGTTCGATTCCGGCTTCGGGCACCATATTTATCAAAGGCCTGCATGAGGTTTCTCATGCAGGCCTTTGTCGTTTCTGCCACGCAATTTTCGACAGGCGCTATCCTTGATGCGGCGTCGACTGGACGCAGCCTGCGTGCCAACCCATCTGGTCGCTACCAGGGGCAGCGATCAGGTGAAGATGCCTTCAGCTCATAAAACAGCTACTTCTCCGTCCATTTTCCCCCACCGGTTTCGCAATCGATCTTGGCCTGCGGCAGGTTCTCGATGCTGTAGTAATACGTGATGACCTGGGCATTGTCGGGAATGTTCAGCGGTTTGCTGTTCTTGTCTTTGCTGATGGATTGAGGGTTGGCCAGCGCCTCTGCAGTCAATGTGCCCAGGCAGGTAGCCCGATAGCGATCGCCGCACTGGTGGACTTTTTTCTTGGCGAAAAACTGGACAACGTCACTCTGAGTACGTTTTCAAAAACGCTACGTATCAATTTGGAGCGCGAACTATGGGCGCGCGAAGAGCGGAAAACGCTCTTTCAGCCCAGGAGTGGCGTGACTTGCAGGCTAATAACGGGAGTGCTTTTCAGCGTTTCCCTAAGCTTTTTTGGGCATGGATGACAGGCCGGGTCTGACCTGGACTCGCCATTTTCCAGCACTCTCTTTAGTTGTCACCGCCACGCACTTATTTCCGAGAACTTGTTACCGAGTGTATCGCCGTGGTGCAAAAAAACCTTCGAGCTCATCGGCCCAAAGATCGGTTGGGTCTACTGTTTTCGTTTTTTTTTTACATTGGATCCAATGTCTTATGTGGCGTTCAGGAATTTTGGGTGCGCCCGGACGAAGGCTGGCCGCTAAATTGCATATATGTATATACAAGCCTGTACGACCACCATAGACGGACCTGAGGGGGAACACCCGATGAAGTTGGGAGCATTCATGATGCCGGCGCATCCGCGCCATCGATCTATTCGTGACGGTCATTTCCACGATCTGGATACGCTGGAGTACCTGGACCGCATTGGTTTTGAAGAAGCCTGGATTGGCGAGCATTACATGATGCCGTCAGAGCCATGTCCTTCACCCGATATTCTGATCGCACAAGCCTTACTCAAAACTAAACGCATCAAATTGGCTCCCGGAGCCTTCATGTTGCCTTTCCATCACCCGGCGGAACTGGCTCATCGCATCTGTTTGCTCGACCATATTTCCGAAGGCCGACTCATGGTCGGAATCGGGGCCAGTGGCACCAACCTCGATCTGGAAATGTTCAACATCGATCACAAGTCCGGTGCGCATCGCGAGATGACCGCCGAGTCGATCGCTATCATGACCCGCTTCTGGGAAAGCGAAGGTCCATTCGAGTATCGCGGCAAGTACTGGACGGTACGGCGGCCTGCCGACCAGATGGACAAATGTTCGGGTTACCACCTCAAGCCGCTCCAGCAGCCGTACCCACCGATTGGCGTGACCGGTCTTTCGGCCTCGTCAGCCACCTTGGGGCTTGCCGGTGCCAATGGCTGGATTCCCATCAGTTTTTGCTTCACTCCCCAGTACCTGCATACCCATTGGGCCGCCGTGGAACGCGGAGCCCTTGAGGCCGGACGCGTTGCGCCTTCAAGAGACATGTGGCGGGTGAGCCGCCCCTTCTTTGTCGCCGATACCGATAAAGAGGCATGGAGACGTTCGGTGGGGGGTGAGATGGGCCGCTATTTTCGCGAGGATTATCTGCCAATGCTGGCGGGCAACAACGCCTTGGGGTTGCTCAAGCATCACCCTGATGTGCCGGACAGTGATGTCACTGTCGAGTATGTCGCGCAGCATTGCTGGATCGTGGGCTCGGCTGAAACGGTCAGGCAGCGAATTGAGGACATGCAGGAGCAGTCCGGAGGCTTTGGCGTATTGCACATCATGTGCTTCGACCACCTGGATGACCTTGCGGCTACCCGAGACAGTTATGCCGCCCTGGCCCGGATAGTGGCCACCGATTTTGCCTGACTCACCTCAATGGAATGGAAGAGCACGATGCAATCACCTTTCACAACGGTCAAAGTCCCGCACAACATCGCGCTGGTGGTGATCGATATGCAACACGACTTTGTCGATGATGACGCACCCATCGCCTGCAAGGGCGCCAGCACCATCGTACCGCTGATCCATGAGCTGGCCGGGTTGGCGCGGACCCTGGGGATCCCGGTCATCTATACCCGCGAGTCGCACCGCAAGCAGAAAGTCGATTTCGGGCTGGAACTTGAATATGGCGAAACCGAGCATTGCGTCGAAG
Organism: Pseudomonas lini; assembly: GCF_964063345.1. NCBI lineage: Bacteria > Pseudomonadati > Pseudomonadota > Gammaproteobacteria > Pseudomonadales > Pseudomonadaceae > Pseudomonas > Pseudomonas lini. Next base: position 6,300,156 of record NZ_OZ061318.1, read on the forward strand.
GCACGCCAGGTGTCGAAATCATCGACGAACTGCGTCCCCATGATAGTGATTATGTCCTGGTGAAACGCCGTTACAGCGGCTTCTTTTCGACCGACCTGGATTTGCTGCTCAAGGGTCTGGGGGTCGATACGCTGGTGTTGACCGGTGTGGCCACTGACGTTTGCGTGCGTGCCACGGCTCAGGACGCCTTGCAGCTGGACTACCGGGTCTGGGTGCCGCGCGAATGCGTGGCCGGCACCAGCGAGGCGCGCCACCTGGCTGCCCTGGAACATATCGGTTATGTCCTTGGGCGGGTCCTGCCTCTGGACTCGGTCATGCAACAGATGCGTTACAGCTACGAGGTACAGGCATGAGTGCGGTGCAGGAAGCCAAAAAGCTGCCTTGTTCCGACTACCACCAGGTGATTCGTCAATTGGTCGAAGAACGGGCCGATTTGTCCAGGCTGGAAACGAGACAGGTGGTCGAGGCCATTCTCAATCGCCAGTTCAGCGATCTGCAGATCGTTGCGACGCTGGTTGCGCTCAGTCGCAAAGGCGAGACGGCGGACGAGGTAGCGGGGGCGGTCGACGCCATTTTGAGCCGCAGTACACCGCTGCAGACCGGTTTCGACAACGCGGTCGATATCGGTGGAACCGGCGGTGATCGCGCGGGCACCTTCAATATTTCCACGACGGCGGCGTTTGTGGTGGCAGCGGTGGGGGTCCCGGTTGTGAAACATGGCAACCGCAGCGTTACCAGTCGTTGCGGCAGCAGTGACATGATTGCTGCGCTGGGTGTGGATATTGAGCGCCGCAGCAGTGCGCAGCAGATTCGGGCGGATCTCGCCGCGTACAACTTCGCTTTTGTGGCCACCTCCAGCTTCCACCGTTTTGCTCCGCGTATCGGTGAACTCAGGCGTGAGATCGGGGTGCGCAGCCTCTTCAACCTTGCTGGCCCCCTGGTTCATCCGGCGGGTGTCAAGCGTCAGCTGATAGGCGTTGCACGACACTCTCAGCTTGAGCTCTTGGCCCATACGCTGCTCAGGCTTGGCCGCGAAGAAGCCTTTGTGGTGCATGGAGTCGATGGGCTCGATGAGGTCAGTTGCATCGGCGAAACCCTGATCGCCCATGTTCGCCACGGCACTGTCGAGACGTTCAGCGTACACCCGCGCGACTTCGGCGTTGCGCCTTGTCGTATGGAGGACCTGGCTGGCGGTGACCCTGTTCGTAATGCACAGCTGTGCACCGCCATCATTGAAGGCGAGCGGGGGCCTCGCAGCGATGCAGTGGTCATCGCGGCGAGCGCGTTGTTGGTTTTGAGCGCCAGGGCTGACAGTTTTCTGGAAGGTGCAAGCATGGCCCGCGCGGCGATTGACAGCGGTAAGGCCTATCAGATTTTTCAAGGATTTTTGGGGCAGGGATTATGAAAACAACCGTGAAGATTTGCGGCATCACCACGCTGGAGGATGCGTTGGCGGCAGTGAATGCCGGTGCCGATGCACTGGGGTTTGTCTTCTCGCCAAGCCCGCGTCAGGTCAGTGCAGAGGTGGTGCGCGGGATCGTCGACCAGTTGCCGCCATTTATCAGCACTGTCGGCGTGTTTGTCGATGAGCCGTTGCCCATCGTGCTGGACGCGATCAAGCACTCGGGCATTTCGATGGTCCAACTGCAGGGCGACGAGAGCAATGAATACTGCCAGCAGATTGATAAACCCGTGATCAAGGGCTTTCGCGTCGCCGCTGAAGTGGATGTTGACCTGATCAATAGCTACCAGGTGAGTGCCTACTTGTTCGACACCTACGTTGAGGGCCGGGACGGTGGTACGGGCCAGCGCTTTGACTGGGAACTGCTGCGGCGCAGTCGTTTTTCACGCCCGGTGATAGTTGCTGGTGGCTTGAATGCAAACAACGTTCGGCACCTGATGGAAGCGCTGAACCCTGATGGCGTGGATGTCAGCAGTGGCGTCTCGGCAACCGCCAGCACCAAGGACAGCGTCAAGATGCACGCCTTTGTCTCGGCGGTTGAAAAGGCCGACCAGGGGCAAGGTCTGGAAAAGATCGAATTCGGCAAGATCGATATCCTGCGCGAAGCGTTCCATGACCGGCCGCTGGTGGAGGTCAACGGCAAGCAGTTTCTGATCAATTCGTTGACCGAGCAGGTACCCGCGACGCCCGCGCGGTTGTTGCGTGTGGCGGCGCAACGGGTGTGCGAGGCCGCAGATCTTTCCCCAGGGTTGAAACTGGTGGGAGAGGAGGATAAGGGCGGTGTCCTGCTTGCTGCAGTTTCCTTGCTCAGCGGCCTGCCATTCGGCATCGCTCGCTGGTATCCGTCGGGGCTCGAAGGGCAGGTCAAGGTCGGCTTCGACTGTGAGTACATTTCTGGTGAGTTGTACTTGAACGGCGTCGAGCCCGGTGACCGAGTGATCATAGTTGATGATCTGATCAGCACCGGCGGTACGCTCATCGGGCTGATAGAGGCTGTACGTCGGGCTGGTGCCCATGTCGAGCAGATTATCTGCGTGGCCGAGAAGCTGGACTATGCCGGGGTCGAGCGGGTGCGCAACGTCACCGGCCTGGAGGTCAAGACCCTGGTTCGCGTGAGGGTGTCAGGGGCAACGTCCAGCGTGGTCGATGTTGCCTATTAATACCGGCGGGTCGCTTCTCGCGACCCATTTCCAGGGGTGGCAATAGCCACTTTCGTGGTTAAACCGCAAGCAAGATCCGAGAGCAAACTGCTATGAAACCCAAAATATTTCCAGGATGGTATGTGGTGTTCGCGGCGCATCTGCTGCTGGCACTTATCTTTGGCGGCGCCTATTCGTTCGGGGCGTTTTTTTCGCACATCCAGTCCAACTTCGATGTGGGGCGTTTTTCCGTGGCATCGGTGTTTTCACTGACGGCCTTCATATATTACGCAGTCGGGGTCTTCTCCGGTTCTCTGGCGGATCGCATCTCGACCCGGATCGTGGTCTGCGTTGGCATAATCTTGCTGGCGCTGGGGTTTTTCCTCAGCAGCCTTGCCTCCGGCTCGTTGCAGTTGTTCCTGGTGTGCTTCTGTTCCCTGGTCGGGTTGGGGGTCGGTCTGGTGTATGTGCCGACGGTGACAGCGGTCCAGCGCTGGTTCGTCAAAAACCGCAGCAAGGCTTCGGGCATTGCGCTGGCGGGAACCGGTGTCGGGACTTTTGTCGGGCCGTCGGCTGCAGGGCTGCTGATGCAGTATTTTTCCTGGGAGTCGACAATGCAGATCTTCGCCGTGGCCATTCTTGTTGTTGGCCTGCTGGTGGCGTCGCTGGTCAGGAGCAATCCGCAGGAGCTGGGCCTTTCGCCGGATGGCCTCGCCCCCTCGTCTTCGAGCGCCAGGCATCAAGTGGCACCTGGCGGCATGCGTCTGGCCGAAGCCGCGAGTACAGGGCGATTCTGGTGGTACTTTGGGGCGATTTTTTTTGGCTCGGTCGGGCTGTTTCTCGCGCTTGTGCACATCAACCCCTACGCTCGCCAGTTTGACATTTCCGCCACCCAGGCCAATTTGTTGATCGGGCTTATCGGCGTCGGCAACGTAGCCGGTCGGTTGTTCCTGGGAAGCATCGGTGACCGGATGGGGGCTCGTCGCCTTCTGATCGTTTTGACCTTCGCGCTAGTGCTGCTCAATATCCTGTGGCTTGGCGCCCATACATTCATCACGCTGGCGCTGTTCGCCATTTGTTTCGGCGTGGCCAATGGTGGCTGTATATCCCTCTACCCGTCGGTGGCTGCCAGTTGGTTCGGCACGGCGAACTTGGGGGCAATCCTGGGGGCCCTGTACATTTCGGTCGGGGTGGCCGCCCTGATCGGAGGGAGCGTCGCAGGGCTGCTGTTCGACCTTTATCAGAATTACGCGGTTTCGATCATGCTGGGTGCGCTCTGTGCGCTGCTGTCAGTGGTGTTCATCCTGATTGCCGGCCGCCAGTTGCCTCAGGTTGCTGTCCCGGCCCCCTCGGCTGGTTCCTGAGCGAGGGGCGGGTATGACTGACAACGTTGAAATTCGTGATCTTCGCTCCGCTCTTGGCGTGCTTGAGCGTCAAGGGCAAGCCTTGGAGTACATCGATACACCCATTGATCCGAACCTGGACTTGCTGAGTGACTATCTGGGTGCCTACCGAACGGCGGCCAACTCGGTGATGAGCGCCGAGCAACCTCTGAGGTTGTATCGCAAGCCGCTGACGGGGGTGTTTCCGGTGTTGCTGGGAGTGTTGGGCAGTAGAGCCAACAGCCGGATCTTTCTGGATCCCCAAGGCAGGCAGGGCAGGGATGTCTCCAATGCTGCGTTGTTGTATCGGGCGATCACGGCTCCGATTGCGCCCGTCATGGTGCACGCGTCGGCGGATCGGGTGGTCATGGAAAATCCCGACTTGCAGGCTTTGTTGCCGGCGCTCACGTGTTCGGCCGGTGATCCGGGGCCGACCATTACGCTAGGTATGGTCTATGCCCGCGATGAACGCAGTGGTGCCACCAATTGCTCGGTTCACCGCATCACGATCAAACCTTCTTCGGTCGTTATCGCGATCTATCCGGGAGGAGACCTGCAACGCCTGATCGATATCCATGCCGAACGTGGCGAGCGGTTGTCGGTTTCAGTCAACATCGGCATGGACCCGGTAATCTACATCGCCGCAGCCCTGAGCAAACCCGCGCTCGGATTTGGTGACGACGAGTTGGGGGTGGCGGGGGCGGTCCGGGGGCAAGGGGTCGAGCTTGTCCCCTGCTTTTCCAACGCCGGGCGTTTTGTCGAGCACGCCGAAATTGTCCTGGAGGCGACCCTGGGTAACGAAATGGAAGCCGAATCAGAGGTCGGCGATGCGCACTCGATGCCTGAGTACCTGGGTTACTACTCGCCATGCGGCCAGGTATCGACGCTGCGCGTGAGCGCCTTGAGCCATCGTCCAGGTGCCATCTACCAAGCGCTCTCGGGGCCAGGCAGGGAACAGTCCGAATTATTGGGCGGTGCCCAGGAAGCTTCGATTCTGCGCCTGCTCAGTGATTGGGGGATGAGCGCGTTGGTCAAGGATATCGTGGCCCAACCCGCCGGTGGCGGCCACCTGTTTACCGTGTTGCAGGTTCTCAAGTCCTGCGAAGCGGATGATCAGCGGGTAAGGCACCTCGCGCAGAGACTGCTCGAAAATATCTCCAGCACCAAGAACATCCTGTTGCTGGACGACGACGTCAATCCCTGTTCGGCCGAGGAGGTATTGTGGGCAATGTCCACTCGCTTTCGGGCGGAAATGGATATTCACAGTACTCGACCGTTGCCTGGCACACCGCTCGACCCGACCCTGTCGAGTCTTTACCGCACGGGGCAGCGCAATGGCGTCGCCCCTAAAAGCATCTTCGATTGCACGGTGCCGTTCGCCTTGCGTTCAAGGTTCCGTCGGGCGTTTGCCTGACTGGTATTTGCCCACTTGAGTGATCCATGGTCTATGCACTATCGCACCCTGCTGATTGATTTCGATGGCACCCTGTTCGATACCCGCAATGCGATCCGCAAAACCCTTGAGGTTCTGGCCAGTCGCCGTGGTGTACAGCCTTTTGCTCCGGACTTGATCGACCATGTGATCGACCAAGGACTCACGTTGGTTGAAATGTTGGGTGTGTTGCTGGGCGTCGGCGATTTGCCTGAGTTGCCGGTGTGGGTCGCCGACTATCGACAGATTTACAACGGGGGGTTGGGCGTCGCCCAAAGCGTGCCTTATCCAGGTGTCGAAGAGGTTGTGCAACGGCTGCATGACGCGGGTAGCGAGCTGTTTGTTGTTTCCAACAAGGGAGAAGTCTCGATCATGGCCAGTCTTGAACAGTATCGTCTGGGTTCCTGCTTTCGCGGGGTAGTGGCTGCTGTCGGCGAACGAGCGCCGAAGCCGGCCCCGGCCAGCTTTTTTGAGCAGATCAAGCCTCGGATGCGTAACGCCGACAGGACACAGGTACTGGTGGTCGGGGACACCGAGATCGATCTTGGGTATGCCCGCAATATTGGCGTAGCGAGTTGCTGGGCCGCTTACGGGTATGGGCAACCGCAGCGCTGCGAGGTGCTGGCGCCGGATTTTGTCATTCGCTCGGCGACTGATCTGCTGCGGTTGGAGGACTGCCGTGGGTCTCGGATGCACTCGAGTACCGGGAGTTAGTCTTCGATTCCGGCTTCGGCGCCATATTTTTCAAAGGCCTGCATGAGGTTTCTCATGCAGGCCTTTGTCGTTTCTGCCACGCAATTTTCGACAGGCGCTATCCTTGATGCGGCGTCGACTGGACGCACCTGCGTGCCAACCCATCTGGTCGCTACCAGGGGCAGCGATCAGGTGAAGATGCCTTCAGCTCATAAAACAGCTACTTCTCCGTCCATTTTCCCCCACCGGTTTCGCAATCGATCCTGGCCTGCGGCAGGTTCTCGATGCTGTAGTAATACGTGATGACCTGGGCATTGTCGGGAATGTTCAGCGGTTTGCTGTTCTTGTCTTTGCTGATGGATTGAGGGTTGGCCAGCGCCTCTGCAGTCAATGTGCCCAGGCAGGTAGCCCGATAGCGATCGCCGCACTGTGCAACTTTGGTCTTGGTGCTGGTCAGCATTTCCTTGCTTTCGTTGCTGCAGGACCAATCAATAGAGTCCACGGGCATGCCTTCATACTCATAGCAGGAGTGGGTTTCGATCACCGGAACTGAAGGGCTTTGGGATCGGGTTTTGACGTCGCACCCTTGCGCCATCACCCACGAGGGGCACAGGCAGACGATCAGAAGCAGAAGAAGTCTGTTCATTGGTGTTTCCTCTCCTATAGCGCCCCTGTGGGGTTCGGGAGTCAGCTACACAAATGGCTGGCCGGTGAAGCCGCGCGGCAGTCTTTGCAACCCAGGCATTTCGATCAGTCGCTGGGTCCAGGCTGCGCGCCAGTCAGTAACGGTGTGGGCGACTTTGGCCTTGCGTGCGGCCCGACGTGCAGCGTTGCGTTCGGCTTTGCGTGCTTCTTTGAACGCATCGGTGTTGCGGCAGCTTCTGCATTTCACACGGGTCAGTATGCTGCTTGAGGTCAGGTTGCTGCCTTTGTGTCCGCAGGCCAGGTGCCCGCCGACTTTGAAGTGAGTGACCATGGGGTATCTCCTTCGTGATGTGTAATCGTTCGACAGACGGGCGAGGGCGTTCGTTCGACTAAATAGCAGGCAAAAAAAAGGCCCGCATGCGGGCGGGCCAGGGGGATTTCTTGAAAGGAGTGGGTGCACTGTAGGGGCTGAGTTGTGAAGGCGGTGTGAAAAGAGGAAAGAGCACAAACAAAAAAAGCCCGGCAAACCTGGCCGGGTTGGTATGTAGCGCAGACAGGTATAAGCCTGGTGACGATGATGTCACCGCTCAGGCGTCCTGACTCGGGCTCTGTCCCTGGTTTGAGTACCTTGGTCGACTCATCTGAAACGAGGCAGCGGCGGCTCGACAGGTTTGAGTGAAGAGAGCGCGCTGCGAATCTGCGGCGTGTCTTTCTCGATGTCGTTCAGACGATCGCGAATCCTGAGGGCTGTCGGATGCCCCCCTTGATTATCAACCCAATCGGCGATTTCCTTGCACGCGGCGGCAAGGCGCGCCTGACGGGAGTCAAGCAGGGTGAGCAGGGTGGTGATGGACTCTTTCTCGGACATGACATACACCTCCGTTCAAAGAAATCGGGTAAAGGGCAACAAAAAGCCCGCGAGGAGCGAGCTTTCTGCCGGTGGGTCGCTGATCCTTCAGCTCCTTTAAGTATAGACCCGGAAATAAAAGTGGTCAGCTTCAGGCCTGCCGGGACTTCGGCGAGCTGACCGCGTTAAGCCGCCGACATTCGCGCGCGGCGTCCTCTTCAAGATCGAAGCCGTCACCGATGAAGCCGCGAGTGCGGGTATCGGTGATGCGATACCAGACGGCAGCGTCGGGGGGCGGGTGATCGGGTTCTCCAGCCCGGCGACCATGAATGATGATCTTGTTGCAGCGTTTCACAACGAAAATGTCTTCCATGGCGTCACCGAAGCTGTTCGTATTCAGGTCAAGCATAGAAGCCCTTTGCAATCACGCAAAAAAAGGGCTGGTCAGTTCGTCGGTTTAGTTAGCCGCGAAGAAATCTCACGGTGTTTCGGCCGTCTCGATAAGTTTGTCCAGAAGCACAGCCAGCGCGACTTCTTCTGCCCTCAACCTTTTACGTCCCCTCGACCGCGGCAGTTCGGATAATGCGCCCTGCATGAAACCATCGACGACCGCCGGATGGATGTAGCACTTGCGGCAAACCGCCGGGGTGTTGCCGAGCTGTCGGGCGACGTTCTTGACCATTTCCACCACATACCGCTTTGCGTCGGCTTCCGATTCCCACTGCAACTCGCGCAGCACCGCCAACGCCAGTGCACTGCCGGCCCAGGTGCGATAGTCCTTGGCGGTGAAATCGGCACCGGTCAGCGTCTGCAAATAGGCGTTGACGTCGGAGGAACTGATGGTGTGCCGCTCGCCGTTTTCGTCCAGATACTGAAAGAGGTTTTGCCCGGGGATTTCCAGGCAACGTTTGATAATTCGCGCCAGGCGCCGGTCTTTGACGGTGATCTGGTGCTCGATGCCGCTCTTGCCGCGAAACTGGAACAGAATCGCGCTGCCATTGACCTCGACGTGACGGTTGCGCAGGGTCGTCAGGCCATAGGAGCGATTGTCCCGGGCATATCGGGTATTGCCGACCCGGATCAGCGTCGCATCGAGCAAGGTAATCACCGTGGCCATGACCTTGTCGCGACTGAAGCCGGGCGCGGCCAGCAGCGTTTCCAGCTGTTTGCGCAGTTTCGGCAGGGTCTGGCCGAAATCCCGCAAGCGCGAGTATTTGTCGGCATCGCGCACTTCCCGCCAGCGCGGGTGATAACGGTATTGCTTGCGGCCACGAGCGTCACGACCGGTGGCTTGCAGATGGCCACACGGATCGGGGCAGATCCATACATCGGTGTAGGCGGGCGGCACCGCGAGAGCATTGATGCGTTTGATTTCATCCGGATCGGTAATGCGCTGACCCGCCGGGTCGAAGTAGCAAAACTTGCCGCGCAGGAGCTTGCGGGTGATGCCGGGCTGGCTGTCATCGACGTAATGCAGGTCGGGCGGCAGAACATCAGGCAACGCGGTATCTGGCATGGCGGGCAATCCTGGGCGACGAATCATGGGGCGTTAAGCCATTGACCGCGCGCTATCGTCGGGGTGCCTAGAGAGTGCCTAGAGAGTGCCGACAGATTTTATGCCAGCACCGCCACCGCTTTGATCTGCGCCCAGAGCTGCTGTCCGGGGTGTACGCCCAGTTGATCCCGGGAATAGCGGGTGATTCGCGCCAGTAGCGGTGTGCCGCCCGCGTTGAGGCGAATCAGTACATGCGCGGCGTTATCGGCGCCGATTTCACTGATCACCGTGATCGGCAGGCGATTGAGGATGCTGCTTTGCTCGACGCCTTGCAGACTCAGGCTGACATCCCGCGCCTGGACCTTGCAGCGCAGCGCCTGGCCTTCAGCCATCGGCGAATGGGCGACCCGAATGCTCAAGTCCGTGTTGGGCAGTTGCAAGGTCAACAACTGGTAGTCGGCGTCATAAGCGCTGACGTGCCCTTCGATCACCACGCCAGCGTCGTCACCGAGCGCCAGCGGCAGATCGAGCCGCGCCAGGGTTTCGCCGATCGCGCCGCTGGCTAAAGCTTTGCCATTGCTAAGCAGGACGAGGTGGTCGGCGAGCCGCGCGACTTCATCCTGAGAATGGCTGACGTACAGCACGGGAATGTCCAACTCATCGTGCAGGCGTTGCAGGTAAGGCAGGATTTCGTTTTTACGCTGGGTATCGAGCGCCGCCAGCGGCTCGTCCATCAGCAACAGTTTCGGGCTGGTGAGCAGGGCGCGAGCGATGCCGATCCGCTGGCGCTCACCGCCAGAAAGGTTCTGCGGATCACGATCGAGCAAATGGCCGATCCCCAGCAACTCGGTGGCATGGGTCATGTCGACCCGGCGCTGTTGACGAGGGATGCGCCTGAGGCCGAACTCCAGATTGGCCCGCACCGACAAATGCGGAAACAGGCTGGCTTCCTGGAAGACGTAACCCAAAGCGCGTTTATGCGGCGGGACAAAAATCCCCTTGTCGCTGTCTTGCCAGACTTCGTCGTTGACTTGAATAAAACCCTGCTCGGCCTGTTCCAGACCGGCGATGCAGCGCAGGCAGGTGGTTTTGCCCGAGCCGGAATGGCCGTAAAGCGCTGTCACTCCACGGCCGGGCAGTTGCAGGTTCACATCCAGGGAGAATCCTGAATAATTCAGTTTCAAGCGCGTATGAATCATCGATCAGCTCCAGACCGCTTTGGTTTTACGGCTGGAGTAGAGCGCCAGCAATACCACAAACGAAAACACCAACATCGCCCCGGCCAGCCAATGAGCCTGGGCGTATTCCATGGCTTCGACGTGATCGTAGATCTGCACCGAGACCACGCGGGTCTTGTCGGGAATGTTGCCGCCGATCATCAGCACCACGCCGAACTCGCCGACGGTATGGGCGAAACCGAGAATGGCCGCGGTGATGAAACCGGGGCGGGCCAGCGGCACAATCACGCTGAAGAACGTGTCCCAGGGATTGGCGCGCAAGGTGGCGGCCACTTCCAGTGGGCGAGCGCCGATGGCGGAAAAAGCATTTTGCAGTGGTTGGACCACGAACGGCATCGAGTACAGCACCGAGCCGATCACCAGCCCCGTAAAACTAAAGGTCAGGGTGCCGAGGCCCAGTGATTGGGTGAACTGACCGATCCAGCCGTTCGGGCCGAGCGCCAGCAACAAATAAAAGCCGATCACTGTGGGCGGCAGCACCAGGGGCAGGGCGACGATCGCCCCGATCGGGCCGCGCAGCCAGGAGCGGGTGCGCGACAGCCATAACGCAATCGGAGTGCCGATAACCAACAGGATCACGGTCGTCAGGGACGCCAGTTTGAGAGTCAGCCAGATGGCGGAATAATCGGCACTCGATAGCGTCATTTAGAGTTGGTAACCGTAGGATTTGATGACAGCGGCGGCTTTCGGACCTTTGAGGTAGTCAACCAGCGCCTTGGCGGCCGGGTTGTCCTTGCCCTTATTGAGGATCACCGCGTCTTGTTTGATCGGGTCATGCAGATCGGCCGGGACGATCCAGGCCGAACCGCTGGTGACTTTGCCGTCTTTGTAGATCTGCGACAAGGCCACAAACCCGAGTTCGGCGTTGCCTGTGGACACGAACTGATAGGCCTGGGTGATGTTCTGACCTTCGACGATCTTGGCTTTGACTTTGTCGGTCAGACCCTGCCTGGCGAGCACCTGAGTGGCGGCCAGGCCATACGGGGCAGCTTTCGGGTTGGCGATGGACAAGTGTTGATACAGATTGTCGCTCAACACCTTGCCCTTGGCGTCGACGTAACCGTCCTTGGCCGACCACAGCGCCAGGGTGCCCACGGCGTAGGTGAAGCGCGAGCCTTTGACAGTGTCGCCTTCGGTTTCGAGTTTTTTCGGGGTGGTGTCGTCTGCCGAGAGGAACACTTCGAACGGCGCACCATTCTTGATCTGGGTGTAGAACTGGCCGGTTGCACCAACGGAGGTGACCAGTTTGTGCCCGGTGTCTTTCTCGAAATCAGCTGCAATGGCCTGGATCGGCGCGGTGAAGTTGGCAGCAACAGCGACCTGGACTTCATCCGCCTGGGCGGAGCCGAAAGCGAACACGGTGAACAGGCACGCGGGGGCAAAGCGTGAGGCACGAATGATCATGAAACGGCTCCGTGGCAGGCGAGATGAAACGCTATATAGCGGAATATATAGCGAATCGCCTGTAAACGGAACTTGTCGGGGGCAGAGAGCGGGTTGGCACCGGATTTGTGGTGAGGGAGCTTCTTGTGGCGAGGGAGCTTGCTCCCGTTCGGCTGCGAAGCAGTCGTGAAGCTTTTGGGGCCGCTTCGCGACCCTGCGGGAGCAAGCTCCCTCGCCACAGGAAGCCCGCTCCCACAGGTTTTGCGTCTAGCGGTGGGTTAGCTTGGCCAACGCCTCATCCGCCAAACGCCGGGTCAGCTCTGCCGAGGTCATTTCAACGCCCAGCGTGAACGCCTGACCGGCCCAAAGGCTGCTGAACTCCGCCTCTGCTTTCGCTCGCAATGGCATCAACGCACCGCCCGCCAAGGGGAAGGCCGGCGCTTTGGCGCTCATCGGCCCCAGCTCACGCATCACCCGATTGAGAATTCCGCGTGCCGGGCGCCCGGTGAAAATGTTGGTGACCGCCGTTTCGCTTTCCTTGGCCGTGCGCAACGCCTTTTGGTGAGACGCGCTGACCTTGGCCTCAGGCGTGAACAAATAAGCCGTACCCACCTGGACCGCCGAGGCGCCCAGCAGAAACGCCGCCGCGACGCCGCGCGCATCGCCAATCCCGCCCGCCGCAATCACCGGCACGTTCACCGCATCAACGATTTGTGGCACCAGGGCAAAGGTCCCCACCTGGCTGCTCAGGTCATTACTGAGGAACATTCCCCGGTGGCCGCCAGCCTCGTAACCCATGGCGATGATCGCGTCGCAACCATGCTGTTCCAGCCAGACGGCTTCTGCGACCGTAGTCGCCGAGGAAAGAATTTTCGCCCCGGTGGCTTTTACCCGATCCAACAGGGACTTTTCTGGCAAGCCGAAGTGAAAACTCACCACTTCAGGACGAAACTCTTCGAGCACTTCGCAGGCCGCATTATCAAACGGTGCGCGATTGGACACTGGCGTCGGCGCGTCGAAATCGACTCCCAATTCTCGATAGTACGGTTCCAGCAGATTCTTCCAGTCCCGGGCGCGTTGCTCATCGGGCAGTGGCGGTTGATGGCAGAAGAAATTGACGCTGAACGGGCGTTGGGTGTGTTGGCGAATCGTTTTCAGCTCCTCGCGCAACTGCTCGATGCTCAGCATCGCGGCGGGCATCGAGCCCAGGCCGCCAGCGTTGCTCACCGCAATCACCATGGCCGACGTCGTCGCGCCGGCCAAGGGGCCCTGGATGATCGGCAGTTCGATCCCGAGCAGGTCAAGAATGCGGGTGTCTGGCCATTGACTCATGTGCAGTGTTCTCCGACGTCGGTAGAGGCGAATTTGTATCAGTAATGAACGACACAAGGCCAGTCGAGTTTGAGGATTGGCTTAAAGTCGGCTACGGCGATGTGTTTTCATGTGTTATTTCAACAGCACGACAACTGAGCGAATCCATCGGGAGGCAGTGATGTTCAAAGGCATTTTGATCGACAAGGACGACAGCGGTTACCGCGCCACCTTGCAAGAGATCAATGACGATCAATTGCCTGAAGGCGATGTGACCGTGCGTGTGGCGTACAGCACGCTGAACTTCAAGGATGGCCTGGCGATCACCGGCAGCAGCCCGGTGGTGCGCAAATTCCCGATGGTGCCGGGGATCGATCTGGCGGGCACTGTCGAAGTCAGCGGTCATCCGGACTACAAGGTCGGTGATCAAGTCCTACTCAATGGCTGGGGTGTGGGTGAAGGACATTGGGGCGGATTGGCGCAGAAAGCTCGCCTGAATGGCGACTGGCTGATCCCGTTGCCCAAAGCGTTCACTGCCGCGCAAGCGATGGCCATCGGCACGGCCGGTTACACGGCGATGTTGAGCGTCCTGGCGTTGGAGCACAACGGCGTGAACCCCGAGCAGGGCGAAGTGCTGGTGACGGGCGCCAACGGTGGCGTCGGCAGTTTCGCCATCGCGCTGCTGAGCAAACTCGGCTATCGCGTGGTGGCGTCCACCGGCCGCACCTCCGAGCACGAATATCTCAAGCAATTGGGCGCCAGCGAAATCATTGATCGCGCCACGTTGTCGGAGCCGGGCAAACCGTTGGCCAAGGAGCGTTGGGCGGCGGTGATCGACTCGGTCGGCAGCCACACGCTGGCCAACGCTTGCGCGAGCACTCGGGCCAACGGCACCGTCGCCGCCTGCGGTCTGGCACAAGGCATGGATTTCCCGGCCTCCGTCGCGCCGTTCATTTTGCGCGGTGTGACCCTGGCGGGCATCAACAGCGTGACCCAGCCCAAAGCCAAGCGGATACTGGCCTGGAATCGCCTGGCCAAGGATCTGGACTTCGCCTTGCTGCCGCTGATCAGCCATGAAATCGGCTTGAGCGAAGCCATCGACGCCGCCCCGCGCCTGCTCGCCGGCCAATTGCGCGGTCGGGTGGTGGTCGACGTCAATCGTTGATCGTCTCGGCGTCAATCAAACAGACAATCTGTAGAGATAAGGAAATAGCGAGAATGGATGTAAAGCTGCGTGAAGTGCTGCCCTTTAGTGTCTCGGGTTTGCAGGTGCGAACCCTCAATGCCGCAGAACAGCAGCCAGATACCGCGCGTATCGGCCCTATGTGGGAACAATTTTTCGTTGAGGATGTTTTCGACAAGATCGCTCACAAACAGCCGGACTCCTTTATGTACGGCGTCTATTCCAACTACGAGTCCGATGCTTCGGGCCACTTCGATGTAACCGCGGGTGCAGCGGTCACCGCGCCCTCCGAGGACTTTGCGCAGATTCAAATTGAGGGCGGCGATTACCTGGTGTTCAGCGCCAAAGGACCGATGCCCGACAGCGTCATTCAGACGTGGGGCCTGATCTGGGCTTACTTCGAGGATAACCCGCAGGTTCGCCGCAAGTTCGCCACGGACTTCGAGGTTTACACCGGTCCGGAGTCCGTGGCGGTCTACATCGGCATTCAGGATTCAGCTGCGTTTTCGCGTTCCAGCAACTGACGCTTGCGCTCCACACCCCAGCGATAGCCCGACAGGTTGCCGTCGCTACGCACCACGCGATGGCAAGGGATTGCCACCGCCAGGCTGTTCGCGCCACAGGCCTGCGCCACGGCGCGCACGGCTTTCGGTGCGCCGATGCGCTGAGCGATATCGGCATAACTGGCGGTGCTGCCGGCAGGAATCTCCCGCAGGGCTTGCCACACTCGCTCCTGAAACGCCGTGCCGCGTACGTCCAGCGGCAAGTCCAGGCCGAGGGCCGGGGCTTCGATAAAACCCACCACTTTGGCGATCAACTGCTCGAACTCATGATCGGCGCCAATCAGGTTGGCGCGCCGAAACTTGTCCTGCAGATCACAGACCAATTGATGCGGGTCGTCCCCCAACAGAATCGCGCAGACGCCGCGCTCACTTTGCGCCACCAGAATCGCTCCGAGGGAACACTGGCCGACGGCAAAACGGATGTCGTTGTTCTGTCCGGCCGCACGGTAATCGCCAGGCTTCATGCCCAGCACTTGATCCGCGGCCGCATAGAATCGGCTGTTGGAGTTGAATCCTGCGTCATACAGCGCGTCGGTGACCGTGCCGCCATCCGTCAGGCGCTCGCGAACCTTGCGTGAGCGATGGGCGGTGGCGTAGCCCTTGGGTGTCAGGCCGGTGATGGCCTTGAACACTCGGTGGAAGTGGAAACTGCTGAGGCCGGCAGCGTCCGCCAGTTCATTCAACGCCGGTAGCGTTTCGGCGGATTCGATGTGACGGCAAGCAGCGGCTACGGTTGTGGCGTGCTGTGCGGCGACGTCGCTTTGATCCTTCGCGGCCCGTTTGCTGGGACGATAACCTGCCGCCTGAGCTTGCTCGGCGGTGTCGAAGAATTCGACATTCTGTGGCTTCGGCAAACGCGCCAGGCTGCTGGGGCGGCAGTAGATGCCGGTGGTTTTCACCGCATACACAAACTGCCCGTCGGCGCGGGGATCGCGCGCGACCACGGCAGCCCAGCGAGGATCGTTTTCGGTAGCGATTTTTGTCGATTGAGTTGTCATGGCTTCATGTCCGTTGACCCGTTTCATGCAGATTAACCAGCCGACAGAGACGCCACACTCCGGGTCTTGCGGTTGAATTCAACGGTTTCATCCCGCGGTACGAAAGGTGAAGTTGATCCGCTGTTCGCCCAACTGAGGGTGATAACCCTCCTTGATCGGCAATACGCCGTGATAACGCAAACGGTCGACGCCGCCCCAGACCACGATGTCGCCATGCAGCAGCGACACGCGTTGGCTTTTGGCGCTGCGTTCGAAGCCACCAAACAGAAACGTCGCCGACAACCCCAAGGACACCGACACAATGGGCGCCGCGTAGGAACCTTCGTCTTTGTCCTGATGCAACGACATTCTGGCACCGGGAATATAGCGGTTGATCAGGCAGGAATCCGGTACGAAATCGATAAACCCTGCCTCTCGCGCCGCCGCTTGCGCCAGCTCGAAAAACACCTCGGGCATTTCAGGCCAGGGCAGGCCGGTCTGCGGATCGTTGCGGGTGTACTTGTAGCCGCTACGGTCGGTGGTCCAGCCCCAGGTGCCGCAACTGCTCAGTGCCACTGACATGGTAAAGCCCCCGGGCGTGACCATCTGCCGAAAAGGGGCTGCAGCCAGAACCGCCTCCAGCGCCGGCAGCAACCGGTCGAGCCAGGGCAGGGCGAAGCCTCTAAGCACGTAGGATTGTTCGCCGATTTGCTCGCGCCTGGGTTGTTGCTCGGATTCGGCATCGGAAAACAAATCGAGGGTGATCGGGCTCATGGGGTCATAGCGCATCGTGAAAGATGATTCCAAGGGTATGCCGTTTTCCACTGTGCAGGCGACTCACCCCGTGACGCATGGTCACTCGGTAGTAGCCGCGAACACCTTTTACCGGGCGCTGATTCACAGCAAAAATCAACGCGTCGCCTTTCTTCAGGCCGATGACTTGCGGGCGTGACTGCATCCGTGGGCGTTGTTCGGTCAGCACAAATTCACCGCCGGTGAAATCTTCTCCCGGTTCTGACAGAAGAATCGCCACTTGCAGCGGGAAAACGTGTTCGCCGTACAGATCCTGATGCAAACAGTTGTAATCCTGCGGGCCGTATTGCAGCAACAAAGGTGTCGGGCGTTCCTGACCGGCGGCATGACAGCGTTGCAGAAACGCTTCGTGCGATTCGGGGAAACGGGTCGGCAGGTCCATCGATTCGTACCAGCGATTGGCGATCGGAACCAGTCGAGGGTAGAGCGCGCTACGCAACCGGGCTACCGGATCCGGCAGCGGGTACTTGAAGTACTTGTACTCACCACGGCCAAAACCGTGGCGAGCCATCACCACTTTCGAGCGAAAGGGTTCTGGCCGGTCGTACAGGGCGCTTATTTCATCGCAGGTCTCAGGGCTTAAAAACGACCTGATGACTGCGCAGCCATCCTGATCGAGTTGCTGCGCAAGCGCGCCCCAATCGAGGGCGTCGTTGTGAATCGGGTCGGTAAACAAGGGTTCTGACTCCTTGACCAAAAGGTCGAGGCGGCCAGTTTAGTGAGCGTTGTGGGAGTAGACACTCCGGCGCTTGCGGTCGAATTCGAAAGGGGAGCAGACGTCCATGTTGTCGCTCCAGATCGCATTACAGCGCTTTACTCACGCTGATCTCGCTGATGACATCTTCAGTCTGGCCATGAATGACGTCGAGTGCAGCCTTGGCTTCTTCTTCCGTGCCGTTTTCCAGCTGGGCGAATTCAAAGCGGCGCTCGCCGTTGAGTTTGTATTTGATGACGTACTTGGTCGTCTGGGCCACGGTCATACCTGCCTGTTCTGGTGTGGGCTCAGCTCAGTTTCGAGCTGGAGCGACGGATAATTTTGATCGAGTGCGTCAGGCTCGGTTTGCGAGTCACGCTGATTGGACGGCGGGTGACCATGTCGATGGTAATGTTCCAGAAACCGGTGCTCGGCGCTGTGATGCGGGCCGGGAAGGTGTCGAATGCGCCGCCGTGGTAGGTGTGACGGCCGCCATTCTTGAAACTGCGGAAATTGGCGTCGTTCATCAAGCGGATGTTGCACATTTGGGAGCACTGGATGACGACGATGTCGTCTTCGTTGAGGTGCTCGCGCTGGTGGATAAATTTCATGAGGCGCCTCCAGAAGGGCTTTTTCTACAAAATCAAAACGATAGCATGGGCGATTGGCGCAGTTTATCAGCCCGAACAGGTTATTATCCGGCTGTCGGGGTGCGCTTTGACAATTAAAAACAGTTATCCGGAATTCTATGAGCGATAAAAGCAGTGAGCCTCGGAGAAAACCAGTATTTGAACTGTCGGAAAGTCTTTATCGGAGGATTTGTATGAAATGGGGTGTTCTGGTCATGCCGTTGGCATTGACAGTGGGTGGATGTGCGAGTGTCTCGGACATCAATGAGTCGTTGCCCACTATGAGCGTGATTTCAGGCAAAAAACCCCAAGAGTACGCGCAGTGCCTGGTCGAAAAGCTGGCCGACAGCCGTGGAGCCCTGCAAGTCGAGCCGCATAAGGAAGGCGTGCGGGTTATCGTGCCGCAGAAATTCTCGTCGGGGCCGGCAGCGGTATTTGAAATTGAAGACCGCTCTGGCGGCAGCAGCATCAAGCTGCACGAACGCATCTCCAATGTGCCTTTGCGCCCATGGGATGTGCGTAATGCTGCCACCGCGTGCATATCTGGCTGATAAACTACTCCCAATCAGCATCGATGCCGTCAAAGTCGCGCTTTGACGGCATTGTCATTTCTGGAGTTTAGTCAGCATGAAGCGAGAGCAGGTGCGGGAGCGCCATGCAGAGGGTCATATCTCTGCCACCCACGTGATTCAGAACCCGGCGAACCCGGGGGAGTGGATCGTGTTTTTCAAGAAAAGCGCCGGGCGCAGTTTTTTCCTGGTGGATGACAACGATGAAGTCGAGTCCTTCAGTCGCCTCGATGATTTGATCGAGACTGTGCGCGGGCTCGGGATCAAATTCGCCGAAATTCATATGTAGCTACTTGCAGACCACCACCACGCTGCGATTTTTGTAGTTGCCTACATCGACGCCCAAGGTCTTGTCGCTTTCCTGGGGCGACGGTGTGCCGTCGGTACCGACAATCCGATAGCCGGTGCCGGCGCAAGAGGCATCGGCTTTTTCGTAGCAGGTGGCCCAGGAATTGGCCTCGCCGGAGCAATCGATGCTTAACCCTTGTTCACCATTGTCCAGGTAGGTTTTTTCAGCCGAGGCACAGCCCGTCAAGGCCAGAACTGCAAACAGCGCCAGTATCGTTTTCATGGAATCAGTCATCGGGAGGGGAAGGGCTGGCGCGAGGGTATAGCGAATGGCCATTTCGGTACAGATAAACCCATCACCGAGTCCCCGTTCAATGCTCGAACGGCATTTGCCGGGGCCGGTCCTGGTCATTTCTTGCGGCGGGGGCTCCGAGCTGGCGCTGCTTCACGGGGCGCGGCCGGGGCAGAGCGGTCGTCCTGGAACACCGCAGCCACTTCCACCGCCATCGCCTTGCTGGGCAATGGGCCGGCGACCTGTTCGCCGTGGTAATTGACTATCCACCACTGACCGTCCTCGTCCTGGCTGACCGAATAACCGTTTGCGTTTTGTGCTGCCGACATATAACTGCCTCGTTGGCGGGATCAAGGCGGCCATGATACGTCAAATGCACGCAAACGGCGCTCATGGGCGTAGAGTGGGACCGCTCGATCCGTCGATCCGTCGAACCGGAAGGCGATTGAACTATTCGCCGGTTTATTTCTCTATGATGGCAGCGGTTAGCCAGCGCGGGGCATTGTAAGGTGCACGCCGCCTGATTAGACTGCGCCGAAACTCGTACACACAGCCCTTTCAAGGACTTATATGATCAAGAAATGCTTGTTCCCAGCAGCCGGTTACGGTACTCGCTTCCTGCCAGCGACTAAAGCCATGCCCAAAGAAATGCTGCCGGTGGTAAACAAGCCACTGATCCAGTACGGCGTCGAAGAAGCACTGGATGCCGGGTTGACCGAAATCTCCATCGTCACCGGTCGCGGCAAGCGCGCCCTGGAAGACCACTTCGACATCAGCTATGAGCTGGAAAACCAGATCAAGGGCACCGACAAGGAAAAATACCTGGTCGGCATCCGTAAGCTGCTCGACGAGTGCTCGTTCTCCTACACTCGCCAGACCGAAATGAAAGGCCTGGGTCACGCGATTCTGACTGGCCGTCCGCTGATCGGCGACGAACCTTTCGCCGTGGTACTGGCGGACGACTTGTGCGTCAACCTTGAAGGCGACGGCGTACTGACCCAGATGGTCAAGCTGTACAAGCAGTTCCGCTGCTCGATCGTTGCCATTCAGGAAGTCGATCCGCAAGAAACTCACAAGTACGGCGTGATTGCCGGTGAGATGATCCGCGACGACATCTATCGCGTTCACAGCATGGTTGAAAAACCAAAGCCTGAAGATGCACCGTCGAACCTGGCGATCATCGGCCGTTACATCCTGACCCCGGACATCTTCGATCTGATCGAACAAACCGAGCCAGGCAAGGGCGGCGAAATCCAGATCACCGACGCCCTGATGAAGCAGGCACAAAACGGCTGCGTCATGGCCTACAAGTTCAAAGGCAAGCGTTTCGACTGCGGTGGCGCTGAAGGCTACATCGACGCGACCAACTTCTGCTTCGAGAACTTCTACAAGACTGGCAAGGCTTACTGATAGCGCCTGAGCTGCTTGTACTGAAAAGCCACCTTCGGGTGGCTTTTTCATTTTCCGGCCTCACATAGTTGTCAACGCTTGCCCTAAGGGCGCCCGCAGGTATGCTGGTGGCCTGCCGAGGAGATAGAAATGGCCTACGATTTTGACCTTTATGTGATTGGCGCCGGTTCCGGCGGTGTACGGGCTGCGCGATTTGCGGCCGGTTTCGGCGCGAAAGTCGCCGTGGCCGAGAGCCGCTATCTGGGCGGTACGTGTGTGAACGTCGGCTGTGTGCCGAAAAAATTGCTGGTCTATGGCGCGCACTTCGCCGAAGACTTCGAGCAGTCGCAAGGCTTCGGCTGGACCCCGGGTGAGGCGAAGTTCGACTGGGCGACGCTGATCGCCAACAAGGATCGCGAGATCAATCGCCTGAACGGCATCTACCGCAACCTGCTGGTCAACAGCGGCGTGGCTCTGCATGAAGGCCACGCGAAAATCGTCGATCCGCATACCGTCGAGTTCGATGGCAAACGCTATACCGCCAAAAACATTCTGATTGCTACCGGTGGCTGGCCGCAGATCCCGGAGATTTCGGGGCACGAGCACGCGATCAGTTCCAACCAGGCGTTCTTCCTCAAAGAGCTGCCCAAGCGCGTTCTGGTGGTCGGTGGTGGTTACATTGCGGTGGAGTTTGCCGGGATTTTCCACGGTCTGGGTGCCGAGACCACGCTGTTGTATCGCGGTGATCTGTTCTTGCGCGGCTTCGACGGTGCGGTGCGCAAACATTTGCAGGAAGAACTGACGAAGCGCGGCATGGACCTGCAATTCAATGCCGACATCGAGCGCATCGACAAGCAAGCCGATGGCAGCCTGAAAGCCACGCTCAAGGATGGTCGCGTACTGGAGGCGGACTGCGTGTTCTACGCCACCGGCCGGCGTCCGATGCTCGACAACCTGGGGCTGGAAAACACTGGCGTCAAGCTCGACAAGAAAGGTTTTGTCGAGGTTGACGAGCAATATCAAACCGCAGAACCATCGATCCTGGCCCTTGGCGATGTAATCGGTCGGGTGCAGCTCACGCCGGTCGCGTTGGCCGAAGGCATGGCCGTGGCGCGGCGTTTGTTCAAGCCCGAGCAATATCGCCCGGTGGATTACAAGATGATCCCGACCGCCGTGTTCAGCTTGCCGAACATCGGCACTGTCGGCCTGACCGAAGAGGAGGCGCGAGAGGCCGGGCACGATGTGGTGATTTTCGAAAGCCGTTTCCGGCCGATGAAGCTGACCCTGACCGAATGCCAGGAACGCACCTTGATGAAGCTGGTGGTGGATGCCAAGACTGACAAAGTCTTGGGCTGCCACATGGTCGGCCCGGAGGCCGGCGAGATTGTTCAGGGATTGGCAATTGCGCTGAAGGCGGGCGCGACCAAGCGCGATTTCGACGAAACCATCGGCGTGCATCCGACCGCCGCCGAAGAGTTCGTCACCATGCGTACGCCAGTCGCGGGTTAATCGTCCTTGCGCGAGGCTGATGCGTCTGGCGCTGTCGCAACGACAGCGGCCAGGCGCGCGCCTTCATCCAGGCTTGCCTGCAACTTGATCAGTTCAACTTCCAGCGCTTTGTTGATGTGCGACTGCTCATCGATGTTCTGCTTGAGTGACTGACTTTCCAGCATGGCAATGCGCAAGCGTTCCTGGAGGAGGGTGCGTTCGCTGTCGATGCGGTTGACCTGTTCCAGCAGCTGATCCTGTCGGCTGTTGGTGTGCTTGAGTTGCTCTTGCGACAGGCTCAACTCGCGCAGCGTTCCGCGGTTTTCCGTCAGTAAACGCTCGTTGTCGCGATGCAGTTGGGTGATTTCATCCTGGCGTACCAGTGCGCTTTGCTGCGCCTGGCGTAACTCCATCTGAATCTGCTGCACCTGACCTTCGTGCCGGCGCTGCTCCTGTTCGCGCTGGTCTTTAACGGCATTGCGGTAGTGTTCCAGTGCCTCGCGGGCGTGCAGGTGCTTTTCTTCCAGTGAGCGGATCTGCTCGTCCTTGTCCTGCAAGCGTAATTCGAAATCTGCCAACGCCTGGTTCAGCCCGGCGTTGCGGGTTTGCTCGCTTTGCAGCGTGGAGCGGATGTCATGCAGTTCTGCCGACTCCTGGGTCAGCGCCAGGCTTTGAATTTCGTATTGCTGCTGCAATTCGGTATTGGCCTCGCCGGCCTCATGCAGTTGGGTTTCCAGCTCTTTTCGTTGTTGCTCGAACTGTGCGCGTGCCTGGTCGATGGGTTCTTGCGCCTGTTCCTTCAGGCGTTGCGCCAGCCGCGACACCAGGCTTGTAAGCTCATCATCGATAGGCTCGGAAGGTGCTTGCGCGGGTTCGGTGCCGTCATCGAGCTCCTTCATATAGCGATGGATTGTGGTTTTTGAACCGGTATTGCCCATCTCGATCCGCACCGCATCGATACTCGGGTGTTCGCCTCGAGCGAGGATTGCCGAGCGTGCCGCCTGCACCAGTGCCTTGTTTACGCCGCCACGTGCCATGTGTTCTCCTACGATTTGATACTGTGGTACGTACCACTAATATGCGCAATGTACCACGACAAGAACAAAGTTAAAATCTTGCGTTTTTTCATGCGGGATATACTGGTATTACCCCGTGTGATGCGCTGTAATTCAGGTTTCATCCGCCAGTGCGGTACGTTTTCGAGAACTGAGCCCATGACCGAACTGGATCGCTACCTGCAAGCCGCCACGCGCGACAACACTCGTCGCAGCTATCGCGCGGCCATCGAGCATTTCGAAGTCAGTTGGGGCGGGTTCCTGCCGGCGACCGGCGATAGCGTGGCACGCTATCTGGTCGCGCATGCGGGCGTGCTGTCGATCAATACGTTGAAGTTGCGCTTGTCCGCGTTGGCGCAGTGGCACAACAGTCAGGGGTTCGCCGATCCCACCAAGGCGCCCGTGGTGCGCAAAGTGTTCAAGGGCATTCGCGCGCTGCACCCAGCGCAGGAGAAACAGGCCGAGCCGTTGCAGCTTCAGCACCTGGAGCAAGTGGTGGCCTGGCTGGAGCAGGAAGCGCAAACCGCCAAGGCGCAGGGCGATCAACCGGGGTTGCTGCGGGCCAGGCGCGACACAGCGTTAATCCTGTTGGGTTTTTGGCGCGGTTTTCGTAGTGATGAGTTGTGCCGGGTACAGATTGAACATGTGCGGGCCAGCGCCGGCTCCGGCATCACCCTCTACCTGCCACGCAGCAAGAGCGACCGCGAGAACCTCGGCCAGACGTACCAGACGCCAGCCTTGCAGCGTTTATGTCCAGTGCAGGCCTATATCCAATGGATCACTGAAGCGGCGTTGGTCCGCGGGCCGGTGTTCCGGGGTATCGACCGCTGGGGCCATTTGAGCGAGGAGGGCTTGCACGCCAATAGTGTGATCCCGTTGTTGCGCCAGGCACTGGAGCGCGCCGGTATTGCGGCCGAGCACTACACCAGTCACTCCTTGCGGCGTGGCTTTGCCACTTGGGCTCATCAAAGCGGTTGGGATTTGAAGTCGTTGATGAATTACGTGGGCTGGAAGGATATGAAGTCCGCCATGCGCTATGTTGAAGCCAGCCCGTTTATCGGGATGACCCGAATCGCTGAAAAGCCATTGGCCCTGTAGATCACGTTTTCTTCTATTAATACTGTCGGCTAATAGCGAAAACCAATCAGCAGCATCAGGTTTGCCAATGAGCCAACCGGCGATCGGGTGGGTAGGATTCACTTCATCAACTTCTTAACCCCTGACGGAGAGTCATCGATGCCTATCATCAACAGCCAAGTTAAACCGTTCAAAGCTACCGCCTACAAAAATGGCGACTTCGTACAAGTGTCGGACGCTGACCTGAAAGGCAAGTGGTCTGTCGTGTTCTTCTACCCAGCCGACTTCACCTTCGTTTGCCCGACCGAACTGGAAGACCTGGCTGACAACTACGACGCGTTCCAGAAACTGGGCGTCGAGATCTACAGCGTTTCCACCGATACCCACTTTGCCCACGCTGCCTGGCACAACACTTCGCCAGCCATCGGCAAAATCCAGTACACCATGATCGGCGACCCGACTCACGCTATCTCCCGCAACTTCGACGTGCTGATCGAAGAAGCTGGTCTGGCTGACCGTGGCACCTTCGTGATCAACCCTGAAGGGCAGATCAAAATCGTTGAGCTGAACGACGGCGGTGTAGGTCGTGACGCTTCCGAGCTGCTGCGCAAAATCAAGGCTGCTCAGTACGTTGCTGCTCACCCAGGCCAGGTTTGCCCAGCCAAGTGGAAAGAAGGCGAGGCCACTCTGGCTCCGTCCCTGGACCTGGTCGGCAAGATCTAAGTCTGTGACGCGCTTCACCAGGGCGGAACTCCGCACCTCCTAAGTAAGCTGCACCGCCCTCAAAAACGCCCGGGCGAGATTCGCTCGGGCGTTTTTTTTCGACTTCTTTTTATCAAACACATGGAAATCGCCCGTATGTTGGACGCCAATCTTAAAGCCCAGTTGAAATCGTACCTGGAACGGGTCACCCAGCCGATCGAGATCGTTGCTTCCCTCGACGACGGTGCGAAATCCCAGGAAATGCTCGCATTACTCAAAGACGTTGCCAGTCTTTCCACCCAGATTACGTTGCTCGACAACGGTAACGATGCGCGTAAACCGTCGTTTTCGATCAACCGCCCAGGGGCCGACATCAGCCTGCGTTTCGCCGGTATCCCGATGGGCCATGAATTCACATCCTTGGTGCTGGCCCTGCTGCAAGTTGGTGGTCACCCTTCGAAATCCAGTATCGAAGTGATCGAACAGATCCGCTCGCTCAAAGGCGAGTTCAGCTTCGAGACTTACTTCTCGCTGTCCTGCCAGAACTGCCCGGATGTGGTCCAGGCATTGAACCTGATGGCTGTGCTGAACCCGAACATCCGCCACGTCGCCATCGATGGCGCGCTGTTTCAGGCCGAAGTCGACGAGCGCCAGATCATGGCCGTGCCAAGCATTTACCTGAACGGCGTCAACTTCGGCCAGGGCCGCATGGGCCTGGAAGAGATCCTCGCCAAAATCGACACCAGTGGCATCGAGCGCCAGGCCGAGAAAATCAGTGCCAAAGAAGCCTTTGATGTACTGGTCGTCGGCGGTGGCCCGGCCGGTGCTTCGGCGGCGATCTACGCTGCTCGTAAAGGCATTCGCACCGGTGTGGCGGCTGAACGTTTTGGTGGTCAGGTGCTCGACACCATGGCCATCGAGAACTTCATCTCCGTGCAGGAAACCGAAGGGCCGAAACTGGCCGTGGCGCTGGAAGAGCACGTCAAGCAGTACGACGTGGACATCATGAACCTGCAACGCGCCGACAAGCTGGTGCCGGGCAAAAATGGCGAACTGCACGAAATCCATTTCGCCAGCGGTGCCTCGTTGAAAGCCAAGACCGTGATTTTGGCGACCGGCGCCCGGTGGCGTGAAATGAACGTTCCCGGTGAGCAGCAATACCGCAACAAGGGCGTGGCGTACTGCCCGCACTGCGACGGTCCGCTGTTCAAAGGCAAGCGTGTGGCGGTGATCGGCGGCGGTAACTCCGGCGTCGAAGCGGCTATCGACCTTGCTGGTATCGTGTCCCACGTGACCCTGCTGGAATTCGACGTACAACTGCGCGCCGACGCGGTGTTGCAGCGCAAGTTGCACAGCCTGCCGAACGTTACGGTGATCACCAGTGCGCAAACCACTGAAGTGACCGGCGATGGCCAAAAGGTCAACGGCCTGCGTTACAAGGATCGTCAGTCGGACGAATTGCGCACTGTCGAGCTGGAAGGGATCTTCGTGCAGATCGGTCTGTTGCCTAACACTGATTGGCTCAAAGGCACCATCGAACTGTCGCCGCGCGGCGAGATCATCGTCGATGCTCGTGGCGAAACGTCGATGCCCGGCGTGTTCGCGGCCGGTGACGTCACCACCGTGCCGTACAAGCAGATCGTTATTGCGGTGGGCGAGGGCGCCAAGGCTTCCCTGAGCGCATTCGATCACTTGATCCGCACCTCGGCACCTGCATAAACGCCGACGCTGAAAACACAAAACCCCATGAGCGATCATGGGGTTTTTGTGTCCTGCACTGATCGTTCCCACGCTCTGCGTGGGAATGCCTCAACGGACGCTCCGCGTTCGGCTCTGGATGGGACGCGGAGCGTCCCGGGCTGCATTCCCACGCAGAGCGTGGGAACGATCAGTTCTGCGGCGGGGTTTACATCGGGGCAGGCTGAATGATTTCGACCCAGTAACCATCCGGGTCCTTGATGAAGGCCAGGCTCTTCATGCGACCGTCGTTCAGGCGTTTCTGGAAATCGCAGCCCAGCGCTTCAAAGCGTTCGCATGCCGCACGAATGTCCGGCACCGAAATGCAGATATGGCCGAAGCCGCGTGGGTCGGTGTTGCCATTGTGATAGGCGAAATCCGCGTCGTTCTCGGTGCCGTGGTTGTGAGTCAGTTCGAGAATGCCGGGGATCGATTTCATCCACTCGGTGCGCGCTGCGGCATCGGCCGGGATCTGGTTTTTATCGACTAGCGCCAGGAAATACAGGCTGAATTCGGCTTCCGGGAAGTCGCGTTTTTCCACCAGCGAAAAACCCAGGACACGGGTGTAGAAATCCAGCGACCGGGTGATGTCCTTGACTCGCAACATGGTGTGGTTGAAGACGAACTTCTGGGTAGCGGTGTCGGGCTGGGCGGTCACGCCGGGAAATGTATTGAGTTCATGCAGGCTCATGGGCCCTCCGGCAAATGTATGGGGTTAAGAATACTTTCAATGATACGCAAGGGCCTCGGCATCGCCAAACCAAAACCGCAGGCTTGCCTGAGAGCCAGGCGAGGCTCAGACTTTACGGCTCAATTCGTGAGTGTTCATTGCAATGACCCGATTCTGTCAATCGATGTTCGTCCTGCTGTGTCTGCTTTCAGGTGTTACCCCCGCTTATGCAGAGTCTCCGGTCATGACCTGGCCAAACGGATGGACCGTCGAGGTCGTTCCACAAGACGAGGCTAAACCGCAGGTGTCCCGGCAGCGCGCGGTAAAAAACGATCAGGACGGTACACCGGTGATGGTGATGGAATTGACCATGACCCAGGTAGAAAGTGGTCATCAGGTGAATTTGGAAGGTGTGTTGCTGGAAATGCGCAAGTCGGTGCAAAAGGACTTTTTTCAGAGTGGGTATCAGAGCGTTTGCACTAAAATTCACCCGACTACCTTGAGCCGGCTATCGGCGCTGGAAACTACCTGCACGATTACGCAGAATGGTCGACATGTGCTGTCTCAAACATTGGTCGCAGCGGTAGACGCCGATAAGGCCTATGTTCTTTCCTATGCGGGGCAGGCAGAGGTTTATAAGGCAAGTCAGGACGACATAGCGGCGGCTCGAAACAGCTTGAAACTTTAGTTTGAGGTTTGCGTATCAGTAGATTTCAGCGTGTTCGGCATTTTTTAGATAGCCAAAGGGATTAAGCATAAAGTTGAGCGATATGTAACGAGTTGATCGACGACTATCGTTACATTTAGACGCCACTCATGAAAAAGCCCTGCATTGGCAGGGCTTTTCTTATGACCATGAGTGCTTAGGCTCGCAGCCAGGAATCAACGGTAGCGGCGCCGTATTGTTCCTTCCAGGCTTTCAGGCCGCGGTGGTTGCCGCCCTTGGTTTCAATCAGTTCCCCGGTGTGCGGGTTCTGATAGACCTTGACCACGCGAGCGCGGCGGGTTTTAGGCGCTGTTGCCTGCTGCAGGCCGGATTTTGCCGGGTTCGGATCGAGGATGGCGATGATGTCGCGCAAGCTCTTGCCGTAGGTTTTCATCAGCCCCTGGAGCTTTTCTTCGAATTCGATTTCTTTCTTGAGCCCGGCATCGTTCTTCAGCGATTCCAACTGCTTGAGCTGTTCTTGAAGGGCCTTTTCAGCTGCACGGAATTCAGCGAGTCTGGACAATATCTTTACTCCAATAGTGTGTTTGGCTGATACCAACCGCAAACAAAGCTATAAGCCAAGAGCCTTGAAGCGACTCGGTGATAATGGCGCACCTGCCAGTTCTGCACAGGTATGAAAAATTGTAGTAGTTAATTGGCCAAGAGTAAATCCTGACTTTTTCTTCATGTAACAAGAGTAGTCTTTTGATTCAATTTGGTGCGTATCATCATGATCTCGGTGCTTAAAGTGGTTAGTTAATGATCACTTAATGCTCTAATGAATTCTGCGCCGGGCATCGGTCGGCCAAACAGATAACCTTGTAGAAAGTTCACGCCGTGGGCTGTCAGATAGTCACTTTGTTCCGCCGTTTCCACGCCTTCGGCGACGATACCCAGATCGAGTTTGGCCGAGAGCTCAATGATGCTGTCCAGAATGTGCCGGGAGAGGGCGTCGACACCGATCATGGCGACAAAGCTCTGATCGATCTTCAGGAAATCCACATTGAACTGACGTAAATAACCCAGGCTTGAGTGGCCAGTGCCGAAGTCATCGATCGCAATCATCACGCCCAACCCGTGAAGCTGCTCGAACAATTGCAGGGTGATGGCTGTTGGCTCGATGAGTTCGCGTTCGGTCAGTTCCAGTACCAGGTTGATGCTGCCCGGGGCGAAAGCGCCGAGAAATTCGCGGCAGTCTTCGACCAGTTCCAGATCCCGGCAGTGACTGGCGGTGATGTTGATGCCAATGTGAAATGGCCCCTCGAACGACGCCGACAAGGGTGCCAGCAATGCGGCGGTCTGTTTCATCAAGGAGCGAGTCATCGGCACGATCAGCCCGGAATGTTCGGCAAACGGGATGAACAGATCAGGGCGCACCAGGCCTTCCTTGGGATGTTGCCAACGCATCAATACTTCGGTGCCGGACCACTGCTTATTGTCGCCATGCACCACGGGCTGAAAGTAAGGAATGAACTCTGCTGCCTCCAGTGCCCGCTGCATTTCACGACTAGGCGACGTCGAGCGCTTCTGCAGGACATGCCCGATCGAGCCCGATACCACACCGAAGAACATCAACAGACTGAACAGCGGCGGGTACTCACTGCGCATGTAACGCCAAGTCTCTCCCTCGGGGAAGCCGGCGACCACCGTGAAGGCATATCGCGCAGACGCCAAGGTGTTTTGCGCCACCGGCAAGACGGGCAGGGCGTTGTCGTGGACTTTGCCATCGGCGGACAACCAGTGAGGGCCGACTTGCAGCAACAATAATGTTTGGCGACCAATCAGGCGCAGCACGTTACTCAGGTGATAACCGTCCAGGGTGGACAATGCGCCCTGGTTTCCTTCGCTAAGCCGATACACCAACAATGCAGTATTGGGTGTGACCGGATTGCCGTTCATAAGCCATAGCTGGCCTTGGGTGTAGTCGCCGGGAATGATCTTTTCCTGGTATTCACCGAACAGCGAACTGCAATAGAGGTTGTTGTCCCACACAAGATTGGTCGAGCGCACGAACGGCCGGCGGGTAACTTGTTCACGCAGGGCCAGTTTGACGTCGTTGCAGTTTTGGCCGGCCAGCGGCACTAGCTCCTGCGCCGCTTGGGCGGTGTTGTCGAGCATCAATTCGAATTGGCGAATGGCTTCTTCGCCAGTCAGTTCAGTACTTTGCTTGAGGGTGCGTTCAGCTTGCAGATAGAGAATGGCGAACCCCAGCAACACCGGAAGCAGCCCGCTCAGAACAGTCACGGCGATTCGGGTGCCACGCTTGCGGCGGCTTTTGACGTTCAGTGGCATTCGCAAATCCATCGCGATAAAAGAGGGCTCTCAAAGGCTGGCAGGACAACCCGCCTTCCGAAAGAGTTCAGGCATGATAGTTGGCCGTCGGCGCTTATGCCGCTCAATGTTCATGCAGACTTGAGGCCAGTTTGATAAAGGCCAGCGTCGCAGGTGATGACTGACGCTGATCGAGCACCGCCAGCCCGACCTGGCGGCTGACCGGCGGCGACAGCGGTTTTTTCACGTAGCGGCTGTCGTTGTCGTCAGGCAATGAACCTTCGGCGACAACGGTCAGGGCATCGCCACGGCCGACGGTGTCCAGCGTGCTGAGCAACTGCGAGCAGCGATAGCGAATGTTCGGCGTCAATCGCGCCGCACTGAATAAGCGCGACACCAGTTCCGAAGACCCTGCTTCGGTCAGCACAAAAGGATCGTGGCACAAATCGCTCAAACTCAAACTGTCGTGACCGGCCAGCGCATGGCCGGCAGGCAGCAGTGCGACCATCTGGTCTTCGATCAGCCTGAAAGTGTCGAAACGTTCCTGCGGCAATACCACGAAGCCTATATCGATACGTCGTTCTTCCAGCCACTGGATTACCTGGCGATCCGGGCCTTCGTCGATATGAACCTCGATGCCTGGGTGTGCGGCGCGGTAATGCTGCAGGATTCTCGGCAGTAGTTTGATCGATGAAGTCGGACCGAACGAGCCAATGCGCAGGGTGCCGCGTTTCATTCCTCGGGCATCCGCCGCTTCCTGACGCAACGTGTTGGCCAGCCCGAGCATCGCCCGCGCGCGCAGTAATAGCTGCTGGCCGATGTCACTCAGCTCGACCTGGGATTGATGCCGGCGCAGCAGTTCAACGCCCAATTCCTGTTCCAGCGACTTGAGCGCGTGGGACACCGCGGATTGGGAAATCTCCAAGCGATGGGCCGCCGCCGTGAAGCCGCGCAGTTCGGCCACCAGCGAGAAAATCTCGAGTTGAGTCAGGGTCATGAGTATTTACTCATTTTACGATGATCTTGGATTAGTCGAATGATACGCCATGTGCCCGATTTCTGATGGTGGAGACTTATGACTACGTGTGAACAGACCCTGGCGAATTCCTCGGATGTACCGGTTTATCTGAAACTGGCAGCGGTCACCATGATCTGGGGCGGGACGTTCGTTGCCGGGCGGTTTCTGGCCGACAGTCTCAGCCCGTTATTGGCCGCGAGCCTGCGGTTCTTGCTGGCGAGCGTGGCGTTGCTGCTGTTTCTGTTGCTGGCGCGGGTGCCTTTGGTGCGCCCCAGCCCTCGGCAATGGCTGCAACTGACGCTGTTGGGTTTTTTTGGGATCTTCTTCTACAACCTGTGCTTCTTTTACGGGCTGCATTACATCAACGCATCGCGGGCGTCGTTGATCGTGGCATTGAACCCGGCGGTGATCGGCCTGGTGTCGTGGCTGTTGTTCAAGGAGCGACTGAGCGGAGCGAAAGTGGCGGGTATTGCGATCTGCATTGCCGGCGCCAGTCTGGTGATCGTCAGCCGCAATCCGCAGTTACTGGCCGGTGGTACTGATGCCTGGATCGGCGATCTGTTGATCTTCGGCTGCGTGCTCGGTTGGGGCATTTATTCGCTGTTCTCCAAAGGCCTGAATCAGGCGCTGGGGCCGGTGCAGACGGTGACGTACTCGATTTTGCTGGGCACGCTGATGCTCTGGGTGACCAGTGCCGTGCGTGGTGAGCTGAGTGTCGCGGCGCTCGTTCAGCTCACCACGCAACAATGGTTGAGCCTGATGTACCTGGGCGTGCTGGGTTCGGCATTGGCCTATATTGGTTACTACGACGGTATCCGCAAAATCGGTGCGACGCGTTCGGGCGTGTTCATCGCATTGAACCCACTGACCGCCGTTCTTTTTGGCGCGTTGTTGCTGGGCGAGCAATTGACCCTGGTGATGTGTCTGGGCGGCGGGCTGATTCTGACGGGAATTTTTCTGTGCAACAAACCGCTTGCACAGGCTGCGAAAAGGGGGATTTTATAAGAAGGATGGACAACCGATTTACGCTGTGTAGAATCGGGTTACGCATATAAGAATAATCGTCTTCTGGCAGCAGAAGCCTCGCCCGTAATAGCCTTGGGTCGACAATGAAGATATTTGGGTTTCAATTGATCTACGGTGACTTCCTCGCCCGCAGTGTGCGGGGCATCTCCTGCGCGCCACCCGCCGGTCTCAGCATTGCTAGCAACTAACGATCCGTTAATTGATAAGAAATGATGAGGCGCCAAAATGGCAGATTTATACGAAAACCCAATGGGCCTGATGGGCTT
The DNA here is from genome assembly GCF_964063345.1 of Pseudomonas lini. Taxonomy (NCBI): domain Bacteria; kingdom Pseudomonadati; phylum Pseudomonadota; class Gammaproteobacteria; order Pseudomonadales; family Pseudomonadaceae; genus Pseudomonas; species Pseudomonas lini. Next base: position 6,332,596 of record NZ_OZ061318.1, read on the forward strand.
TGAGTTCATCGAATTCGCATCGCCGACCCCTAACACCCTGGAGCCTATCTTCGAGATCATGGGCTTCAGCAAGGTCGCGACCCACCGTTCCAAAGATGTGCACCTGTATCGTCAGGGCGCGATCAACCTGATCCTCAACAACGAACCCAACAGCGTGGCGTCGTACTTCGCGGCCGAGCATGGCCCGTCGGTGTGCGGCATGGCGTTCCGCGTCAAGGATTCGCAAAAAGCCTATAAGCGAGCCCTGGAGCTCGGTGCCCAACCGATCCACATCGAAACCGGTCCGATGGAGCTGCATCTGCCGGCGATCAAAGGGATCGGTGGTGCGCCGCTGTACCTGATCGACCGTTTCGGCGAAGGCAGTTCGATCTACGACATCGATTTCGTATTCATCGAAGGCGTGGACCGCAACCCGGTCGGCGCCGGCCTGAAGATCATCGATCACCTGACCCACAACGTGTATCGCGGTCGCATGGCTTACTGGGCCAACTTCTACGAGAAGCTGTTCAACTTCCGTGAAATCCGCTACTTCGATATCAAAGGCGAATACACCGGCCTGACCTCCAAGGCCATGACCGCGCCGGACGGCATGATCCGTATCCCGCTGAACGAAGAGTCGTCCAAGGGCGCCGGGCAGATCGAAGAGTTCCTGATGCAGTTCAACGGTGAGGGCATCCAGCACGTGGCCTTCCTCAGCGATGACCTGATCAAGACCTGGGATCACCTGAAAAGTATCGGCATGCGCTTCATGACACCGCCGCCGGAAACCTACTACGAAATGCTCGAAGGCCGTTTGCCGAACCACGGCGAGCCGGTCAACGAATTGCAAGCGCGGGGCATTTTGCTGGACGGTTCGTCCGAGTCGGGCGACAAGCGTCTGCTGCTGCAGATCTTCTCGGAAACCCTGATGGGCCCGGTGTTCTTCGAATTCATCCAGCGTAAAGGCGACGATGGTTTCGGCGAAGGCAACTTCAAGGCACTGTTCGAATCCATCGAACGTGACCAGGTTCGTCGGGGTGTGCTCTCCACTGACTAATCCATGACATGTCTAGTCCTGAAGATAGGTCAGAAGGTGTAAACCTTAATCAGGACGAGACAACACTATGAAAAAAGCCCGCCCGGCATCACTGCCGGGCGGGCTTTTTTTGGGATCATGCAAAACAATTTGGGGATCACGTAAAACTATGCGGGATCACGCAAAACCATTGTAGGAGCGAGGCTTGCCCGCGAAGGGGACCTTGAAGACGCTAAAAGCTTCGCGGGCAAACCTCGCTCCTACAATTACATAGGCCGGCGTCGTTGCCGGACCAGATGCTTGAACCCTTCAAACACCAATACCAGGACGGCCAGCCAGATCGGAATGTAGGTCAGCCATTCGCCGGGCTTGATGCTTTCCCCCAACAGCAACGCGACGCCGAGCAACAGCACCGGCTCAACGTAACTCAACAACCCGAACAGGCTGAACGGCAGCAGCCGACTGGCAATGATGTAGACCACCAGCGCCGAAGCACTGATCACCCCGAGTATCGGGATCAACAGCGACAGCCATGGATGTTGATCAAACACGCCGAAACCTTGCTCACCGCCCTGCACAAACCAGAACGCCACCGGCAGCATCAAAGCCATGTCCAGCCAGAGCCCGCCAAGGTTGTCCGTCGCCAAGCGCTTGCGCAGGATGAAATAAATCGGATAGCCAACCACCACCAGCAAGGTCGCCCAGGAAAAACCGCCGACCTGATACAGCTCGTTGAGCACGCCGAGGCTGGCGAAGAACACGGCGATTTTCTGCAGATAGGAAAGACGCTCGCCATAGGCGATTCGCCCAGTCAGGACCATCGACAGCGGCAACAGGAAATACCCCAGCGACACATCAAGGCTATAACCGTTGAGCGGCGCCCACATGAACAACCAGAGTTGCAGGCCTAGCAGCACTGCAGAGCCGATCAGGCCGACAATCAGCTTCGGCTTGCCAGCCAGCCGCCGAACAATCTCGACCACGCGCTTCCACTCACCGGACACCACCATGAACACAGTCATGCATGGCGCGGTCAGCAGCATCCGCCAACCGAAGATCTCCACGCCGTTCAAGGGTGAGAGCAGCGAGGTGTAGTAATACATGACGGCAAACAGCACCGAGGCTGAAACCGATAAAGCGATACCTTTAGACAAACTGCCCTCGCGGGTTGACGGTCAAACGGGCCGCGCAGGATACGTGGTTTTTGTGTTGAATATTGGCCGCATGATCAATATTTCCAACATTGTGGTTGAATGTTGCATCGCTATCGCAGGCAAGCCAGCTCCCACAGGATCTGAGCCAAAGCATAGTCGGCAGAACGCCACAAAACCCTGTGGGAGCGGGCTTGCCCGCGAAAGCGGTCTGCCAGTCAACATCAATACTGAATGTGAAACCGTCTTCGCGAGCAAGCCCGCTCCCACATTTTGACCGATGGCGGACACATTATTTGCGGCTGACCTAAATCCCTGTGGGAGCGGGCTTGCCCGCGATAGCGGTCTGCCAGTCAACATCAATACTGAATGTGAAACCGTCTTCGCGAGCAAGCCCGCTCCCACATTTTGACCGATGGCGGACACATTATTTGCGGCTGACCTAAATCCCTGTGGGAGCGGGCTTGCCCGCGATAGCGGTCTGCCAGTCAACATCAATACTGAATGTGAAACCGTCTTCGCGAGCAAGTCCACTCCCACATTTTGACCGATGGCGGACACATTATTTGCGGCTGACCTAAATCCCTGTGGGAGCGGGCTTGCCCGCGATAGCGGTCTGCCAGTCAACATCAATACTGAATGTGAAACCGTCTTCGCGAGCAAGCCCGCTCCCACATTTCGGCCGGTGTGTACTCAATACCTGCGGCCGACACAAAACCCTGTGGGAGCGGGCTTGCTCGCGATAAATCTCAAGCCGTACGCGTTTTACGCCCGGACACGAAATGGCTCACATCATTGAACCCCGGTGTCGACGCATGCCCCCGCGTCACCAGCGAATCAATAAACGCCTCGTCCTCAGCCGTGATCTTCACCGCCTGCGCCTTGGTGTATGCATCCCATTGCTCCTCCGTCCGAGGCCCGACGATGGCCGAAGTCACAGCGCGATTGTTCAGCACCCAGGCAATCGCGAACTCGACGATGCCCACGCCACGGCCCTGGGTGTATTCCTGGATCTGTTGGGCAATGCGCAGCGACTCAACCCGCCATTCGGTTTCCAGAATGCGTTTGTCCTGACGCCCCGCGCGGCTGTTGGCGTCCGGTGTCACGTCGGGCGCGTACTTGCCGCTGAGCACACCACGCGCCAGCGGACTATATGGCACCACACCGAGGCCATAGTTTTGCGCGGCGGTGATCTGCTCGGTTTCTGCCTGACGGTTGACGATGTTGTACAGCGGCTGGCTGATGATCGGCCTGTCGACACCCAGTTTGTCGGCCACACGAATCACTTCAGCGATACGCCAGCCACGGTAGTTCGACAGGCCCCAGTAGCGAACCTTGCCCTGGCGGATCAAATCGCCGATGGCCGATACCGTGACTTCCAGCGGCGTGTCGTGGTCTTCGCGGTGCAGGTAATAGATGTCCAGATAATCGGTGCCCAACCGCGTCAGGCTGGCGTCGATGCCATTGAACAGGTGCTTGCGGCTCAGGCCGCTGCGGTTCGGCACACCGTCCACCGGGCCGAAACCGACCTTGGTCGCCAGCACCCATTCGTGGCGGTTGCCGGCAATCGCTTCGCCGACGATCTCTTCGGAGCGGCCGTTGGTGTACACGTCCGCGGTGTCGATGAAATTGATGCCCTGATCCCAAGCCTTGTCGATGATTCGCAGGGAATCTTCGGTGCTGGTCTGTTCACCGAACATCATGGTGCCCAATGTGAGGGTCGACACCTGTAAACCCGAATGACCCAGCGTGCGATAGCTCATGACGAAATCCTTTTACCGGTCAGAAAGCCCTAATCAAATACCAGAACCGTGACTGGGAGCAATCGGAATATTGACTCAGTTCCCCTGTGGGAGCGGGCTTGCTCGCGAAGAGGGCGTGTCAGTCGACATTAATTTTGCCTGACACACCGCTTTCGCGAGCAAGAGCGCTCCCACATTGGATAAGTGGCAATAAACGGCAATGTTTAAATGGCGTCGAGGGATGCTCTCAGAGGCTACACATCCTTGCGCCGTTGCCTACGACTACGCCAGAATCCGCCGGCTAGTGTGCCTTGTGCCCAGGCTATATCGTTTCCCTGTCGCTGAATAACAGCGATCGGGTTTGGTAGCCCGGTTACCTGTCGCATAACGCAACGTAATGCAGAGATTTTTTTCGTCTTCTGTTTTATGGCGGTCATGCGTAGGGCGTCCTCGGATGCGCCGGGTTTTGCACCAGGTAACCGGTCTACCAACCTGCGTACGGCCGCCACCCTTCGCTTGGTAGCGAGGGTGATGGCTCCTTAATGTCTTACCTGGAGCTTCATCCATGTTCAAACCAACACCCAATCCACCGGAATTAGATCCGACATCTCCCTACGAATCCCTCGATTCAAAAAAACTCCACGAAGCCGCAGACCGCGCCCTCGATCATTACCTCAAGCCACCTAAGAAGCCTGCCCGCAAACCCAGCAAAATGTTTATCGTTGCGCCCGATGTCGATTCGGAAAGTTTGCTGGCCCACGCCTGCGAATCCATGAAATCGGCAAGCGTGATGCTCAGTGATTTTGCCGCATTGGTGGGCGAACCCTATCGCAGCACGATGCTCGGGATTCAACAGGTCGTGATGAACGGTGAGCTGGCGGTCAATCGAGTGCTGGATAATCTCGACCCGCAGGGCTAGCGCAGATCTGTGGTTCGGAGCTTGCCTGTGGCGAGGGAGCTCGCTCCCGCTCGGCTGCGAAGCAGTCGCAAAACCGGCTTATGCGGTGTGCCTGAAAACCCGCGGCTGCAGATTTTTGGGTCGCTTCGCAACCCAACGGGAGCAAGCTCTCTCGCCACAAAAGCAATAGTGCATCCATGAAATGAGAAACGGCCCGAAAGGGCCGTTTCTGTTTTCGCAGAACCTTAAGCCCGCAACGTCCGCGTCATGCGCAACGCCAGCAAACTCCCACAAACAATCACACCCGCCAGCAAATACAACGCCGCATCAGTCGACCCGGTGCTGTCCTTGACCCAACCCACCAGATACGGACTAAGAAAACCCGCCATCTGCCCCATGGAGTTGATCAACGCCAACCCACCGGCAGCCGCACCGGCGCTAAGCATGGCCGTCGGGACTGGCCAGAACATCGGCAGGCCGGTGAGGGCGCCCATGGTCGCGATGGTCAGGCCGAGAATGGCGATGGCCGGGTTAGCGGCGAAGTTCACCGCAATCAGCAGACCCACCGCGCCCATCAGCATCGGCACCACCAAGTGCCAGCGGCGTTCTTTGCGCAGGTCCGCCGAGCGGCCGACCATCAGCATGAACACCGCCGCCAGCAAATAAGGAATCGCGCTGAGCCAACCAATCACCAGGTTATCGCTGAAACCGAGGTTCTTGATGATCGACGGCAACCAGAAGTTGATCGCGTAGACACCGCTCTGAATGCAGAAATAAATCAGGCCGAAGGCCCAGATCGCCGGGTTCTTGAACACCGCCAGCAGCGAATCGGTAGCGGTTTTCGGTTTGCTGGCCAGGTCTTCAGCGTGATCGGCCTCAAGTACCGAGCGCTCGTAAGGGGTCAGCCATTTGGCGTTGGCGTAACTGTCGCTGAGCAGGAAGTAGGCGAGGGCGCCGAGGATAACGGTCGGAATGCCTTGCAGCAGGAACATCCACTGCCAGCCGGCCAAACCCGCTTGGCCCGCACCGAAGTGATTGAGAATCCAGCCAGAAAACGGACTGCCGAGCAGACCGGACACCGGGATCGCCGACATGAACAGCGCCATGATGCGGCCACGACGGAACGTCGGGAACCACTGCGAGAGATACAGCACCACGCCCGGGAAGAACCCGGCTTCGGCCGCACCGGTAAACAGGCGCAGGGTGTAGAACTCGGTCGGTGTGGTGACGAACAGCAGGCAGGTCGAGAGCGCGCCCCAGGTGATCATCATCAGCGCGATCCAGCGTCGCGGGCCGAATTTGCTCAGGGCCAGATTGCTCGGTACGCCGCAGAGTACGTAGCCGATGAAGAAAATTCCGGCACCGAGGCCGTACACGGTTTCGCTGAATTTCAGTGCGTCGAGCATCTGCAGTTTGGCAAACCCGACGTTCACCCGGTCGAGGTAGTTGAACAGGTAGCAGATGAAAATGAAGGGGATCAAACGCAGGGTAATGCGTTTGTAGACGGCGTTTTTGTCGTCAGCGGTGGCCAGGGTAGCTGCGGCGCTCTGTGACATGGCGGGCTCTCTCTTTATTATGATTTTTTGCGATGCACGGGTAACGTTGATCGCCCGATGAGTCTCGGCCACCCCTTGGGTGGTTGTCTTTGTGCCTGAGCACAGGGTTTATGACCAAGGCCTGTGCGGGTGAACAACCCGTCCCATCACGTTTTCAAGGATCCGCGCTATGTTCGAACTCGATCACGACCTGGCCCAGGACATCGTCGACCGGGCGATGGCCATCCTGCCCTACAACGTCAACGTCATGGACAGCCAGGGGCTGATTCTCGGCAGCGGCGAGCCCGAGCGCATCAACACCCGTCATGAAGGCGCGCAACTGGTGTTGGCCAACGGGCGCGTGGTGGAGATCGACGCGCAAACCGCGATTCACCTCAAAGGCGTGCAACCGGGCATCAACCTGCCGCTGTTGCTCGATCAGCGTTTGATTGGTGTGCTGGGCATCACCGGCGAGCCTGAGCAATTGCGCACCTACGCCGAGCTGGTGCGCATGACCGCCGAGATGCTGGTGGGGCAGCGCAATCAGCAGGCCGAGCAGCAATGGCGGCGTCAGCGTTGCGACGATCTGCTGGCGCTGCTGCTCAGCGAGGCGGGGGATTCGCCGCGGTTGCTGGACGAAGCGCAGCAACTGGGGCTCAAACCGCAATTGACGCGGGTGCCGTACCTGTTCGAGTTGGGCATGGAACATGGCCCGGGCCAGACCGTCGAAGCGCTCAGCGCCTGGCTGATGTCGCGTTATCCGGACAGTTGGTGCGTGAGCTCTGCCAAGTCTTCGTTGCTGTGGTGCCGACCGGCGACGCCTGCGATCGAAAATGATCGGCTGCTGGAGAAACTCGATGGCCTCGGCTGGAACATTTTGCGCATTGCTGTGGGCGGGCAGGCCGATGGATTGTCGGGGTTGCGCCGCTGCTATCGGCGGGTCGGTGATTTGCTGGCCTACGGGCGTGATGTGTTGCCGCATTCGCGCTTGCTGACGCTGAACCGCTATCGGCTACCGGTGATGCTCTGGCGGCACCGCAACGACGATGCGCTGGATGAACTGCTGCGCCCGCTACGCAAAGTCATCGCCAAGGATAGTAACGGCCAGTTGTTGGCGACCTTGCGCAGTTGGTGCGATCACGACGGCCAGAGCCAGGCCTGTGCCGATGCCTTGGGTATCCATCGCAACAGTTTGCGTTATCGCATGGAGCGGATCGCCGAACTCAGCGGCGTCGATCCGCTAAAACTGGACGGAATGCTCGCGCTCTACCTCGGCGTCCAGCTGCTCCCCCAGGCAAACGCCAACCCATGAGTCACACAATTCCCTGTGGGAGCGGGCTTGCCCGCGAAGAGGCCATCACATCCAACATGCATGGTGACTGACACACCGCCATCGCGAGCAAGCCCGCTCCCACAGTGATTTGTGGTGGTGCACAGATTTGTGAACGACGCCGCTCCCGCTGGTTTTTGTGGAAATGAACAATAATCCTCATACCTGCTTGTGCAGCGGACCGGCGTTATTGTTCATGGCGGCTGGCAGCATGGACGCATTGGAACTGGAGAACTCGCATGAAAATCGTCATCGCCCCCGACTCGTTCAAGGACAGCCTCAGCGCCCAAGGCGTGGCTGATGCCATCGCGCTCGGACTGGCCGAAGTCTGGCCAGGCGCACACTTGCTCAAGTGCCCGATGGCTGACGGCGGAGAAGGCACGGTCGAGTCGATTCTGGCCGCGTGTGACGGTGAACTGCGCCGTACCCATGTTCGTGGGCCGTTGGGCGTCACGGTCGATGCAGCGTGGGGCTGGTTGCCACACAGCCACACCGCAATCATCGAAATGGCCGAGGCCAGTGGCCTGCAACTGGTTGCGCCGAACCTGCGCGATGCCTGCACCAGCAGCACCTACGGCACCGGTGAATTGATCCGCGCCGCGCTGGATGCCGGAGCGCAACGGGTGATTCTGGCGATTGGCGGCAGCGCCACCAACGACGGCGGCGCCGGAGCGATGCAAGCTTTGGGCGTAAAGCTGCTGGACGCTCAAGACCAAATCCTGATCCCGGGCGGTCTGGCCTTGGCGCAACTGGCCCGCCTCGATCTGAGTGAGATCGATCCGCGCCTGGCCAAGGTGCGCTTCGACATTGCCGCCGACGTCAATAATCCGCTGTGCGGCCCTCACGGTGCCTCAGCGATTTTCGGCCCGCAGAAAGGTGCGTCGCCCGAACAAGTCGAGCAACTGGACCAAGCCCTCGGGCACTTTGCCGAACTCTGCGCGCAAGCCTTGGACAAAGACGTGCGCGAAGAACCGGGCAGCGGCGCGGCGGGCGGTCTGGGGTTTGCCGCGAAGGCGTTTCTCGGCGCGCAATTCCAGGCCGGGGTGGAAGTGGTTGCCGAACTGGTGGGGCTGGCCGAAGCAGTGAAAGACGCCGACCTGGTGATCACCGGTGAAGGTCGTTTCGATGCCCAGACATTACGCGGCAAAACCCCGTTTGGCGTGGCACGCATTGCACGCCAGCACGGCGTGCCGGTTATCGTCATCGCCGGCACCTTGGGCGAGGGGTATCAGGCGCTGTACGAGCATGGCATCGATGCGGCCTTTGCCTTGGCCAGCGGACCGATGACATTGGAGCAGGCCTGCGCCGAAGCGCCGCGTTTGTTGCGCGAGCGCGCCCGTGATATTGCGCGGGTGTGGCGGGTAGTGGCCCTCAAAGCCTGACCAATCTTCAGCAGAAAGAAATCCCTGTGGGAGCGGGCTTGCCCGCGAAAGCGGTGTGTCAGGCACCGCCAATGTTGACTGTGCCGCCGCCTTCGCGGGCAAGCCCGCTCCCACAGGATCCGCATCTTGACTAACGAGTGTTTCACCGCTGAAACACTCCTGCCTCCGCTGAAAAATATTTCTCCTACCCCCCTGCAAAAAACCTCAACCCCGGCCGATACAGCTAACAGGCGCACACAAACCAACTACAACAGTGGCGCCAAGCTGAAAGGTGCGCGCGCCATCGCCCGCCCGAACAGTGAACCCCGCAAGGATGCTCGCCGCCTCAATTACCGAGATCATCCTATGTCACTGCGTAATCTGAACATCGCGCCTCGAGCTTTCCTGGGTTTCGCCTTCATTGCCTTGCTGGTGATCGTGCTGGGTGTGTTTGCCGTGAACCGCATGTCGATCATCCGCCAGGCCTCTGTCGATATGGAAATGACGCAGTTACCCAGCATCGGGTTTCTGGGTAACGTGACGGAAAACGTCCTGCGGCTGCGGATTCTTTCGTTCCGTGTGCTGGTCAATCGTGATCCGGCCGCGTTGCAGGAAGCCCAGACCCGTATCGGCGTGCTCGTCGACAAGGTGCGCAGTGCCCAGGCTAGTTATGCCACCTTGCCGGCCAGCCCTGAAGAAGCAGCGCTGTACAAAACCTTCGCGACAACCCTCGACAACTACATGCAAGCCCAGAGCCAGATGCTGGAGCTGTCGCGGCAGAACAAACTGGATGAGATGCGCACCCTGATCAACACGCGGATCAAGGAAGGCACCGATCAGATGGGTGAGCAACTGAACAAACTGGTGGCGCTCAACACCGCCGATGCCAAAGCTGCGTCGACCAAAGCGGGCGAGCACTACAATGAAGCCTTTACCGGCATCGTGACAGTGGCGGTGATGGCTTCGCTGCTGACCGTGCTGCTGGCCTGGCTGCTGACCCGCAGCATCCTCACGCCGCTGAACCGTGCGGTGCTCGCGGCCGAAACCATTGCTGGTGGCAACCTGAGCAAGGTTATCGAAGTCGACGGTAACGACGAACCCGCGCGTTTGCTCGGCGCCTTGTCCTCCATGCAGACCAACCTGCGCAAAACCATCGAACAAATCGCCGGCTCCGCAACACAACTGGGTGCCGCTGCGGAAGAACTCAGCACCGTGACGCAAGAAGCGTCCCGCGGCCTGCAACAGCAAAACAACGAAATCGAACAGGCGGCCACCGCCGTCAACGAAATGACTGCCGCCGTGGAAGAAGTGGCGCGCAACGCGGTATCGACCTCCGAAGCTTCGAACCAGTCGACCCAGGCCGCCCGTGAAGGTCGTGACCGGGTGGTGGAAACCGTCGACGCGATCCAGACCATGACCCACGACGTGCAAAACACCGCGTTGATGATCGAGGGCCTGGCGACTCAGGGCCGCGACATTGGCAAAGTGCTGGACGTGATCCGTGCCATTGCCGAACAGACCAACCTGCTGGCCCTCAACGCCGCGATTGAAGCGGCCCGTGCCGGGGAAGCCGGGCGGGGCTTTGCGGTGGTGGCGGACGAGGTCCGGGCGCTGGCCCATCGCACCGCGCAATCGACCCAGGAAATCGAGAAAATGGTTGCCGGCATTCAGAACGGCACCGGTGAAGCGGTCTCGTCGATGCAGCAAAGCAATCAGCGTACCCAAAGCACCCTGGAAATGGCCCGTGCGGCGGGTGTCGCCCTGGAGCAGATCACCCAATCGATTCAGTTGATCAATGAACGCAACCTGGTGATCGCCAGTGCCTCGGAAGAGCAGGCTCAGGTGTCCCGTGAAGTCGACCGCAATCTGGTGAACATTCGCGACCTGGCCACTCAGTCCGCCGCCGGTGCCAACCAGACCAGTGCCGCCACCCACGAACTGTCGCGATTAGCGGTTGATTTGAACGCGATGGTGGCGCGTTTCGTGATTTGAGATAGGGTTGAAACTGGAACTCGCGCGTTAGGAGAAGTACATGCGCTATTCAGCCTTGACCCAACGAATCGCCGGTGACGGAGCGGCGGCCTGGAACATTCACGATCGAGCGCTGGAATTGCGTGAACAGGGCGTCGACGTGCTGTTGTTGTCGATCGGCGATCCGGATTTTGATACACCGTTGCCCATCGTCCACGCCGCCATCGACAGCCTGTTGGCCGGTGACACCCATTACTCGGATGTACGCGGCACCCGCACGCTGCGCAGCAGCATCGCCAGCCGTCATCAGCGGCGCAGTGGTCAGAAGGTGGATGCCGACCATGTGATTGTGCTGCCCGGTGCGCAGTGCGCGGTGTATTCGGTTGCCCAATGCCTGCTCGATCCGGGCGATGAAGTGATCGTCGCCGAACCGATGTACGTGACTTATGAAGGCGTGTTCGGCGCCTGCGGGGCCAGCGTGGTGCCGGTGGCGGTGCGTCCGGAGAACGGCTTTCGGGTCGAACCGGCGGATGTCGCGGCGCTGATTACCCCGAAAACCCGCGTCATCCTGCTCAATAGCCCGAACAATCCCTCCGGTGCCAGTCTGTCGTTGAAGAGCTGGCAGGCGTTGGCGGCGTTGTGTGTGCAGCATGACCTTTGGCTGATCAGCGACGAGGTCTACAGCGACCTGTTGTATGAGGGGGAGCACATTAGCCCGGCCAGTCTGCCGGGCATGGCCGAGCGCACTGCGACGATCAACAGTTTGTCCAAATCCCATGCCATGACCGGCTGGCGAGTGGGCTGGATGATCGGCCCGAAACCGTTGGCCGAACACTTGATGCATCTGTCGCTGTGCATGCTGTTCGGCCTTCCGGATTTCGTCCAGAACGCCGCGCAAGTAGCGCTCGATAAAGACTTGCCGGAAGTGGCGCTGATGCGCGAGGAATATCGCCAGCGTCGCGATCTGGTGTGCGCGAGGTTAAGCGGTTGCCCGGGCATCCGGCCGATCAAGCCCGATGGCGGGATGTTCGTGATGGTCGATGTACGCCAGACCGGGCTTGGCGCACAAGGTTTTGCCGAGCGCTTGCTGGAAGACTATGGCGTGTCGGTGCTGGCCGGCGAAGCCTTCGGGCCGAGCGCGGCGGGGCATATTCGCATTGGCCTGGTGGTGGATCAGGCGAGGCTGGCGGATGCGTGCCAGCGGATTGCGTCGTGTGCGGCGGAGTTGCTGCAGGTGCGGCGGGCCTGATCGATTTGTGTTGTTTGGGCTGACCCCATCGCGGGCAAGCCCGCTCCCACAGGGATCTGTGGTATTCACAAAACCCTGTGGGAGCGGGCTTGCCCGCGATGACTGCCTGACAAACGCTAAATTTCTTAAACCCGCCACGCCCCGGCATTCACCAGATTCGCCGGCCGCTCCCCAGCCAACGCCGCCAACAAATTCTCCACCGCACACCGGGCCATCGCCTCCCGCGTCTCATGCGTCGCCGACCCAATGTGCGGCGTCGCCACCACGTTGTTCAACTGCAACAACGGCGAGTCATGTCCCAATGGCTCACGCTCGAACACATCCAGCCCCGCCGCGCGAATCCGCTTCTGCTGCAACGCCTCGATCAGCGCAGGCTCATCCACCACCTTGCCCCGGGAAATGTTGATGAAGATCGTTTCGGGACGCATCAAGGCGAACTGTTCGGCACCGATCAACCCTTCGGTTTCAGCAGTCAGTGGCAATGTCAGGCAAACGAAATCGGCTTCCTGCAATAGCTGCGGCAAGCTGCGGTATTGCGCGTTGAATCGTTGCTCCACCGCCGGTTTCGGCGAATGGCTGTGATACAGAACCGGCATGCCAAAACCGAAATGCCCACGCTGCGCCAATGCCTCACCGATCCGCCCCATGCCAATGATGCCCAGCTTTTTGCCATGCACGTCGCTGCCGAAATGCGCCGGGCCAATGTTGCGGTTCCACTGGCTGGCGCGAACCATGTTGGCCAGTTCCACCACACGCCGGGCGGTGGCCAGGATCAGTGCGAAACCGGTGTCGGCGGTGGTCTCGGTCAACACGTCGGGGGTGTTGCTGAGCAGGATCCGCCGCTCGGTCAGGTAGTCGATGTCGTAGTTGTCGACACCGACGGACACGCTGGCAATGGCTTCCAGGTTCGGCGCCAGATCCAGTAATCCGGCATCCAGTTTCAGGCTGGCGCCGAGCAACCCTTGGGCGCGGGGCAGGGCCTGGCGTAGCTTTGCCAGACCCTCGGCGTCGAGGCTGTCGATCAGCGTCACCTCGGTCTGCTCATGCAAGCGAGCCATCAGCAGTGGCGAGAGTTTCTTGTACAGCACAACCTGCTTTTTCATCGTCGTCATATCAACATCCATTCAGGAATGAGCCGCTACTGAGCGGGGCACAGCAGTCTTGGCCACCACCCGGTCACTGGCGCCGGGCTTGAGGAAAATCGTCAGCACCACCGACAGCAGCAAGGCGCCGCTCATCAGCAGATAGGACGCACCGGGCGATCCGGTGGAGCTGTTCAGGTAACCCACCAGATAGGAGCCGCCAAACGAACCGAGTGCGCCCATGCTGTTGATCAACGCCATGGCACCACCGGCGACGTTGGCCGGGAGGATCTCCGGGACGATGGCGAAAAATGGCCCGTACGGGGCGTACATGCAGGCGCCGGCAATCACCAGCAGCGTGTAGGACCACCAGAAATGTTCCGCGCCCAAAGCGTAGGAGCCATAGAATGCAATCGAGGCGATCAGCAGCGGCGGCCAGACGAAGCGTTTGCGCTTCTGCAATTTGTCCGAGCCCCAGGACACCAGCAGCATGCCGATCACTGCGGCCAGGTACGGCAACGCCGACAGCCAACCGGCTTCGATCATGTCCATCTGCGCGCCGGCCTTGAGGATCGATGGCAGCCACAACACGAAACCGTAGACGCCGATGCTCCAGCAGAAAAACTGCAAGGCCAGGATGATCACTTTCGGCGAGCGGAAGGCTTCAGCGTAGTTTTTCACCGCTTTGATGCCGACCTGTTCGGCGGCCAGGGCGCTTTCCAGGTCCTGCTTTTCCTGGTCACTCAGCCACTTGGCCTGAGCCGGACGATCATCGGCCAGACGCCACCAGATAAACGCCCACAGCACCGCCGGCAATCCTTCGATGATGAACATCCAGCGCCAGCTGAAATGCTGGATCAGGTAGCCCGAGACCACCGACATCCAGAGCATGGTCACCGGGTTGCCGAGGATCAGGAACGTGTTGGCGCGCGAGCGTTCGGCCCGGGTGAACCAGTGGCACAAGTACACCAGCATCGCCGGCATGACGGCGGCTTCGACCACGCCGAGCATGAAGCGAATCACGATCAGCCAGTAGGCGTTGGAGACGATCCCGGTCAAGGTCGCCAGGCCGCCCCAGAGGATCAGGCTGACGAAAATCAGTTTCTTCACGCTGTGTTTCTGGGCGTAAATCGCTCCGGGAATCTGGAAGAAGAAATAACCGAGGAAGAACAGCGCGCCGAGCAGGGACGACAGCCCGGGGGTGATCATCAGGTCTGCAGCCATTCCGGAGGCGGCGGCGAACCCATAGTTGGCGCGGTCCAGATACGCCAGGCTGTAGGTGATGAACACGATGGGCATGATGTACCACCAGCGGCGGGTGGCCAGTGTTGCGGTTTTCATAGTGATGCTCCTGAGCTTGTTGTTTTTGTCGCAGCAGGTAACGGTTTTAAATCTTCAGTGGCTATGCGGGCCTCATCGCGGGCAAGCCCGCTCCCACAGGGATTCGCGCAAATCCTGTGGGAGTGGGCTTGCCCGCGATGGCGGCCTCAAACTCAGCGGACATTTCTAGCCTGTTGGGCAACCCTTCCATATCCCCACGGCTTTGCACCGCGCGACTGCCGATCCAGTTGGCACGCTGCACGGCTTGGGCAACGCTGTGGTTTTCCAGTAATGCGCTGATCAAACCGACGGCAAACCCGTCGCCCGCACCGACCGTATCGACCACCGTTTCCACCGGCACGCCAGCAACGAAACCTTCATCCAGCCGGGTTCGGTAATACGCGCCGTGCGGCCCGAGCTTGATCGCCACGACTTCAGCCCCCTGGTCGAGGTAAAACGCCGCGATGTCGGCGGGCTCTTCGAAACCGGTCAGCAAACGCCCTTCGCTCAAACCCGGCAGCACCCAATGGGCGAGGGCAGCGAGACGGTTGATCTCGGTGATCATCTGTTGCTCGCTGGCCCACAGACTCGGGCGCAAGTTCGGGTCGAACGACACGCTGCGCCCGGCATCGCGCAGGTGGGTCATCAGTTCGAAAGACATTGCTCGGGCCGATGCCGACAGCGCCGGGGGAATCCCGCTGGCGTGCAAGTGCCGGGCCCTGAGCAGTTGCGGCGAAAAGGGCTGCACCGACAAATGACTGGCTGCCGAGCCACGACGGAAATACTCGACCACCGGATCGCTGCCATTATCGGCGCGGGACTTGAGCTGAAATCCGGTGGGGTGCGCCGGGTCGATGTCGACGTGGCTACAGTCCAGGCCTTCTTTCTCCAGCGTATCGAGGACGAACTTACCGAGCGAGTCAGCGCCCACCCGGCTCAGCCACGCGACGTTAAAACCCAGCCGCGACAAACCAATGGCGACATTGCTGTCGGCCCCGGCAATGCGCTTGTGGAAGTGGTCGACGTCGGCCAGCTCACCGTTCTGCTCGGCGACGAACATCGCCATGGTTTCACCGAACGACAGAATATCGATCTCAGACATGAGCAAGCTCCAGACGGGATTGGCCGAGGCGGGCGAGGGCGGCGACATGCTTGGTGGTCAACTGCACCAGATCATCGCCTTGCAGCGGATACTCCGCCGCGCGCATCACGCCGTGATCCATGTGCCGCAGCAATTGGCCCCACAGATGTAGATCGCTGGCGGCCGGTGGCATCGCCACCAGTTTGCCGTCGGCCCGGCGCGCCACTGCTTTGCAGTGCACGTAACCGACGTGCCGACCAAGCAACCGCGCGGCGCTGTCGGCGGACTGGTCCTGCCATTGCCAGTTGCCGATATCGAACGTCATTTTGATCGGCAGGTTGTGTTGTTCGACGTTGGCGAAGAAGCGCTGGAAGGGTTCGATTCGACCGCCGTGCAAGGTCTGGTCGTTTTCCACCAGCAACTGCACCGGGCTCTGTTGCAACTGCAGCGCCAGTGTTTGCAGATCATTGTTGTCGGTGAAATAACCCAGAGAGACTTTCAGCCATTTGGCGCCGAATGCCTCGGCACGCTTCAGGGTCGAGAGCAGTTCAGGGTTGGGTGTCGACTGCCCGGCCAGCCATAATTCCATTGGTGAGGAATACACACTTTTCAGACCCCAGGATTGCGTGGCGCTTGCCAATTGCGCGGGGTCTTCGAAGGTCAGCAGCTCTTCGCGCCATTCGATGTGCGTGGCACCGGCTGCGGCCAGCACCTCGACAAAACTGCCTTGGCCACGTTGGCGCACAAGGTCCGCGCCGTAGCTGGACAGGCTGATGGAAACGGGTGGTTTGTTCATTGTTATGCACCTCTGAAACCGGTTTCATTTTTGGTCAAAAAAAATGGCTGCTTTAAGCATGTGTTGTTCTTTCGGGCCCCATCGCGGGCAAGCCCGCTCCCACAGGTTTTGTGAACACCACAGATCCTTGTGGGAGCGGGCTTGCCCGCGAAGAGGCCCGAACATTCACCGAAGATTCCCCAGGGTCGACCCTCGAACAATCAACTGCGCCGAAAAATCCAGCGTCCGCACCGGCCCGTCATCCCCACGCAGTCGCTTGAGCAAACACTCAAACGCACTCGCGCCAATCTCCGCCGTCGGCTGGGCGAGGGCGGTAATCCCGCTGCCCACCAACGGATACCAATCCAGATCATCCAGGGCAATCAGCCCTACATCCTCAAACAGCGTGCACTTCAACTCACGCAACGAATGAGTGCTGGCCAGCGCGGCGATACCGTTGGCACAGAACAACGCTTTCGGGCCGGGACCAGATGTTTGCAGAAAGGTTTTCAAACGATCGGTCAGACCATCACCGGTTTCGACCACCACACCCGCGAGCGCCGGACGCTGCTCGATCTGCGCCTTGAAACTGCTGACCCGCTCGATCCGCGAACTGGTGCCGTCATACGGTTCGGTCACCATTAGCACATCGCGATAACCGCGTTGTTCAAGGTGAGCAACGGCCATCTCGACGGCGGCCGGATTATCCAGCCCCACCAAGTCGCTATCGAGCTGATCGACCTTGCGATCCACCAGCACCATGGGCATTTCCCGGTGCAATTCGCGCAGCTCATCGCGGTGATGACCGAGGGTGTTCACGATCAAGCCTTCGATGTTGTACGAGCGCAGCAACGCCAGGTGCTGACGCTCTTGCTCGTCATCGCGATCGGTATTGCACACCACCAGGCTGTAGCCGTGCTGACGGCAAGCGGTTTCCACCCCGTGCATCACGGCAATCGAATAAGGGTTACGGATATCGGCCACCAACATGCCGATCAGGCGGGTTCGCCCGCGTTTCAGCCCGCGAGCCATCTGGTTGGGGCGATAGCCCAATTCGCTGATCGCCTGCTCGATGCGCAAGGCAATGGCATCGGAGAGCAGGGCGCGGTCTTCGCCAATGAAGCGCGAGACGCTGGCCTTGGAGACGCCAGCGTGTTCGGCGACGTCGAGCATGGTTACGCGGCTGCGTTGGGCTGCTGAGAAATCGTTCAACGGCACGACCTTTCTATTGGACTTATCAGGTTCAAGCACACTGCTCTGAAACCGGTTTCAGGAGACTCCATTAACGGTCGTCCGTCAAGCAGATCGTGCCGTCACAAGGCACGCGGAAAGTTGTAATTCCGACGAGCGGTCGCAATACCTGTCAGATCTGACAGTAGCCAGGTCTTATGTAAGCGTATTTAATTGAATTGCAATCCGACCCAAACATCAGATTCGCGGCGTCAATGCATGAATACCGATCTGGAGTTGCTCTAATGCAAGTATTGAAGGGCTTACCGCTTACAAAAAGCGAGTTGCTTGCAGTGGCTTTGACCGTTGATGGCGTCGACAGAGCCGATCCTGATGGTGTGATACCGCCACATCTTTTAACCCAAGGTACGATCGCTCGGATTCCACGTTGGGAGAATTATTCCACTATCAGTTCACGCATTGACAGGCTCATTGTTACTTGGGAGCAGGACGGAGTAAAAACAGTTATCTTCAATCAAGGCTATCCAGGTCCGATCACACAGTTAGAGTTTGAGGTACGGCTCACTCCGCAACGCCTTGCTAAGGATGGAGTAGCATTGCTTTATTACGAGGTGATAGACGCGGATCAGAACGCTGATCCGGCGACGGCCATCAAACTCACTATTGACCATATTCAGAGACCCGTACCCACCCTAAAACCAGTGACCTTCCCGCATGCAACGCTATGGGGATATCTCAACTGTTTTACCAGGCCAGAACTTAAACGGGGCGTGACGGTAAGAGTGTTGCCGCAAACTATTGGTGCTGCCGGGGATCTTTGCACGATGCAATGGCAGGGCTATAAAAGTCTTAACGGGCAAAACCTTGTTATCGGCGCATTTAAAGAATTAACTCATACCTTGACGACAGGTGATCTGGATGTCGGGTTCAGTCTTGAGATGCCTTTTGATCCTTGTGTCCGGCCGCTTGTTAATAATCACTCGGCCCTGGTTGTCATCAGGTTTTATAGTGGGGGTAGACTTATTGCGAAATCCGAGCCGGAATTGGTGAAGATCGATCGGACAGTAGCCGGGAGCACGCTGCCCTGTTATTCAGAGTCATAAGCTGATAAAGATTTTATTTGCGCAGTCAGGTTGTTGTGGCTGTTAACTGGTATTTGTCTATTGAAAGGTTGTGGTAGTCGCGGGCAAGTTGTGTCTGTTGGGTGACTGCGCTCGTGGATTGATGTCTGAAGTGGATGTTGAATGCGTACTCATTATTATTGTATTGGAGCGTATGAAATGACTATCGAAGAGAAAATTTTTGCTGACGCAAGAAGTGCAAGTATTGGCGGTGGGATACTTTCTGAACCACCAGTGGTCAAAAATCTGGCCGTAAATGGGCGCATTAAAAAATCCGATGATGACAGGGGGTTTGTTGAGGTTGAACTTGCTGGTTTGACGAATGAGGGGGGGGGCGGTTCTGCAACACTCGAATTGGCCTTGCCCGACGGGACCACAAAACTACTGGAATCAAAAAGCCTGGCAGGCGCCAATGTACCTTTAATGTTTCGCCTGAATAAAGCAGACATTCCTGAGCAGACTACGCCTGAGGATCCAACTGAATATTCTGTTCAGTTCAAGGTTTTCGATGGCGATGGCAACGATGACCATTCTACAGCGCCGACTTCTTTGCGGGCCAGGTATCGTGGGCCTTACGCTACGAAGACACCCTCAAGTAGAGGGGTTGTTCCACCTGTTACCTATGTCAATGCGCCGACCGGAGTTCTTGATGGGGCTTGGTTCCTCGCTAACCCGGGCGGTCTGCGTTGCAAGGTGGTCGCTACTTATCCTTATCGACATCCCGATGATATTCATTATTTTTATTTGAACGCGAGAGCTTTATCCTCGACATCGCAAACCCCTATTTACACGGGGAAGCTGGATGCGAGTGACGAGTTTGTTGTTAGTGTCGCCGATTTACGCGCCTTGGGTAACACTACACTTTATCAGGTCAATAATATTCTTGATGTCGCTGAATACAGAAGTGTCGACTCAACGCCCAAGAAAGATCTTGAGGTCCGCCAACCGCCCGCAGTGACATTTTTCCCTCTCACAGTTCCTGATACAGGGACAGACGGAAATGCCACATTGACACTTAAGCATTTCAACCCTGTTCCCAGGAACGTGAAGATCAACCTACAGCGACCAACCAATGCTGTTACAGGCGCGATGATTGAAGTCAAGGTTGAAAATGAAGTGGTCGGTAGCAAGCCATTGGGGGCTTTGAGTGGCCTGGAGTTTGACTTGACATTCGATGCATTTGAAGCCGCTTACGGCACAACGACCGGAGAGTTGGCCGCTAAACTGACTTACACCTATAAAGATGGAACGGCGCCAACCCAGGACTCGAACCAAGTAACAACAGTCTATATGAACGCTGAGTATCCGCCGATTGGCTTGCTGCCGCCGCCGGATCTAGAGAGTGAAAACCTGCCCCCGGTCGAAGTGACTGGCGACACTGGCACCCTGAATCATCTTGTACCGGGTGATTTCGGCAAACCAGTTACGTTCACCTTCAGGATGTGGGACGCGGATCTTGGTGACCCTCTCACCAAAACTGCAACAGTGGGTTTTTATTACAACAAAGAGTTTATAGGGGATACGACAATCGAGCCGGGCGCCACCGAAGTCTCTATCGAAGTAGACTTCGCCAAAGTTGCCGGTCATGGTACCGGCAACAAGGATGCTTATTGCGAAATCCGATATCTGGATGTTGACGCTACCGTTGTGCAAAAAATTCCGACTGTCGTTAACTTTGAAGCAAGTGAAGTTAAACTTATTGAGCACGCCGCCAGAACCTATAATACTGATCGTGTCGTCAGTTGCCCAAGTTTCGATCTGGTTGGAGGCGAGCGTCTGTGGCGAGTAGCAGTGCCACAGGGACAAAGTTCATTGCCGACGGGGATATTAATAACTATTCGTGCTGAAGGTTACGAAGACCTCGCAATGACCATTCGCATTGGTACTCCTCACGCGGAGACAAAACCAGTTATCGCCGGGGCGCAAACTATCTTTGATGTGAACTTTACGTATCTCAAGACACTGCAAGGACCGATTGTAGCGCCGCCTGGCACACCTAACTATAACTACATGAATGTCTGGTATGAAACTACGATTGCGGGAACTCCCTACAGGTCACCTGAAGTGCTGCATAGGGTCAACGTCCGTAATACCAGTAGTTTGTTCTGCGATGGGACGGTTTAGTTTTTAGGGTCGTAGTGGTTCCGGCCAAACATGTATTTCATGCTGGTCGGAACACCTCTTTGACTGTCCGACGCTGTATCTGATTACAGCATCTATAGGATTATTCTGTCAGCGTAAGGGATTTTTCCTACATATCATAAGACCTTTCATCTGTAGTCTTCCGGCGTTCTGTACGTGCTCTAATTTTCCAGGAGCAACATAGCTTTCTTGCCGAGTTAATCAAATTAAAGGGGCCTTCTCATGACAACATCATCCATGTTGCCAATTCATCCGTTCGCCAACTGGCGCGTTATTTCCATTACAGTGGTGATGTTGATAGGGCCATCCGCTCAAGCTGCCAGTGTTCCACCCGGTGGTAATGAAACTATTACCAACGCTGATCCAATAGATAGCTGGGTGCTTAATCCAGGTTCCACATTGAATTCCATCGGCGCCGACACGCTGGATATCTCAGCAAACAATGCCACCCTGAATGCAACTGGGGGCAGCACCGGAAAGATCAGCGGTCAGATAAACTCCGCGTTGAATCTATCAGCAGTGGCCGTGGACAATTCGACAGGAGCCGGTGCCGCAGTGCAGATAAGTAACAGCACCGCTGACATCAGCGGAAGTCAAGTGACCAGCAACGATATCGGTTTTCAGATTAGTCGTTCCAACTCCACTCAGACAGGCTCCAGGGCCAGTCTGACCGGTGGGACGACTGTCATTGCGTTGAACGGTGGTGCGTTTGTCACTGGTTACAGTCAGTTGAACCTTACCGACTCCTTTGTACGGGGTACGGACGCCGCCAGCTATGGCGTTCGCTTGACAAACGGGGAGTTGAACGCGACGGGCAGCACCATCATCGGTGGCCTCAATGGTCTGCAGATTGGCAGGGAACTGGCGCTTGCCAGAGCGTCCACGGTGACACTCGATCAAACTCGCGTCGAAGGTCAGGCGGGTTCCGCAATTATTGTCGGTTATCAGGGCCGACCGGATATCACGGCAAACATTAATGTGCTCAATGACTCGCAGCTGATAGGTGCCAACGGCACTGTTCTGGAGGTGAATGATGGCGCACATGTGGACCTGACAGTCGATCGAAGTACGCTGGCCGGTAACGTGGTTGTCGCCGCCGGCAGCAGTACTCAGGCCCTGTTTCAAAACGGTGCTTCGTTGAACGGTAATCTGCAAAACGTCTCCCGAGTCACTTTCGATCATCAAAGTACGATGACGGGTGATGTCCTGGCTCAAGTTGGGAGCGCCGCCGCGGTGCATCTGGATAACGGTTCCACACTCAACGGGAATGTAAATAACGTCACCAACCTGTCTCTTGACCATGGCAGTGCCATGACAGGCAATGTGGTGAGTGATGCGAGCGGCGCCGTATTGCTGGATAACGGTTCAATCCTGACCGGCCAAATCGATAACACGACGAACGTGAATATCAATAACTCTGCCCAATGGGTCATGACCGGCGATAGCACCGTGCAACGTCTGGCATTGAATAGCGGCGTGGTTCGCATGGGCACCAACGAACAGTTCCAGCAATTGAACGTGGGGGACCTTTCCGGTAACGGTACCTTTGTAATGGGCACCGACCTGGGCAATGGCCAAACCGACTTTCTGAACGTGACGGGCAACGCCAGCGGACAACATCAACTGCAAATTTCCGCAACCGGCACAACTCCGGCTACTGCCGAATCGGTGAAGGTCGGCGATATCGCTTCCGGCGATGCGAGCTTCTCGTTGGGCAATCGCGAAACAGTGGACGCGGGTACGTTTGTGTACCGGCTGGCGAAGGAAGGCCAGGGCTTGTACCTGAACCCGGACAAGGAAACGGTCAGTACTTCAAGTAACACGGCGCTGGCATTGGCGGGCAGCGCTCGCAGTGTGCTGAATGCTGAAGCGGCCATGCTTAGCGATCAACTGGGCGACCGTAGTCTGAGCGTTCGACCCGAAGCATCGGTACGTTCGATGAATGACAGCTCGGTGAAAAACCTCAGTAACAGTGTGTGGGTTCGCACTTATGGTAACCAGTACAGCGTCGATAATGCTTATGGTGATGGGTATACCCAAAATCAGACAGGTATTACGGGTGGTGCCGACACAACAGTGGATCTGGGCGGAAGGTCGTGGGTGGTGGGCGGATTCGTCGGGACCAGCCACACCAAAATGGATCTCAAGTACGGCTCCAGCGCTACCGTCGACAGTGTGAATGCCGGTGTCTACGGCAGCACATTCGATGTTGAAAGCGGCGTGTTCGTCAATGTCATGGCCAAAATCAATCAGTTCGATAACAAGGCAAAAGTCACCATGAGTGACGGCACACGGGCCAAGGGTGATTTCAAGGCCTTGGGCGCCAGCGGGTCGGTAGCCGTCGGCAAGCATATTCGCTTGAAGGACAACTACTTTGTCGAGCCTCAAGTACAGGTATCGACCGGTGTCATTCAAAGCGACAAATACCGGCTCGATAACGGCCTGGAAGTAAAAAGCGACACCATGCGCTCCCTTCAGGGCAAGGTCGGTGTCCGGGGCGGGCGGGTCATTGCCCTCGACAACGGCAGCCTGATCGAGCCTAGCTTGATGACGGCGGTCAATCACGAATTTGTGAAGAGCAATGAGGTCAAGATCAACGACGACAGTTTCGATGATGACCGCGCCAGTAGCTCGATTGAGTACGGAGCGGGTTTGAAGTGGACACCGACTCAACGTAACTGGCAGGTTTCCGGTCAGGTAGGTGGCAGTAAAGGCACGACGGTCAGTCAGGATTGGAGCGGTAGCTTGAGAGTGAGCTATTTCTTCTGATAAAGCGGTTTCAACGGCTTATACAAATGCCCCGACAGTGTCGGGGCATTTTTGTATCTGTCTGATTGGTTAGTGGCACGTTTGTGCAGCCATCAGCCAAACAACCCCGCCGCGATATTGATCGAAAACCCCAAAATCGCCGTATTGAACACAAACCCGATCAACGACTGCGCCAGTACGATCTTGCGCAAGTCTCGCGTGGCGACGCCCACATCGGCGGTTTGCACGGCCACGCCGATGGTGAACGAGAAATACAGAAAGTCCCAGTAATTGGGGGTAGTCAGCCCCTCGGCAAAACGCAGCGCCGGCTCCTTACCGTTCCAGGTGTAATACAGCCGGGCGTAGTGCACGCTGAAAATCACCCCGATCAGCAACCATGAGCCGATCACCGTCAGCGCGGTGAAACCGTAGCGCAGCAGTTTGCGGGCGGTTTCCAGGTCCCTGCTGCCGGCAAGTTCGAAGGTGATGGTGCCGAGGCTGGCCAGTGCCGCGAGGCACACCAGCAGCAACACCAGGCCGGCGTTTTCATCTTCGACCTCGGCAATGCGTTTGACGTCCGGGGCCTTTGCACGCATGGTGAGCCAGAGCATCAGCAGCAGATACGTCCAGACCCCGGCGTTCCAGCCGATGAGAATTTTGCTGATGATTGAGTCGGCCGGAGCCAGAATGCCTACCGCGATGCCAAATGTGGCAGCGGCGGACAGGCGAGGGTGGGTGCGGGCGAGAAAAGGCATGGACATTCACGGTGACGGGGTGTTGATGCACCTTAGCTCAGGCAGGCGGGGATGTGTACGGCTTGGAGTAAAAGTACGTCAGCGACGTGTTGATTGTTCAGAGGAGTCGCTGACGTTCAAGTGCTTCTCTGTTTATTGGTTTTTACTGGCCCGGATGTTTATTGTGCCTTTGGTTACTTGAATAGATGGAAGCGACCCGTCGATGGATTCTCCCGTGAAAAAGAACGTCGCCGTCAGCTCGTTTTTGGCTGGACCGGTGGTCAGAACAAACTCCCCTTCGGTGGCGTTATAAGAATTACCCGCAGGAGTGACTTTTGTATAAATCGCCCTAATTATGCCCGGGTGTTTGGCGAAATCGTAAGTGCCGGGCGGGGTCCCTTTAGTGAGAAACACAGAGAGCGTGGATCTGTGAAAAGGGAATTGAATCATCTGTTCAGCCCAGCACAGCCAAGTCGGGGCTTCCTCATTTGAAAGTTTAACGGTGGTGGAAATGAATTCCTTTGGTTCTTCCGATGAGATTTCGGCGGCTACCGAACCTGAAGCCAGAACTGACAAGTCAAATCCAGTTAGCGAAAATGCTCCATCAGTGACGCTTGCGACAAGACCACCGTTGGTAGCTCCAAAATTAAAAGAGCCGGTCATCTTTTCGGACGATTTATTGTAGGTAATTTTCAACGAACCGCTGTTCGACAGCATGTCATAAGAA
Source organism: Pseudomonas lini (assembly GCF_964063345.1). Lineage (NCBI taxonomy): Bacteria > Pseudomonadati > Pseudomonadota > Gammaproteobacteria > Pseudomonadales > Pseudomonadaceae > Pseudomonas > Pseudomonas lini. The sequence goes on from NZ_OZ061318.1 coordinate 6,357,769, forward strand.
GAACCTCCATCTTTGAAATACCCGCATTTGCCATAAGCCTTCCGACCGTTGGCGGCGCTGAGGTCGAATGTTTTCTCTGTCCCATCATCAGGGAGCTCTGTTTTGTCTATGAATAACTCAAGTACTAGCAGCAGACCATTCGATTTATACTGGGCGCTAACGTGCCATTGGCTGCCGGGACCTCTAATGGAGACGGTTTGAGCGTTGAATGGGTGGTTTTCTCCTCCTACCTCAACTGTCGCTTTAAAGGTTCCTTCTGCAGCAATTTGGTTCGGCATATTCATTTTCCCGGCTCCTGCCATTTGGCATTAGGTTGAAAATCACCGCTGATGTGTGAGGTTTCAACCTAATGCCCAATTGACACAAATTCTACTGTCACTTCTGACAGGTTTAAGCCAGGTTTTTTTATGCCGAAGGGTTATATCTGCTCTTGGGCCGCGAGTGGTGTTTGATTGTTTCTGGATTTGCCGTGCCGTTTACTCACCAGCTTCATCACCACCACAAAAAACACCGGCACAAACACCACTGCCAACGTCGCCGTAATCATCCCGCCAATCACTCCGGTACCAATCGCCTGCTGGCTCGCCGAACTGGCGCCCGTGGCAATCGCCAAGGGCACCACACCAAGAATGAACGCCAGCGAGGTCATGACAATCGGTCGCAACCGCAACCGCGCGGCTTGCAGTGTCGCGTCGATCAGGTCATGCCCTTCGTCATACAGGCTCTTGGCAAACTCGATGATCAGGATCGCGTTTTTCGCCGACAGACCGATGATGGTAATCAGCCCGACCTTGAAGAACACATCGTTGGGCATTCCGCGCAGGGTCACGGCCAGTACCGCACCGAGTACCCCCAACGGCACCACCAGCAACACCGACGTCGGAATCGACCAGCTCTCGTACAGCGCCGCCAGGCACAGGAACACGATCAACAGCGACAGACCGAGCAGAATCGGTGCCTGGCTGCCGGACAAACGTTCCTGCAACGACAACCCGGTCCATTCCTGACCCAACCCGGCCGGGCCTTGCGCCACCAGCCGTTCGATTTCCGCCATGGCTTCGCCGGTGCTGTAACCCGCTGCCGGTTCGCCGGAAATGCTGATGGCCGGGTAGCCGTTGTAACGGGTCAACTGCGCCGGGCCCTGGGTCCAGTTGGCCCGGACGAAGGCCGATAACGGCACCATTTTTCCTGCGTTGTTACGCACGTGAATCTTCAGCAGATCGTCGACCTGACTGCGTTGATCGCCTTCGGCCTGGACCACTACCCGTTGCATCCGTCCCAGGTTGGGGAAGTCGTTGATATAGGCCGACCCGACGGCAGTGGACAACACGTTGCCAATGTCGGCAAACGAAATACCCAAGGCGTTGGCTTGCTTGCGGTCCACTTCCAGTTGCACTTGCGGCGCTTCGGCCAGGGCGCTTTCGCGCACGTTCATCAACACCGGGCTTTTCTCGGCGGCGGCCAGCAATTGGCTGCGCGCCTGCATCAGCGTGGCATGGCCGAGGCCGCCACGGTCTTGCAGGCGGAACTCGAAACCGCTGGACGTGCCGAGGCCATCGACCGGCGGCGGCAACACCGCAAAAGCCATGGCATCCTTGATCTGACTGAGCGCGATGTTGGCGCGGTCGGCAATCGAACTCGCCGAATCGTCGCTGCCGCGATCCGACCAATCCTTGAGCGTGGTGAACGCCAACGCGGCGTTCTGCCCGCTGCCGGAGAAGCTGAAGCCGAGAATCACCGTGCTGTCGCCGACGCCCGGTTCAGTGGCGTTGTGCGCTTCGATCTGTTCGACCACCTGCACCGTGCGGTTTTTGCTCGCGCCCGGTGGCAGTTGTATGTCGGTGATGGTGTAACCCTGGTCTTCCACCGGCAGGAACGAGGAGGGCAGGCGACTGAAGCACAGCCCCAGACCGATCAGCAGCACGCCGTAAATCAACAGGTAACGCCCGGTGCGTTTCAGCGCGTAGGCGACCCAGCCCTGATAGCGCTCGGTCAGTTGTTCGAAGCGTCGGTTGAACCAGCCGAAGAAACCGCCCTTGGCATGATGCTCGCCCTTGGCAATCGGCTTGAGCAGTGTTGCGCACAGCGCCGGGGTCAAGGTCAGGGCGAGGAATGCCGAGAACAGAATCGAGGTGGCCATCGACAGCGAGAACTGCCGGTAAATCACCCCGACCGAGCCCTGCATGAACGCCATCGGAATGAACACTGCCACCAACACCAGGGTGATGCCGATGATCGCCCCGGTGATCTGCTTCATCGCCTTGCGCGTCGCGTCCTTGGGCGACAGGCCCTCGGTGGCCATGATCCGCTCGACGTTCTCCACCACCACAATCGCGTCGTCCACCAGAATACCGATGGCCAGCACCATGCCGAACATGGTCAGCACGTTGATCGAGAAACCCAGCAAGAGCATGGTTGCGAAAGTGCCCATTAATGCCACCGGCACCACTAGCGTCGGAATCAGCGTGTAGCGGAAGTTCTGCAGGAACAGGAACATCACCGCAAACACCAGCACCATCGCTTCGACGAGGGTGTAGACCACTTTGGTGATCGAGACTTTGACGAAGGGCGAGGTGTCGTACGGAATCTTGTATTCGACGCCGGCCGGGAAGTAGCGCGCCAGTTCGTCCATCTTTGCCCGCACCAGGGTCGCGGTGCTCAGGGCATTGGCGCCCGGCGACAGTTGCACGCTGACGGCGGTCGACGGTTTGCCGTTCAAGCGCGTGGAAAACTGGTATTCCTGGCTGCCGATCTCGACCCGCGCCACATCGCCGATGCGCACCGTGGAGCCGTCAGGATTGGCCTTGAGGACGATGTCGGCGAATTCTTCAGGCGTCGACAGCTGGCCTTTGACCAGAATGGTCGCGGTGATTTCCTGCGTGGTGCGCGTCGGCAAATCGCCAATGCTGCCCGCGGAAACCTGAGCATTTTGCGCAACGATGGCGGCGTTGACATCAGCCGGGGTCAGGTTGAAGCCAATCAGTTTCTGCGGATCGATCCAGATCCGCATCGCCCGTTCGGCACCGTACAACTGGGCCTTGCCGACACCGTCCAGACGTTTGATCTCGTTCATCACGTTGCGCGCCAGGTAATCGCTGAGCGCCACGTCGTCGAGCTTGCCGTCGCTGGAGGTGAGGGTGATCAGCAGCAGGAAACCGGCGGAGACTTTCTCCACCTGCAAACCCTGCTGGGTGACCGCCTGAGGCAGGCGCGACTCCACCGCTTTAAGGCGGTTTTGCACGTCGACCTGGGCCATTTCCGGGTCGGTGCCCGGCTGGAATGTCGCGGTGATGGTGGCGCTGCCGAGGCTGCTCTGGGATTCGAAATACAGCAGATGATCGGCGCCGTTGAGTTCTTCCTCGATCAGGCTGACCACGCTTTCATCCACGGTCTGCGCCGAAGCGCCCGGGTAGGTGGCATAGATTTCGACTTTCGGCGGCGCAACGTTCGGATACTGCGCCACCGGCAACTGTACAATGGCCAACGCACCGGCCAGCAGGATGAACAAGGCGATCACCCAAGCGAACACCGGGCGGTCGATAAAGAACTGCGGCATAAAAAAGCGTCCTGCTTACTGACCAGAAACCTGGGCAAGTGGAAGAGGGGTGTCATCGATCTGGACTTTTTCACCGGGGCGCGCATGTTGCAGGCCTTCAGTGACGATGCGGTCGCCGGACTTGAGGCCGTGGGTGACGATCCAGCGATCGTTCTGCACCGCGCCCAGTTCGACCGGTTGCTGGCCGACGCGCTGCTCGGCGTCGAGCAACAGCACGTGGGCGATGCCGGCGCTGTCACGCTGGATGGCCCGTTGCGGCACGCTGATGCCTTGCTGATTGAACGCTTGCTCCAGACGCACGCGAACGAAGCTGCCCGGCAGCAAGTCGAGGTCCGGGTTGGGGAACTCGCTGCGCAAAATGATCTGACCGGTGCCCGGGTCGACGGTAATGTCGGTGAACAGCAGCTTGCCCGGTAATGGATAGAGGCTGCCGTCGTCCTGAATCAACGTGGCTTTGGCCTGACCTTGGCCCACTTCCTTTAACTGGCCGGAACGGAACGCGCGGCGCAGGTCGTTGAGTTCACGGGTCGATTGCGTCAGGTCCGCGTGGATCGGGTTCAACTGCTGAATCAATGCCAGCGGCGTGGTTTCGTTTTGCCCGACCAGCGCGCCTTCGGTTACCAGCGCTCGGCCGATGCGCCCGGAAATCGGCGCGGTGACGGTGGCATAACCCAGGTTCAGTTTCGCCCGCTCCACGGCGGCTTTATTGGCAGCGACATCGGCGGCGGTCTGCCGGGCATTGGCTCGGGCGTTGTCGTAATCCTGGCCGCTGATGGCGTTGCCTTCGATCAACTGGGCGTAACGCTGCTCTTGCAGTCTGGCCTGGAACGCGTTGGCTTCGGCCTTGCGTAATGCGGCTTCGGCGCTGTCCAGGTCGGCCTTGAACGGCGCGGGGTCGATGCGGAATAGAACGTCGCCCTTTTTTACGTCGCTGCCTTCACGGAAGGCCTGCTGCAACACCACGCCGGCAACACGGGCACGGACTTCGGCGATGCGTGGCGCGACAATCCGCCCGCTCAGTTCGCTGCTGATCGACAGCGGCCGCGCTTCGATGGTTTCGATCCGCACTGTGGCCAGCGGCGCCTGTTCTTCGGCGGTCGAGGACTGGTCACAAGCGCTCAGCGTCAACGCCAGTGCAATCAGGCTGAGCCGGGCAAGCAGATTCTTTGACATGTAAATACCCCAATAATGACCTCCCGTATCCTACGGGGGGGCGAGGAGGGTAGCGGTTAAGCTTTGTAGGGGGTGTGTGAAATTGTGTAAGGGTTTTGCTCATGGGCGTGTGAGGGCGTATATCCTTGGCGCCTTGAAATTTATTGCGAGAGATGTACCGCTATCGCGGGCAAGCCCGCTCCCACAGTGGTCGGTGATGCTCACAAAACCTGTGTCCACATCAAATCCCTGTGGGAGCGGGCTTGCCCGCGATGACGATCTATCCGGCGCCACTGCACTTTCTGGAAACACCCATGCCCAACATCCTCCTGGTCGAAGACGACACCGCGCTCTCCGAACTGATTGCCAGCTATCTGGAACGCAACGGCTATAGCGTCAGCGTGATCAGCCGTGGCGATCATGTGCGCGAGCGGGCGCGGGTCAATCCTCCGGACCTGGTGATTCTCGATCTGATGCTGCCGGGGCTCGACGGTTTGCAGGTCTGCCGCTTGCTGCGGGCCGATTCTGCGACTTTGCCGATCCTGATGCTCACCGCCCGCGACGACAGTCACGATCAAGTGCTGGGCCTGGAGATGGGCGCCGACGACTACGTCACCAAGCCCTGCGAACCACGGGTGTTGCTGGCTCGAGTGCGCACCTTGCTGCGCCGCAGCAGCCTCAGCGAACCGCTGACCGCCAACGACCGCATTCTCATGGGCAATCTATGCATCGACCTGTCCGAGCGCACCGTGACCTGGCGCGAGCAACTGGTCGAGTTGTCCAGCGGCGAATACAACTTGCTGGTGGTGCTGGCCCGGCATGCCGGCGAAGTGCTGAGCCGCGATCAGATTCTGCAACGCCTGCGCGGAATTGAATTCAACGGCACCGACCGCTCGGTGGACGTGGCCATCTCCAAGCTGCGACGCAAGTTCGACGACCACGCCGGCGAGGCGCGCAAGATCAAAACCGTGTGGGGCAAGGGCTACCTGTTCAGCCGTTCCGAGTGGGAATGCTGAGTCGATGTTCAGAATCCTGTTTCGTCTCTATCTGGTGACCATCGTTTCGTTCAGCGCGGCGATCTATCTGGTGCCGGACCTGGTGATTCAGGTCTTCCATGAGCGCTTCATGACCTACAACCTCGATTACTCCCGAGGCTTGCAAACCCTGATCGTCAAACAGTTTCGTGCAGTGCCGATTGAGCAGTGGCCGGCGCTGGCAGACGAAATGGACAAGGAATTTCAACCGTTGCACATTGTGCTGGCCCGCAACGACGACGCCGAATTTACCCTGGATGAACGTGCGCGCTTGCAGCGCGGGGAGAACGTCGTGCGCATTGGCGATTGGGGCTGGCGCACCTTGGCCGTGACGCCGTTGAACGAGCAGATGGTCGTGGAAATGGTCGTGCCGCCGGACCCGACTGACGTCAGTTGGTTGTACTGGAGCATCAACGTGCTGATCGGCGCGACCATGCTCGCGTGTCTGTTGCTGTGGTTGCGCCCGCACTGGCGCGACCTGGAACGCCTCAAAGGCACCGCCGAACGCTTCGGCAAGGGCCACTTGAGCGAGCGCACGCAGATTTCCCCAAACTCCAATATCGGCAGCCTGGCCAAGGTGTTCGACACCATGGCCGGTGACATCGAAAACTTGCTCAATCAGCAGCGCGATCTGCTCAATGCGGTGTCCCACGAATTGCGCACGCCATTGACGCGGCTGGATTTTGGCCTGGCGCTGGCGTTGTCCGACGATTTGCCGGCCGCCAGTCGTGAACGTCTGCAAGGTCTGGTCGCGCACATTCGCGAACTGGATGAACTGGTGCTGGAGTTGCTGTCCTACAGTCGATTGCAAAACCCGGCGCAATTACCGGAGCAGGTCGATGTATCGCTGGATGAGTTCATCGACAGCATTCTCGGCAGTGTCGACGAAGAACTGGAATCCCCGGAAATCGTCATCGATGTGCTGCTGAACGGCCAGCTCGAACGCTTCTCGCTGGACCCGCGACTGACTGCCCGGGCGATCCAGAACCTATTGCGCAACGCCATGCGCTATTGCGAAAAACGCATTCAGATCGGTGTACAGGTATGCGCCAAGGGCTGTGAGATCTGGGTGGATGACGATGGCATCGGTATTCCGGAGGAAGAGCGGGAGCGGATTTTCGAGCCGTTCTATCGGCTGGATCGTAGTCGGGACCGCGCAACGGGTGGGTTTGGGTTGGGCTTGGCGATCAGCCGCCGGGCGCTGGAAGCACAGGGCGGCACACTCACCGCGCAACTGTCGCCGCTGGGGGGCGCGCGGTTTCGGTTGTGGTTGCCGACGCCCGCCTGAATCTTTCGACATCCCTGTGGTGAGGGGGCTTGCCCCCGTTGGGTCGCGAAGCGGCCCCCTACATTTCTTCAGTCACATAACGGGGGGCAGGATTGGCGACTGCTTCGCAGCCGAACGGGGCGGTGCGGCGTTCCGACAAGCCCCCTCGCCACAGAGGATCACTAGCCGCAGGAACCGAGTATTTCGGTTGATGGAATCAACCCGACTCCAGCCACTTGCATCCGCTCAATCGCCGCCGCCAGCGATCCATCCAGATCAATCGCCCGACACGCATCCATCACCACAAATGCATTGAACCCGGCCGCCCGGGCGTCCAGCGCAGAAAACATCACGCAGAAATCCAGTGCCAGCCCGACCATGTAAACCGTGTCGATGCCGCGCTCTTTCAAATACCCGGCCAGGCCCGTGGTCGTGGTTCGATCCGCCTCCAGAAACGCCGAATAACTATCGATGTCCGGATTGCATCCCTTGCGGATGATCAATTGGGCGTGAGGCAGGTCCAGTTCCGCATGGAACTCGGCGCCGGGTGTGGCCCGTACGCAATGCTCAGGCCAAAGTGTCTGCTCGCCGTAAGGCAACTGAATCACGTCGTACGGCTTGCGTCCCGGGTGGCTGGAAGCGAATGAGGCGTGGCCGGGCGGGTGCCAGTCCTGGGCGATGATGACCTGCTTGAACTGGCGGCCGAGGCGGTTGATCAAGGGCACGATCAGGTCACCCTCCGGCACCGGTAACTGACCGCCGGGGATGAAGTCGTTCTGTACGTCGATAACCAGTAGGGCTGCACGTGAAGAGATTGGCATGGGTGGGGTTCCTCCTTGGAAAGTCCGGTGCAATCATAGTGATAACTTTGCTCGTGCGCTAAGTCGGTTTCTCATTAATTTCGGTGGTGCGGCCAATCGCGGGCAAGCCCGCTCCCACAGTGGTCGGTAATGTTCACAAAGTCTGTGTCCAGATCAAATCCCTGTGGGAGCGGGCTTGCCCGCGATTGGCCGGCCCTGGCACTAAAGAACCCTGAGCCAGTCCCGCATTTGGCCGAACCGCTGCCTTACTGCCGGCACTGATGCCTTGTTATAGTTCGGGCCTCATATTCTGCCCGGTAAAGGATCACTGCCATGTCTCAATACACCGCCTTCAGCGTCGAACTGGCCGATAACATCGCCCATGTGCAGATCAACCGCCCGGAAAAGATCAATGCGATGAACGCCGCGTTCTGGAGCGAGATCATCGAGATTTTCCAGTGGATCGACGATACCGATGAAGTGCGGGTGGTGGTGCTCAGTGGCGCCGGCAAGCATTTTTCTTCGGGCATCGACCTGATGATGCTGGCCGGTGTAGCCAATGAGCTGGGCAAGGATATCGGGCGCAATGCGCGCCTGCTACGGCGCAAGATCCTCACGCTGCAAGCCTCGTTCAACGCCGTCGACAATTGCCGCAAACCGGTACTGGCGGCGATTCAGGGTTATTGCCTGGGCGGCGCCATCGACCTGATTTCCGCCTGCGACATGCGTTACGCGGCCGAGGACGCGCAATTTTCCATCAAGGAAATCGACATCGGCATGGCGGCCGATGTGGGCACTTTGCAACGCTTGCCACGGATAATCGGTGACGGCATGCTGCGTGAACTGGCTTACACTGGTCGCACCTTTGGCGCTGATGAAGCGCGCAACATCGGGCTGGTCAATCGTGTCTATAGCGATGCCGCCAGCCTCCTTGAAGGCGTGATCGGCATTGCCCGCGAGATTGCCAGCAAGTCGCCGATTGCGGTCACCGGCACCAAAGAGATGATCAGCTACATGCGTGACCATCGCATCGACGACGGCCTCGAATACGTCGCCACCTGGAACGCCGCCATGCTGCAATCCACCGATCTGCGCGTGGCCATGGCCGCCCATATGAGCAAACAGAAACCCGAATTTCTGGACTGATTAACCATGACTTCACGCTGGACCACTGCAGTACTGGACACCGATCAACCCGGCGGTTGGGCCGTCGCGCGCAGCCCCGAAGGTTTTTTGTTCGATGACAATGGCGCGCTGTTTCCCCGCGAATGGCTCAAGCGTCAGGACCTGTCGGTTCTCGCCGAGCACGGCATCGGTCACCTGGATGGCGAACCGGTCTACCTGCTGGAGCTGCGCAGTCACAGCGAAGTGCCGGGCTGCAACTGGAAAGGCCTGCGAGCGTTCATGCTCGAGGGCGATCACACCGTCTACAAGGTGCTCGGCTATGCCGCGCAAATCGGTACCTGGGCTCGTGAACATCGTTTTTGTGGCAATTGCGGGCAGGTGATGCGCCAGGTGCCGCGTGAGCGGGCGATGTACTGTGAGCCGTGTGATATACGCCACTATCCGCGCATTTCACCGAGCATGATCGTGCTGGTGACCCGTGGCGACGAAGTTCTGCTGGCCCGTTCGCCACGTTTTGTACCCGGGGTCTATAGCACCTTGGCGGGATTTGCCGAGCCGGGTGAGTCGGCCGAAGACTGCCTGATTCGCGAGGTCCGCGAAGAGGTGCAGATCGAGGTCAAGAATATCCAGTACATGGGCAGTCAATGCTGGCCGTTCCCGCATTCGATGATGCTCGGTTTTCACGCCGAATACGCCGGGGGCGAGATTGTCTGTCAGGAAGACGAGATCGAAGACGCCCAGTGGTTCAACGTGCATGAGCTGCCGCCGTTGCCGGCGTCACGCTCGATTGCCCGTTACCTGATCGACGTCTATGTGGCGCGACGCTTAGGCCACGCTGAACCAGTGCTGCCAGGCTAACCGGACGGTCAAGCCGAGCACCACGGTGATGAACACCGGGCGAATGAATTTCGCACCGCCGCTGATGGCGGTGCGCGCGCCGAAGAAGGCCCCGACCATCACCGACAGGCCCATGCTCAGGCCGATGATCCAGTCCACCTGCCCGGAAAATATGAACACCGACAGCGCCGCGATGTTACTGACGAAGTTCATGCTGCGCGCCACGCCGCTGGCCTTGACCAGGTCGATGGGGTAGAGCAGCAGGCTGCTGACGGTCCAGAACGCGCCCGTTCCCGGCCCGGCTACGCCGTCGTAGAAACCGAGGCTGAAGCCTTGGCTCGATTGCCACTTTTTCTTGATCGGTGCGTCGCTGTCCAGCGGCGCCTTCGGCGTGCCGCCAAACAACAGATAAACCCCGCAAGCGAAAACGATCACCGGCAGCATCTTGTTCAGCCATTCCGCTGGCAAGTAATGCGCGACCACGGCGCCGGTGAGCGCGCCCACCAACGTGCCGACGATGGCGTGCGTCCATTGCCGAGGATGGAACAGCTTGCGCCGGTAGAAAGTGAAACTGGCAGTGGCCGAGCCGAAGGTAGAACTGAGCTTGTTGGTGCCCAGCACCAGGTGCGGTGGCAGGCCGGCGGTCAGCAGTGCCGGAGTGGTCAACAGACCGCCACCGCCGGCGATGGCGTCGATGAAACCGGCAATGAAAGCGACGAGGGCCAGAACGGCCAGGGTAGTGAGGTCAACGCTGAGTTCGAAAGGCATGGAATGGGCTTATTCGGCAGGGCGCAGAAGAGGGCTGCGAGGAAGGCCGGTATCTTACTCATAAAGTTATCCTGTTACAGCCGATCGTTCCCACGCTCTGCGTGGGACTGCATCCCGTGACGCTCCGCGTCACATCCGAAGCGGACGCAGAGCGTCCATAGCGGCATTCCCACGCAGAGCGTGGGAACGATCATTACCGGGTGGATGGCCCATTACCGATCTGCCACACAAACGGCGGTTCAGTCCCGTTAATCGCCCAGTCTCCGACAATCCGCGCCTTGTAGATCACCGGATTGTGCGACGACACGGTCCGCGCATTGCGCCAATGCCGATCCAGCGATTTGCCTTCGCGAACATCCGAAGCGCCCAAGGCATTGAACAGCGCCGTGGTTGCGCGCTGGATCAATTCCGAGACCACCACCTGAGCCTTGGCCGACTCAAGCTCCGCCGCCACATTCGCCGCGCGCTCCAGCGCTTCATCCCCGGAGAACCGCGCCAGATAAGCCCGTTGCGCCGGTTGCGTAGCCTTCAAGGCACTGGCTTCGGCGGCATACACCCACGCCGCCACTTCACCCACCACCTGCTGCACTTGCGAATCCTCGCTGACCCGCTGTGCATTGCCGTGGCTGTAGATGCGTTTGCGCTCGCGCACCTGATGCGCCACATCGCGCAATGCGGCGCGGCCAATCCCGGCGAGGGTCGCCAGCAGCACCAACTGATAAAACGCCGTCTGATATTTGAAGCGGGTGGCGAAGTCGATGATGTTCTCGGCGTCCACTTCAGCCTCGATAAACCGCGAAGTGCCGCTGCCCGTGGTGCGCTGGCCGAAACCGTCCCAGTCATCGCTCTGCACAATCCCCGGTTGGCGTGTGCGGACCGCGGCGATCACATCGCCGCCGGTATCGCTGCGTTGGGCATAGACGTCGATCCAGTCAGAGAAAATGCTGCCCGTGCTGTAGAACTTCTCGCCGTTGAGCCGCCACTGATCGCCGTGGGGCGAGACTTTGGTGATCACATCGCCGATCGCCACAGCGCCGATCTCGGTCCAGGCATTGCCGGCGATGTCACCTTCGACAAAGCGTTTGAACCACAGATCCCGACCCGGCCCCGGCGGTGAGTTCAAACGATCCTCGGCAAAGGCGAAATGCCCGCGCAAGGCCTGGGGCACGTTGGAATCGGCTTCGGCCAGTTCGATCAGCAGTTCGAACAACTGCGGCAGGGACGCGCCGCCACCGCCGTATTCAATCGGCACCCGCACCGCGCCGAAGCCAACCTCCTTGAGCCATTGAATCGGTTCGTAAGGCAGGCTGCGGGTTTGTTCGCGTTCGACGGCACCGGCGGCGATTTGCTGGAAGATCGGTCGAAAACGTGCGGCCAGCGCTTCATAGTCAGTGCCAGTGGACAACGGGTTGATTACTTGATGTTCGGTCATGGGACAGCTCCTGGGCAGTGAATGCCATAGGGGATTGCACGGTCCATGCCGAAGCTCGCAGACCATGGTTTATTGGTTGTTGTGCATTTCGGCGTGGCCTGAACTGTTGCTGTGCCAACAATGCATCAGCAAATTGCTTCAGCACATCACATACCCGTGGCGAGGGAGCTTGCTCCCGCTGGGCTGCGCAGCGGCCCTAAAATATTTGTGAGCGCTGCGCACTCAAGCGGGAGCAAGCTCCCTCGCCACAGTGTCGCCTCAAGATTCAGCGCTGGCACGGTTGCTGCTCTGACCACGGCACTTCCCTGAAAACCCGAGGACACGCCAATGAGTCAGCAAGCCGTCAAATTTGCCTACTGGGTGCCGAACGTCAGCGGCGGGCTGGTGGTCAGCAAGATCGAGCAGCGCACCCACTGGGGCATCGACTACAACCGCAAACTGGCGCAACTGGCCGAAGAGGCGGGGTTCGAATATGCGCTGACCCAGATTCGTTTCACCGCCGGTTATGGCGCCGAGTTCCAGCATGAATCCGTTGCCTTCAGCCATGCGCTGCTGGCCGCCACCACTAAACTGAAAGTCATCGCGGCGATATTGCCGGGGCCTTGGCAGCCGGCATTGGCGGCCAAGCAACTGGCAACCATTGATCAACTTACCAACGGCCGGGTGGCGGTGAACATTGTCAGCGGCTGGTTCAAGGGCGAGTTTCAGGCCATCGGTGAACACTGGCTGGAGCACGATGAGCGTTATCGCCGCTCCGAAGAATTTATTCGTGCATTGAAGGGCATCTGGACCCAGGACAACTTCACCTTTCGCGGCGACTTCTACCGCTTCGACAACTACAGCCTCAAACCCAAGCCACTGGGTCAGCCGGAAGTCTTCCAGGGCGGCAGTTCCCGTGCAGCCCGGGACATGGCGGCGCGGGTTTCGGACTGGTACTTCACCAACGGCAACACCCCCGAAGGCATCAAGGCTCAAGTCGATGACATTCGCACGAAAGCGGCTGCGAATAATCATTCGGTGAAGGTCGGGGTGAATGCTTTTGTCATCGCTCGCGACACCGAAGAAGAGGCGCGGGCGGTATTGGCGCAGATCATCGATCAGGCCGACCCCGATGCCGTGAACGCGTTTGGCGATGCAGCGAAGCAAGCGGGCAGGGCGTCGCCTGAGGGCGAGGGCAACTGGGCCAAATCGACCTTTGAAGACCTGGTGCAGTACAACGATGGTTTCAAGACCAATTTGATCGGCACACCGCAGCAGATCGCCGAGCGAATCGTCGCGTTGAAAGCGGTGGGCGTGGATTTGGTGCTGGCGGGGTTTCTGCACTTTCAGGAAGAAGTGGAATATTTCGGGAAGCGGGTGTTGCCGTTGGTGCGGGAGCTTGAAGCCAAAGCGGCTATCAGGCATCAAACTGCGGTCGCCTAAACACCATAAAACCCTGTGGGAGCCGGGCTTGCCCGCGATGACGGTTTCACATTCAACAAATAAGTTGTCTGTGACATCGCCATCGCGGGCAAGTCGGATCGCCGCAACGCCGCTCCCACATGGATCTCGGTGAAGTTACAGGCCCAAGTCCGACAAGCCCGGGTGATCATCCGGCCGGCGGCCCAGCGGCCAGTGGAACTTGCGGTCGCTTTCCTTGATCGGCATGTCGTTGATGCTGGCGTAACGGTTGAACATCAAGCCGTTCTCGTCGAACTCCCAATTCTCGTTGCCGTAGGAACGGAACCAGTTACCCGAGTCGTCATGCCATTCGTAGGCGTAACGCACAGCGATACGGTTGTCGCCATGGGCCCAGAGTTCCTTGATCAGTCGGTAGTCCAGTTCCTTGGCCCATTTGCGGGCCAGGAAAGCTTTGGCCTCTTCGCGGTTATGGGCGAACTCGGCGCGGTTACGCCACTGGGTGTCCCGGGTGTAGGCCAGGGACACCCGTTCCGGGTCGCGGGAGTTCCAGCCGTCTTCGGCCAGGCGAACTTTTTCGATGGCTGATTCACGGGTAAACGGCGGCAATGGCGGACGAACTTCGGCAGTAGACATATAAAGTCTCCCTATCAAATTAACGTTCAAGCAAATTGTCGGGCTTATTAAAAGTGTTACAGGTCCAATAACTTTCGCGCCATGCATTGCGCATTATCGGCGGCACTGTGATCACCCATCACAAGCGCTACGGTAATGGCACCGTCGATCAGGATCAGCAGCTGTTTGGCCAGCGTCTCCGGGTCTGTCGCGCCATGTTCGGTACAGAGCTCGCGCACGTAGTCGAGCAGCTTCTGTTTGTGGTCTTTGGCGACCAGGCGAACCGGGTCTTGCGCATCGCCGGTTTCGCCGCTGGTATTGATGAATGCGCAGCCGCGAAAGCCTTCGGAAGCGAACCAGGCCTTGAGCACGGTAAACAGGTTGAGCAGCCGCTCGGCCGGGGTTTGCGCCTTGCCGACTTCGCTTCGATACCAATTCATCCAGCGCACATCGCGGCGTTGCAGGGCCGCGACGGTGAGCTCCTCCTTGTTGGCGAAGTAGCGGTAAATACTTTTTCTGGAAACGCCGGCGGTTTTCACCAGAAGCTCCATGCCGGTGGCGGCGATGCCACTTTTATAGATCAACTTTTCGGTGACATCCAGAATGATGTCGCGTGTGTCGTTGCTAGTGATTTCGTTCATGTGGCTGACAGTAGAATGATCGTTCTCCTTGGTCAAGAGGTTATTTGTGGTGACTGTGAAATCGCCATCGCGGGCAAGCCCGCTCCCACAGGTACAGCGCTATCCTTGTGGGAGCGGGCTTGCCCGCGATGGGGCCAGAGCGGACAGCCACAAGACCCAAACCCATCCATGGTGTAAGCTCTCGGGTTCTTCGGATTCGACCCTTTGCGAGCCCTATGCCGTCGCTTTTCAAACGCTCTCTGCTGCCTAAACTGCGCAGTTTTCCGCTGACCGCCGATGCCGTCACCATCCTTTCCGGCGCCGCCGAGTTCCGTCGTTGCCTGCTGGAACAAATCGCCCAGGCCACCCAGCGCATCTATATCGTCGCGCTGTACCTGCAACAGGACGAAGCCGGACAGGAAATCCTCGATGCCCTGCACGCCGCCAAACTGGCGCGTCCGGAACTGGACGTGGTGGTGGTCGTGGACTGGCTGCGTGCCCAGCGCGGTTTGATCGGTGCCGGCAAGCAGCCGGGCAACTCGGCCTGGTATCAGGAAACGACCCGCACCCACGAAAGCGTTGTGCCGGTGTACGGCGTGCCTGTGCAGACCCGCGAGCTGTTCGGCGTGCTGCATTTGAAGGGCTTCGTGATCGACGATTGCGTGCTCTACAGCGGCGCGAGCCTGAACAACGTTTACCTGCACAAATTCGACAAGTACCGCTTCGATCGTTATCACCTGCTGCAGAACCACGCGCTGGCTGACTCGATGCAGCACCTGATTCAGCACGGTCTGATCGCTTCCAAAGCGGTGCATCGCCTCGACCTGCCAAACCTGCCGACCACCCGCAGCCTGCGCAACGACATCGGCGACCTGCGCAGCCGTCTCAAGCACGCGGCGTACGACACCACGGCGGGCAGCACGACGAAGGGCGGTTTATCCGTCAGCCCCTTACTCGGTGTGGGCAAGAACAACCCGTTGAGTCGGGTGATCTGCGAGCTGATCGCCAGCGCCCAACATCAGCTGACCATCTGCACGCCGTACTTCAACCTGCCGCTGGCGGTGACCCGGGAAATCAATCGGGCCCTGGCGCGGGGCGTGAAGATCGACATCATCGTCGGCGACAAAACCGCCAACGATTTTTACATTCCGCCGAGCGAGCCGTTCAAGGTGATCGCGGCGCTGCCATACCTTTACGAAATCAGCCTGCGACGCTTCGCCAAGCGCCATCAGCGCAGCATCGACAGTGGCAAGCTGAACCTGCATTTGTGGAAGGATGGCGACAACACCTATCACCTGAAGGGCATGTGGATCGATCAGCGTTATACCTTGCTGACCGGCAACAACCTCAACCCGCGGGCGTTCCGACTCGACCTTGAAAACGCGTTGCTGATCGATGATCCGAAAGGTGAATTGCTGGAGCCGCGCGGTAAAGAGCTGACGGAGATTTTCCAGCACACCAGCCGCATCGAGCGGTATCAGGATCTGGAAACATTGCCGAATTACCCGGCGGGAGTGGCCAAGTTTCTCAAGCGTGTGAGTCGGGTACGGATCGAGCGGTTGTTGTATCGGATTTTGTAAGGGATTAGCACGACGGGACAGGTGTGGTGCCTGCCAAAATGCCTTCGCGAGCAGGCTCGCTCCCACAGGGGATTTGTGTCGATCATAATTCCAATGTGGGAGCGAGCCTGCTCGCGAAAGCGGTGTGTCAGGCGACATCGATGTTGTCTGTTATCGCGCCTTCGCGGGCAAGTCGGATCGCCGCACCGCCGCTCCCTCAGGATTCAGGCTGCCCACAGGGGGCGGCGTCGGGCTGATGGCTGCGCTAATATGCTCACCACTCAAACAACAAGGCTCGCCACGGTCAATGTCGGAAAAAGACACCATCTCCATTCAACTGGTGCGTGAAGCGCTGTTGCAAAGTTGCGCCCCGGGCGCTGCCACCGAAGAGGTGTTGAACAAGGTCGGCATCGATCCGGCGTTGCTGGAGACCACCGACGCCCGTGTTCCTGCCACTGCTTACGCAAGGCTGTGGCGCTTGCTGGCCCGGCGCGGCGACGATGAGTTTTTTGGCATGGACCCGCGCAAGCTCAAGTCCGGCAGCCTGGAGTTTCTGTGTCGTTGCTCCATGGTTCAGCCAAGCCTGGCCGCCGGGCTGACTTCGGGGCTGAGCTTTCTGTCGTTGATGCTTGAGCGCATGCCCGCGCAACTGGTTCGCCAGCAAAGCCTGGCGGAAATCGTGCTGCTGGAAGACGACGAAGACCCGCGCCGTGCCTTCACCTACTTTACTTACTGGATGATCGTGCACGGCGTGGCCTGTTGGATGGCAGGGCGGCGGATACCGATCCTGGCCATTGAGTTGCGTTGCCCTGCGCCGGATTTTTGTGATGACTATCGGGTGATGTTCTCCGAGAACCTGCGGTTCGACCGGCCGCGCACGCGGATGATTTTCTCCGCTGACTGCCTGGATTTACCGATCAAACGCAGCCCTGAAGAGCTCAAGCGCTTCCTGGCCCATGCGCCGGCGAACATTCTGGTCAAATACCGCGATCCCGAAAGCCTGGCCAGTCGGATCAAGCACGATTTGCGGCAACTGCCCGCCGAGCATTGGCCGGAAACCGAGGCGCTGGCGCAGCACCTGTGCATGTCGGCCTCGACCCTGCGCCGCCGCCTGGCCGAAGAGGGCCAGACCTATCAGGGGCTCAAGGACAGTGTGCGCAAGGAACTGGCCATCGTCTGGCTGGCCGAGCCGGCCATCAGCTTCGCCGAAATCGCCACCCGTTTGGGGTTTGCCGATGCGAGTTCGTTCTACAAGGCGTTTCGCAAATGGTCGGGGTCCAATCCGGGGCATTATCGGAGTTTGATTCTTAACGAAGCCGACTGATCCGGATTGTGTGGTGCCTGAGCCGGCGCCATCGCGGGCAAGCCCGCTCCCACAGGTTTTGCGGCGTACGACATTTATGGTCACCGCATATCACTGTGGGAGCGGGCTTGCCCGCGATGGCGGCTGCCCGAGCGCCACATCCTTCGGATCTTGGCCAAACCAGTCACACAACTTGATAGCTTTGACCATTGTCCCGCACCCCGCGCAGAGCGAGTATTTCCCTGTTATTTACGGTTCCCCACCCTAATAAAAATACACAGGGATTCTGGCAATGCGCGATTACTTGTCTGCCACGTCACAGTTCAATTATCAGCACACCGTCGATGCCGCGCTCACAGGGTCGTTGAGCGCGCTCAACGCCTGCGTCGAGTGTTGCGACCGGCATGCCTTGCCGGGGCGCATCGCGCTGTTCTGGGAAGGCCGCGACGGTGCCAGCGCGACCTACACCTTCAGCGACTTGCAGGACAAATCCGCGCGGTTCGCCAATTTCTTGCTGGCCCAAGGCGTGAAGAAGGGCGATAAAGTCGCCGGCCTCTTGCCACGCAACATCGAATTGCTGATCACCGTGTTCGCCACCTGGCGCATCGGCGCGGTCTTTCAGCCATTGTTTACCGCCTTCGGCCCCAAAGCCATTGAACATCGCCTCAACAGCTCCGGTGCCGCCGTGGTGGTGACGGATGCCGTCAACCGCCCGAAACTCGCTGAAGTGGCCGACTGCCCGACCATCGTCACCGTGGGTGGCCCGAAAGGCCAAGGGATTGTTCGGGGCGACTTCAGTTTCTGGGCCGAACTGGCCAACTATTCCAACGTCTGTGAACCGGTATTGCTCACCGGCGAAGACCCGTTCCTGCTGATGTTCACCTCGGGCACCACCGGCCCGTCGAAAGCACTGTCGGTGCCGCTCAAGGCCATCGTCGCGTTCCAGAATTACACCCGTGACGCGGTGGACCTGCGTCCTGAAGACGCGTTCTGGAACGTGGCCGATCCGGGCTGGGCCTATGGCATCTATTTCGGCGTCACCGGGCCGATGGCGATGGGGCACCCGATCACCTTTTACGATGGCCCGTTCACCCTCGAAAGTACCTGCCGGGTGATCAACAAATACGGGATCACCAACCTCACCGGGTCGCCGACTGCGTATCGCTTGTTGATTGCCGGTGGCGACGAGTTTGCCCGCTCGATCAAGGGCAAGCTGCGCATTGTCAGCAGCGCCGGCGAGCCGCTGAACCCGGAAGTGATCCGCTGGTTTGCCGACAACCTCGGCGTGGTGATTCACGACCATTACGGTCAGACCGAACTGGGCATGGTTTTGTGCAATCACCACGGCCTCGATCACCCGGTACACGTCGGCGCTGCCGGTTTCGCCTCGCCGGGCCACCGCATCGTGGTGCTCGACGACGAATACAAGGAATTGGGCGTCGGCCAGCCAGGCATTCTGGCCATCGACCGCACCCAGTCGCCGATGTGCTGGTTCGGCGGCTACGAAGGCGCGTCGACCAAGGCCTTCGTCGGCAACTATTACCTGAGCGGCGACACCGTCGAGTGGAACCCGGACGGCAGCATCAGCTTCGTCGGCCGCAGTGACGACGTGATCACCACCTCCGGCTATCGCGTTGGCCCGTTCGATGTGGAAAGCGCGCTGATCGAACACCCGGCGGTGGTCGAAGCGGCGGTGATCGGCAAGCCCGACCCGGAGCGCACCGAGCTGGTGAAAGCCTTCGTCGTGCTCAGCGCGCAATACCGCGCCGCGCCAGAGTTGGCAGAAGAGCTGCGCCAACACGTGCGCAAGCGTCTGGCTGCGCACGCGTACCCCCGTGAAATCGAATTTGTCAGCGAATTGCCGAAAACCCCAAGCGGCAAATTGCAGCGCTTTATCTTGCGCAACCAGGAAATCGCCAAGGCTCAAGAGGCCACCGCGAAGAACGTTTCAGCTTGAATCCAAGGAAACAATGATGCAGATCGAAAATAAGGTTTTTCTCGTCACCGGCGGTGCGTCCGGCCTCGGTGCCGCCACTGCTGAAATGCTGGTGGCTGCTGGCGCCAAAGTGATGCTGGTGGACATGAATGCCGAAGCCGTCGCGGCCCAGGCTGCACGTCTCGGCGCGCAAAGCGTGGTGGCCGATATCAGCAATGAAGCGGCTGCGCAAGCGGCTGTGCAGGCGACGGTCAAAGCGTTTGGCGGCCTCAATGGCCTGGTCAATTGCGCCGGTATCGTCCGTGGCGAGAAGATCCTCGGCAAGAACGGCCCTCATGCACTGGACAGTTTCAGCCAAGTGATCAACGTCAACCTGATCGGCAGCTTCAACATGCTGCGCCTGGCTGCGGCGGCGATTGCCGAAACCGAAGCCGATGAAAGTGGCGAGCGTGGCGTGATCATCAACACCGCGTCGGCCGCAGCCTTCGACGGCCAGATCGGCCAGGCCGCGTATGCGGCTTCAAAAGGCGCGATTGCCAGCCTGACCTTGCCCGCCGCCCGTGAACTGGCGCGCTTCGGCATCCGCGTGATGACCATCGCCCCGGGCATTTTCGAAACGCCGATGATGGCCGGCATGACCCCGCAAGTACGCGAATCCTTGGCCGCTGGCGTGCCGTTCCCGCCGCGCCTGGGCAAGCCGAGCGAGTACGCCGCGCTGGTCAGGCATATCATGGAAAACAGCATGCTCAACGGCGAGGTGATCCGTCTCGACGGTGCCTTGCGCATGGCCGCGAAATAAGGAGGATTAGACATGACACTTTCCAACGATCCGATTGTTATTGTCAGCGCCGTCCGCACCCCGATGGGCGGGTTCCAAGGCGAACTGAAGAGCCTGACCGCACCGCAGCTGGGCGCCGCAGCGATTCGTGCTGCCGTTGAGCGCGCCGGTGTCGCCCCTGAATCCGTTGAAGAAGTGCTGTTCGGCTGTGTGCTCTCCGCAGGTCTCGGCCAGGCCCCGGCGCGGCAAGCGGCACTGGGCGCCGGCCTGGATAAATCGACCCGTTGCACGACGCTGAACAAGATGTGCGGCTCGGGCATGGAAGCCACGATTCTGGCTCACGACATGCTGATCGCCGGCAGCGCCGATGTGGTCGTCGCTGGCGGCATGGAAAGCATGTCCAATGCGCCGTTCCTGCTTGACCGCGCCCGCAGCGGTTACCGTATGGGCCACGGCCGAGTGCTTGATCACATGTTCCTCGACGGTCTTGAAGACGCCTACGACAAGGGCCGCCTGATGGGCACCTTTGCCGAGGATTGCGCTGAAACCAACGGCTTTACCCGTGAAGCTCAGGATGCGTTTGCCATTGCTTCGACCACCCGCGCTCAACAGGCGATCAAGGACGGCAGCTTCAACGCCGAAATCGTGCCGCTCACCGTGACCGTCGGCAAAGAGCAGGTGCTGATCAGCCACGACGAACAGCCGCCGAAAGCCAAACTGGACAAGATCGCCTCGCTGAAACCGGCGTTCTGCGATGGTGGCACCGTGACGGCGGCGAACTCCAGTTCGATCTCTGATGGCGCCGCGGCGCTGGTGTTGATGCGTCGTTCCGAAGCGGAGAAACAAGGTCTGAAACCGCTGGCGGTGATTCATGGTCACGCTGCATTTGCCGACACGCCGGGGCTGTTCCCGGTGGCACCGGTGGGCGCGATCAAGAAGTTGATGAAGAAAACCGGCTGGTCTCTGGATGAAGTCGAGTTGTTCGAAGTCAACGAAGCCTTTGCGGTGGTGAGTCTGGTAACCATGACCAAACTGGAAATCCCCCACGAGAAGATCAACATCCACGGCGGTGCCTGCGCCTTGGGCCACCCGATCGGTGCGTCTGGCGCGCGGATCCTTGTGACCTTGCTCTCGGCCCTGCGCCAGAAAGGCCTGAAACGCGGCGTTGCAGCGATCTGCATCGGCGGCGGCGAAGCCACGGCCATGGCTGTGGAATGCCTGTACTGAGGCTAATGGGGCGCAACCTGTGTGTAGGGCTTTTGTGGCGAGGGAGCTTGCTCCCGCTCGACTGCGCAGCAGTCGCAAAGCTTTTTGGGGCCGCTTCGCGACCCAGCGGGAGCAAGCTCCCTCGCCACACAAGCCCGCTCCCACAGGTCCTGTGTTTCAACTGACAGGCATTGTGTACGAAGGCAAATATTTAAGGACTTGGCATGATTCCCAATGACGAACAGCTTCAGATCAGCGACGCGGCCCGGCAGTTTGCCCAGGAACGGCTGAAACCGTTCGCCGCCGAATGGGACCGCGAACATCGCTTCCCCAAGGAAGCCATCGGCGAGATGGCCGACCTGGGCTTCTTCGGCATGCTGGTGCCGGAGCAGTGGGGCGGTTGCGACACCGGTTACCTGGCCTACGCCATGGCGCTGGAAGAAATCGCTGCCGGCGACGGCGCCTGCTCGACCATCATGAGCGTGCACAACTCAGTGGGTTGCGTGCCGATCCTCAAGTTCGGCAACGACGATCAGAAAGAACGCTTCCTCAAGCCACTCGCCAGCGGCGCGATGCTCGGTGCGTTTGCGCTGACCGAACCGCAAGCCGGCTCCGATGCCAGCAGCCTGAAAACCCGTGCTCGGCTGGACGGCGATCACTACGTGCTTAACGGTTGCAAGCAGTTCATCACCTCCGGGCAAAACGCCGGGGTGGTGATTGTGTTTGCGGTGACCGACCCGAGTGCCGGCAAGCGCGGGATCACGGCGCTGATCGTGCCGACCGATTCGCCGGGCTATAAAGTCGCACGAGTCGAAGACAAACTCGGCCAGCACGCCTCTGATACCTGCCAGATCCTCTTCGAGGATGTGAAAGTCCCGGTGGCCAATCGACTGGGCGAGGAGGGCGAAGGTTACAAGATCGCTCTGGCGAACCTCGAAGGCGGCCGTGTCGGCATCGCCTCGCAATCGGTGGGCATGGCCCGCGCCGCGTTCGAAGCGGCCCGCGACTATGCCCGTGAGCGCGAGAGCTTCGGCAAGCCGATCATCGAACACCAGGCGGTGGCCTTCCGGTTAGCGGACATGGCAACCCAGATCGCCGTCGCCCGGCAGATGGTGCATTACGCGGCTGCATTGCGCGACAGCGGCAAGCCGGCGCTGGTGGAAGCGTCCATGGCCAAGCTGTTCGCTTCGGAAATGGCCGAGAGGGTCTGCTCCTCGGCGTTGCAAACCCTTGGCGGTTACGGTTACCTGAACGACTTCCCGCTGGAGCGGATCTACCGCGACGTGCGGGTGTGCCAGATCTACGAAGGCACCAGCGACATTCAGCGCATGGTTATTTCGCGCAATCTTTAAAATGAACCTGTAGGAGCTGTCGAAGGCTGCGATCTTTTGATCTTGCTCTATGAAAATCAAGATCAAAAGATCGCAGCCTGCGGCAACTCTTACGGGGGATCGAGTGTTTATCAGGAGTCATCTATGAGCTACGAAACGATTTTGCTGGAAACCCACGGCCGCGTCGGCCTGATCACCCTCAACCGTCCGCAAGCCTTGAACGCGTTGAATGCGCAAATTGTCAGCGAATTGAACCACGCCCTCGACGGTCTGGAAGCCGATTCGAACATCGGTTGCATCGTGCTGACCGGCTCGAAAAAAGCCTTCGCCGCCGGTGCCGACATCAAGGAAATGGCCGAGCTGACCTATCCGCAGATCTACCTCGATGACCTGTTCAGCGACAGCGATCGCGTGGCCAACCGCCGCAAGCCGATCATTGCTGCGGTCAACGGTTTTGCCTTGGGCGGTGGTTGTGAACTGGCGTTGATGTGCGACTTCATTCTGGCTGGTGATAACGCAAAATTCGGTCAGCCGGAAATCAACCTCGGTGTGTTGCCGGGCATGGGCGGCACCCAGCGCCTGACCCGCGCGGTGGGCAAGGCCAAGGCCATGGAAATGTGCCTGAGCGGGCGTTTGGTCGATGCCGTAGAAGCAGAGCGTTGCGGCATTGTTGCGCGCATCGTGCCGGCGGATGAGCTATTGGAAGAAGCGCTGAAAGTCGCGGCGCTGATTGCCAGGAAGTCGCTGCCGATTGCGATGATGATCAAGGAAAGCGTCAACCGCGCGTTTGAAGTCAGCCTGTCGGAAGGTGTGCGCTTTGAGCGTCGGGTGTTCCATGCGGCGTTTGCGACGCAAGATCAGAAGGAAGGGATGGCGGCGTTTATTGCCAAGCGTGAGGCGGAGTTCGTCGGCAAGTAATGCGGCGTCCTCGCGGACGTCATCGCGGGCAAGCCCGCTCCCACTGTGGTTTCTGGCGTTCACAAATTTTGTATACGCTCGAGAAACCTGTGGGAGCGGGCTTGCCCGCGATGCTTTTAAAGGTCACACCAGATAATTTTTCAACTCCCGGGCAATCACCATCCGTTGTATCTCGCTTGACCCTTCATAAATCTGCGTGATCCGCGCATCCCGGTAGTAGCGCTCCACCGGGTAGTCCTCCAGATACCCATACCCGCCATGAATCTGTATCGCCGACGAGCAGACCTTCTCGGCCATCTCCGAGGCAAACAGCTTGGCCTGTGAGGCCTCCGACAGACACGGTTTGCCAGCACTGCGCAACCTTGCGGCGTGGAGGATCAGCAAGCGCGCAGCGTTCAGACGGGTGTGCATGTCGGCCAGCATATTAGCGATGCTTTGGTGTTCGATGATCGGCTTGTCGAACTGCACCCGATCCCGCGCATAAGCCAGCGCTGCTTCGAACGCCGCTCGGGCGATGCCCAAGGCTTGCGCGGCGATGCCGATGCGGCCGCCTTCGAGGTTGGAGAGGGCGATGGCCAGGCCTTTGCCGCGTTCGCCCAGCAGATTGGCCTCGGGAACGGTGCAATTGTTCAGGGTGACGGCGCAGGTATCGGAAGCACGGATGCCCATCTTGTGTTCACTGCGGTCGACGATGAAACCTGCGGTTTCGGTCGGTACCAGGAACGCCGAGATGCCGCGCTTGCCCAGCTCCGGATCGGTCACGGCGAACACAATCGCCAGCTTCGCCCGTTTGCCGTTGCTGACGAATTGCTTGGCGCCGTTGATTACCCACTGGCCGTCGCGCAGTTCGGCGCGGGTGCGCAGGTTATGCGCTTCGGAACCGGCCTGGGGTTCGGTGAGGCAAAAGCAGCCGATGGCCTGGCCGCTGGCGAGGTCCGGCAGCCATTGCTGTTTCTGTTCTTCGGTGCCGTAGTTGAGCACTGGCCCACAACCCACGGAGTTGTGGATGCTCATCAGCGCACCGGTGGCGCCGTCACCGGCGGAAATCTCTTCCACAGCCAAGGCGTAGGCGACGTAGTCGACATAAGTGCCGCCCCATTCCTCCGGCACCACCATGCCCAGCAGACCCAGTTCACCCATCTTCGCCACCAGACCGTCATCGATCCAGCCGGCCTTTTCCCAGGCTTGTGCGTGGGGCGCGATTTCGCCACGGGCAAAATCCCGGGCCATGTCGCGGATCATCACTTGCTCTTCGCTCAATTCGATATCGTGCATGACTCAGCTCCAGCTTGGGTCGAAACCGGTGAAAAAACTCGCCACGTGCTCGGCGTCCAGCGCCTGCAGAGTCGGCGGGTTCCAGCGCGGGTTCTTGTCTTTGTCGATCAGCAAGGCGCGCACGCCTTCAATCAGGTCGCCGCGTTCGAACCACTGGCGATCCAGGTGCAGTTCGAGGGCGAAGCACTGTTCCAGGCTCAGGTGCCGACCGCGTCGTAGCATTTCCAGGGTCACGCCCATGGCCAGCGGTGAACGGCTTTCCAGCAGATCCGCTGTGGTTTTCGCCCATTCGTGACTATCGGCGACCGTCACTTCGCGCATTTGCTCCACCATACTCGGCACGTCGGACAGGGCGAAGAAGTGATCGATGGCCGGGCGCAACGCGATCAGTGGCGCATCGGGCAGTTGTTGCACGGCGAGTTTCGCCAGCAGGCCTTGCAGGTCCTTGAGCGGCGTGTCGTGCCATTCGAGGTGATCGAGTTGCTCGTCCAGCATGCCCAGGCTGGCGCTTTCCAGGTACCAGTCGGCCAGGCCGCAATAGAGCGCATCGGCGGCGCGGATTTGCACGCCGCTGACACCGAGATAAATGCCCAACTCACCGGGAATGCGCGGCAGGAAATAGCTGCCGCCGACGTCCGGGAAATAACCGATGGCCACTTCCGGCATCGCCAGGCGGCTGCGCTCGGTGACCACCCGCAAATCGGCGCCTTGCACCAGCCCCATGCCACCGCCCAGCACAAAGCCGTCCATCAAGGCCAGGACCGGTTTGCGATAGTGATGGATGGCGAGGTCGAGGGCATATTCCTCGACGAAGAAATCTTCGTGCAGGGTGTCGCCGCTTTTGAAACTGTCGTACAGCGAGCGAATATCGCCGCCGGCACAGAACGCTTTCTCACCAGCACCGCGCAACACCACCGCATGCACCTGCGGATCCTGTGCCCAGGCATCGAGCTGCTGTTGCAGGCTGCGAACCATGTCCAGGGTAATGGCGTTGAGGCCGGCGGGGCGATTGAGGGTCAGGTGACCGATGTGATTGCGAACCTCGGCCAACACTTCGTTTTGCGTGGCATCCATGGGCTGTGTTGTCGGGGATGAAACCTGAGCAGTCATCACTAACTCCCTGCTTTTATTGTTCTTTATAGAGAAGCTCGCGCGCGAGCGATGCTGGATCGTATCAGTGCAAATTTGTGATGTACAACCGGGATACGTGCAGGTGCTGTTTGCATTTTTACCTTAGGGCAACATCAAAGGATTGCAACCTTCGGCAGCCTGACACCGTTTTGAATCAACCTTGAATTTGTGGCGAGGGGGCTTGCTGTGGCGAGGGAGCTTGCTCCCGCTTGAGTGCGCAGCACTCACAAAATCTGCGCTCATACGCAGAATTCCGGGGCCGCTTCGCGACCCAGCGGGAGCAAGCTCCCTCGCCACAAAACTTGCTGCTGCCCTTGATAAACTCAGGTTCTGCTACTCAGCACTTCACCAATGCTACGCCGCTTGGCATGCAATTCACTGGCATGGATCAGTTGTTCGAGGTCTTCGGGGGTGACGTCGTAGAAGGCCTCCATGTCGGCGAGGGCCAGTTTCAGATCCGCGGCAGTGATTGCCTGGCTGTCGGGGAGGGGCATCATCGGCGCCGGTACAGTGGGGCGTTTGGGATAACGAATGCGCGTCAGATTGTTGTACGCCAATGCGCTGAGCAGCATCGTCGAACCACTGAGCATCACCGGGCCGATGGCTTTCCAGTCCAGGGCGATGGTCGCCGGGTCTGCCAACACCAACAGCAACGCCAGCGCCCCGGCCGGTGGATGCAGGCAACGCAGCCAGCACATCAGAATCAGCGCCATGCCCGCCGCGAGGCAGGCGCTGCCGAGAGTACGTCCGAGGACGTGAGCGACCAGCAGCGAAACCACCCCGGCGCTCAAGTAGCCTCCAAGAATCGACCAGGGCTGGGCGAGGGCGCCCGAGGACACAGCAAACAGCAATACTGCGGATGCACCCAGCGGGCCGATCAGGTGTTGCGCCACTTGCATGCCGAATACCTGACTGCAGAGCCAGACGCTGAACATCGTGCCCAGCGACATGCCGATGGCAGCGCGGCTCCATTCTGAAGGACGGGTATTGATGGCGGCAGGTAACCAGCGAGCAAACATGAGGCAAACAATCCGTAAAAAATCGAGGCAAAAAAAAAGGCTTAGCTGGGATACCCAGAAAGCCCTTGAAGTAGTTCCAACTATTGGGGGAGGAACGCCGCACAGTGTGCCGATCAATCCTTATGCTGACAAATTCATATTAATGCAGCTTCAATGCACTATTTTTGCAGTATTGCTACGCGCCGACCGCTCATGAAGCAGAGAAAACCGCCCATCGCCGTCAAGGCGCTCAGGGCATAGAACATGGTGGGCGCGGGCGTGTGCATCAGCAGATAACCACAGATCACTGGGCTCAGCGCACCGCCGAGGGCTGCGAGGTTTTGCGCGCCGTAGTAGCTGCCGCGCAGTTCTTCCGGGGCCAGGGTGTCGACAAAGAGGAATTCGGCCGGGTAAATGATCATTTCGCCGAGGGTGAAAATGAACATCGCCACGCACCAGCTCACCAGGCTGTCAGCCAGGCTGAAACCGATCAACCCGAGGATGAACAGGCTGGTGCCGCCAGCAATCCAGTAACGCAGTTGTTCACGTTTGAGGAACCGGCCGATCTGGTATTGCAGCAAGATCACGCTGATGGCATTGCAAGCGAGCAGGGCAGCCATGGTTTCCAGGGCACGTTTGGTGTCTTGGGTGACCAGCAGGTATTGCGACAGGTACAGGGTGAAACGACCGTGCACCACGGTGCTGAGCAGGCAGCCGCAAGTGAACATGATCAGCGTGCGGTCGTTCTTCAGGGTGATCAGGGTTTTCAGGAAACTCTGGGGCTGGCCGATGGCGGGTATCTGGGCCGGGTCTTTGGGAATTCCGCTCATCAGGAAAATACTGAAAAATGCGATGCCACCGGCAATCAGGAACGGCGCTGTTGGCTGCACCCCGGCGATCACTACACCGAGCATGGGGCCGGTGGCGTAGCCGATGTTGGTCAGGGTGTAGCGCAGTGAGAAAGCCTTGGCGCGCTGGCCCATAGGCAGGTTTTCACTGAGGATCGCCTTCGACCCGATCAGGAACAGCGCCGAGGCGGTTTCGGTGATCACCAGGGTGGCGGTGGTCAGGTAGAGATTTTCGGCGAAGGTCAGCAGCACGATACCGATGGCGCTGGAAAGCATGGCGAGGATCAGCAGTCGACGCTTTTCGAGGCGGTCGATGATGTAGCCGCCGTAAAGGGCGAGCAGGGTGGCGATGAACACCGCGATGCCCAGCAACAGGCCGACGTCCTGTTGGTTGAGGCCGAGTTTGTTGCTCAAGAACAGGGTGAGCAACGGGCTGGTAATGGCGCGGCTGACGACAATGGTCAGCGAAACGATCATCAAGCGGCGGATAACGAGGGAGTAAGTGGCCACGGTGAGGCAAATGTCCTTATTTATTAGATTCTGTAGTGATCGACGCGATACCGAGTTGCTGCCAATCGCGAGCAAGCCCGCTCCCACAGGATTTAGGTGCTCCCTGTGGGGGCGGGCTTGCCCGCGATGAGGCCCGCACAGACCACGTCATACTCAAGCCAGCCACCGGTCAAGCACACGAACCGACTCCAGTTCTTCCAGCCGCCACAACTGCTCAATCAATCCTTCCGCCCGCTGCCGCGGCATAACCCGCCCCGTCAGGCTGAAAAACTTCTCCTCCAGCGCCTCATCACTCAACGGATTCCCCGGCGACCCCAGCGGCACCTCAACACACAGGCTCGCTTGCCGACCGTCCACGGTCTGCAGGCTATACGTCCCTATGTAGGAGTTGCCGAAGGCTGCGATCTGTTGATCTTAATCTTCAGCAACATCGAAGCCGCCAAAAGATCGCAGCCTTCGGCAGCGCCTACAAGGGAGGTGTGTGCAGGAGGACGTAATCGTTTTTATCGAAACGCCCGCTCAATATCGGCGCCTGGGCTCCCAGCGGTGTGCCTTGCAAAGCGTTGTAGTCGCTCCGATCCATCATCAGCCACGCCGGCCCTGGCAGCGCTTCGAGTTCTTGAATCGATTCGGTGAACACCGGTTGCAAGTCTTGCTCGATATTGACCATGAACTTGATCGCCTTGGCGTCCTTGCCCATGCCGTGCAGCACCAGCGGCGCCGGGTCTTTCTGAACCTGTGTGAATGCCGCTCGGCTGAAGGTTTGCGTGTCGTAAAGCTGACGCTCCACCGGTTCGAACACCAGGATATAAACCGACCACAGCGCCAGGACTGCGCAACCGGCCAATACTTCGGCCCGCCAGAGAGACCGGAACCACGCCGCCAGCGCGATGATTTGCAACGCGACCAGCGCGATCACGACCGGCACAAAGGCAGTCGGTTGCGTTGGCAGACGCCGTTGCGCGATCAGCAATCCGACGATCAATAGCCCCGGAATCAGCAACCACAGCCCTTGCATCAAGGTCCGCAACCAACCGAACACCCGACCCTGCGCCACCTGAAACGGGTACGCCGCAATGATCGCCGCCATGGGCAGCATCGGCAGCAGGTAACGAGCCTTTTTCGCTTGCGGAATCGACAAGCCAATCATCACGACCAACCCG
Source organism: Pseudomonas lini (assembly GCF_964063345.1). Classification (NCBI taxonomy): domain Bacteria; kingdom Pseudomonadati; phylum Pseudomonadota; class Gammaproteobacteria; order Pseudomonadales; family Pseudomonadaceae; genus Pseudomonas; species Pseudomonas lini. The sequence continues at coordinate 6,387,329 of NZ_OZ061318.1, forward strand.
GCCGCCGTGCAGTACTGCAACAGGCGCAATGCGGAACCTGCCTGCCGTGGATTCGTCAGCCAGACCGCGGCCAATACCAGCAACGCCAGCGGATAAGCGAGCGCATAGTTACCCAGCGAACGAGTGAAGTAATACAGCGAACCGCTGACCCCCTCGCTGCCGTCCATGCGCCCCAAGAACTGCATGCGCACCACGTTTTGCATGAAGGCCGGCCCGCCGCTGGTTTCGGCCAGCCACAACAGCACGCCGACACACACCGCCAGCAACACCGCCGCCAGCAAGCCGAAACCGAACAACCGCGACCATTGGCGATTGAGCACGTAATAACTACAGAGCATGCCGGTAGGAATCACCAGCCCGATCGGCCCGCGAATCCCGAAGCCCAGTAGCAACAAGGCAAAAACCAGCGGCAACCGACGGGGCATGGCGAAATGATCGGTGGCATAGCCCAGGTAGAACACCGAGAACGCAACGGCCGCCAGCATCAGGTCCTGGGACACGGCACGGGTTTCAGTGACAAACGTACTGGTCAACAGCATCAGGGCGATGCTCAGCAGCGCCCAACGTCTGGAGTACGGCGCGAGCAATCGGTACATCAACGTGACGATTACAGCGGCGGCGATGGCGCTCGGAAGCCAGGCGCTGAGGCTGTTGACCTGCCCGAACGGCAGGGACAACAACCAGATGAACAGCGTCGAAACCGCTGAGTAATCGGCATAGGGCTGGCCATAAGTGGTCGGAAAAACCGATGGCCCGTGGCGCAGCATCTCTTGGGCGAACAGCACGAACCGCGAGTCGAAACCGATTGCCGCTTGCTGATAAACCCCGGCGATGAACAGCATCAGCGCCAGCAGCCCAACCCCCAGGGACTGCCGACGAATGCCAGGCGAGACTGTGTTCACGCCACGACCGAGGCCGCAGGCCATTGCTGATGGGGAATAGGCAGGTTGCGCGATTCGCCACGGCCCATCGGGAAGTACTTGAAGCCGCTGCGCTCAAGGCGTTCGGCGTCGTACAGGTTGCGCCCGTCGAAGATCACTGGAGCATTCAGGCGCTGCTCGATCAAGTCGAAATCCGGGGCTTTGAACTGCTGCCACTCGGTGCAGACGATCAAGGCATCGGCGCCCGACAGTACGGATTCCGGGGTGCCCATGAGCATCAGTTTCGACTCGTCAGGGTACAGACGCTGGGTTTCCTGCATGGCTTCCGGGTCGAACGCCCGCACATGAGCCCCGGCGACCCACAGCGATTCCAGCAGCACCCGGCTCGGCGCATCGCGCATGTCGTCGGTGTTGGGCTTGAAGGCCAGGCCCCACACGGCGAAGGTTCTGCCGCGCAAATCGCCCTTGTAGAAGGCGTTGATGCGTTCGAACAGTTTGTGTTTTTGCCGCTGATTGATGGCTTCCACTGCTTGCAGCAGGTCGCTGGAGCAGTGGGCCTCTTCGGCACTGTGAATCAGCGCGCGCATGTCCTTGGGGAAACACGAGCCACCATAACCGCAGCCGGGATAGATGAAGTGATAACCGATGCGCGAATCGGCGCCGATGCCCAGCCGCACCGATTCGATGTCGGCGCCCAGGTGTTCGGCCAGTTCGGCGATCTGGTTGATGAAACTGATCTTGGTCGCCAGCATGCAGTTGGCGGCGTATTTGGTCAGCTCGGCGCTGCGCAGATCCATGAACATGATGCGGTCATGGTTGCGGTTGAATGGGCCGTAGAGGTCGCGCATCACGTCGCGCACGTCATCGCGTTCACAGCCGATGACAATGCGGTCCGGGCGCCGGCAATCGGCCACGGCCGAACCCTCCTTGAGAAACTCGGGGTTGGAGACAATATCGAACTGCAACAGCCGACCGACCTTGAGCAGGCACTTTTCGATATGCGCGCGCAAAGTATCGCCCGTGCCCACCGGCACCGTGGATTTCTCCACCAGGATCACCGGTTGTTCACGGTGACGCGCGACCGCTTCACCCACCGACAGCACGTAGCGCAGGTCCGCCGAACCATCGTCCCGGGACGGCGTGCCGACGGCGATGAACAGCACCTGGCCATGCTGCACCGCGAATTTTTCGTCCGTGGTGAATTGCAGCCGTTTGGCTTCCAGGCTTTCGCGCACCAGGCTGGCCAGCCCTGGTTCGAAGATGCTGACGTGGCCTTGTTGCAGCAGCGCGACTTTGTTCTCGTCAATGTCCATGCACACCACGTCGTGGCCGACTTCAGCCAGGACGGCAGCTTGAACCAGGCCAACATAACCGCTACCAAATACACTGATTTTCATGAAGCACTCCTAAGTTCAGGCGCACGAGCAGGTCGAGAGTTGATAGTGATGACACCGAGGATGACCAGCGCCACCCCGAGTGTTTTCGAAAGGCTGAAGGTTTCGTTGAACAACGGCAGGCTGGCGGCTAGCACGTACACCAGCGCGTAGCTGATGCTCAGTAGCGAATAGGCCCGACCCAGCGGCAAATCACGCAGGGCGGCGAGCCAGGTGAACATCGACACGGCATAGGCGAGGATGGCGGCCAGCACGACGGCCACGGCGGCCACATCGACGCTGCCGTTGCTCAACGTGGATATCAATTGTTCGGGATGCGGCAAGCGAGTCATGCTCCAGCGCATGCCCAACTGCGCGGCGCTGCCCAGCAATACGCTGCCCAGGGCGAAGGCGAGTCCGCGACGCAGGCTCATGCGTGTTGCCCCAACAACGCCACGCCAGCGATCACCAGCGCCACGCCCAGCCAGTGACGGCGGTCGACGGTTTCGTGAAAGACGAAGCGGGCGACCAGTGTGATCAACACGAAATTCAGGCTGAGCATGGGATAGGCGACGCCAACTTCGAGGCGCTGCAACACCAGCAGCCAGACCAGCAAGCCCAATCCCAGAGAGGCGAGCGCCAGCCACAGCCACGGCGAGCGCAGTTTCTCGCCCCAGCCCGACGTCTTGCCGCGCCAACTTTCCACGGCGTACTTCTGGGCGATTTGGCCCAGGCAGGTCAACAGGCAGGCAGCCAATACGAGCAGCAGGCTCATGATGCCCCCTGAGGAAAGATCAGAATCACCAGGTTGCCTTGTTCATAACGTTTGCCATCCTTGGGCAGTCGTTCGATTTCTTGCAGTTCGCCATCGCCCTTGACCCGCATCACCACGCCGACCGAACCACTCTGGCGGGCTTCACGCATCCACTGTTGCACTTGATCGAGGTCGACCCGCTGCTGTGAGCCATCAGGATAGGCGAGGCCATATTTCAATTCGCCTATTGAGTTGTACAACGCCACCTCAGGGCGTTTCAGGCGCCAGGCCAGCGCTGAAGCGGCGCCCAGGTCGTTGCTCAACAGCTTGCCGGTCTGCGCCAGTTCCTCGACGTGTTCGAGGATGAACTGGTCGGGCATCTTGTTCGCCACTACCGAGTCAGGCATCCCGGCCGGCAGCACGCCGATCAGCAGCAAACTGCCGAAGGCCGGGGCAGCCCAACATTGCAACGGGCGGAAGGCTTGCAGCAGGTTGGCCATGATCCAGCCGATCAACCCGATGAACACCACTATCAGGTTGTGCAGTTCATGGTCGTACAGCGGCTTTTTCAGTTGTAGCCAGACCAGCGCAATCAGGGTGACCACGCCCAACGTCAGGTTCAGCAGACCATTGATCCCCAGTACCCGGCCCTGTTCCAGCTTCAGACGGTCCGCCAGGGCATGGCCCAGCAACAACGCCAGGGGCAACAGGCAGGGCATGATGTAGGTCGGCAATTTACCGTTGCTCAGGCTGAAAAACGCCAACGGCATCAGCAGCCACAGCAACAGGAAAGCGATGCCTGCCTGATGCCGGGTCTGCCACGCCTGTTTCAGCGCCGACGGCAGCAACGCCGCCCACGGCAGACTGAACCCCACCAGCAGAGGCAAATAGAACCACCACGGCGCCTCATGTTGAGCGTCATCCCCGGCAAAACGGCGAATGTGTTCGTGCCAGAAGAAGAACCGCCAGTAATCGGGTTCCTGTGCATGCACTGCCAAAGCCCACGGCAGGCTGACCGCGATGGCCACGACAATCGCCACCGGGCCGTAAGTCAGCAGTTCCCGCCAGCGTTTTTGCCAGAGCATCCAGGGCAGGGCGATCAGCACTGGTAGCAGCCAGGCGAGGAAACCCTTGGTCATGAAGCCCATGCCGCAGGCCAGCCCCAGTAGCGTCCACCCGAGCAGACGCGGGCCACGGTTGACGCTGTCCAGCGCAAACCACAAAGCCACCAAGCTCAGGTTGACCCAGAAAGTAAATTGCGGATCGAGGTTGGCATAGCCGGCTTGCCCGGCGACGATGGTAAAACTCATGTACAGCAGCGCGCAGGCGAAGCTCTTGCGCGGTTCGTTCCACAGCCGGCGGGCGATCAGGTAACACAGCAACACGCTCAGCCCGGTACTCAGCACCGAGGCGATGCGCACACCAAACAGGTTGTTGCCAAACAGCGCCTGGCCAATGGCGATCATCCAATAACCGGCCACTGGCTTTTCGAAGTAACGCAGGCTCATGAAGTGAGGCGACACCCAGTTACCGCTCAGGAGCATGTCCTGGCTGATCTGGGCATAGCGGGTTTCGTCGGGAATCCATAAACCGTGGGTGCCCAACGGCAGCAAGTACGCCAGCACCAAAACGACCAGCAAAAACGGCAATGCCCAGCGCTTGCTCATGCGCTTTGTACCCCCAGCCAGCCTTCACGGCCCTCGAGGGCGCCGCGCACGACGTGGCCCATGGGCAACGTGGCGGGTGCCTCGGGCAGCAGATCGCCCAGGGGTTGGAAATGAATGTCCTGCCGGCGCGCATCGACCAGCAGTTGACGGAAATCATTGGCCATTAGAATCCCTTCTACTTCGGCATGGATCGTGTAGACGTTGAGTGCTTGCGGGGTGAACCGCTCAAGAATGAACGCGTTGAAGTCCTTGGCCGCGACGGTCGGGCCGACCACCTCATCGAAGGTCGGCAGGTCCACCGGAATCTGCGGTGTCCCCGGACTGCCATCGGCTAATGTCGGCCGGAACAGGCGCTGGCCCCGACAATCGCTGTTGTAGCGAAAGCCGAAACCCTGCTTGGCCTCGATCACACGCTCGTCCGCCCGCCAGCCGGCAGACGCCGAGCACTCGACTTTTTGCCCGAGGATGTCACTGAGGCTGTCGACGCCACGGCGAATCTGCTCGATCAACTGCGCCTCGCTCCAGCGCCCGGCATTAGCCTGCCAGCCGTGGTGATCCCAGGCGTGCAGGCCGACTTCATGCCCCCCCGCCAGGGTCTGACGCATCAGGTGCCCGAGGTCGCGGCCGATCGGTTTGCCCGGCCACGCGGTGCCGGCCAGCACAATGTCCCAGCCATACAGGCCGGCGGCGTTGGAGCGGAGCATCTTCCAGAGGAACTGCGGGCGGATCAGGCGCCACAAGTGGCGCCCCATGTTGTCCGGCCCGACACTGAAGAAAAACGTCGCCTTGACCTGAGCCTCATCGAGCATGTCCAGCAGCCGCGGCACCCCCTCACGGGTGCCTCGGTAAGTGTCGACATCGATTCGTAGGCCTGCCTGCATCAGCATGATTCTTCTGTAGATTGCTCCGCCCGTTCGAGCATGGCTTCACGCAGGAAGAAGTCCAGCGTGTTGCCAATGGTCTCGCTCATTTGCACCGTTGGTATCCAGTCAAGCAGACGTTTGGCATTGGCGATGCTCGGTTTGCGGTGAGACACGTCCTGATAGCCAGTGCCATAGAAAGCTTTGCTTTCGATATCGCGGAAACCGGCGAACGGCGGGAAGTTGTTGCGCAGTGGGTGAGCCTCGAACTGGCGCAGCAGTTCTTCGCCCAATTGACGAATGCTGGCTTCGTTGTCCGGGTTGCCGATGTTGATGATCTGGCCGTTGCAGGCGTCGTTCTCGTTGTCGATGATCCGCGCCAGGGCTTCGACGCCATCGGCAATGTCGGTGAAGCAGCGTTTTTGCTCGCCGCCGTCGAACAGACGAATCGGCGTGCCTTCCACCAGGTTCAGGATCAACTGGGTGATCGCCCGGGAGCTGCCGATGCGTGCAGAGTCCAGACGGTCCAGGCGCGGGCCCATCCAGTTGAAAGGGCGGAACAGGGTGAAATTCAGGCCTTTCTGGCCGTAAGCCCAGATCACCCGGTCGAGCAACTGCTTGGAGATCGAGTAGATCCAGCGTTGCTTGTTGATCGGTCCGACCACCAGATTGGAGCTGTCTTCATCGAAGTTACCGTCCTGGCACATGCCATAAACTTCGGAGGTCGACGGGAAAATCACGCGCTTGTTGTACTTGACGCAGTAGCGAACCAATTTCAGGTTCTCTTCGAAGTCCAGTTCGAACACCCGTAGTGGATTGCGCGTGTATTCGATCGGCGTGGCGATCGCCACCAGCGGCAGAACGACGTCGCACTTCTTGATGTGGTACTCGATCCACTCCGAGTGGATGCTGATATCGCCTTCGACGAAGTGGAAGTTCGGATGGCTGCGCAGCCGCTCGATGGCGTCCGAACCGATGTCCAGGCCGTACACTTCATAGCGGTCGTCACGCAGCAGGCGTTCGGACAGGTGATTGCCGATGAAGCCGTTGACGCCGAGGATCAGCACCCGGGTGCGACGCGGTGCACGGCCCGATTCGGCGCCGCGCAATACCGAACCATCGACCAGCCCCAGTTCGTTGGCCAGTTGCGGGCCGCTCAGGTACAGGCCGTTGTCGTTACGCTGGCCGGCGTTGATCAGCAGCGAGTCTTCGCCACAGGCAATACGCAATGGATCGACGCTGATGACCCGGCCCGGTGCCAGGCCTTCATTGCCCTTGACCACGTCGGCGCTCCAGACAATCAGCTTATGCTCGCCCACTGCGCAGAAAGCGCCCGGATAAGGCTGGGTCACGGCGCGGACCAGATTGAACAGTTCTTCAGCCGGTTTGCTCCAGAACAGTTTGCCGTCCGCCGGGGTGCGACGGCCAAACACCGTGGCTTTGGATTCATCCTGTGGGGTTTCGTTGAATTTTCCCTGAAGCAGTGCAGGTAAGGTATCTCGTAGCAGATCGGTGGCAGCCAGGCGCAATTTGCCGTGCAGGGTCAGCGCGGTGTCGGTGCGCTCAATCACCACCCGTTGCTGGGCGATGATCGCGCCAGCATCGGCACGCTTGACCATGCGGTGCAGGGTCACGCCGGTTTCCGTTTCCCCGTTGACCAGCACCCAGTTGGCCGGTGCCCGGCCACGGTAGCGCGGCAGCAACGAGCCATGCAGGTTGAACGCACCTTTGCTGGCCGTGGCCAACAGCGGTTCGCTCAACAGGTTGCGGTAGTAGAACGAGAACAGGTAATCGGGGTTGAGCTTGCTGATGCGCTCGATCCACAGCGGATGGTTGACGTCTTCCGGCGCATGCACCGGGATGCCTTTGCGTGCGCACAGTTGCGCAACCGAGCCGTAGAACGCGTTTTCCTTCGGGTCATCGGGATGGGTGAACACGGCGGCAATCTCGTAACCCGAATTGAGCAGGGTTTCGATGCCGGCACAGCCAATATCGTGATAGGCGAAGACAACAGCTTTTGCGCTCATGAGAGAACCTGATCTGAAGAAGTGGAAGTGAGGCCGTCGACGGTGACAACGGGAGCAGGGGCAGAGGGGGTGCTACGCAAAACCTTTTCGATGAAGAACCGTGGACGCGCCCGGACGTCGCTGTACATGCGGCCCAGGTACTCACCCAACAGGCCCATGCCGATGAATTGCCCGCCGGTAAAAACGAACAGCACCGCAAACAGCACAAACAGCCCGTCGCCGGCCCATTCGGCACCGAAGACCAGGCGCAGGACGATCAGCATGACGGCGAACAGCAGGCCGAGGCCGGCCATGCCGAAGCCGACGATGCTCAGTAATCGCAGCGGTGTGGTGGTCATGCAGGTGATCAGGTCGAACATCAGGCTGATCAGGCGCATCGGGCTGTATTTCGACTCGCCGTGTTCGCGCTCGGCGTGGGTCACCAGAATTTCCGTGGTGTGCCGGGCGAAGCTGTTGGCCAGGATCGGGATGAAGGTGCTGCGCTCGCGGCAGGCGAGCATGGCGTCGACGATGGTCCGGCGATAGGCGCGCAGCATGCAGCCGTAGTCGGTCATGGCAACGCCGGTGGAACGCTGCACGGCGAGGTTGATCAACTTCGACGGCCAGCGGCGCAGGGCCGAGTCCTGACGGTTGGCGCGCACCGTGGCGACCACGTCGTAACCCAGTTCGGCCTGAGCCACCAGCCGCGGGATTTCTTCCGGCGGGTTTTGCAGGTCGGCATCGAGGGTGATCACCACATCGCCCTTGCACTGTTCGAAGCCGGCCATGATCGCTGCGTGCTGGCCGTAGTTACGGTTGAGAATGACCGCTACTACCGGGCTGCACTCGCGACTGGCTGCGTCCTCGAGGATTTGCGCCGAGTTGTCGCGACTGCCGTCATCGACCAGCACAATTTCATAATCCTGGTGCAATTGCTGGCACGCCGCTTCGGTGCGCCTGAGTAACTCGGGCAGGCTGTCTTGCTCGTTGTAGACCGGGATGACGATTGATACGCAACGGATCGGATAAGGTTTCACAGGCTTGTGTCCACTATGTTTTCAATGGCGTCGACGACACGATCGACGTCGTCGCTGGTCATGTCGGGGAACAACGGGATCGAACACAGCCGCGCCGAATTCCATTCGGTGTTGGGCAGGTAGATGTTGGGGAAACGCTGGCGGTAGTACGTGTGCAGGTGAGTGGCGATGAAGTGAATGCCGGTACCGATGTTCTGTTCCTGCAACGCCTTCATGAACGCCTCGCGGTCCAGCCCGCAACGTTCGGTGTCGATGCGTAGAATGAACAGGTGCCAGGCGTGCTGTTGCGCATACGTCGGAACGGCCAGCGGTTGCACCGGCAAGCCTTCCAGGCGTTGCAGATAGGTCTGGGCCAGCTCCGTGCGCTTGGCGTTGATCGCGTCCAGACGCTCCAGTTGCACCAAGGCGATGGCCGCGTTGATGTCGGCCAGGTTGTACTTGAAGCCGGGCTCCATCACTTGGGCCTGGGGTTTGCGGCCGTGGGTGAGGCGGTCGTAGGCATCCACGCCCAAGCCATGAAACTTGAGCATGCGCACACGAGTGGCCAGCGCTTCATCGTCGCTGACGAACATCGCGCCCTCGGCGCAGGTCATGTTTTTGATCGCGTGGAACGAGAAGATCGCCGTGCCTTGGGCGCCGACGTGACGACCTTTATAGAAAGTGCCCGCCGCATGCGCAGCGTCTTCGATGACGGCGATGCCATGCTTGTCTGCCAGCGCGTAGAGCGGATCGAGGTCGAACGCCGCGCCGGCGTAATGCACCGGAATGATTGCCCTGGTGCGCGGCGTGATTGCCGCTTCGATGCTCGCCAGGTCGCTCATCAACGTGTCGCGGTCAACGTCGACGAAAACCGGCGTCGCGCCGAGCAGGCAGATCATGTTGGCGGTCGATACCCAGGTCTGGGACGGTGTGATGACTTCGTCGCCGGGACCAATTCCCAATGCCAGTAATGTGATGTGCATCCCGCCGGTGGCCGAGGACAATGCGACGGCATGGCGACAGCCGACATAGTGGGCGAAGTGCTCTTCCAGTTGCTGGTTTTTCGGCCCGGTAGTAATCCAGCCGGAGCGCAGTACTTGTTGTACCGCGGCTATTTCTTCATCGCCGATACTGGAGCGGGAGAAGGGGAGAAACGCCTGATTCATAGTAATCTCCGGGCGAACGAAGCCCTTCAGCGAAATCGCCGAAAGAAGCGTATTTTCAAAGGCTTAGCCGATAAGCCAAGAAGCCATCAATTGACTTTCCCGGCCATGACCGGCAGCGTGACGGCCCCTCGGGCTCGTCGAATGAAGGGAAGGTTATGCCCGTTTTTGTCAAAGGAACATGAAAAAGCGGTGGGCGAATCGTTTATCTGAAGCTCATACAGCCACTGTTCAGACTTGTGCCGTTTATCCCGTTTTTTAGCGTAAGAGCGCGACAGAAGTGCCGCGCTTTATATTAAGTAGATTTCATTGTTTAGTTGTTTTGTTGAACTTTATTCATTTTCAAGGCCGTTTCATTGATTGACTTACCTGCTACTGAATCCATCGTTTCAAAAGCCAACCCGTTGACCCTGTACCTGGCGCGTCTGGCGCCGTCCAGCCAGTTGACCATGCGTTATGTGTTGCAGGACGCCGCTGACCGTCTGGACTTCGAAGACATGAACATCGAAGAGATTCCCTGGCATCAACTGCAGCCCGAGGATGTCGTTGCACTGGTGGCGACCTTGCGCGAAGACGGTTACGCGCCAAATACCTCGTCGCTGTACGTTAACGCGGTGCGCGGGGTGATGAACGAAGCGTGGCGCATGAGCCTGATCAGTCAGGAACATCTGCTGAAAATGCGCTCGGTCAAAGGCATTGCCGGCACGCGACTGTCCCAGGGGCGCAACCTCAAGCGCACCTTGATTCGCGACTTGATGGAGGTCTGCGCCGCCGATCCACGGCCGCAAGGGCTACGGGACGCGGCCATCATCGGGATTCTGTACGGGTCGGGGATGCGCAAATCGGAATCGGTGAATCTGGACCTGGCCCAGGTGGATTTCACCGAGCGCAGCCTGTGCGTCACCGCCAAGGGCAACAAACAGCTGATCAAGTACGCACCAGCCTGGGCCTTCGCCAAACTGGATGCGTGGCTGGAGTTGCGGCGTTCGCTTTTAAAGGAGGGCGAGACGGATGATCCGTTCCTGTTCAACCGCATCCGCCGTGGCAGTCACATCACCCGCGAGCGCATCACCAAGCATGCGATCTACTACATTGCCCGGCAACGCGGCGCACAGGTCGGGGTGAAAATCATGCCGCACGATTTCCGGCGGTCGTTCATTACCCGAGTGATTGAAGAACACGACCTGTCGATCGCGCAGAAACTGGCCCATCACAGCAACATCCAGACCACGGCCAATTACGATGTGCGCGACGACAACGAACGCCGTCGGGCGGTTGATCGCTTCGACCTTTGACGGCGGGTTTCAGACGATATCGTCGATCAGAATGTGGCTTTGGGCACGGCTGCATTTCTCGATTCGCGCTTCGACCTTGTAGACCTCGCGCAGCATCTGCTCAGTGATCACTTCATCGCTGGGCCCGCTGCCATGGCTGGTGCCGTTGGCGATGACCAGCACCTGATCGGCAAAGCGCAGTGCCTGATTCAGGTCGTGGATCGCGATGAACACGATCACCTCGCGTTTGCGCGCCAGTGCGCGCATGAAGTTCAGCACTTGCACTTGCCGATGCATGTCGAGGGCGCTAGTCGGTTCGTCCATCAGCAAGACTTCCGGTTCGCGCACCAGGGTTTGCGCAATCGACACCAGTTGTTGCTGGCCGCCGCTGAGTTCGCCGAGGTTGCGAAAGGACAGCTCGGTGATCCCCAGCGCGCCGAGGATTTCGTCCACCAGTTTCAACTCGTCGTCGTGCACGACCCATCCCGGCGTCAGCTGTTTGCGTGCCAGCAGTACTGATTCGTAAACCGTCAGGCGGGCGCTGGCATTCAGGCCTTGAGGCATGTAGCTGATGCCTTGTGAACCTTTTTTCGAGTCTTGCAGAATGACTTGGCCTGGCCCATCGATCAGCCCCGCCATGCGTTTGAACAGGGTCGACTTGCCCGCCGCGTTGGGCCCGACCACGGCGACCACTTGGCCGCCGGTGAAGGTCGCGGTGGTCACGCCGCAAATGATCTCGCGCTGGCCGTAGCGGGCGCCGAGGTTCTCAAGCTGGATCTTCACCATGAGTTTTTCTTCCCGCTGAGAATCAGAGATATGAAGAACGGCACGCCGATCAGCGAAGTGACCACGCCGATGGGAAATATCGCGCCCGGAATCAGGGTTTTGCTGACCACTGAACTGGCGGACAGAATCAGCGAGCCGGTCAGCAGCGAGGCGGGTAAAAAGCACCGCTGATCTTCGCCGATCAGCATCCGCGCAATGTGCGGCCCGACCAGCCCGATAAAGCCGATGGTGCCGACAAACGCCACCGGAAACGAGGCGAGCAGGCTGACCATGATCAACGTCTGAAAGCGCAGGCTGCGTACGTTGATCCCGAAACTCGCGGCCTTGTCATCGCCCAGGCGCAGGGCGGTCAAAGCCCAGGCACGTTTGGCGAAAATCGGCAGGGTGATCAAAATCACCAGGCAGATCACCCCGAGTTTTGGCCAGGTGGCTTTGGTCAAACTGCCCATGGTCCAGAACACCACCGCCGCGACGGCTTGTTCGGTGGCAAAAAACTGCACCAGCGCCAACAGCGCATTAAAGGTGAACACCAGCGCAATGCCGAGCAGCACGATGGTTTCTGCAGTCACGCCACGGCGCATGCTCAGGAAGTGGATCAGCAGCGCGGACAGCATCGCCATGATGAAGGCATTCACTGGCACCATGTACTGCGCCGCCAACGGAAACAGCGCCACGCCGAAGGCCAGGCCCATGGCCGCGCCAAAACTGGCGGCGGCGGAAATACCGAGGGTGAAAGGGCTGGCGAGGGGGTTGTTGAGGATGGTCTGCATCTGCGCGCCGGCCAGCGATAACGCGGCGCCGACCGCCACCGCCATCAGCGCCACCGGCAGACGGATTTCCCACATCACCACCCGCACTTGCGCCGACGCGGTGTCCGGTGAAAACAGCGCATTGAGTACTTCGCTCAAACTGTAACTGGCGGGGCCGAGGGCCAGATCCAGCAAAACGCTGCACACCAGCAACACCACCAGCGCCGTGAGGATCAGCCGTTTGCGCAGCACCAGTTGACGATACGTGTCGCGCTGTACGATCTGCGCTTCGCCCAAGGAGCTCATTGACGGCTCTCCTTCAGGCTGACGAAGTAACCCGACTCGTACGGTACCGGCAGGAATCGCTCATGCAGTTCGCGAAACGAGGCGTCGGGATCGAGGTCGGCAAACAGTGTCGGGTGAAACCATTTGGCGAGTTGCTGGATGGCCACGAATTGGTAAGGGCTGTTGTAGAACTGGTGCCAGATCGCATGAAACGCCTGGGTGTCCTGAGCCTTGATCCCGGCATAGGCCGGGCGCTGGGTGTACCAGGCCAGTTTGCGTCGGGCCTCTGTGAGGTCGGCGCCCGGGCCGACGCCGACCCAACGCCCGCTGGGCGCAAAGGTTTCCCAGTTGGCGCTGGTCACGACCACTTGATCCGGGTTGGCGACAATCACCTGTTCAGGGTTCAACTGGCCAAAGGTGCTCGCAATGATGCCTTTGGCGATGTTGTTGCCGCCGGCCATCTCGACGAAACGACCGAAGTTCTCATTGCCGAAACTCAGGCAGCAGTCGTCGGTGTAACCGCCGATACGCTCGATGAACACGTTGGGGCGCGGCGCTTGACTGGCCTCGATGACGTCGGTGACGCGGCGGATCTGCTGGTTGCGAAAATCAATGAACGCCTCGGCGCGCGCTTCCTTGCCGAACAGCTTGCCGAACAGGCGCATGGTCGGTTCGGTGTTGGCCATCGGGTTGTTGCGAAAATCGACATAGATCACCGGAATGCCCAAGGCGTCGAGTTTCTCGATGTAGCGGGCGTCTTCGGTGGCGTGTTGGGCTTCGATGTTGAGGATAATCACGTCCGGTTGCTGGGAGATTGCTTGCTCGATGTCGAACGTGCCTTCTTCAAAGCCGCCGAAGGTGGGGATCTTGGCGATGTCGGGGAATTTGCGCAGGTAGGCGCCGTAGGTGTCCGGGTCGGACTGGATCAAATCCTTGCGCCAACCGACGATGCGCTCGATAGGATTCTGCGTATCCAGTGCGGCGACCAGGTACAGCTGACGACCTTCACCGAGAATCACTCGTCTGACCGGCAGGTGAACCTTGACCTTGCGTCCCAGCAAGTCTGTCACCGTAACTGCAGCAGGGTCCTGAACGGCGGCAACCGCGTTGCGCGTTGCCAGTGAAAAAAACAACGCCACGCCCAGCAGTCCGGCCAATAGCAGGGCAACGAAGGCGTGGCTGTGTCGATGAACAGATGCCATGGTTGAAGCCTTTACAGGGTCAACCCGAGCAGCGGCTCAGGCCACTGCTCGGACTGAACATTTTCAGAAATCGACGGTGGCCGACAGTTGCAGGGTGCGCGGCGAACCTTGGGAGAACGCGCCGTAAGACGCGACACCGGACCAGTACTCACGATCGAAAACGTTCTGCACCGTCGCCCGGAACGTGGTCGGGCGTTCAGCGATGCGGGTGGCGTAACGCGCGCCGACATCGAAGCGGGTCCATGGATCGAGTTCCTGGGTGTTGGCCTGGTTCACGTATTGGCTGCCGGTGTAGATCGCGCCGCTGGTCAGCGTCAAACCTTCGACCCACGGGGTGTCCCATTCGGCCCAGAGGTTGGCCTGAACCTCGGGTACGCCCACCGGTTTGTTGCCACGATTGGCGGCAGTGCCGGTTTTGGTCAGTTCGGCGTCGAGCAGGGTCACGCCACCGAGCAGCCGCGTGCCCTGGGCGATTTCACCGAACACGTTCAACTCCACGCCACGGTTGCGTTGCTCGCCTTGCACCGAGAACACGCCGTTGGCCAGTTCGCCGCTGGGCTTCTTGATCTGGAACAGGGCGAGTGTGGAGGTGAAGGTGCCGTAATCGACCTTGACCCCGACTTCCTGTTGGCGGGAGATATAAGGCGCGAAAATTTCACCCGAGTTCGAGGCCGTAGCCGGTGCGATGTCGCCCTTGCTCAAGCCTTCGATGTAGTTGTAGTAGAACGAAACGTGATCCCAGGGTTTGACCACCACCCCGAACAGCGGCGTGGTTTCGCTTTCATCGTATGAGGTGGTGACCACACCGGCGGTGTTGTAATTATCGGACTGGATGTTCTGCTTGCGCAGGCCGAGGGTGACCTGCAAGCGTTCGTCCATCACCGAAAGGGTGTCGGCCAGGGCCACGCCGGACAGTTCGGTCTCGGAGACTTTCAGCGCATCGGGGCTGGCAATCGACGGTTTCGCACGGTCGACCGGGTGATACATGTTCGACAGAACCGCCGGCCCGGAGTTGATGCCCCTGGACAACTCGTCACGGTAACGGGTGACTTGCACGGTGGTGCTGTGGCTGATCGGGCCGGTGTCGAAGCGCAGGCGGGCACCGGCATCGACGGTGTAGCGCTCGACTTCGAATTTGTAATAGCCGGGAACCGATCGCGTATCGCCAGCGCTGTTGAGGATAGTCGGGGTCTGGTCGGACATTCGCGCGACATCCGACTTGCCGCCGCCAGCGTGGGCGAACACGGTCAGGGCGTCGTTGAGGTCGTACTCGGCACCGAGCAAGGCCGATTTGTCACGGGTTTCGGACCAACCCCAGTCCTGGCTGACGTTGGTCCGGCCATTGGCTGCGGACGGAATGTCCACGCCGGAAGCAATGAGGAACGGCCGTGACGCTCCGTCGAATTCTTCCTTCTGGCTGATCAGGTCCAAGGTGGTGCGCAGTCGCTCACCCTGATAATCCAGCGAGATCGAACCGATATCGACGTCACGGGATTGATCGTCGATGGCGGTGTCGCCTTGCTGGGTGCTGCCGTTGATGCGCACGCCGAACTGGCGTTCCTCACCGAAGCGCCGACTGACGTCGACGTGCCCGCCGATCTGCGAGTCCATGGCATAGCTGGCGGTGAACCGGGTCAGGTCTTCATCGAGAGAACGCTTGGGCACCACGTTGATTACGCCACCGACGCCGCTATTGGGTGACATGCCGTAGAGCAGGGCGCCAGGCCCTTTAATCACTTCGATGCGTTCGGCGTACTCGGTGAACACCCGATAGTTGGGGGCTACGCCGTACACGCTGTCAAACGCCAACTCACCGAGGTTGCCTTCACCCACCGGGAAGCCGCGGATGAAGAACGAGTCGACGATGCCACCGGTCTGGCCTGTGGAGCGCACCGAAGAGTCACGCTCCAGCACATCGGCCACGGTGACTGCCTGCTGATCCTTCATCAGTGCCGAGGTGTAGTTGCTGACGCTGAAGGGCGCGTCCATCACATCCTTGTTGCCCAGCATGCCGAGGCGCCCACCACGAGCGACCTGACCGCCTGGATAAGCCGGTGGCAGGCCGTTGGTGCGAGCGTCGATGCCGTTGACCGTGGTTTCGTCAAGGGTCAAACCGCCGGCACTGTCGGCCGGGCGCGGTGCGAGGGTGTAGCTGCCGTCATTGCGCAATACGATTTCCAGGCCACTGCCGGCCAGCAATCGGCTGAGCGCTTCCTGCTTCGAGTAAGTGCCCGACAGGCCCGGGCTGGTCAGGCCTTCGGTCATCGAGGGTTGAAACGACAGGGCAATGCCGGCGTCCACGGCAAATCTCGACAACGTTGCACCCAATGGCCCCGGCGCGATGTTGTAGGCGCGGGGGGCGGCGGCATCCTGTTGTACCGGCGCGGCGGCCGAGGCAAACGGGCTGGCGGCACCGGTCAGGGCAAGGCTTAGCAATGCGCTACGGACAGCCAGTTTCAATGAGCGATCCGAACACTGAGGGCGTGCAACGAACATGGAGTGATGACCCTTTCGACGAGGTTGAGAAGTTCTTCCTTCCCTAGCCAGTCGAGATCAAAAAAAGTATCACCTGCGCCGCAATTTTTTTTGCGGTACGTTTTGTGTGCCCCCCCAGATTCCATGTGGGAGCGGGCTTGCTCGCGATAACGATATGTCTGTTACATCAATATCGGATCTTCCGCCGTCATCGCGGGCAAGCCCGCTCCCACAGGTGTGTGTTTAGTCCTGAACAGGTGAGACAGGCTCAGGCGGGAGAAAGCGTGACCCAATAGCCGCTTAAATGCCCGGTGGCGATCACCGGGTACGTTTGCACGAGCATGTTCAGGGTGCGTTGCGTGTCGCTGATGGGAAAGGCCCCGGAAATGCGCAGATCGGCAATGGCCGGATCGCAGCGCACGAAGCCTTTGCGATAGCGCGCCAGTTCGGCGAGGAAGTCGGCCAGACGTACGTTGTCCGCCATCAACATGCCTTGAGCCCAGGCGCTGACGGCGCTGTCCACCGGGTTCAACCGGCCAAAGGCTTGCGCGGAAAAATCGGTGCGTTGCCCCGCATTGACGATCAATGGGGCGACGTGACTGTCACGGGGCAACTCGACTCTGACTGCACCGTCCAGCACGGCAAGGTGGGTGCGGGTCTGCCATTCGCGAACGGTAAACCGTGTGCCTAAGGCCTGCATGCGCCCCTGACGAGTGCTGACCAAAAAAGGTCTGGCCTGGGGCAATACATCCGGCGCGGTTTGCACCAGAATTTCGCCTTCGCGCAAGTTGATCAGTCGCTGGTTAGCATCGAACAGCACGTCGATGGCGGTATCGGTATTCAGGGTGATGTGCGAACCGTCGGCCAAGGTCATTTCACGACGTTGGCCCACGGCAGTCCGGTAGTCGGCCGTCCATTGCTGTGATTCCACCAGTTTCCAGCTGCCCCAGCCGGCGGGCAATACCGCGAGGATGGTCGCCAGTTTTGCCAGAGCGGTGCGTCGTTCAGGGTTGCTCGGCCGATCCAGCGCCGACATCGCCAGCGACGGCGGCAGCCCGCCGAGCTTGCTTTGCAGCAATTGCGCACGAGCCCAGGCGCGATGCCGCTCGGGGCTGCTGACGCGCCAGCATTCCCATTCGGCTCGCTGGGTTTCATTGAAGTCACTTTCGTTCAGACGCATCAGCCATTCGGCGGCTTCTTCAATAATTCGCGGGTCGATTTGCGCGTCACTGTGGCGAGTCGACATTCATTCCACCAGCATCAGGCATTGTACGAAGGCCTGCTTCATGTAGCGCTTGACGGTAATCAGCGAGACGCCCAGTTGCGTGGCGATCTCCTCGTATTTCAGCCCGCCGATCTGCGACAGCAAGAACGTACGCTTCACCAGCGGCGACAGGGAGTCGAGCATCGCGTCTATTTCGTGCAGGGTTTCCAGCACCATGAAACGCAGTTCGGGGGAGGGCACCTCAGGCGCGGGCAGCAACGCCAAGGCATCCAGGTAGGCGCGTTCGAGCGCCTTGCGCTGATACCAATTGACCAGAATGCCCTTGGCCACGCAGCTCAGGTAAGCCCGAGGCTGCTCAATGACCGCGACGCGGGAAGCGAGTATGCGAGTGAAGGTGTCCTGTGCAAGATCAGCCGCATCCATGGCGTTGCCCAGTTTTTTGCGCAGCGTGGCGTACAGCCAGCCGTGATGGCCGCTGTACAGGGCCTCGATCATGCGCAGATGATTGTTGTGGGTCGCGGGCAGGGTATCGCTCATGGATGATAATTTTTAGCGATTGAGAAGTATTCCCAATCCTAGTTGACTGTGACCCTGCGGCGCAAGAGGGGTCTGCTGGATCAGTCGCCGGGGGGCACCTGGCTCGGCTGCATCACCACCGGCCGATAGCGCAGGGCGACAATCGGAATCAGTGCAACCACGTAGGCCAGGCAAACAAACAGGTAGGTGTACTGCAAGCCATAAACCTGGCTGAGCAAACCACCGGCCGAGATGCCCGCGATGGAGGCAAACTGCGCGGTGCTTTGGGCAATCCCCAGCACATAACCCTGCTGTGAGCTGTCGGCGGTTTTCGAGATCAGTGCCATCAGCACCGGCGTCGTCGCCCCCAGCAGCACGCCCCACACGAAGTAGGCAATGACAAACACCGCCGGGTTGCGGGTGATGCCGGCCACAGCGGTCAGAGCGACGCAACCGATAACAATGTAGGTGATGCGGTGCAGGGTTTCCTGCCGGCTTAGGTGTTCGAAGTAGCGCGACCACGGCGTGGCCGAGATGATGAACCCCAGGGCCAGCAAGCCGTAGCAGAGGCCAACCACCGAGTTGCTGACCTCGAACACCGAGCTGACATACAGCGAGAACGAAGTCTGTGGCAGCATTCGCGCCAGCAACAGAATCCCCATCACGCTCAGTAACGACAGCAGTGGTGAACGTTGCCATAGGCTGCTTGAACGGCTGACCGGTGCCGCGGCATCCACCACCGGTGTTTTTTTCACCGGTGGCACATCCGGCAAGGTCACGGCCGCTACCACGGTGCAGATCGCACAGAGGGCCGAGGCAATAATGTTGATCCAGAAAAAGGTCGCGTAATCGAGGATCAGCCCGCCGACCACGGCACCGAGCAACGAACCGACGTTGGTGGATATTTGCAGGATCGCAAACAGCCGCGCCCGGCGTGAAGGCGCTTCGATGCTGACGCCGTAAGCCTGGGCCGGGGCAATGTACCCGGCGAATGCGCCCTGCAAGAAGCGCAGGAGCAGGATCACCCAGATATCGCTGAAGAGGGCCAACCCGAGCTGGGTCAACGACAAACCGGCCAGGGCGCGGATCATCATCAACTTATGGCCGTACCGGTCGCCGATACGGCCCCAGAATGCGCTGGTCAGAATAATGCCCAGCATCGGCCCGACGTAGACGGCGATGCTGGCGAAGCTGAACACCGACTCTGAAGACGTCAGCCCACGCAGGTGGACGGGCCAGAACGGCCCGCTCATTTCCATCGCGCCCATGGAGATGAGCTGGATCGCGAACAGAAGATAAATCAGGATTCTTACGCTCGAACCCTGAAGGGTACCTGTATGGGACATCGGTCAGCCTCGGTGGTTGGGCGGCATCCTACGTGCTTTGCCATCGAGGGAAAACCACACCGGCATTTCTTGCGCACTCGCTACTTGACCGACGGACAGCCCCGTGAAGCTCCGATTGCTGCCTGACTGATAGCGGCAGCTAACCGTTTCACATTGTTCTGATGAGCGACCACCAGGTCATCGATGCTCGGGCCGGAGGGAGTCTGTAACGTGCTGCGACAGGTGATCAGCGCGGTATCACCGGCGCCGAGGCTGCGCAGGCGCCATTTGACGTCGATCAACGCGTATTGACCCGGAATTGAATCAAAGCGTTGTACATCCAGTCGCAACGACACTCTGCGTTGCGGGTTACTGTTGACCAGTTGATCGACCAGGGCGCTGCGCAATTCGTCCACCAGGCTTGCCGCCCACCATTCGGTTTCGAGGATCGCCAGGCCACTGTTGCCTTGGCGAATGACAATCTGCGGGCGGTCGACCTGGGGCGGCACCGTGATGCTTTCGATCTGGATTTCCGCGCTGCTGCTTGCGCCACTCAATTGGGCGGGGGTCAGGGTGTGGAACTGAATCGGATCGCTGCGGCAGGCGGTAAGCAACAACAGCGCGGTGACCAGCGTGATCTTCAGCGAAAAAGCCATGGGTGTTGCTCCTGTGGTCAGTTGCGCGGTGGCGGCTGCAAGTCCATCGGCGCGGCATTATCCGGGCGACCGCGAATCAGTGATTCCGGATGCCGGCCCAGGTAATCCGAGAGTTCACGCAGTGAGCGTGACATGCGTCCGAGTTCGTCCAGGGTCTGAGTCAGTTGTTCCCGTTGCGGCGAATCGTCGGCGAGGGTCGAACTGGCCGATTGCAAGGTCTTGCTGACGTCCGCCAGGGTGGTCTGCACGCCGGGCAGGGTCCTGGCGTTGAACTGTACGAGGCCCTTGCGCAGTTCGACGAGGTTGCTGTCGAGGTTGCCGGCGATGCGTTCGATGGGCAGCTGGTTGATCTTGTTGACCATGCCTTCCAGTTTTTCCTGCAACTGTTCGAGGCTGCCAGGAATGGTGGGGACAATGACGGGACGAGCGGTCGGGTCGAACACGACTTTCTCCGCTTTGGGGTAGAAGTCGAGCGCGATGTACAGCTGACCGGTCAACAGATTGCCGCTACGGGCCTGGGCCCGCAGGCCGTTTTCGATGAAGCTGCCCATGAGCTTTATGCTAGCGGCTTCGTCGTCAGGATTATGCTTCAAGGCCTCGAGCATTTTTGCATGAGCCTGGCCGAGACGTTGCGGGTAGATCACGATGCCTACATTGAGCGGAAAGCTGCGTTTTTTCGCGTCGAAATCCAGATTGATCGACACGACTTTGCCGAATTCCACGCCGAGAAATTCCACCGGTGCATCGATCTTGAGCCCACGCAAGGCCTGATCGAAACGCAGGCTCAAGTACTGCCCCTTACCGTGGGGCGGGGCGAGGGCGGTTTGCGGATCCTCGAACAGGTCGAAGGTTTTATTCTCGCTGGCCGGCTGATCGTTGGGGCTGTATTCCGGTGCGCGAAACGCGATGCCACCCACCAACAAGGACGACAAGGACTCGGTACTCACCGCAAAACCGTTGGCGCCGACGTTCACATCAATTCCGCTGGCGTTCCAGAACCGGGTGTTCTCGGTGATGTAGACGTCATTGGGCGAGTGCACGAAGATTTCGATGTTCACCCCTTTGCCGTCGGCATCGAGCGCATACGCGACCACTTGCCCGACCGGGATCTTGCGGTAGTAGACGGGGGAACCGATATCCAGCGAACCGAGGTCCTGAGTGTGCAACATGAAGCGCTTGCCCGGTTCGCCATAGGTAATGGGCGGAGGGTTTTCCAGCCCCGTGAAGTGTTTGGAACGGGCATTGGCCTGGCCGATGTCGGCGCCGATGTAGTCGCCCGACAGCAGGGTATCGATGCCCGAGACGCCGCCAGCACCAATGCGCGGTCGCACGACCCAGAATTGCGAATCTTCGCGGGTGAAGCTTTCAGCCTGTTTGTCGAGTTTGATCGTGGCGTTAACGCTTTTTTGATCGTCGCTCAGCTTCACTTCCGAGACATGGCCGATGACCACGTTGCGATACTTGACCTCGGTCTTGTTGGCCGTAAGGCCGCTACCGGTCTTGAACGTGACGGTGATGGTCGGACCTTCCTGCATCACGTTGTGTATCACCAGGGAGATCCCCACCAGCACCGCAACGATCGGCACGATCCACACCAGCGAAACGCTGAAGCGACGGGTCTTGATAGTGGCCTGGCCGGGGGCTTGCGGCCCGTCAGTGGCTTGCGACTTCATCCGTGAGCTCCTCGTTTGGTGGGTTATGCCGCTGGTTATCCCGCTCTTTATCCCAAATCAGCCGCGGATCGAAACTCATGGCAGACAGCATGGTGAACACCACCACCAGACCAAAAAACAGAATACCCAGGCGCGGTTCGATATCGCCCAGGGCCTGGAATTTCACCAACGCTGCGACCAGCGCGACAACAATCACGTCGAGCATCGACCAGTAGCCGATCAGCTCGACGAAACGGTAAAGCTTCGAACGTTCCTTGCGCGCCCAAAGGCTGCCGCGTTGCACGGTAATCAGCAGCAGGGAGAGGGCGACGAACTTGATGCCCGGTACCGCGATGCTGGCGATGAAAATGATCAGGGCAATGTCCCACGCACCGTGTGCCCAGAACTCCAGCACACCGCTCATGATGGTGCTGTCGGACCCGTTGCCGAACAGACTGGTGTTCATCACCGGCAGCAGATTGGCCGGGATATAGAACACCAGTGAGGCCAGCAGATAGGCCCAGGTACGGGTCAGTGAGTTGGCTTTGCGGGCATGCAGTGGCGCGCCACAGCGTGGGCATTCGTGAGGGTTGTCGGTTATGTCGCAGGCCAGGCCGCAACTGTGGCACAGGCACAGGTTGAGTTCGCTGGCGTGCGGTGGGCTGTTCATAAAATGTCCCACAGTTCACGGACATCGCGCCCAGCGATGCGAATCAACAGCAGGCTGAGAACGGCCAGGGCAAACAGGCCGATGCCGGGTATGACATCCAGCAACCCTGCGAGTTTGAACACCGCGACCATTGCGCCCAGCAGACAGACTTCGAGCATGCTCCAGGGCCTGAGGGTTTCCAGCCAGCGCATGCACACTTTGAAACCGGGCGAGCGCCGATGCCCGAGGGCGAAGCTCAGGACCCAGATCAGCAACACCAGTTGAAAAAGCGGCGCGATGATGATGGATATCGCCGCCACCAGCGCAATAAAGGTGATCGGCCCCTGGCTCAACGCCAATACCGAGTCCCACAGCGTGGCACTGTTTTTCAGGCCCTTCATGCTGATGCTCATGACGGGATAGAAATTGGCGAAAATCCATAGCATCGTTGCCGTGAAGGCCAAGGCCAGACGCTGCTCCACCGACAGTCCGTTATAACGCTGGAGCACGCCGCCGCAGCAGGTGCACAGGGCTTTTTGATGTTTGGCGAGCGTGACTTTTTCATACACGCAGTCGCAGTGCTCGCAAATGATCAGTTGGTCAGTCGTAGCCATAGGCCGCACTCGCCAGGAACAGGAAAGTCAGAGCACTCCCTCAATATAGAAGTGACTTGCGATTGAGCAAATTAAAAGACTGATCAAGGATGCACTGGACCCATCATGATCAGATGGGCACTTGTGGCGAGGGGGCTTGCCCCCGTTGGGTCGCGAAGCGGCCCCAAAATGTTGTCAGCGCATTCCGTCAGGCATACCGCATATAGAAATATCGACGACTGCTGCGCAGCCGAACGGGGGCAAGCCCCCTCGCCACAGGTATGCGTAAAACCGTTGCCACGAATCTCAGCCGAGCAATTCGCGCAGGCGATACCAGAACATGCCGAGGGCCAGCAGCGGCGAGCGCAGGACTCGGCCACCGGGGAAGGTCATGTGCGGCACAGCGCTGAAAACGTCCAGCCCCTTGCTGTGCCCGGCATGAATCGCTTCAGCCAGCAACCGCGCGCACCAGTGGGTCACGTTCAGCCCATGACCGGAATAACCCTGGGCGTAGAACACGTTCGGGTACTGGCTCAAGCGTCCGGCCTGAGGGAAGCGGTTGGCGGTGATGCCAATCTTGCCGCCCCATTGATAGTCGATGCGCACGTCCGCCAATTGCGGGAAGACCTTGAGCATTTTTGGTCGCATATAAGCGCCAATGTCCGCCGGCTCGCGCCCGGAATAATGGCAGGCACCACCGAACAACAAACGTCGATCCGCCGAGAGCCGGTAGTAATCGAGGCCGACTTTCTGGTCGCACAACGCCAGGTTCTGCGGGATCAATTGGGCGGCAACCTCAGGTGCCAAAGGCTCGGTGGCGATGATGTAACTGCCCGCTGGTAAAACCTTGCCACTGAGGCGTGGTTCGAGTTCCTCCAGGTGCGCGTTGCAGGCCAGCACCAGACTGCCGGCGCGCACCGTGCCGCCCGCGCAGCGAACCTGCACGGTGCTGCCGTGAATCAACTCCAGCACCGGGTTTTGCTCGAATATTCGCACCCCGAGGGATTCGGCAAGGCGCGCTTCGCCAAGCACCAGATTCAGCGGATGCAAATGCCCCGAACCCATGTCGATCAGGCCGCCGGCATAAACATCGGAGCCCACCACTTGTTGGCGGATCTGCTCGGGGCCGACAAGTCGGGTCTCATGGGGGTAACCCAGTTCGGCGAGGCTTTGCAGTTCAGTCTTGAACGCTGCGAACTGCGCCGCGGTGTTGGCCAGCTCGCAGAAGCCCCAACGCAGGTCGCAATCGATCCCATGCTCGCGGATGCGGTTGCCCACCAACTCCACTGACTCGATGCCTGCACGCTCCAAATAGCGCACGCCGTCCTGACCGACATATCGGGCGAAACCGCTGACGTCGTGGCCGATGCCGCGAATCAGCTGCCCGCCGTTACGCCCGCTGGCGCCCCAGCCGATCCGCCGTCCTTCCAGCAGAATCACCGAAAGCCCACGCTGCGCCAGTTCAATCGCGGTGTTGACCCCGGTAAAACCGCCGCCCACCACGCAGACATCGGCCTCAAGATCCGAGTCCAGCGTGGGGTAGGGTGTCATGCCCTTCGCCGATGCAGCGTAATAGGAATGAGCGTGTTCGTTGTCGTACTGATTCATTGGTTGGACTTCACTTTGCTCCAGGAGCGGGTCATCAGACGCATGATCGGCTGGGGCGGGGTGGTGGAGATGTAGAGTTTGTCGAGGACTTCCTGAGGAGGATAGACCTCTGGATTATTGACCAGCTCCGGGTCCATGTATTGTTTGGCCGCCGGGTTCGGATTGGCGTAACCGACCGAGGCGCTGACCTTGGCGATTACCTGTGGATCCAGCAGGTTGTTGACGAACGAGTGCGCCTCTTTCGGGTTGCTGGCGTCGGCAGGAATCGCCAACAGGTCGAACCACAGATTGCTGCCTTCCTTCGGGATCGAGTAGGCGATGTTCACGCCATTCTTCGCTTCCTTGGCGCGGTTCGCCGCCTGGAACACATCGCCCGAATAGCCGAACGCGACGCAGATGTCACCGTTGGCCAGGTCCGACACGTACTTGGATGAATGGAAATAGGTGATGTAAGGCCGGAGGGTCATCAGCTTGGCTTCGGCCTTTTTAAAGTCCGCGGGATTTTCGCTGCGTGGGTCCATGCCCATGTAGTTCAAGACTGCCGGGAACACTTCATCCGCCGAATCCATCATCGACACGCCGCACTGGCTGAGCTTCTTCAGGTTCTCCGGTTCGAAGAACACCGCCCAGGAATCGATGTGGTCGATGCCCAGCACTTGCTTGACCTTGTCGACGTTGTAGCCAATGCCGTTGGTGCCCCACAGGTACGGCACCGAATGTTCATTACCCGGATCGTTTTTTTCCAGCAAGGCCAGCAGTTTCGGGTCTAGGTTTTTCCAGTTAGGCAGCTGCGAGCGATCCAGTTTGAGGAACGCGCCGGCCTTCACCTGGCGCGCGAGGAAATGGTTGGAGGGCACCACCACGTCATAACCCGTGCGGCCGGCGAGCAGTTTGCCCTCCAGGGTTTCGTTGGAATCGAATACGTCGTAGATCACCTTGGTCCCGGTTTTTGCCTGGAAGTCGGCGAGGGTGGTCTCGCCGATGTAATCGGTCCAGTTGTAGACGCTCACGCTTGACTGAGCTTGCGCAGTGGCGCTGAACAGCAACGTCAGCGCGACCGGAACCACGGATTTCATTAGACGCATATCGACACCTCTTCTAATTATTGGTTTTTTGTGGGAGCGGGCTTGCCCGCGATAGCGGTCTGTCAGTCAACGATGATGTCGAATGTGCAGGCCTCTTCGCGGGCAAGCCCGCTCCCACAGGGAATCAGACGCTGAGCAGCAGGAACTCACGCTCCCAGGAGCTGATCACGCGCTTGAAGTTTTCGTGTTCGGCGCGTTTGACCGCGACATAACCCCGGACGAATTTGCTGCCCAGATAGCGCTCGATGGTTTCGCACTCTTCCATGCGCGTCAGTGCGTCCTCGATGGTGATCGGCAGGCGAAGATTGCGCCGCTCGTAGGCACGGCCCTGCACTGCGGCGCTCGGTTCGACCTTTTCGATCATCCCCAGATAACCGCACAGCAGGCTCGCAGCAATCGCCAGATAAGGGTTGGCGTCGGCGCCCGGCAAGCGGTTTTCCACGCGCATGGCGTCCGGGGTGGAGGTCGGTACGCGCAGGCCGACGGTGCGGTTTTCTTCGCCCCATTCAACGTTGACCGGCGCCGAGGTGTCCGGCAGGAAGCGGCGGAACGAATTGACGTTGGGCGCAAACATCGGCAGCACTTTGGGAATGTACTTTTGCAAGCCGCCGATGTGGTGCAGGAACAGCTCGCTCATCTGCCCGTCGGCATCGGCGAAAATCGGCTGGCCAGTGGCGATGTCCACCACGCTTTGATGGATATGCATGGCGCTGCCGGGTTCGTCGCCGATGGGTTTGGCCATGAAGGTCGCAGTGACATTGTGCTTGAGTGCCGCTTCGCGCAGGGTGCGTTTGAACACGGTGATCTGGTCCGCCAGATCGAGCGCGTCGCCGTGACGGAAGTTGATTTCCATCTGCGCCGGGCCGTCCTCATGGATCAGCGTGTCGAGGTCCAGGCCCTGGAGTTCGCACCAGTCGTAGACGTCTTCAAACAGTGGGTCGAACTCGTTGGCGGCGTCGATGGAAAACGACTGACGACCGCTTTCCGCACGGCCCGAGCGTCCCAGTGGCGCCTTGAGCGGCAAGTCCGGGTCTTCGCAGCGCTGGGTCAGGTAGAACTCCATTTCCGGGGCGACAATCGGTTTCCAGCCTTTGTCGGTGTAGAGTTTCAGGACTTTTTTCAGCACGTTGCGTGGCGACAGTTCGATGGGATTGCCGAACTTGTCGAACGTGTCGTGGATCACGATGGCAGTCGGCTCGATGGCCCATGGAATGACGTAAACCGCGTCGGCGACGGGCTTGCAGACCATGTCGATGTCAGCCGGATCGAGCAGGTCGTAGTAGATGTCGTCGTCGACAAAGTCCCCGGTTACCGTTTGCAACAGCACACTTTCCGGCAGGCGCATGCCTCGCTCATGCAGGAACTTGTTGGTGGGTGCAATCTTGCCGCGAGCAATGCCGGTCAAGTCGCTGACCACACACTCGACCTCGGTAATCTTGTGATCTTTCAGCCACGTGAGCAGCTGATCGAAAGGGACATTCATAAAGACCTCGTTGTTGGTTTTATTGACGCCGGGGAAAGCGGCTTCATCCACCGAACACTTCCCCTGTAGCGCGTTGACGACTATCTTGGGTGAGCCTTGCCGTTCCATCTATCCACTTTAAACAGCACAAAGCGCACCAAAAGAGTGCGTAAGGCGCCCCATGACAGCGTGCAATCCGTTACAGGTCCAAGCGTTCAACACCGCCGACGTGGCCGAGCAAATCCGCGCCACACCGGGTTGGGTGCAGCACTATCAGCAGATGTCCCCGGGGCATTTCGCCGGGCGGGTGCGCTATCTGGACTTGCAAGGCGTAGAGATTTACGAGGAACAGATGAACACCCGGGTCGAGCAGAACTTCAGCGCTCCGGAAGGCGCGCTGGCGTTCTGTTTCGATCGCAATGACAACTCGCTGTATGTGTTGAATGGTGAAAGCCGCAATATCTGGATCACCCCGGAGAACTACCAGGAAATCGCCGTGGTGTTCGGTCCGGAGTTCGTTCAGCGGCATGGCCTGGACGTGGCGCGGCTCGAAGGCTTGTTCATGTCGCCGCTCAATTCAGGCCAGAACGCGCTGTTCAGCCGCTGGTTGAGCGGGACGTTGACGCGGCTGACGCAGACGCTGGATCCGCCGAGCAAAGAGGCGTTGACCCAGCAATTATTGGAGGACTGTTTGTACATCCTCGATAACGCCTGTGTGTGCCTTGATCGCGCAGGTTTGCAGCGTCGGGCGCAAGAGCGAACGATCATGAAGTGCGTCGCCGAATGGGCCGCCGATACACCGGAAGAAACCCTCAATTTGCTGGAGCTATCCCAGGTGGCCGGGGTTTCGCTGCGCCAGTTGCAGCATGCGTTCAAGGCGTATACCGCAATGACACCCACGCATTGGTTGCGCTTGCGTCGGCTCAACAGCGCGCGCCGCGAATTGCTCAAACGAACGGCTGGGGAAACGACGGTCGCGCAAGTGGCGATGGATGGGTCGTTCTGGCATTTGGGGCGGTTTTCCAGCAGTTATCGAGCGTTGTTCCAGGAACTTCCCAGTCAAACGCTGGCCCGCAAACACAGTGGACCGTGTCGGAGATCATCATGAGTCGGATATCGTCTTTCAGCCTGTGTGCCGTCATGTTGATGGTCTACACGCAGGTTCAGGCCGAAACGGTCGTGCCCTTGAACGGGCAGAACTCGCAACAAATCCAGCTGGACATCAATGATTGCAGCAACGTCACGGCGAGCCAGAGCACCTCAAGCCCGCCAGCCTCGGAGGGTGCTGCGGTGGATGCTACGCAGGTACCAGGTCGTCAACATGACGAGTTTTATGAGCCGGTCAAGGACGATGTGAAACAGCACGATCACGGCTGCCTGCAAGGGCGGGGTTATCAGGTCACTCCGTGAGCTGAGTGACGGCTGGATTACGCTGCCGCTGATCGAGTAGATGAACCATCAGCAAGGCATAGAGCGTGAGCGCGATAAACAATCCCATGCGCACGACGAAGGCGGTATAGACATCCTTGCCGGCGAGGCTGTCCTGAACCGACTGGCCCAGCAGGATGATCAGCGTGATCAGGCTGTTGAGCCAGAACCCCGGGGTTTGTCGGGTCGGGCTCAGGGCATAGAGCTTGCGGGCCAACAGCAAGCCGAACAGGAGCATCCACAGAAAGAACATCCACAGGTGCACAAACAGGCTGAGCGCGCACCAGAACATAATAGCCAACAGCCCCCCCATGAAAGTCGAACCGAGCAATTCGTGACCAGCGCTTCGCGCCGTTGTCGTCGAACTCTGTTGGCCAAGGCTGACCGCTTTCAAAATGATTGGCAGATAGCTGGGGTCAATCAGCGCCAACAGAAATGCCGGCATAACGATCAAGGTGGCACGCAGTGCAACCCGGCTCACTTCCTGCGCCGGCAGAGCGCTGGCGGCGGGTGGGGAGGGTGCATTGGCCGGTTCGGGGAACAACCAGTGACTGAACGCCACGACGATGACGGCAAGGATCAAGCCCAAGACCAAGGCACCAATGACCATCATCGCCAGATCGAACTCGGCGACGCCGGCCGAGGAAATCATGGTCAGGCCAATGATCAGGAAGGTCATGATCAAGGTGTTGCCGCCGCGCAGGCCAAAGCCAAATGCCAGGAACAGACTGACTCCGATTAGCAGCACGCCGGTAATCGGGTAATAACGCAGGATCGGAATCAACAATAGGCCGACGCCGGTGGTTAACATCGCAGCGACCGCAAGCACCAGCCCGGCCTTGAACGGCAAAGGCCGATTGAGCGAGGCCAATAGCAACACGGCGAGCACTGGCGAAATAAAGGGAATCGGCAGCGCCAGGCCGAAGCTGATGGCCAGGCATAGCGCCGTGCCCGTGGCGAGACGCAACGCCCGTTGAACACGGGGCGTGCGCTGAGTAGGCACGCCCTTAATAGGCATAGCTCAGCCAGCTCATTAGCCCTACAAACAGACGCCCAAGCGGGTTCAGTGGGTTGCCTTGGGTAGGAAACGCCATGACTTCAGCCTGCCCACCGGCACGGATGGCGCGACTGTCGAACAGCGTTTTCCTTGAGTCCTCGGAAAACTCGATGATCACCGGAAAACGCTGGGCCGGACGCAGCCAGTCACGACTGTTCTGTACGCTGGGGAGGCTGCCGGGCGCAGTGCTCTGACCGACGCTGACGCCATAGCCGACGCTGCGCACACGGCCCTCGAAAACCTTTCCCGGCAGGGCATCCAGAACGATCGAAACAGGGGTGTCGACCTCGACCAGACCGAGGTTGTTTTCGGTCATGTCCGCGCTGATCCACACATCGTGGATGGCAATCAGGGTCATGACCGGGCTGCCGGCAGTGGCGAACTGTCCGACATCGGTGCGCAGATCGGTGACAAGTCCCGCTGACCGCGCACGAATCTGCGTGTTGGACAAGTCCAGCTCGGCTTTTGACAACGCCGTGGCTGCGCTACGTAACAGCGCGTTGTCTTCCTCGCTGCCGCCTTCCTGTTCCCGTGCCCGCTGAACTTCGGCACGGGCTGCGGCGACCTGACTGACGGCCTGTTCACGGCTGGCCCGAGAGACTTCGAGCAGGCGCACGGAAATGGTACCCCGGTCTTCGCGGTACAAGCCTTCAAGGCGTTCGTTATCCTGCCGAGCCCTGAGTTCGTTGGCCTGGGCCGCTCGCAACGAGGCCTGCGCGGAGGCAATACCGGCAGTGCTGGCACCGATCTGGCGGCGGGTAGACTCCAGGTCGGCACGTGCGCGGTCGACGGCGATTTGATAGGGCTGCTGATACACCTCAAACAGCACATCGCCCGCCTTGACGTCTTGATTATTGCGCACATTCACGCTGACTACCCGGCCGGCCACTTCGGATGCCACCGGAATGACAAAGGCTCCCACCCGAGCCTGTTGCGTATACGGCGTGAAGCGGTCAGCCAACAAATACCAGGCCAGGCTCAATACGATCAGCAGCATCACCCATTTGATGCCCTTTTTTGCGGGATCGGCAGCAGGCTCGGGCGCCTTGGGGGAGGGCGCCTCAGTGACGGGCGGAGACGGTTCAGTCATCGGCTTGGACCTTCTGGCACGGGATAGGAGGCTTGTGAAGGGGCCGGCTCATTCAGCAGGTTGCCCCAGTCGGTGCGTTGTTCCATTTGCTGACGAGTGTTTTGATCGACTGTCGGCTGCGCGCTGTACCACCCACCGCCAAGGGCTTTGTACAGGGCGATCAGGTTGCTCACGGCATTGCTGCGGCTGAGCAGGTAATTGTCCTGCTGTTCGAGCAATGCGCGTTGAGCATCCAGCACGCGCTGGAAGTCCGAGTAACCTTCCCGGTATTGAGTGTTGGCCAGGCTCAACGAACGCTTGGCGGCGACCTGCGCTTCACCCAGGATGCGCTCGCGTTCCAGTGATTTGATCAGGCTGCTGGCGGCATCATCGGCCTCTCGTGCGGCCTGGCGGACTTTATCGCGGTAAACCTCAATCAGCTGCTGCAACCGCGCATCCTGTACACGCACGTTGTTGCTGATCTGGCCGTGGTCAAACAGGTTCCAGCGCAAACTGGGGCCGCCGATCAGGTCCAGGCTGTTGGAGGTGCCGCTCAACGTATCGGTGGTCCAGACAATACTGCCCAGCAAGGTCAGCGACGGGTAGAAGTCGGTTTGCGCCACACCGATCAGCGCCGACTGGGCGGCGACATTGAACTCGGCGGCGCGCACGTCCGGACGACGCAACAACAGGCTGGCCGGCACATCTTGCAGTACGGCTCGGTCCACCAGCGGGATCAGCCCCTGGTTTTCGAGCAATTGGGGCAGGGCGCTGGGTGGCCGGCCGATCAGCACGGCCAACGCGTTGCGGGTGCGCAGTACTTGGGCCTCAAAATCCGGAATGCTGCTCAAGGTGCCCAGGTATTGGGTCTTGGCTTGTTGCAAGTCGAGTTCGGCGCTCTGGCCACTGTTGAACAGTTTTTCGGTGATCTCAAAGTTGCGCTTTTGCTGTTCGGCGTTTTCTCGGGCGACGCGTAAACGTGCTTCGGTGGTGCGCAACGAAAAGTAGGTGTCGGCCACCTGAGCACGCAGCAATACGAGTACGTCTTCATAGTTGGCTTGAGCCGCGAAATAACTGGCATCGGACGATTCGATGGCTCGACTGAAGCGTCCCCAGAAGTCCAGTTCCCAACCGACGTCAAAACCCGCGCTGTGTTGCCAGAAGTGGCTGTCTTGTGGGTTGTTGCCGCCGGATTGCTTGCGGTTGAAGTACAGGCTGTCGGCGCTGGCCTGTTGCAGTTGCGGATAGCGTCCGCTTTGCGCAATACCCAACCGGGCACGGGCTTCCATGACGCGAAGGCCGGCGATTTTCAGGTCTGAATTGTGCGCATCCGATTCGGCGATCAGGGCGTCGAGGACCGGGTCGACGAACACTTGCCACCACTGGCGAAGGTCGGGATTCACGCTTCGTTGGCTGGCCTGCTCAAGCGCGGGGCTGCTCCAGAGTTTTGTCCAGGCCTCGCCGGGGGCTTGAAAATCCGGCCCCAGACGGACACAGCCGCCAAGGCCAAGGGCGACCAGCAGAAGCAGCCGACCCGAACAGGTCAGCATTGCTGCACTGCAAGTAGGTCACGGGAAAACGTCATCCTAGCGTCCCCAATATTGAATGCCCTGGTTATTGGGCTTGAGCCAATGCCGATAAGTTAAGAGCTTTAGTTATGCAAATCCTGTGGGCGCGTGGCTTGCCCGCGAAGAATGCACCGCGGTTTTTCAGGTACTACGCGTCATCGTTCTTCGCGGGCAAGCCACGCTCCCACAGGTTCTGCGTCTTAGGGCTTGAACCGGTTCGCTTAGGTTAGTACAGCTCGGACAAATACGAGGTCATGTTGAATGATCAAGGGATCGACCAACTGCTACGCTTCTGAAGATCTATCAATTGCGGCCAGAAAAGAAGGTTAAGAAGACCATGAGCAACCCTCAGGATGACAATGCACCTAGTTCCGCTGGTTGGCGCTTCAAACTGGGCATCGCGATTATCTGTTTGATGCTGGGATCGTGGCTGATGGTGCCTCTCGCTGCCGCAGCGGATGTGCCGGGCTCAAAGATCGCGGCACTGACAGGTGTTTTGTTTATCAGTAACAAGATTCTGTTGATTCTCGCCATTGCCGTTATGGGGAAATCCGGTTTTCAGCAACTCAAACGCAGCATGTTTGGTTACGTCTCCAAGCTTGCACCGGCAGACGTGGAAGTAGGCCCGGCTCGCCATAGAATTGGCCTGGTGATGTTTTGCCTGCCGCTGATCTCGGGATTTCTCGAACCTTACATAGACACTCTTTGGCCGGGGCTGAGACCGAATCTCTGGCAGGCCCAGGCGCTGGGCGATGCCATGTTGATCGGCAGCTTTTTCGTACTGGGCGGGAATTTCTGGGACAAGGTTCGCGCCTTGTTTATTCGCACGGCAAAAGTCGTTCATACCAGTACGGTGTAAATCGCCTCTAGCGCGAAATAATCCCGTGATCGATGGCGTACTTTACGAGGGCCGCGGGTTTGTCGATGTTGAGCTTGCGACGAATGCTCAGGCGATGGGTTTCTACTGTCCGGACACTGATGTCCAGTTCGCGAGCCATTTCCTTGTTGTTCAGCCCCTGAGCCATTTTGTATAGCACTTGGCTTTCGCGCGGAGTGAGTTCGTTGTCGGTAGTTTTATCGGCGATGAGCCGCTGTGCGATCTCGGCACTGTAGAACGTCCCGCCACTGACAATGGCTTCGATCGCCGCGATGATTTCCCGTGAAGGCGCGTTCTTCAGCACATAGCCGCTGGCACCCGAGCGAACGGACTCACTCACGTATTCATAGTTGTCGTACATGCTCAGCACCAGCACTTTGAGCGACGGGTACTGACTGCGTAACAACCGGGTCAGCTCGAGGCCGTTGATGTCCTTCAGGCTGATGTCGACCAGCAACAGATCCGGCTGGCAGCGCCCGACCATCTCGATGGCATCGACGCCATTCTCGGCTTCTCCCACCACTTCCAGCTGCGCCATGACCGCCAGCAGCGATTTGATTCCGTCGCGGACCAGGGAGTGATCGTCGACCAGGGCGACGCGGATCGGGTAGGGCAGGTTCATCGCAGGCATTCACTCTAATTGTTATGGGGTGAGTCAGCGTTCTGTACCGGGCAGTTTCATCGGCAGCAGCACGTCCAACTCACTTCTTCCCGGCATCGATGTCAGGTCGAATCGACCGCCAAAATGCTCGACACGTTCACGGATATTGCGCAGGCCAATGCCGGCGTGACGACGTTCGACCTGGGCGACGTTGAAACCGACACCGTCGTCGACCACCGTCAAGCGTACGGACTTTTCAGAACCGTGCAGGGTAATGATGACGTTTTTTGCTTGTGCGTGGCGTTCGATGTTGGTCAGGCCTTCTTGCACGATGCGAAACAACGAGACGGCGGCGCCATCGACCAGATGACAGTCGAATTCGTTATCGTTGAAAGTCACGACAAGACCGCTGCGTTGTTCGAATTCTGCGGCGAGTTGACCGATTGCCGCTGGCAGGCCGAGGGTGTCGAGCAGCGACGAACGCAAGTCATGAGAGAGGCTGCGAACTTCGCCAATCGCGTCCCCGAGGCGCTGTGTGGCGTCTCTTAAAATGCCCAAACCCTTGTCTTGCCCATTTTCCAGCACATGGCTGGCCAGTTCGAACTGAAACTTGATAGACACCAGTAGCTGGCTGATGCCGTCGTGCAGCTCTCGGGAAACCCGTGACCGTTCTTCCTCCTGCAGGCTGACGATGCGTTGAGTCAGGCGCTGGAGTTTTTTGTCGGCCAGGCGATGTTCGCTGACGTTCAGCGTCATGCCGCCGGCGAACACAAACAGCACCGCCACAAGGGCCACCGCCGCAATCGCCCCCATGGTTTTACGGATGCCCTGAGCCACCTCGGCACGTGCTTGTTGCGTGGCGCGCTCAACGTCTTCTAGATAAATGCCAGTGCCGAGCATCCAGCCCCAGCGATCCAGCATCACCACGTAGGCGAGCTTGTCGGTCACTTGGCCGGAAGAGGGTTTGTTCCAGGCGTAACGTTGAAAGCCTTCGCCGGATTGCGCACTTTTGAGCAACGCCTGGATCACGGGTAAACCGTGTGGGTCGGTCATGTCCCAGAGGTATTTGCCCACCAGCTCTGACTGGCGCGCGTGCATCAGACTACGGCCCTCGCGGTCGTAGACGAAGAAGTAGCCGTTGATGCCAAAGCTGAGTTTGCGCAGTTCTTCCAGCACTTGTTGCTGCGCGCGCTCATCACCGCGCCCGTCGTCGTACAGCGGCGCAATCAGGCTTTGCGCCATTTCGACATAGTTTTTCAGCTCTGCGCGCTTGCTGGCCAGAATGCTGTCTTCGATCAGTTGCGCCTGTTGATCTCCCAGTTGGCGGTTCAGGGAAATCACCAGCGCGCAGATGACCGCGATCGCCAGCACCAGCGGCAGAATCCCGAGCGCGACGATTTTGTGTTTGAGCTGCATCTCTACTCCTGGCCAGACCGAGGGAAGGCGAAGGCCCGGCATCATATGCCAAAGATACGCGCCTCCAGTAGCAGTGCTGGACAGAATGACCTGCGGCCGCGATCAAATGCAGATCCTTGTGGGAGCGGGCTTGCCCGCGATAGCGGTCTGTCAGTCAACGGTTGATGTTGAATGTACTGGCCTCATCGCGGGCAAGCCCGCTCCCACAGGTTTTGTGTTTCAACAGTGATATCTACGTAGAACTACGTAGATACCGCGTACGTAGTAACGCGGATTTATTTGTCGACAGCATGGGCGGATATTGGGTCCGCTCCGCAATGCGGACACAATTATAATAATTACCGCCGCAGCCACAGGCTGTCGGCAGGAGACACGCTATGCCCCGTCTGGCTAAACACCTCGCCTGGTTTGCCGTGGCTGTCCTGGGAGCGTTTGCGCTGAGTGTCGTGGCCCTGCGCCGCGGCGAAGCCATCAATGCCCTCTGGATCGTAGTCGCAGCAGTCGCCATTTATCTCGTCGCATACCGCTATTACAGCCTGTTCATCGCCACCAAGGTGATGCAACTCGATCCCAATCGAGCCACTCCCGCCGTACTCAACAATGATGGTCTGGACTACGTGCCGACCAACAAACATGTGCTTTTTGGTCACCACTTCGCAGCCATCGCTGGCGCGGGGCCGCTTGTAGGCCCGGTCTTGGCGGCGCAGATGGGCTACCTGCCCGGTACGCTGTGGCTGATTGCCGGCGTCGTGCTGGCGGGTGCGGTTCAGGACTTCATGGTTCTGTTCATGTCCACCCGCCGCAATGGTCGTTCTTTGGGCGATATGGTCCGTGAAGAAATGGGCCGCATCCCCGGGACCATCGCGTTGTTTGGCTGCTTCCTGATCATGATCATCATCCTCGCGGTGCTGGCGCTGATCGTGGTCAAGGCTTTGGCCGAAAGCCCTTGGGGCATTTTCACGGTGATGGCGACCATCCCGATCGCGATGTTCATGGGCATTTACATGCGCTACATCCGCCCGGGTCGCATCGGTGAAATCTCGGTAATCGGCGTAGCGTTGCTGCTGGGTTCGATCTGGCTGGGCGGGCAGATTGCCGCTGACCCGGTCTGGGCCAAAGCCTTTACCTTCACCGGGCTCCAGATCACCTGGATGCTGATCGGCTACGGTTTCGTCGCGGCGGTACTGCCGGTGTGGCTGATCCTGGCGCCGCGTGACTACCTGTCGACCTTCCTCAAAATCGGCACCATCGTTGCGCTGGCGATCGGCATCCTGATCACCATGCCCGACCTGAAAATGCCGGCATTGACTCAGTTCATCGACGGCACCGGGCCGGTATGGAAGGGTGGGTTGTTCCCGTTCCTGTTCATCACCATTGCCTGTGGCGCGGTGTCCGGTTTCCACGCACTGATTGCTTCCGGCACCACGCCGAAGCTGCTCGCCAGTGAAGGCCATGCCCGTTACATCGGTTACGGCGGCATGCTGATGGAATCCTTCGTAGCCATCATGGCAATGGTGGCCGCTTCGGTGATCGAGCCAGGCGTGTACTTCGCCATGAACAGCCCCGCAGCCCTTGTAGGCTCCGATGCTGTTTCGGTGGCTCAGACCGTCAGCAGCTGGGGTTTTGCAATTACCCCGGAAGCGCTGCAAGCGGTGGCCAAGGACATCGGTGAAACCACCATCCTGGCCCGTGCCGGTGGTGCGCCGACCCTGGCGGTTGGTATCGCGCAGATCCTGCACCACGTTCTGCCGGGTGAAAACACCATGGCGTTCTGGTATCACTTCGCAATCCTGTTCGAAGCGCTGTTCATCCTGACCGCGGTGGATGCTGGCACCCGTGCCGGTCGTTTCATGCTGCAGGATTTGCTCGGCTCGTTCGTGCCGGCGCTCAAACGCACCGAATCCTGGACCGCCAACCTGATCGCCACCGCCGGTTGCGTGGCGATGTGGGGTTACCTGCTGTACCAAGGCGTGATCGATCCGCTGGGTGGCATCAACACCTTGTGGCCGCTGTTCGGCATCTCCAACCAGATGCTCGCCGGTATCGCGCTGATGCTGGCGACCGTTGTACTGATCAAAATGAAACGCCAACGCTACGTCTGGGTGACCATGCTGCCAGCCGTGTGGCTGCTGATCTGCACCACCACCGCAGGCTTCATCAAGTTGTTCGACGCCAACCCGGCGATCGGCTTCCTGGCACTGGCGAAGAAATACAGCGACGCGTTGGCCAACGGGCAGGTTCTGGCCCCGGCCAAGAGCATCGAGCAGATGCAGCACGTGATCTACAACGCCTACACCAACGCAACGCTGACCGTGCTGTTTTTGCTCGTGGTGTTCAGCATCCTGTTCTTTGCACTCAAGGTTGGCATTGCCGCCTGGGGCACCAAGGAACGTACGGATAAAGAAGCGCCGTTCCAGGCTTTGCCGGATGCTTGATGGAGGAGGGTGCCCATGTTCAATGACCTGAGTCGCCTTGGTAAATACCTGGGTCAGGCTGCACGCCTGATGGTCGGCATGCCTGACTACGACACTTACGTTGAGCACATGCAAACCAAACACCCGGACAAACCGGTGATGAGTTACGAGGTGTTCTTTCGCGAACGTCAGGAGGCTCGTTACGGCAGCAAGGCGGGACCGAAGTGCTGTTGATGCGAAACATTTAAGCGGCATTTTGCTTTAGGAGCCCGGCCTGCCGGCGATAGCGATCTTCGAGACGCTATCGCCGGCAGGCCGGGCTTTTTTGTCGTTGTGCTTTTCAGGCTCGGCTCTAAGGTAGCGCATAAACCTTGAACAGCTTTTTGTCCGTGTCGGTAATGCCTTCAAGATAGGTGTCGTATGCCTGCTCGATCTCGCCCGATCGATACATTTCACTCAGCGCAGTGTCGACTAGCAAACGGAAATCTTCATCGTCTCGACCCACAGCCATTGCAGTCGGCGAGTACTCAAAAACTCGATCCAGCAGGACCAGATTTCCTGCGGAATGGTTATTGACGAGGAGATTCTTCAGCATCATGCGTTCGGCGAAGAAGGCATCGGCTTTGCCTTCGGCAACCAGCTTGAGACCCGCTTCAGTGTTCTCGACCGTGACCAGGGTGGCCACTACCCCGAGTAATCGCATCTGCTGACGGATCCATGCCTCGGTGACTCCGCCAGCGGTGGCGGCATAGGTTTGGTTGGACAGCCCATGGTTGACGGTCGCACGCCAGGTCGGCCCGGTATGGGCTACCTTGCCGTTTAGTACGTTGAGCAACGCCTCAGGTGCTTCCTGGCGCACCACTGCCGAAAGGCCGGCCGTGTAGATCGGTACCGAGAAACTCACATGCTTGCGTCGCGCCAATGTGGGTGGCGTCGGCGTACAGAGGATGTCGATCTCGCCCGAGCTCACGGCACTCATCTCGTCGTTGACGGAGACGGGGCGGTAACGTACCTGCAACGCGGGCAAACCCAGCTCGGTCTTGATTTTGTCGGCGACCTTCAGACAAAGCTCGATCGCATAACCGCTGGCTTTGTCGCCTGCCTGGACGCTAAAAGGTGCGAAGTCCGGCAGATAGCCGAGGGTGAAGGTATTGCTCGCCCGCACGCGTTCAAGGGTATTGGCACCGGCCAGTACCGGCACCATTGCGAGCAGGCAGACGAACAGCAAGTTAGTGGCTTTGGTCAGTTGTACGTTCATATTCTGGCGTCCCGCGTACGGATGTCTGTGTTCTCCTCAAGATCCAGCGAAGGATTGCCGACCGTGGCCTGAGCAGTTGGAGATGTCTCGACGAAACGCTTGGAGAGGAAGCCATAGAGCAGGTAGCCGAATGTAAGGACAATGAGGCCACCGAAAACGGCATCCTTGCCGCAGGCATAAAGGGCGTACAACGAATAGGCCACGGCGATCAGTAATAGCGTCGTGTTGCGGGTGTAGACCCCTGCGCTGACTTTGGCTTTGTACATCATGACCAGCAGACCGGTGGCGGCTGTCACGTATGGGATCAGGTTGGTCACTGCCGCCAGGCTGACGAGCTTTCCAAACTGGGCGCTGGCATTGGGCGAGATGGTCGACAGCGCCATCAAGGTCTGCAAGACACCGCAGACGAACATGCCGACAATGGGCGCGTCCTGTGCGCTGACCTTGCTGAACAATTTCGGGAACATACCTTGGTCAGCGGTCATTTTGGCCGTTTGCGCCAGGGTGAACTGCCAGCCCAGCAGCGAGCCAACACAGGCCATCACTGCTAGCGCCATGACGATGTTGCCAACCGTAGGGTTAAACATATGTGCATAGACGAGCGCGAAGGGGGCCGAAGAGTTGGCCAGTTCGGCATTGGGTATGATGCCCTGAATGACCGTAGTCGACAGCACATAGACCACTGCCGCACCCAGCGTGCCGAACAGGCAGGCCAACGGTACGGTGCGCTTGGGATCTTCCACCGCATCAGAGGCCTGCGCCGCAGACTCCATGCCGAGGAACGCCCACAAGGTCAGGGGAATCGCCTTACTGATCGCGTCGGAGATCGGCAGATTGTTCGGATTCCAGGCGGCAATCAGCACATCGGGCTTGAACCAGAACCAACCGATGATGCTCAAGCCGGCCACCGGGATGATCACACCCCACACGGTAATCGCACCGATCTTGCCGGTGATACCGGGGCCACCGAAGTTGGCCGCGGTGGTCAACCAGAGCAGGCCAACCGTACCGATGAACAGAGGAATGGCGCCAGTGCCCAGCCAGGGCACGAACGATGTCACGTAGCCCACCGCGGAGATGGCGACGGCCACGTTGGCGATGCCCAGCGAGAGAAAGTACAGATACGAACAGAGGAAGAAGCCTGATTTGGCGTGCGCCTCTTCGGTGTAGGCAGACAACCCGCCTGAGCGCAGACAGTAGATGCCGCACTGGGAAAAGCAGTACGCGATGGCCATGGAACCGACGGCAGTGACGATCCATGACAGCAACGAAACGGCCCCGAGTTGGGCCATGCTCGTCGGCAACATGATGATGCCCGACCCCATCATGTTCACCGTCACCAGTGTGGTGAGCCCCATGAGGCTCATTTTCTTGCTTGAGTCGGCCATCGCAAACCCCTTGATCTGCTCAACACATTGACCATAGCCCTGATTGTCATACTCAAGGCCCGGAAAGTGCTTTTCGAACAGTTTTATCGCCAGTTAGTCTCATCGAAGATGGTTTTTGGGGTTCTGAACAGCAAAATAGAAATGGCCGACATGGTATGACTCCAAAGCAGGAGACTTGAGACAACAAGCTGACTTTGTTTGCTGTTCAATCATCTGATTTAGATCAATCAACGGCCATTGCAGGGGGACTTTTCTTTAGCTGGCTCTGTCACATGTACATACATTCAAAACACATATGAGGTTTTACATGTCCAAGCTCGCAGAGTTCCGTCAACTCGAAAAACATCTGGCTAAACAGCTCCAGGCTCTCGAAGCACTGAAAGGTGATGCCGGCCTTCAAAAGGAAATTGATTTCGAAAAGAAGCTGCGTGATCTGCTAGCCAAATACGGCTATAGCCTGAAAGACGTGATCAATTTTCTTGAGCCACAAACGGGTCGTCGCGCATCAGCAACCACGCCGAAATCCGCCACACGCAAGCCGCGCCAGGTGAAGATCTACAAAAATCCAAACACTGGTGAAGTCGTCGAGACCAAGGGCGGCAACCAGAAGACACTGAAGGAATGGAAAGCTAAATTCGGCTCTGCCACTGTCGAGTCCTGGCTGACCAAGTGAGTTTTGTTTAGGAGCCAGGCTTGCCGCACCGCTGGCTCCTACATATCCGATCATTTGTGGTTTTTTCAAGCGATGTTCGCCGCGGCAAGTGGCTCCCGCGATGCTGCGCGTGCAGCCAGGAAGGCAAGAACGGCCGCCACGCCCAGCAAGGTCGCGCTCAACTCGAAGGTCGCTCGATAGCCGCTCAAGTCAAAGACCAGCCCGCCAACGGTTGCGCCAGACGCAATGGCCAGTTGGATGATCGCCACCATTAAGCCGCCTCCCGCTTCAGCGGCGTCTGGCAACGTTCTCGCCAGCCATGTCCACCATCCCACGGGCGCTGCAGTCGCAACCAGTCCCCAGAGGCCAAGCAAGACAGTCGTGGTGGCCGTCGAGCTACCGAATGAAACAAGCGCCAGCGCAATCACCGCCATCAAGATCGGGATGACGATGAGGGTTCGATGCAGGCCATTTTTCAACAACGCTTCTATCAGGAAGGTTCCTGCGAGGCCCGCAATACCCAGGACGAGCAACATCAACGACAGCATGGAAACACTGACGTGCGTGACCGTTTCAAGGAACGGGCGCAAATAGGTAAACAGCATGAACTGGCCCATGAAAAACACGCTGACCGCCACCATGCCTAACGCGACCGGCGTGCTTTTCATCAATTTGAAGACGTTACCAGTGCCTGAACCGCTTTGCGATTTCATCGCTGGAAGGCTTAACAACAGCCATACACAAGCGACTATCGCGACTGGGATGATGCACAAGAATG
Organism: Pseudomonas lini; assembly: GCF_964063345.1. Taxonomy (NCBI): domain Bacteria; kingdom Pseudomonadati; phylum Pseudomonadota; class Gammaproteobacteria; order Pseudomonadales; family Pseudomonadaceae; genus Pseudomonas; species Pseudomonas lini. The sequence continues at coordinate 6,429,097 of NZ_OZ061318.1, forward strand.
CACCGCGCCAGCCAATCAGGGCGCCGAGAAAACTGCCCAATGGTGCTGCAATAACCGTCGCCAAAGCGTTGCCTCCGTTAACGATTGCCATTGCGCGAGTAATCTGGTCATCAGGCACCAGGCGCATGGCAGTTGCCGCCGACAATGACCAGAAGCCACCTATCGCAACACCGATCAGCGCGCGGCCGATCATGAACACCCAGTAGTTCGGGGCGAACGCGACCACTGTTCCGGAAAGGATCATAAGCAGTGTCAGTGAAAGGAGCAGCGGTTTGCGGTCGACCCGCGCAGCCACCGATGCGATCAGAAGACTGGTGAACAAGGCAAACAGCCCCGAAACGGAGATTCCCTGGCCGGCTTGTCCCTCGGTGACGTGTAGATCTGCGGCAATCGGTGTCAGCAGGCTGACGGGCATGAACTCCGATGCCACCAGCACGAAGGCAGCGAGCGACATGGCGAATACGGCACCCCATGATTTATGGGGCACTGGGAGGAGGTGATCAGTCATTGGTTGAATCCTGTATTGCGCGAAGCGTCGTAGCCCCGAGGACGAGGCTACGAGAGAAGTGATGCCCGGCCAGGGCACCGATCAGGCTACTTCAGGTTGCTTTTGAAGAACGTAGTCAACTTGGCGAATGGAATGACGTTGACCCGATCGTAGAGATCGACGTGGTTGGCGCCCGGGATGATGACCAGTTCTTTAGGCTCCGCAGCACGCTTGTAGGCATCTTCACTGTATTCACGAGAATGAGCCTCGGAGCCCGTGATAAACAGAAGTGGACGTGGCGAAATAGTCTCGATGTCTTCGAACGGGTAGAAATTGTAGAACTTCGCATTGGTGGTCAGCATCGGCATGGTGGAAGTCTGTGGCGATGCACCGGCAGGGGTAACTTCGCCGCGAGGAGTGCGATAGAAATCAAAAAACTCATCGCCTATCGCATTGCCTGTCAGCTTCAACGGGGCACCGGCGGTGTACTGGGTAGCGCCGCCAGTGAATTCCACATAGCGTTGTTCTGCAGCTTCGGCGAGTGCCGTGCGTTTCTGCTCCGGGGTCGTCGAATTACCCAAACCTTTGCGATAGAGGTCGCCGTGGTTGTACATGCTGACTGTTGCGATTGCCTTCAGTCGAGGGTCGATCTTGGCCGCGCTGATGACGAAGGCGCCGCTGCCGCAAATGCCGATGATGCCGATGCGCTCACGGTTAACGAAAGGACGTGAGCCCAGGAAATCCACCGCCGCGCTGAAGTCCTCGGCGTAGATGTCCGGCGACACAGCTTGACGGGGCTGCCCCTCGCTTTCACCCCAGAACGAAAGATCAATCGCCAATGTCACGAAACCTTGCTCGGCGAGCTTCTGGGCATACAGGTTGGAGCTTTGCTCCTTCACCGCGCCCATTGGGTGCCCTACGATGATCGCGGGGTTCTTGGTCTTGGGATCCATTCCTTTTGGAATGTAGAGGTTCCCTACAACGTTCATCTTGTATTGGTTTTTAAAGGTGACCTTTTCTGTGATTACCTTTTCGCTTTTGTAGAAGTTGTCAGCACCGTTAGACATGTCAGCTCCCATTGATGAGAAAGAGGCGATAAGCAGCCCCAGGGCAAGAAAGAGTCTGTTCATTCGATATTCCTTACTTTTGGATGGTGTCCATTTGCGTTCTTGAATCTGAGGTGCTTAATCAACCAATGTGGAGTTGTCGATCACGAAGCGATACTTGACGTCCCCCTTGAGCATTCGCTCGTAGGATTCATTTATCTGGTCTGCTCGAACCAGTTCGATATCGGAGACGATGCCGTGCTCGGCGCAAAAATCGAGCATCTCCTGTGTTTCCGGGATGCCTCCGATCATCGAGCCGGCAATTGTTCGGCGTTTCATGATCAGGTTGAATACGTTTGGCGATGGGTGTGGCGAGGCGGGCGCACCGACCAGCGTCAGAGCCCCATCACGCTTGAGCAGCACCAGAAACGCATCAAGATCGTGGGGGGCTGCGACGGTGTTGAGAATGAAGTCGAAACTCTTGGTATGTGCAGCCATTTCATCAGGGTTGCGCGATACGACGACCTCATCGGCGCCTAACGCCTTTGCCGCCTCGCGCTTGGATTCAGAGGTGGTGAACGCCACGACGTGGGCACCCATCGCATGAGCCAGCTTGATGCCCATGTGGCCCAGGCCACCGATGCCGACCACACCGATCTTCTTGCCTGGACCGGCGTTCCAGTGGCGCAGAGGGGAGTAGGTAGTGATGCCCGCGCACAGCAGCGGAGCGACGGCAGCCAGCTGCGCCTCGGGATGGCGGATGCGCAACACGTAGCGCTCATGCACCACGATGTTTTGTGAGTAGCCGCCCAGTGTCCAGCCGGGGGCGTCCGGGGTCGGAAAGTTGTAGGTGCCGACCATTGCGTCGCAGTAATTTTCCAGGCCAGTCTCACAGTCGTCGCAGTGTTTGCAGCTGTCGACGATGCAGCCTACACCGACCAGATCGCCGACTTTAAAATCCGTAATATGCGCGCCCACCGCCGATACACGACCGACAATTTCGTGGCCCGGTACGCAGGGAAACTGCGTGCCTGCCCACTCGGCGCGCACTTGGTGCAAATCTGAGTGACAGATGCCACAGAAGGCGATATCGATCTGAACATCATGGGCAGCCGGCTCGCGGCGGTTGATCTGTATTGGCTCAAGGGGTTTGTCGCCCGCGTGAGCGCCGTAGGCTTTGACAAGCATGGGAGCATCCTCGATGGGTTTGTCGGATGAACATTCTCCCGCTCTGCCCAGACCCTCTGTAGTGCATTCCGCTGGATTACTTGCCTGATTCTATGAGTCGCTGTTTTTTTGCAGGACGCTCGGGAGCTGGCGAGTTAGAGTTTGGTGAAGAGGTACAAGACGAATATGACGATCAAACACGACACCGCGCCTCAACAGACATCGCCGCAAGAAACGCTTGCGCAGATCATCGGCGCGCAGATTCCGAAACCCGGTGATTACGGAACGCCCATTACGGGCCTCGGCTTCTTCAGGCGCGAACATCCATCGCCACCCGTCGTCTGCATGGTCGAGCCAAGCATCATCCTCGTCGCCCGGGGTCAGAAACAGCTCTGGGTAGGCGGCGAAGGCTATCCGTATGACACGTCGCGATTTCTGATCACCTCATTGGACTTGCCTGCCAATTCACAAGTGCTGACGGCAAGCCCGGAACAGCCATGCCTGGGACTGACTTTGAAGCTTGATCTGCGCATGGTGGCTGAGCTGATAGCGCAAAGTGACCTGCCGCCAACCCGTGATCGATCAGTTGCGAAGGGGGTAGGAATTGGTTCAGTGACCCCTGCAATGCTGGCGTCATTCGAGCGCTTATTGGCACTGCTCGATGAGCCGGAGTCCATTCCTGTTCTGGCCCCCTTGATTCAACGCGAGATTCACTACCGTCTCTTGCAGAGTGATCAAGCGAGCCGGCTTCGACAAATAACTTCTGTCGATGGCCAAGGTTATCGGATCGCCAAAGCCATCGATTGGCTGAAGTTGAATTACACCTCGGCGCTTCGCGTCGATGAACTGGCGGCCCGAGTGCAGATGAGCACTCCGACCTTTCACCACCACTTCCGCCAACTCACCACAATGAGCCCCTTGCAGTACCAGAAATGGCTGCGACTGAACGAGGCGAGGCGATTGATGCTCAATGAACATCAGGACGTATCCAGTGCGGCATATAAGGTCGGATATGAAAGCCCGTCCCAGTTCAGCCGCGAATACAGCCGTCTGTTTGGCGTACCCCCCAAGCGGGATATTGCGGTTTTGCGAGGGCAGGGGTAGCTATAGAGTCAAGCCGACGAATAGGTTATTCAAAGATTAGCCTCCATAGGCGTAATGATTTCTCGCGCTGGCACACGGTCACTTTGCGTTTGCTCACGCTTTTAAACGCTATCGAAATAAAACGACTAAACAACCATTTAGCATAGCTATAATCTATCGTGTAGATTTGCATGATAGCTTCAGTATTTTAAGGAGGGCAATCCACATGACCCATAGTGAGCTCGACATTCAAATTCCCGACGCTGAAGCTGTCATCGCCGCATTGGCTCTGGAGCCTCACATGGAAGGCGGTTTCTACCGAAGAACCTTTCAATCTGATCACCACGCTATGGTCGAGATCAATGGTGGTCAACGTCACTTGATGACTTCAATTTATTACTTGCTGTCCAAGGATTCGCCGATCGGTCATTTCCACCTGAATCAATCGGACATCATTCATTACTACCATTTGGGAAACCCGATTCAGTACAGCCTGATCTTTGCAGACGGCACGTTGAAAACTGTGGTGATGGGCAGCGACATTATCGCTGGGCAATGTTTGCAGCTGCATGTACCTGGTGGCGTCTGGAAAGCTTCGCAGCTTATGAATGGTTCAGCGGAATACGGTTTGATCAGTGAAGCGGTTTCACCAGGGTTTGATTTTGCAGATATGGAGATGGGCAGCCGGCAGAAGCTCAGAGCGCAGTTTCCCGAACATTTGGAGCTGATTGGGAAGCTGACGCAAGGATGAGGGGCTTGGGTGAATTGAGGGCTTCAAAAGCTGCGTGGAACCGGGCTAATCTTGAAACATGGTGTTACGTGTAATGTATATTATGTTAAATGATGTGTCTGGGTGGAACTTCTACCAAAGGTTCTTTCACGCTACCAATGCCCGATCCCTGTTCGAGCCAACTCAATACCCCTGCTAACGATCTATATCTACGGCTATCTCAACCACATCAAGGCCGGCGCAGCGAACTTCGCCTACGGGGCATCAAAGGACTCTATAGATTTCAGAAATCACCTGCATCGTTGCGTCTTCGATCGTTCCTTCATTACGGCATAAAACCCAGCCGTGATCTGCAATCGCTCCCTCGAACGCCTTGGTACAAGCGACATGTTCTTCCAGCTTATGGATCACAGTACTGCTCAGCCCACGCCGTCGTGCCGCGGCCCTCGCCCATGAAATTTCAGGGGCGGTGACAACCCCGACATGCAGGTCTGGCACTCGCACGTTTCGATCAATGTTCAACTGTAGAATCTCTGCAAACGGCACTATCCGGCGAAACGCGGCATCAGACGGGTACCAGCGATCGATCAAGATGATGCTGCCTGGTGGCTGTTTAGCCAGCACGTGCCGGGAAATCCAGGTACGGCTATCAGCAAAGCGCTCACAAACCTCCAACTCCAAATCCCGGGTGGGATTTCTGACGAGTTTGTTCACGAGGGCCATTGTTTCACCCCTATAGGGATCGCTTTTTTTCTCGCAAAGTCGGATCACCTTTTTACTGTCTGCCCTCAGTACTTTCGTAACGGCCTCCAACAGTGTGGTTTTGCCGGCTCCCTTGGGCCCATCCAGAGAAACAAACAGCGGACGATTCATTTTTCACATAACGATTGATGTACGGTTTTTTTTGCCCTGTTCGTTCGCTGGAACCGCTTGGCGCGACTACGCGAATCGAGTGGAGGGCCCTTATGAACAGACATTTGATGAATACTCTACCCCGGTTTATGGCTAACGGGTCTCCATGCCCATCAAAACACCATCCTTATCCGGAAAAATGGGGCTGAGCCCAACACCCTTCACCTGAAACGCATCTAGGTGAAGGGGCGTTGCACCAATGGTTCAGCCAGGGGGGATCGTGCCGAATAATACATTAGCAAACGGGTTTAACGGGATGCGAGAACGCCATTCAACTTCGCCACTTGCGTAGCCAATGCGTCCATCAGATCTGGCGACAAGCAATCATAAGGTTCCAAACCGAGCGCGCGCAGTTTTCCGCGGATTGCCTTCATGTCCTCCGGTGGGGTGCCGGTTTCGATGATCGATGAAACGAAAGCTGCAAAGCCCGGTGCAGCCCACCCTTTTTGCGGGGATAGCTCGGTATGCACAAAATCCAGGCCATAGAACGCGTGGTCTTTATTTTCGATGCGGCCGTACATATGCGCATGGCACTCTTTGCAGGCATGTCGTTGAATAGTCGCGCTCTCGTCGACGATGACCAGCTTTTCGGCGTTCGCGGTGACGCTGACTTTATCGCGAGGAACGACAGCAACGACCGCGAATTTTGCACCTGCGGGTTTCCAGCATTTGCTGCAGCCACAGGCGTGATTGTGCAGGGTCTGGGCGTCAATCCTGATTTCAACCTTATCAGTCGGACACAGGCATTGAAGGGTACCGCCAGAGAAATTTGCTGCGCTTGGCTCTATGCCGTTATCCAGTGAAGGATGAAGCTTCAAGTTGCTCACAATAAACCTCCAGTATCAGGGAGTATTCGAACTGGATCTGGAGCCTGAACTCCAGGGTGCGGATCAGTATTTGATAGTGCCTTCATGCATCAGATCGAAGGCCTCATTAATACGTTCAAGTAGTATGGTATGAGCGACGACGGGGGCCAGATCGATTTCGCGCGTTCTGAGATGCTCACCCGCCTTCCTGTAGACCAACCTCCCCCTTCATTGAAAACCTGCAATGACAGGTTCCTTCAACACCTCGGCATGAATTCAATGCCCATCGAGACGTGCTTCCACAGGGCATCACTCGCCTCCCAAGCAAGCGTCAACAGAACGTTATTTTTTTCAAAATACCTAAAAACCCTTTCCAACCGCTAATCAGTTAGTTCGGTTTTTTGACGCTTCCCCGATATGCGGTCACAACTTTTGCCCTCCGTTGGGTCATAACACGGTACCTGTCGATGGAATATTGGCATCTACCGAGGTTTTCGCCTGATACGGAGATAAGCTCATGATTTTTAACGTACAAAATTTTGGCGCCAAAGGAGATGGCATCACTGACGACACAGCGGCAATACAAAGTGCAATTAATGCGGCGGCCGCTGCAGGCGGTGGGCAGGTGTATATGCCGACCGGAACTTATATCGTTTCTGGAGGTGAGGAACCCTCCGACGGTTGCCTGATGCTCAAGAGCAACGTCTACCTGTACGGCGACGGCATGGGACAAACGACGGTCAAGGTGGCTGACGGCTCCGACACCAAGATCACAGGGGTCATCCGCTCCGCCTATGGCGAGGAAACCCATGACTTCGGCGTCAGCAACCTCACCATCGACGGCAACCGTGACAGCACCACGGGCAAGATCGACGGTTGGTTCAATGGCTACATTCCCGGCGAAGCAGGCTACGACTCCAACGTTACCCTCGACAGCGTCGAGATCAAGGATTGCTCCGGGTACGGTTTCGACCCCCACGAGCAGACCGTCAACATGGTCATCAAGAACAGCGTGTCCCACGGCAACGGCCTGGACGGCTTCGTTGCTGACTTCCTCAGCAACAGCACCTTCGAAAACAACATCGCCTACGACAACGACCGCCACGGTTTCAACATCGTTACCAGCACCCACGATTTCACCATGACCAATAACGTCGCCTATGACAACGGCGGCAATGGCATCGTGATCCAGCGCGGCAGCGAGGACATCCCCTCCCCCAGCAACATCACCATCACCGGTGGCGAGGTGTACGGCAACGGCGCCGAAGGAGTGCTGATCAAGCTGTCCAGCGAGGTGATCGTCAGCGACGTCGACATCCACGACAATACCAGCGCCGGGATACGCATCTACGGCAGCAACCACGTCGAGATCATCGACAACACGCTCAACAACAACTCCCTGGGTAACCCCGTACCGGAGATCATCATCCAGTCCTACAACGACACCCTGGGTGTGTCCGGCAAGTACTTCAACGGCAGCGATAACACGATCCAGGGCAACATCATCACCGGCAGCAATCTGTCGACCTACGGCGTCGCAGAACGCAATGAAGACGGCACTGATCGCAACGCCATTATTGGCAATACCATCAGTCACACCAGCAAGGGTGCCACGCTGATCTATGGTGACGGCAGCTACGTCAGCGACACGGTGCCGATGATCACCGTGCAAGGTACCGTTGGCAACGACACCCTGCTGGGCAGCGCCGCCAGCGAGATTTTTTACGGTGGTGCCGGCAACGACACCATCAATGGCGGGGCCGGTGGCGACATTCTGGTGGGGGGTGCAGGCATCGACAAACTCACTGGCGGTACCGGCGCCGATACGTTCCGTTTCACCGCTCAGTCCGACAGTTACCGCAACGCAACCGCAAGCTTCGATGACACCATCACCGACTTCGACGTCACCCAGGACAAGATCGACCTCGCCGGCCTCGGTTTCACCGGCCTGGGCAATGGCCATGGCGGCACCTTGCAGGTCAGCTACAGCGCCAGCAGCGATCGGACCTACATCAAGGACTACGATGCCGACGCCAGCGGCAATCGCTTCGAGCTGATTCTCTCAGGCAACCTCGTCAGCACCCTGACCGCCAGCAATTTCATCTTCAATCGGGTGATCACCGGCACCAGCGGCAACGACTCGCTGCTGGGTAGCGATTCGGCCGACACCCTCCTCGGCCTGGCGGGCAACGACAGCCTCAGTGGCGGCGCGGGCGACGACAGCCTCAGTGGCGGCGCGGGCGACGACAAGCTCGACGGTGGCGCCGGTATGGACACCCTCACCGGTGGCGTTGGTGCTGACATCTTTGTGTTCTCCAATCGCCTGGACAGTTACCGCAACTACAACACCGGCGGCGCCAACCTTGGCGACCTGATCACCGATTTCGATATCACCGCCGACAAAATCGACCTCTCGGCCATGGGTTTCACCGGCCTGGGGGACGGCAAGAACAACACCGTGTACGTGGTGCTCAACAGTGCCGGCACCAAGACTTACATCAAGTCCCTGACCGCCGACGCCGATGGCAACCGCTTCGAAGTGGCACTGGACGGCAACTTCCTCGGCAAGCTGACCAACGCCAATTTCGTCTTCGCCACTTCGCCAACGGTCAATCATGCGCCGGTGGTGGCAACGGCGTTGCTGGATCAAAACGCGACCGAAAACACCCCGTTCAGCTACGCGGTGCCGGCCACCAGCTTCACCGATCCGGATAATGACAGCCTCAACTACACCGCGACCCTGGCCGATGGCAGCGCCCTGCCCGCGTGGCTGAGCTTCAATGCCGCCAACCTGACCTTCACCGGCACACCGACCAGCACCGCGTCCGGCAATTACAACGTACTGGTCAAAGCCACGGACCCGGCCGGTGCATCGGTCAGCGATAGCTTCGCCCTGGTTGTGGCCGATGCGCCCGCCAACACCATCACCGGCACCAACAATGCCGAAACCCTCAACGGCACGGCAGGCGCAGACCTGATCCTCGGCCTCGGTGGCAACGACACAATCAAGGCCGGCACCGGCGCGGACATCGTCGACGGCGGCGCCGGACGAGATTCGCTGTACGGCGGCGACGGTGCCGACACCTTCCGCTACACCAACGTGCTCGACAGCTACCGCGACTACGACACCGGCGGTGTCACGGTCACCGACACGATTTATGACTTCACCGCGGGCGTCGACAAGATCGATGTTTCAGGCCTGGGCTTTGTCGGCCTCGGCGATGGCCGCCATGGCACGTTGTACATCACCCTTAACGCGGCCGGCGACAAGACCTACATCAAGTCCGCCGAAGCGGATGCCGATGGCAATCGTTTTGAAATCGCCCTCAACGGCAACTACCTCAACACCCTGACTGCCAGCGACTTCGTGTTCGGCGAGAGCGTCCAGCAGGACATTCTCTACCTGCCCACCCTCGGCCAATCCAATGCGCGCCTGCTGCGTATGACGGAGGACGACAATCAGTCCGGCACCTCGATGCTGGTCAACGACCTGGACCGCTACACGTCCTATGACGTGCGCAGTCAGTTCACCGATGCCAATGGCAACGGCATCGACATCGCGGTGGGCGGCAGCACGGTCACCGGCCTGTCGACGCTCAGCGCCGAGGAACTCAAGTTGTGCTGGTGGCTGACCGATACCAACCAACCCGGCGCTGCGCTATTGCGCGCCGTGACGCTCCTGCAGGACCAACGCACCGAACTGCAATCCATCGATAACGTCACCATGGGCATCATTTGGGGCCAGGGCGAGGAAGCCGCCCAGGAGATCGGCCGCGCCACGGACAAAGCAGCGGCAGCGGCGGCCTACAAGGCTGCGACCTTGAAGGTGTTTGATTACCTGCATGCCCAGTTCGGCAACTTCAACGTGTACTTGATGGAGACCGGTCATTACGAACAGGACGCGGCGCGTGCCCGTGGTTATTCAGAAGAAAAGATTGCCTCCATCGTCGAAGGGGTTGGCTATGTCCGCGCCGCCCAGGAAGCCATCGCCGCCGAGCGCGCCGACGTCAAGCTGGCGGTGGACTACACCGACCTCCCCTTGCGCTACGAAGTCGATCCAATGGCGTATCCCGACGACGTCTGGCACCTGCACGAGGAGTCGGCGGAGATCGTCGGCCAGCGCCTGGCCGACTACATTGCCAATGACCTTGGCTTCCAGGGCAACCCCAACGACAACAACAGCGTGCAGGACATTTTCGACAACGCCCGGAACATGATTTCCGGTACCGATCAGGCGGATACCCTGGTGGGCAGTTCGGGCAACGACACACTGGATGGCGGCCTGGGCGCCGATACCATGACCGGTGGCGATGGCAACGACATCTATGTGGTCGACAACGCGTCCGACCGCGTGGTGGAAACCAACACCTCGACCTCGCAGATCGATACGGTGCAGGCCTCGGTCAGCTGGACCCTGGGCGCCAACCTCGAGAACCTGGTGCTCACCGGTGTGTCGGCCATCAACGGCACCGGCAATGAGCGGCACAACTTCATCACCGGCAATGCCGCCAATAACGTGCTCAATGGTGCCGCAGGGGATGACAGCATGAGCGGCGGCGATGGCAACGACACCTACTATGTCGACAACGCCGATGACGCAGTGATCGAGACCAACAGCAATGCCGTTTCTGGAGGAGTCGACAGTGTGCACAGCAGCCTGGCGGCTTATACCCTAGGCAACAACGTCGAGCGTCTGTATGTCGATAGCACTGGCGCCGCCAATGGTACGGGCAACGCGCTGGACAACACGCTGTTCGCCGGAGCCGGCAACAACGTGCTGGACGGGCGCGATGGCAATGACACGGTGTCTTTTGAGCGCGCCCTGTCCGGCGTTACCGTAAACCTCTCGACGTCAGCGCAACAAAACACCGTGAGTTCCGGGCTCGACACCTTGAAATTCTGCGAAAACCTGACGGGAAGCGCCTACGCCGACAATCTGTCGGGCAACAGCGCGGCGAACGTTCTGAACGGTGGCGCGGGCAACGATACGCTGGTGGGCGGTTCGGGCGATGACCGGTTGATCGGCGGTGCAGGCACCGACAACCTCACCGGTGGCACTGGCGCGGATACCTACGCGTTTGGTGCGCTGTCGGACATGGGCGTCGGTGCTTTGCACGATGTGATCAACGGCTTCAAGAGCACCGAGGGCGATCTTCTGGATTTCACCGGCCTGGACGCCAACCCGCTGACCACCGCTGTCGACGCCTTCACCTTCATCGGCAGCAACGCCTTCGACCCTGCCGACGCCACCGGCCAACTGCGATTTGCCGATGGCATTCTCTACGGCAGTGTCGATGCCGACGCCACTCCAGAGTTCGAAATCCAACTGGTGGGCGTACAGGAGCTGCACGCCAGCGATTTCACAACCTTGGGTTAGGCCACATCCTGTGGGAGCGATCATTCCCGCTCCCACAGGGGATTTGCAGAGGCAATCGAACGCGCCTATCGGGAAAGTTCACAGGCCATTACAACCATCCCGATTTCAGCCAAGTCAGTTTTGAAAGGGATTTCACCGATCTTTTGGAAACCGAAACCCTCATAAAAGCGCCGCGCATTTGAATTGGTCTTGAGCACGTCAAGCCAGAGCAAGCGTTCTCCGCGCTCTATCGCTCGGTTGCAAATGAAGCGCAGAAGCTGTTTCCCATACCCTCGCCCTGCTTCGGATTTGAGGAAGTAAATCTTTTGAAGCTCCGCGCCCACTTCGCCAGTTAAAGGCGCAGGTGCCGACCAGTTAACTTTGCAAAAGCCTACGACCCTACCGCTTTCGTCTGAGGCTATAAGCCACAAATGGCTAGCGGATGATTCGAGTGATTGGCCGAGCGCGCGGGGTGAGAAGTCTCGATTGAGGAAGTCCTGCATACCGGCGAGAGACCAAATGGCCGAAAAATGCTCTCGGTAGGTCTTACAGCCGACTTCACGTAGAACATCGAGGTCGGCTTTGGTAGCTTCACGAATGTTGATCATATTCCTCCCTGGTTTATCGCATGAAGCGTTTGATGGGCGCTCCCTGCGACAAAATTTGTCTTGGTTGCCAAGGGCCGACCTGAGCTCGGTTCTCTCGACACCAAAGCAGAGGCTCAACCCATCTCATTGATGCAGACCACTTTAGGTTGCGTCATGTCCTCGTAGGCAAATCGAACACCTTCTCGCCCCAGACTGCCGTACTTGAAGCCACCAAAAGGCATGGCATCAAAACGATAATCGGAAGAATCATTGATCATCACCCCGCCGGCTTCAATTTGCCGCGCCAATTTCAAGGCCTTGGAAAGATCACGGGTGAAGACTCCCGCATGCAAGCTGTACTCTGGCGCATTGGCCAGAGCAACGGCGTCATCCAGATGGTCAAAAGGCTCCAGGATGACCACCGGCGCGAAGACCTCCTGCTGCCAGATCCGACTGTTATGGTTTACACGTTCCAGCACAGTCGGCGCATAGCTTCCCACTTGACGATGGTGTCCGCACAGAAGAAGCGCCCCCTCGGCCAGCGCCTCATTCACCCACTGTTCGGTGCGACGAGCCGCCTGCTCCGTAATCATTGGGCCAACATCCGTTGCTCGCTGATCAGGATCGCCAAGTACCAATGCACGCGCCTGGCTGACAAAACGCTCGCGGAAGTCTTCGTAGATTGAACGGTGTACGAGAATGCGCTGCGTGCCGATGCAATTCTGTCCTGCTGCCCAGAAAGCACCTGATACACAAGACTCTACGGTTGGTTCAAGATCACAATCTTCGAGCACGAGAACCGGTGCATTTCCCCCCAGATCCATGGCCAGCTTCTTCAAGCCTGCACTACGAGCGATGGACTCTCCAGTGGCAAAACCACCGGTGAAAGAGATCATTCGCACTTCGCGCAGCTCCACCAATGCTTTACCCAGATCGACGCCTCCGGTCGCCGGGGTTACCACGGACGGAGGCAGACCCGCCGCCACCAGGCACTCAACCAGCTTGAGAGCCGACAACGGTGCGAGCTCTGAGGGTTTCAGAATCACAGCATTGCCACCGGCTATGGCCGGGCCCAGTTTATGGGCGACCAGGTTCAGCGGATCGTTGTAGGGGGTGATCGCGACGATAAGCCCCAACGGTTCGCGAGTGAACCAGCCTTGGCGCGATTCTGAGCCTTCATATGCCTCAAATGGAATCACTTCCCCGGCGTTACGACGAGCCTCTTCCGCCGATAGCTTCAGCGTGTTCACACAACGCTTCACTTCCTTCTCTGCTTGTCGCAGCGTCTTTCCGGCCTCTGCAACAATGAGTCTGGCAAACGCTTCAGCCTCAAGTTCCACCCGCCGAGCCGCTTCCTCAAGGACGCGTGCACGAAGGTGACGAGGCATTGCCGCACTCTCACGCACGCCAATTCGCGCACGCTCCAGCAAGCCAGGAACAGCGGTTGCATCGAGGCAAGGCACGCTTCCCACCAGGCGACCATCGAATGGACTGAACACATCAATCTGTTTGGCATCAACAAGCTGGATACTGGCCATGCTGGATACATTCATGACGACTCTCCTGTTACTTGCCGTGGGTGGTATGGATGGCGATGATGTCTGACAGCAATGCGAAGGCAGTTTCGATACGTCCTGCTCCAGGGCCGGATACCGTAACGGCACCCAGCAGCGCGGTGTTGAACGACACCGCGTTGGTCGCCCCGGAAATACCTGCGAGAGGATGCGAATTCGGCAGCAGCCGAGCCTCCACACTCGCTCGAACCGAGCCATCAACTTCGCGACTTGCAGAGCCGATCAGCTTCCAACTGGCACCATTGGCGCTTGCCTGAGCGATGTCTTCCGGACTGATACTGCTAATCCCCGAGCACGCCACATCGCTGACGTTCAATCGTGCATTGAGCAGTTCGTTGGCGAGGATCACCACCTTGAGGCGGACGTCAAACCCCTCCACATCGGCAGTCGGGTCGGCCTCGGCATAACCGAGCTGTTGAGCCTGAGCAACGGCGTCGTTAAACGTCAGGCCGTCCTTCATGCGGGTCAGCACGTAATTGGAAGTCCCGTTCAGGATGCCTTCAAAGCCTTGAACCTCTGCACCTGCCAGCGCCTGTCTTGCCAGACGAAGCACCGGCGTACCGCTCATGACCGAACCTTCGTACTCAAAGGCAACACCATGACGGCGGGCCAAATCCTTAAGCTCAGCTCCGTGCAACGCAATGGGCCCCTTGTTGGTGGTCACAACATGGATGCCGCTTTCCAGAGCCCAGCGGCAGAAGGTGGTAGCGGGCTCACCATCGACAGGGTTGGTGAAGGTGGCTTCAGCCATCAGGTCAGCACCGGAATGCTTGATGACGGTTTCGTTTAACGCCTCAGCGGTGCCTCCAGGCAGATGAGCGAACGCCCCCTTCTCGATAGGCAGAGCGACCAACTGCTTTGCATCCAGCCCCTCTTCAGCAACGATGGAACCAAGAAAAATATCAGTCACACCGACGATTTTGATCCCAAACCCCAGCGATGCTTTCCACTCGCCGTTGCGATCTGCAATCAGTTGAGCCAGGCCGCGGTTGACGCCACCAAAGCCCACCAGGGCAATTTTGTATTCAGTCATGAAAGCAGTCCTCTTGGATGTTGTTCGACAGGAACATCGTAAGAGTCGGGCTCTGGCAGTTGAATATGGCAGAGTGCTGTATTTATTGGCCGTTTTGCCCGTACAAAAAGACGAGGTGTACAGAGGCAGAAAGCCTGATGCCGGTAAGTTAAAGAATTGGAGCGACGAAAATCCTGTGGGAGCGTGGCTTGCCCGCGAAGAATGCACCGCAGTTTTTCAGGTACTACGCGTCATCGTTCTTCGCGGGCAAGCCACGCTCCCACAGGGTCTGCGTCTTAACTTATCGGCATTAGGCAGAAAGCCCCTTTTTTTGTGTTCAGAACACTGCAGAAAGGACGAATGAGGTGACGGTGTTTTCCACCCCAGGCATCGCCGAGATTTCCTTCCAGACGAGGTGGACGCGTTCGGGTGAGGCTGCATTGACTCGAAGCATCAGATCAAACTCACCACTCAAGACTTCACACTGAACCACTTCGGGGAGCGAGCGCAGCGCGGCAAGTACCTCTTCCCCACGCATGCGGTCGTAGCGGTAGACAAAGATCACGGCACTGATCAGCGATGAAGGCCGTCGGGAATCACCGAGACGCACCGTATAACCCTGAATGGCGCCGTCTCGCTCAAGACGCTCAATGCGCTGTCGTACAGCATTGCGAGACAAGTTGACCTTGGCGCCCAGCTCAACATGGGCGACTCGAGCATTCGCTGTGAGTTCGGCGAGGATGCGCTCATCCAGCGGATCCAGAATGCGCTTCATACATGCCTCTGCTGCGCCAACAAGAGGGCTTGGCACAGACCCTCCAGATCGCCTTTAGCCAAGTAAGGTGGCTGAGCCGAAATGTCGGGAGTCGTTGGCACCTCTCCCCGCCAGACACCTAATTCGGACAATAGGGCCGCAGACTTGGCTGGAGCAATTTGCCCAAAGGTCACCATCGGAGCCCCCAGGCTGCGTCGATGAATTCGGCCAGCCAGCACACCGACAGCGGTATGTGGATCGATTGCAGACCCGGTTTCACGGAACAACTTGACGACTTCATCGCGAACCTGTGATTCGTCTACCGCATAGGAATCGAATAGAACTCGGGCCCGGAGCCACTGCTGGTTGCCAATGCTCAACTCACCGCAGTCCTCAAAGTGCTCCATCAGCGCCTTCACTGAGCCCCCATCGTGCCCATACAGCTCCCAGATGAACCGTTCCAGGTTGGAGAAAAGAGAGAAATCCATCGCGGGAGATAACGTACGGTTACTCACTCGGGTCGAATAGCGATTACGATGAATGAACTGGTGAAGTGCATCATTACTGTTCGTGGAAATGATCACCTGGTTGATGGGTAATCCCATTTTCTGGGCAAGGTAGCCAGCGTAGATCTCAGCAGAGCTGGCCGCTGGAACGCTGAAGCCTACAGGACGTGTCCCCCCGCCCAGTTGCAAGGCCGCGTGGAAATAAAAAACGATCTGTGCGAGGACACCGACCCAGTTGGTGGAGTTGAAACAGACCGGTATTACCCCCTCTAACGGCCAGTCACGCAAGAGCCGGGAGACCAACGTCTGGCAGTCGTCGAAATTACCGTCTACCGGGAAAAGCTGAACCCGCTCAGGGTCTGCCGCTTGCAGGGCAGAGAGTTGTTCAGCCGGTACCCCATGGCGCGGATACATAATCGCCATACGGGTGCCCGGGCAATTAGCGAATGCCTCAAGCGCCGCCAGCCCGGTATCACCATTGGTCGCACCGACGATCAGCGCCTCGCCACCGACCTCACCCAGGAAATGCTCCACCAAACGCGATTGCAGTTGCGCAGCGAAATCTTTGGAAGAATGGGTCGGGCCATGAAACAGCTGGAGTATCCACTCGTTATGGCCAATCTGCTCAAGCGGGGTAATAGCGCGATGATTAAAGTTCCGATAGCTGTCGCTGAGCAACGCACGCAGCGTGCTTTCGTCCATGGAAGAGCCAACGTAGGGTGAGACCACTCGCCAGACCAGCTCATCGAATGGCAGCCACGACCAACTGGTAATTTGCTCCTCAGTGAAGACAGGCAAAGTTGCCGGGACATAGAGACCGCCATCTTCGGCAAGCCCCGACAGAACCACACTGCGAAAGTCCGCCCGCACTTCACCGCCGCGTGTGCTTACGTAATACATGGATGACTCCGAATTACAAAGGGCGGTGGGCTTGAGCCACCAGCCATGTAGAAAAAGTCGCGGCATCAGGCGAGAGCACCTCGGCCTGCTCGCGCACTAGATAAAAGGACTCGCTGGCTTCAATTCGGTGACTGAATGGAGCAATCAGGTGCCCACTCTTGAGCAAGTCTTCCACGACGGAAGACCGCGCCAAGGCAACGCCCTGCCCCAGTTCCGCCATGCGGATTGTGGAAATCAGTGTGTCGAACTGAAGACCACGGGAATAATCGACATCGTCTGCACCCACCCGCTTCAACCAGTAACCCCAACCTTCCTCGTATCCCAATACATGCAGCAAAGAATGGTTCATCAAATCGCGAGGCTCACGTATCGGTGAGCTGGCCATGAGCTGTGGCGAGCAAACGGGCTGGAGGATGTCCCACGTTAATCGCTGAGCGTGCAATCCCGACCACTCTCCGCATCCCCAGCGAATCTCCAGGTCATCCTCTCCATCCGGTTCCTTCACCCAAATGTTGCTGATATATCGGATATCGATTTGCGGATACTCGCGACAAAAATCTGCGAGCCGAGGGGCCAACCAATAGTGAAGGAAGGAAAGGCTGCCACGCACCTTCACATGCCTTCGATTGCGCTGGCCAAAAATCTCGTTTGTACCCACTGCAAGACGACTGATCGCGTCTTGAACTACCGGCAGGTACGACTGCCCTTCTTCCGTCAATCCAAGCCCTCGGGGCAGGCGCTTGAATAGCGCCACACCGAGGTGACACTCCAACTGACGGATCTGCTGACTGACTGCACCTTGAGTCAGGTGCAGCTCCTCGGCTGCATGGGTGAAGTTCAAATACCGCGCCGACGCTTCGAATGCCCTCAGCCAATTCAGGGGCGGTAGTGATTTTTGACTCATCGGCGCAACCTCATCGGGAATTATCTGTGCTCAATCATTGCCTGAGCTATTCACGCTGCGCCAGCGGAATGATGGACAGCCGCTGCCAATGCCAACCGCTCTTCCCGCTTCTTGCGAGTGATCCAATAAACAAAGTAGCACCACGCGATAAACGGAAGACCGAAGTAAAGCGCCACTCTCTGCTCAGGATCAAACGCAATACCGACACAGGCCAGCAAGCAACACAACAGCGCACCAATGGGAACCCAAGGGTAGCCGCGCACCCGGAAATGCAGATCTTCAACTCGCCCGCCATTGGCCACGTAGTGGCGTCGGAAGGCGATTTGGCTCGCGGCGATGCTCATCCATACGACCACGACTGCAAGACCCGAAATCGACACCAGGGCCAAGTAAACCGTGTCAGGGGCAAGCACACTGCTTAGCAGAGATGCCACAGCACCCGCCATGCTCAAAACAATCGCGTTAACCGGTGTGCCCCGGCGCGAAAGCCTGGCGTAGCGCTTGGGCATGTGCCCTTGATCACTCAACGTCCAAAGCATGCGCGAAGCTGCATACAGCCCCGAGTTAGCGGCGGAAATCAAGGCGGTGAGAATGACGAAGTTCATAATGTCAGCTGAGTACGGGATGCCAATCAGCTCAAACACCATCACGAACGGACTTTCAATGATTCCCGCCTGCTCGCGGGGCAGCAAGGTCGCCAGTACGAAAATCGTACCCACGAAGAACAGCGCCAAACGGACTACTGTCGTGCGGATCGCCTTGGGAACGCTTGTCTGAGGGTCCTGCGCTTCACCGGCGGCAATCCCGATAAGCTCAGTCCCGGAAAATGCGAAGGAGACAGCTAGAAGTGTCATTGCAATGGGTAAGAAGCCTGTCGGGAAAAGCCCTTCACGGGTAAAGTTTGAGAGCCCGACACCCTGCAAATGCTGTACTTGGAAGAGACCGAAAATAGCCGCACCACCAATGACAATAAAAGTAATAACGGTCAAAACTTTGATGAGTGAAAGCCAGAACTCGGTTTCTGCAAACAAACGAACAGAGGCAACGTTGCTTGAAAAGACCGCCATGGCAAAAAGCGCGCTCCAGATCCAGACCGGTGTCTCAGGGAACCACCGAACCATCAGGATACCCGCAGCCGTAAACTCAGAGCCAATAGCGACCGCCCAAGTGAGCCAGTACAACCACGCCACGGTATAGCCCGTGCCGGGGCCCAGGTATCGAGTTGCGTAGCTACTGAAAGATCCGGTTTCTGGCATCTGTACCGCCAACTCACCGAGACAGACCATCACCAGATACACCATCACCGCACCGATGATGTAGGCAATCACCGCGCCGAGCGGCCCTGCCTGATTAACGGTGTAACCGGAAGTAAGGAATAATCCCGTGCCGATAACACCGCCCAACGCCAACATCACAATGTGGCGGGTTTGCATTTCTTTCTTGAAGTTTGATTCTGGATCGGGCTGATCATTTTTTATTTGAGTGGTCATCGCTATATTCTCATGAAATGTCCGGACAAAATTCCTTGTTACTGGCTATTAGACAGCACCATTAATTTGTCGCTAGTTGTTATTGTTTTTACTATTCATGAAGAACTGTCCGACCCTACAGTCGGCAGTCTTATCCGAGTTCAGGCTCCCACCTCAGTGAAACGCTCGGTGTTATCAGCGTGGTGACGTGCATGATTTTGTTTACTGCGAACTAACGTGAATGCTTGTTTAAGATCAGCCAATAAATCGGCCGTCTCTTCAATACCCACGGAGACCCTGACCAAGCCCTCGGAAATTCCAAGTGCTTCGCGTTCCTCCAAGGTGTTTTCCACGTGGCTGGTTGTCCGTGCCGGCCCGTAGATGGTTTCCACCGCGCCTAAGTTACCCGCCCGATGTGCATACTTAAGCAGCGGTAGCAAACGAGTCACCGTGTCCATGCCTCCCACCAGCACGAAGCTGATGATTGCGCCGAATCCGCGCATCTGCGAGCGAGCAATGACATGACTTCGATGTTGAGGGAGTCCCGGATAGTTCACAGACTCCACCAGTGGCTCGGTGCATAGATACTCGGCCAGCACTTGCGCGCTCGCCTGTTGCTGGCGCAAACGCAAAGCCAGAGTCTTGATACCGCGGATGATGAGATAAGCCGAGAAAGGATCCAGCGAGGCTCCATTGATTTCGCGGTAATGGCGAACTTGAGACATCAGCTGCTCGGTGCCGCAGACCACACCGCCAAGCACATCGCCATGACCGGATAGAAACTTGGTAGCACTGTGCACGACTACATCAACCCCGAGTGCAAGGGGGTTCTGATTCAAAGGCGTCGCGAACGTGTTGTCTGCTATGACCAACGCCCCAACACGCTTCGCCGCCGCCACGAGACGTCGAATATCCAGGACTTTCAGTGTTGGGTTCGTCGGGGTTTCCAGATAGAGAACAGTGCAGCCTTTAGCGATCTCATGCTCGATAGCTTCGGTGTCGAGGGTATCGCAAAGCGTGACCTCGACGCCCATGCGAGGGAGAAACTCTTCAAAGATCTTGTTAGTGCCACCGTAGCTGTCGCGGGTAGAAACCACACGTTGACCACAGGACAGGAAGGTATGCAACACACCACTGATTGCCGCCATCCCGGTACTGAAAGCGACAGCCGATTCTGCGCTTTCAAGCTCGCAGAGTTTGTGTTCCAGGACAGAGACAGTCGGGTTGCTCATGCGGCTGTAAATGAAACCAGGTTCTTTACCCAACGCCACGTCATACCATTCATCGATGTCATGGTAACCGTAGGCGGCGCTGACGACGATGGGAGTCTGGGTAGCGTTGTAGGGATGCTGAACTTGCTCCCCTCCCCAAACCACTCGTGTCCCCATACCAGCACCCTGGCTTTGGTCGGGCTTTAGCTTGTCATCCATAAATTTATCTCGCATCGATGAAACACAAAGGTGTTCCGATTGGGCTTGCGATGACTATATGGAAGGCTTGACCGCATGAAAAATCATGTTATCTGGGGCTAAGGGGTTCTTTTTTTAATGGATGAACGATATGAAAGGGCCGCGACAGCACAGATAACCAACCTCTGTACGCACCTCACCCATGGGTGATCAAGTGCTGCGAAACAGCAAACGAATCATCAGTGCATCGTCCGCGTAAACAAGGTTGAAGAGGCGCAGGCAGATCTACTCTTGACCCTCCGTAACCACCTTCCAACTGTCATCTGGATCAAAGCGCTTCATCGACTGCGCCAACTTGTCACCACCGGGTCCCAGGTCTTTTTCGAACACCTGTCCTTCATGACTGATCATGAAACTCATCACCCCGGTGTCATCGTATTTCGCCGGCCAGGCGATCAGTGCAAAGCCACGGCTCATCTTGTCACCGATGAGGTAGCTATAGGCGCCGCCAGGTGCGGAAGGCCCCTGGCCATCAATGATGCGGAAGTGATAACCATGCCAGTCTTCGCCGGCAATGGTTTTACCGAACAAGGGACCCAACGGGCTGATCTGACCGCTATCGTCATCCGCCCAATAAAGCCCGTCGTGCTTGCCGGCGGTGCTGAAGATTTTTTGCGCATAGGCGAGTGCGCCGTCACCGTCGCGATCCACTGACGCATAGTCCATCTGGACGTCATGATAAGTCAGCACTGATTGCAACGCGGCGAGTTCGTTGCGGCCAATTCGACGTGCACGGACTTCGGCGCTACCGGCGTCGATGTCGAAGCGCCAACCGTTCGCGGCTTTTATCATGGGGATAGGCAGTGTCCAGTGGTCACGGCCGACCGACAGGACCGCCTTGCGATCGCTGGTTTTTTCAATGCTGTGTTGCTCGTGGTATTGCTTCAAAAACGCATCCACATCTTTGCGCTCCACGCCTTCGCGTGGGATGAAACTGCGCCATTCATTACCCAGCAGTTCTGTCAGGCGTGCCTGGTCGGCGCGTTCCGTACCCAGTGCTTCAACGAACGTTTGAGCGGCCTCTTCTGGCGTTGGAAATGCCTGCTGTGCCGTAACAATGCATGACCACGCCAGGCCGGCAGTTATCGCCAAGGCATGAGGGAGCGTGCCCATGAGTGCCTTCAATCGAGGATTGTTTTTCAACGACGGCCCCCTCTTTGACGCGCGGGTGGACTGGAGGGGCGACTGATCTGATGGCCGGCTGAACGCGAGGCACCGGGGCGCTGGGCGGATGCCACGCTGGCCTGGCCACGACTGGCCTGTGCGTTAGCCTGGGACGGTGAGCGCGCACCGGCGAATGCATTGTTGCGGGCACTTCCCGTACTGGCGGACGGCCGGTTTTGCGCAGCTTGGCGCGCCTGAGCGTTACCCTGTTCGCGCTGATTTACCTGAGCGGTCTGTTTCCTGGGTTGCTGACTCTCCCGAGTATTTCTGGCAGTACCCTGGCTTCTGTCAGACGACTTCGGTCTGTCTGTACCTGCTTGCATCCGATTGCTGGCCGAGGTTCCAGACTGGGCTTCGCGTGCTCGATCACGGGCTTCGCGGTTGCTGGTGGCAGGTCGTTCGATACCGTGCTTGTCCATTGAACTGCGGGCTTTTTCACGAGCCTGGGCGCGCTGAGCATCGTCCCCTCGATAGGCCTCTCGCTGATTGGCGCCACCCAGTTGTCGGCCGTACTGTTCGCGGCTCTTGCTGTCTCGATAGGGAACGCCATCGCGATGAGCGGCGTTGTGCTGCCACTTGTTCTGGTTATTGGTGATCTGGTTGTTGCGATTGATGTTGTTGTAGCGATCGACATCAATGTCGATGTCGTTATTGCCCCAGTCACATTCACCCCACAACGAGCCGATGATCGCCACACCGGTACCAAACGCCAACCCGGCCATCAATGCCGATCCGGGGTAATAGGCTGGCGGCGGTGGATAGTAAACGGGAGGCGACGCTGGATAGGGCCAGGTGCCGTAGGTTGTTGTCGGGTTATAACTGGGGACGTACACCACCTGCGGATCGGAGGGCTGAATGATGATGGTGGAAGTGCTGCTGGCCGGAGCTGCCGGTGCCGCGGCAGCCTGAACCGTCACGTTCTGATATTGGTTGCTCTGCAGGTTGCCTGCTGCTTGCGCCTGATGACGCAAGCGTTGCACGCCCCCCATGACATCGTCGGGCTGCGCCAGGAAGGCATCACCCAGGCGTTGTACCCAGACGGGATCCTGTCCCAGCGTTACCAGCACCTGTGGGAAAGCGACCAGCGCTTGCACGCTCGGATCCCAGGGCTGGCTTGCCACTTGTTTGACCGCATCATCGCCCTTGGCTTCAGGGTGTGCTTTAGACCAGGTTACCGCCTCGGCGATTTCCCCGGGGTACGTGGTGGCCATCAGCACCTGTGCCAGCAGTGGGTCCGGGTAAAGCGCAATGGGAGCCAGCATTTGATCCAGCTGTTCCTGGGTAAACACGGCATCTTTGGCCGCCGCCGTGACGGGTGCTGTATCGGCAGCGTTTGCGGTCGCGCTCGCATCCAATGGCTGCGCCAGGCAGTAAGGTCCGCTCAAAAACAATACAGCTGACACCGCGTAAAACAATGGAATGCGCATTGCACCCCCTCTGTGGTCAGGCAGGCTTGAGCGCCTTGATCGTTCCGCCCTTCCCTGCACCGT
Organism: Pseudomonas lini; assembly: GCF_964063345.1. NCBI lineage: Bacteria > Pseudomonadati > Pseudomonadota > Gammaproteobacteria > Pseudomonadales > Pseudomonadaceae > Pseudomonas > Pseudomonas lini. The sequence continues at coordinate 6,452,513 of NZ_OZ061318.1, forward strand.
CGCGCCCGTCAAAGACGATGCAGATTTTCATGCAATTACCCTTGGTTGTTCAGGTTCAAGGGGTTATCTGATAGCCCCGTTGCTGCATGCAACTGTTGTAGGCCGAAGCAGTAGCCGCCGGTTCTGCCCGGCGATCCTGACGACGATCCTGACGTTGCCGGGATCCACCTACAACCGCACCTGCCACAGCAGCATCCTTGGCCTTGTTCTGTCGATATTCCTGTTTAACGTCGTCGTCTACCTTGTCATAAACCTCGTCATACTGACGACCGCGCGCTCCGGCAACCGCCGCACCTGCTACTGCGCCAGAAGCGGCACCACGGGCACGTCCACCCGATTGGGGCGTTGTGCTGCTTGCTGCGTTGCCGGCTTGAGCCTGGCATGAGCTGATGTCCTGCTGAATCATTTCGGGGGACTGCCCTTTGAGCGGCGTTACGGTCTCGGCTGAAGCGCAAAGGCAGAATACCGAGACAATCGTAGCCAGACCGGGGGGGATGAATTTCTTCATAAAGCCTCCACTGCTATCAGTGTGCTTTGGATCTTTGAGTCTAGCTCAGCGTCTGGCGACTAACCCTGGAACAAAGTTCTTATGATGCAACCTCTAATTCCTTTTGTACTGCTACTCCCTCGAACTCGAACTCGAACGGGTGCGGCAAGTTTTAAGCACTGACTTACACTGCGATATACCCAATGCGAACAAATGACTGTTCAACGGATCAATAGATCCCACAGCAATCCGGGTATCAGGTAATGAATCAACCCAACATGAAAACGCTCACCCGTCTGCTCGCTGCCAGCGTTTGCGCGGCGACGGGCACCTGTGCCAATGCTTCGCCGACCTTCCAGACCAGCTTCGACTGCGCCACGGCAAAGGCATCCGTCGAAAAGCTTATTTGTCGCGACCCACAACTGATGCAGATGGATATCGAACTGACGCGTCTTTATCGCCTGGCGCTCACCGATGATCATTCAGTGCCGCCTCCAGACAAAATCTTGATCGACCAGCAGTTCTGGATCGAAGCCCGCAATCAGTGTGCCTCCACGTCTGAGGCCAAGGCATGCGCGATCCGAAGTTATGCCGAGCGCGCGCATCAGCTACGTCAAGGCTCGGCAATTGCGAGAACCAAAGATCCAGACAGACTCACCGAAGGCCCCCTGGCTTTTCGGTGTACAGGGTTAAACGCGTTGATTGCCGCCACTTTCTTTAACACCCAGCCGGGTGTCGTGTACCTGAAATGGGCGAACGCCTCGATCACCCTGAACCAAGTGCCGAGTGATTCGGGAACCCAATACACTGGCAAGGATTCCCAGGGAAGCTACAGCTTCTGGCAAGACGGCAACGTGGTGCTTTTCCAGAAACCAGGCTCTGGGGAAATGAGTTGTACGGCCGAGCCGATCGGCTGAGACCGTCTCTCACGTACTCGGCGATTTATGCCACGGATAGCCTTTGGCACTGAGTTCAAAGGCGTATTTGAACAAGCGCTTCATGTACTCGCCATCGAATTTATGGAGGCGAGAAATGTGGAAGTCGGCGCCGATGTACGCCAGGTTGAAGTCCGCCCCGTCCTGCTGGGCAATTCGATAAATCCGATCCAGATCGCTGATCCCCTGATTCTGGATCAATGCGCTGATGGCTCGACCACCGATGTTCAAGGTTCGGCGCTTGGTTCCGGACCATTGCAGTTCCAGCTTGCCGTTGCGAATGACATAGAAATGCCGTTCACGCCGCAAACGCGCCCCGGGCACTTGGTTCAGCGCCATCACGGTGCCGGGTGGGTAAAGGAACACCTGCGTCAGGACACCTCCGTCCACGTGCATTTCCTGAAACGGGTGGCCGTTGACGTCCACATCAATCATGACGGGTGAGACGGCTCCGGGAATACTCATCGACGCGACCATGATGTTGCGAAACAGCTCGAGCGCTCCCGGTGCCTGGCTGGAGGCAATAGCGCCCATGTTCCAGGTGACCGGGCGCCCTGAATCAAGGTCGGTTGTACCAATCATCAGGAGCCGTCCCTTGGCGTATTCCGATGCGATCGCCGCAAGAATCCCGGCAGTGACGTGCTGCGCAATGAGCCGCGACAGTGGCTTGCTGTGGGCCATACCATCGCTGGTAAGACGGGTCAGCATATTGCGCGCATGGAAAATGTCTTTTGGACCGACTGCATTGCAGATACGCACAATGACATCGTCGTACTGGGGCCCCAGGTAGGCAAACGGGGCGACCAGGGCGCCAGCGCTAATGCCGGTGACGACTTTGAACACCGGTCGAGACCCATGCCGGGTCCATCCCGCAATGATGCCCCCCGCGAATGTGCCGGCGTCGCCGCCGCCCGAAACGGCCAGCAAATTTGCCCGCGGCAGGATGTCGTTCGGTAGCCCTGCGCTGGCGAGCGCCTCAGCCTCTCGAAGGTTGGCCTGGCTCACATCCCGAATGAACGGCGTCAGGTCCTGGTCCAGCCAGTAGCGAGCATCTGGAATGCCCGGGATCAGCGCTTTTTCCGTTAACGTTGGCGGCACCGCATCACGGCGTTGCAGGCACGCTTGACGCAACATGTTCAGGGTTGAGGCGCTGGGTCTGAGCTGGAATGGTTTCAACACGCCTCCTCCGGCCCCTGCCATTGGCAGAGCCCGTCACGCACGCTCGACACACCCATGACCAGTCTCAATGGCGAGTGACCTGAACATCTTTCATGCTAGCGCAAGCTCAGGCAGTCATAACGTTGGTGGGACGTCCGGTCTGTCTTGCGGCTGATCCTCCCCCCATAGACGCTCATCAGAAAACGCGAGCAATCACCGCAGCTTCAGCGGATCAACCAGTTCAGCGGCGATGGCCATGCCCACCAGGTCCGGCAAGGTATTGGCCTGCATGCGTTTCATCACCCGCGAACGATACAGGTCGACGGTTTTCGCACTGACGCCCAGTTGCTCGGCGATCTCCCGGGTGGTGTAACCCTGGACCAGCGGCAGCAAGACATCGCGCTCCCGCGGGGTCAGTGTCAGCAAACGTGCCTGCAAGGCTTCGTGCCCTTGATTGCCCGAGCGGCTTGCCGCGCAGTTGCTGAGCGCCTGTTGCACGCTGTCCAGCAGCAACTGCTCGTTGTAGGGCTTCTCGATGAAGTCATGGGCGCCCGCCTTGAAGGCGCGAACCACGATCGGCACGTCCGCGTGCCCGCTGACGAAAATGATCGGCAGGTTCAGCTCACGTGCGCGCATTTCTTCCTGCACGTTCAAACCACCCATGCCGGGCATGCGAACATCGAGCAGCACGCAGGCAGCGAGCGTGGCATCACAGGCATTGAGAAACTCCACGCCACTGGTAAACGGCAAGGCTTTGAGCCCTACCGACTCCAGCAACCAGACTGTCGAATCGAGCATGCCTTGGTCATCGTCGACCACATACACCACGTGCTCCGTCACACCTGCCATTACGTCATTCCTGTTGTTGTTTTGTTGGGCCGGCCAGCGGCAAACGGCAGCACATCAGCAGCCCGACAGGTTGGCGTCGGGCCTGCAATTCGCCACCAAAACCTTCGATGATGCTGCGGCTCATGGACAAGCCAAGCCCCAGGCCATCGGCCTTGCTGGTATAGAACGGGGTAAATATCTGCTCCAGTTCGGGCTCGCTGACGCCTGGCCCCTGGTCTTGCACACTGATTTCTACGGTTGCACCAGCGCCCTGCCCCGCAGCCATCACGATCAGCGAAGGCTGCCCCGGATGTTGTTCGCGGTTGGCGTCGATGGCATTGCGCAACAGATTGAGCAGCACCTGCTCCAGCAGCACTCGGTCGGCATAAATCGGCGGTAGATTATCCGGCAGGCGATCCTCGATTGTCACTTGGCAATTGCTCGCCTCCCAGGCACATAAACGCACGGCCTCGCGGGCGACCTCGGTGAAATTCAAGGCCTGCATGCGGCGTTGCCCCTTGCGCAGAAACGCCCGCAAACGTCTGATCACTTCTGAAGCATGAGTGGCGTGATGGGTAATGCGCTCCAGCCCTTGCGCCACTTTGGCGGTGGCCTGGGGATTGGAACCCAGCGTCTGTAAATAGCGCTGGCTGGCATTGGCGTAATTGACGACCGCTGCCAATGGCTGGTTGATTTCGTGAGCGATGCCCGAGGCCAATTCACCCAGGGTGACCAACCGCGCGGTGTGCGCCAGTTCGTCCTGATGGCGACGCTGTTGCACTTCACGTAGTTCACGCTCGGTCATGTCCCGCGCCACCAACGAGTAATAGCGCTCGCCGCCGGCCGAACGGTGCGCCAGCAGCACCAGCGATACCGGCACTGAAGTGCCGCCTGCCGGTGGCTGCAATCGCGCATCGGTGCTCCAGACACCGTCGCGTTCGGCGCTACTCCAGCCATCACGCTGCAGACGTGCCAGGTCGCCGCTGGCGAACAACGTTGCCAGTGCTGGCATCGATTGTTGCTCGTCGATCCCCAGGATGCGCCGCGCCGCTGGATTGAGGTAAGTGACTTGCCCCTCGGGGTCGATGAACAACACAGGATCGGTGTTGGCCTCGACGACTTCTGCCAGGCGTCGCTTGTTCTCCTCGGCGTGCACCCGGGCGGTAATGTCCCGGGACACGCTGACCACTTCCACCACGGCCCCGGTATAGGTCTCACGAATCGCCCGGCTGGCGGTTTCGAACCACAGGTAATGCCCATCCCGATGGCGAATCCGATACGTCATCGTGTGATAACCATCCTGCTCCAGGGCATCCCGCGCGCGCTGTACCAGGCTGGCCAGGTCCTGGCCATGGAACAAGCCTTGGGCCATTTGCCCGCGCAACTCCTCCGGCCAGTAGCCGAGCAATGTCCAGGACGCCGGCGAGGCATCGAGAAAGCGCCCGTCCGGTGTATGCCTGGAAATCAGGTCGGTGGTGTTTTCAATGATCAGCCGGTACAGCCGCCGTGCCGTGGCCGCTTCACGCTCGGCCAGCACTTGTGCCGTGGCATCGCGACACCGTGCGAGCACACGGTTGTCCTGCGGATCGGGGATAAACGTCCAGATCAGGATCTGCGCCTCGAACTGGGCTTCGACCCCTTCGATGGCGCGTTGCTGGTCCAGGCAGGCGCGTACCAGCACCCGGTGATTGACCGGCAAAAAACCCAGCACATCGGTCAGCGGTTTTTCGGCGAGCAGTGCCAACAGTGCGGCATTGAACTCCAGCGGTCGGCCCTGCGCATCGAGCAACAGACTCGGTTGCGGGTCGTGCCCCAACAGCGGTGAGCCACGCAGCATGCCGTTGACGCTGCTCAGCAACGTCGTCAGCAAGTCCTGCACCCAACCCAGCCAATCAAGACTCACGCCCTCGCACACTTCCACCAGCAACAAACCCGCCTGCCCCGGTTGCAACGCCAGATCAAACACCTGGCCATGGCTGATAGCGGCCCGGCGCAGCCGGCCGGCCAGCCAACAATCGAGTTGACGCACTTGAGCCAGATCCAGCCGCCCCGCTTCGGCCAGCCGATCAAACAACCGCTGATCGCTGGCCAGCGAAGGGTCGCCCAGCCCCGGTGGAAAATGCTGGGCGGCGCCCTCGTGGCTGTAAATCCGCGCATTGGGTTGCCAACTCAGATAAACCGCCCGGCGCACCTCGGGGCAATCCTGCAGCGCACGGCACAACGCATCGGCCCGGGCGGCCAGAGACACACCCTCGCGCTGCAGGCGCAACCAGCTGTGCAATCGAACGGGAGTCAGGGTCATCACAGGTCCGCTTCGTTGGGGAGGCCAAGGATATACCGGCGTTTGCGGTGTCACTGTATTCATTTAGTCCCGCAAGAATCAAATATAGTACATATCCTATATGACGTAGGTTGTACTTCCATATCGGTAGCTGAATGTTATATAAAACAGGCCGGACATAAAAGGCGACCTCAGCGGCTACGCTGCAAGGTCACCTATAGAGCTAACAATCAGCCACCGAGTACCCGTACATGTCGATCTATGAACAAGGGCTAGGCCCTGCGGCTGTCAACCATATTGCCTTGTCTCCGCTCAGCTTCATCGAGCGCACCGCCAGCGTTTACCCCAACTACCCCGCCGTCATCCATGGTTCCATTCGCCGCACCTGGGCGCAGACCTACACCCGCTGCCGCCGTCTGGCTTCGGCGCTGGCCGGTCGCGGCATCGGCACGAACGACACGGTAGCGGTGATGCTGCCCAACATTCCCGAGATGCTTGAAGTGCACTTCGGCGTGCCGATGATTGGCGCGGTGCTCAACCCGCTCAACGTGCGCCTGGATGCCGAAGCCATCGCCTTCATGCTGCAACATGGCGAAGCCAAGGTGCTGATTACCGACCGCGAATTCCATGATGTGATTCACGCGGCGATCGGCATGCTCGATCACCCGCCACTGGTCATCGACGTCAATGACCCGGAATACGGTGAAGGCCAGGCGGTCAGCGATCTGGACTATGAAGCGCTGCTGGCCGAAGGCGATCCGGCCTTCGCCTGGCAGTGGCCGGCGGACGAATGGCAAGCCATCTCGCTGAACTACACCTCCGGCACCACCGGCAACCCGAAAGGTGTGGTTTACCACCATCGCGGTGCTTATCTGAACTCGTTGGGCAATCAGATGACCTGGGCCATGGGCAACCATCCGGTGTACCTCTGGACCTTGCCGATGTTCCATTGCAACGGTTGGTGCTACCCGTGGATCATCACCGCCATGGCCGGTGTACATGTGTTTCTGCGCCGCGTCGATCCACAGAAAATCCTCACGCTGATCCGCGAGCATCAGGTCACCCATCTGTGCGCTGCGCCGATCGTGCTCAATGCCTTGGTCAACATGCCGGAATCTGCGAAAGCGGCGATCGATCACCCGGTCAACGCGATGGTCGCCGGCGCGGCACCACCGGCCAAAGTGATCGGTGCCGTGGAAGAAATGGGCATCAAGGTCACCCACGTGTATGGCCTGACCGAAACCTATGGCCCGGTGACGCTCTGTGCCTGGCATGCCGAATGGGATGAGTTGCCGCTCGACGAAAGAGCGCAAATCAAATCCCGTCAGGGCGTGCGCTACCCGACGCTCGAAGGTGTGATGGTTGGCGATTCGAAGACGCTGGAGCCGACCCCGCGAGACGGTCAGACCATCGGTGAGATCTTCATGCGCGGTAACACCGTGATGAAGGGCTACCTGAAGAACCCGACCGCCACGGCCGAAGCTTTCGAAGGCGGCTGGTTCCACACTGGCGACCTGGCGGTGTGTCATCCGAATGGTTATGTCGAGATCAAGGACCGACTCAAGGACATCATCATTTCCGGCGGTGAGAACATTTCCACCATCGAACTGGAAGGTGTGCTCTATCGCCATCCAGCCGTCATGGAAGCGGCCGTCGTCGCCCGTCCCGATGAGAAGTGGGGCGAAACGCCCTGCGCCTTTGTCACATTGAAGGCTGATCACCAGGACGTTCGCGAGGCCGACATCATCAGTTTCTGCCGCGAACACCTGGCCGGTTTCAAAGTCCCGCGCACCGTGATTTTCACCCTGCTGCCGAAGACTTCAACCGGCAAGATCCAGAAGTACGTTCTGCGCGACAGGGCCAAAGCGCTCTAACCGAATCGACGTTGTACCCACCAGGCGGCAGGTGTTTTACCTGCCGCTTCGGGCTCGTGCAGGCTGAATTTGGCCCTGCCCCTGACCTACACACTGATAACAAAAACAATGTGGAGCCACCCATGATCGACATTCATTCAACCGACACCCGACGCTGTGAACGCATTCGCTCCAACCCCAAATTCCTTCAATTGGTGAGCAGCCGTTCGCGCCTGGCCTGGTCGCTGAGTGCTGCCGTACTCGGCACCTACTACGCGTTCATGCTGGTGGTGGCGTTTGCCCCGCGGTGGCTGCACGCGCCGATCGCCGAGCATCGGATGTTGACCCTGGGCATGCCGGTTGGCGCGGCGATCATCATTTTTTCCTGGCTGCTGACCGGTTGGTACGTCTACAGCGCCAACACACGTTTCGACGCACTGGGCGCCGCCATTCTCGAGGAGAGCAAGTGATGACTCTGCTGCGTAAACTTCTCCTGGCCGCCGCCGGGCTATTGCCGGCCTCCGTTGTGCTGGCTGCACCCTCGCTGGGTGCGGTGGAAAAACAACCACTCAACCTGCATGCGATCGGCATGTTCTTCGTCTTCGTACTGGGCACATTGGCCATCACTTGGTGGGCCGCGCGGCAAACCAGATCCACGTCTGACTTCTACACCGCGGGCGGTGGCATCACCGGGTTTCAGAATGGCCTGGCAATTGCCGGTGACTACATGTCCGCCGCTACACTGCTGGGGCTGTCCAGCCTGGTGTTCGCCAAGGGCTACGATGGCTTCATCTATACCATCGGCTTCTTCGTTGGCTGGCCGATCATCACCTTCCTGATGGCTGAGCGCTTGCGCAACCTGGGGCGCTACACCTTTGCCGACATCGTGTCCTATCGCCTGGACCAGAACAAAGTGCGGATTTTCGCCGCCTTCGGTTCGCTGACGGTGGTGTGTTGCTACCTGATCGTGCAGATGGTCGGTGCGGGTCAGTTGATCAAGTTGCTGTTTGGCCTCGACTACCCGGTAGCCGTGGTGATCGTCGGCGCGCTGATGCTGGTGTACGTGATCTTCGGCGGCATGATCGCCACCACTTGGGTGCAGATCATCAAGGCTGTGTTGCTGCTTGCCGGCGGCACGACCCTGGCATTCATGGCCATGTCGCAATTCGGCTTCAGCTACGAAACCCTCGCGGACAAAGCCGTCGAAGCGCACGCCAGTGGCTGGAACATCATGGGCCCCGGCTCAATGCTCGCCGACCCGATCAACACCGCTTCGATGTCGCTGGGCCTGGTGTTCGGGATTGCCGGCCTGCCGCACATTCTGATGCGTTTCTTCACCGTGCCTAACGCCAAGGAAGCGCGCAAATCGGTGTTCTACGCCACCGGTTTCATCGGCTTCTTCTTCCTGGTGGTATGCACCCTGGGCTTCGCCGCGATGGTGATCATCGGCACCGACCCGCAGTACTACGTCAATGGCGAAGTCGGCGGCACCTTGATTGGTGGCGGCAACATGGTCGCCATGCACTTGGCCAAAGCGGTCGGTGGCAATCTGTTCTTCGGTTTCCTCTCGGCCGTGGCCTTCGCCACCATCCTTGCGGTGGTCTCCGGGCTGGCCCTGGCCGGTGCTTCGGCGATTTCCCACGACCTCTACGCCACGGTGTTCAAGAAGGGCAAAGCCAGCGAGAAACAGGAAATGCGCGTGACCCGCATGGCCACCGTAGGCCTTGGCATCATCGCGATTCTGCTGGGCATTCTGTTCGAGAAGATGAACGTCGCGTTCCTGGTGGGCCTGACCTTCGGCATCGCTGCGTCGACCAACTTCCCGGTGCTGATCATGGCCATGTACTGGAAAGGCTTGACCACCAAAGGCGCAATCATCGGTGGTTTCGCCGGCCTGATCTGTGCGCTGGTGCTGGTGATTCTCTCGCCAGCGGTCTGGGTCACCGTGCTCGGTCATGCACAGGCGATCTTCCCGTATGACCACCCGGCGCTGTTCTCCATGCCACTGGCGTTCTTGGTGATCGTCGTGGTGTCGAAACTCGACCGCAGCGTGCGGGCCGACAAGGAGCGTGACGCTTACGCCGACCAGTTTGTTCGCGCCCAGACCGGCCTCGGTGCCGCCAGCGCTTCCAGTCATTGATTGAAAGGGCACGGCCCGCCCAAGCGGCGCCGTGTCCATCGCACACCCTTTTGAGGTTCACGTTATGCCCGAATTCAACGCCCCGCTGCGCGACATGCGCTTTGTCTTGCATGAAGTGTTCGATGCCCCGGCCTTGTGGGCACGCTTGCCAGCCCTGGCCGACAGTGTCGACGCCGCCACCGCTGACGCCATTCTTGAGGAGGCGGCCAAAGTCACCTCACACCTGATTGCGCCATTGAATCGCAGTGGCGACGAGGAAGGCGCCCAGTGGGCTGACGGCCAAGTCAGCACGCCGATCGGTTTCAAACAGGCTTATGCCACCTACATCGAGGGCGGCTGGGTGGGCCTTTCCGGTAATGCCGATTTCGGCGGCATGGGCATGCCGAAGATGCTCGCCGTGCAGTTCGAAGAAATGCTCTACGGCGCCAACTCAAGCTTCGCCCTGTATTCGGCGTTAAGTTCCGGTGCCTGCCTGGCGCTGGATGCCCACGCCAGCGACACCCTGAAAAACCTCTACCTGCCACCGATGTACGAAGGCCGCTGGGCCGGCTCCATGTGCCTGACCGAAGCCCACGCCGGCACCGATCTGGGAATTATCCGCACCCGCGCCGAACCCCGGGCCGACGGCAGCTTCAACATTACCGGCAGCAAGATCTTCATCACCGGTGGTGATCAGGACCTGACCGAAAACATTGTCCATCTGGTGCTGGCCAAACTGCCGGACGCACCAGCAGGGCCCAAAGGCATCTCGCTGTTTGTCGTCCCCAAAGTGCTGGTCAATGCCGACGGTTCCCTCGGCGATGCCAACGCTGTGAGTTGCGGTTCGATCGAACACAAGATGGGCATCAAGGCCTCGGCCACCTGCATGATGAACTTCGACGGCGCCAGCGGCTGGCTGGTCGGCGAAGCCAACAAAGGCCTGGCGGCGATGTTCACCATGATGAACTACGAGCGCTTGTCCATCGGCATTCAGGGCATTGGCTGCGCCGAAGCGTCCTATCAGAGCGCCGTCGCCTATGCACGTGAACGCGTTCAGAGCCGCGCGCCGACCGGTGCCATTGCTCCGGACAAAGTGGCTGACCCGATCATCGTTCACCCCGACGTGCGCCGCATGCTGCTGAGCATGAAAGCCATGACCGAGGGCGGTCGTGCGTTCGCCAGTTATGTCGGGCAGCAACTGGACCTGGCGAAGTTTTCCGATGACGCCAAGGAACGCGACAGCGCGCAAACCCTGGTCGCGCTGCTGACACCGGTGGCCAAGGCGTTCTTCACCGACACGGGGCTGGAAAGCTGCATCAACGGCCAGCAAGTGTTCGGCGGCCATGGCTACATCCGCGAATGGGGCCAGGAACAATTGGTCCGCGACGTACGCATCGCGCAGATCTACGAAGGCACCAACGGCATTCAGGCCCTGGACTTGCTTGGACGCAAAGTGCTCGCCGATAAGGGCTTCGCGCTGCGCCAGTTCACCGGCGAGATCCGCCATTTCGCCCATCAGCCCGACGCGCCCTACTCCGCTCAACTGTTCGATGCCGTGCAGCGTCTGGAAGACCTGAGCGACTGGCTGCAGGATCAGGCCGCGACCAACCGCAACGAAGTCGGCGCTGCTTCGGTGGAGTATTTGCACCTGTTCGGTTACGTCGCTTATGCCTGGCTTTGGGCGCGCATGGCGCAGGTTGCCAAGCAAAAGCTGCCCGAAGATACAGGGTTTTATGGCGCGAAAATCGCCACCGCCGACTTCTACATCCACCGCTTGCTGCCGCGCATTTTGAGCCTGGAGCAATCCATCCGCGCGGGCAGTGCCTCGTTGTTTGGCCTGAGCGCCGAACAGTTCTAACGATTGAACCCACGCGGCGCCACGCTCCTCTCTTTTTGGCGTTCGCGTTTTTTATTGATAAGCCCTCGCCCACCTGGCGAGGGCCGCGGGACCTGTCTTTCCATAATAAAAACAAAGGGGCTTCACCATGGACCGCAACACCCGCATCCACGCTACCCGACTATTGCTGGCCGGCGGCATCATCAGCCTCTCGGCCCCCGCCACTGCGGACTTTGTCAAAGACAGCAAGGCCAGCCTGGAGCTGCGCAACTTCTATTTCAATCGCGACTATCGCCAGGACAACGCCCCGCAATCCAAGCAAGAGGAATGGGCACAGGGTTTCCTGCTGCGCTATGAATCGGGATTCACCGAAGGGTTGATCGGTGTCGGTTTCGATGCCATCGGACTGGTCGGCGTCAAGCTCGATTCCAGCCCTGATCGCGCAGGCTCCGGCCTGCTCAAACGCCACCGCGACACGAGCAAAGGGGCTCAGGACGAGTACGGCGAACTGGGCCTGACCGCCAAAGTGCGGGCCTCCAAAAGCACGCTGAAACTCGGCACGCTGCTGCCGAAACTGCCGACGATACTGGCCAACGATTCACGGTTGTTGCCACAAACCTTCAAGGGCGGTCAGCTGACGTCGCTGGAAATCGAAAGCCTGACGGTGGATGCCGGGCGACTGACGCAAGTCAATCAGCGCGACTCCTCGGACTACGAGGACATGGGCATCACCCGCACCGGCGCCAAGGGCATCACCACACGTCATCTCGATAGCGACAGCTTCGATTTCGCCAGCCTGAACTACAAATGGACCAGCAACCTCGCCACTGGCTACAGCTATGGACATCTCGACAACTTCTACAGCCAGCACCTGGTCAACCTGACCTACGTGTTGCCGGTCACAACCGGCCAGTCGTTGAAGACGGATCTGCGCTTCGCCCGTTCAACGGACGATGGCGGCAGCAATGTCGATAACAACGCCATCGGCGCGATGTTCACCTACAGCCTCGGCGGGCATGCGTTGGGCCTGGGTTATCAAGGCATGAGCGGCGACACCGGCTACGCCTACGTCAACGGCACCGATGCGTTCCTGGTGAACTTCGTGCAGATCGGCGACTTCGCCAGCAAGGACGAAAAGTCTTGGCAGGCGCGTTACGACTACAACTTTGCGGCCGTTGGCATTCCGGGCCTGACCTTCATGACCCGCTACCTCACCGGCGACAACATCGATCTGGGCAACAACCGCCCGCAAGGCAAGGAATGGGAACGTGATACTGACATCGGCTATGTCGTGCAGAGCGGTCCGCTGAAGAATGTCGGAGTGAAGTGGCGTAACGCGACAGTTCGCTCGACTAATTTCGGCAGCGACCTGGATGAAAACCGCCTGATCGTCAGCTACACCTTGCCGATCTGGTAAGCCGATTCAGTTTCTCTGAGGGGGGCACGCTCGCTACCGGCGGGCTCCCCTTTTTTACGACTCGGGAATCTTCGGTGTGCTGGAGGGCCTCATCGCGGCCTGAAGCACACCAATAATGATTGTAGGTTAAGATGCCTGCAAACCAGGCCCGCGCGAGATGCCCCGCATGACTGATACCACCCCCCGCCTGATCAAGAAGTACCCCAATCGCCGACTGTATGACACCCACACCAGCAGTCATTTGACGCTGGCGGACATACGCCAGTTGGTGGTCGATAAAATTGCCTTTCAGGTGGTCGATGCCAAGAGCGGCGAGGATCTGACGCGCAGCATCTTGCTGCAAGTGATTCTGGAAGCCGAAAGCGGCGGTGAGCCGATCTTCACCAGCGACATGCTGATGGGGATTATCCAGTTCTACGGCCCTTATCAGGGCGTACTCGCCAGTTACCTGGACAAGAGCATTCAGACCGTAATCGACATCCAGTCCCAGACCGGTGCGCAATCATCCGAGGCCTGGAGCACGTTCATGCACCAGCAAGCGCCGGTGATGCAGGACCTGATGCGGCAATATGTCGACCAGTCGAAGGCGCTGTACCTGAACACCCAGAACCTGTTCGGCATGTTCGGCGGCAAGCCTGGCGCGGATGGCGCAAAGAAAAAAGACGGTGAATGAAGGACTCCCGAGTCATTGACAGTAGCGCGACGTCTACTAGGCTCAAAGTCATCCTGCCTCCCCCACTCAACCACAGCACTTGAATGCAAGACGTGGTGAAGTCGTCAATATTTAGCGCCTGCTCGCAGCTGTTCGAATGCAGACCTCAAGCAATCGTCAGCGCAACGGGCTAACGTTCTTTCGCGCGCATTAGCATTTAACGCGTAACGCGAACGACCCTGCACTTTCCACCTGCACTTTCACATTGGGAGGCAGTCGTGCAAAAAGTCTTGAAGCTCGTCAGCTATGCGGTGCTCGTGCTGATGGCCAGCGCGGTCGTCTATGCCGGAGTGATCGGCATCACCTATTGGACCGGTATCGGCGTATAGGGAGTTCACAATGAACAAACGCCAGACACGCTCGTTCGCGCTGATATCGACGGCGATCGCCACTGTGGTGTTTCTGGGCATGACGGTTGATAGTCACCGGCAGTTCCCCACACTGACCAATGCCCAGCAGATCACGCCGCAGGTCACTCGCGGCAAGGATGTCTGGCATCAATACAATTGCATCAATTGCCACACCTTGTTCGGCGAGGGTGCTTATTACGCCCCGGACCTGACGAAAATCACCCAGCAGCGCGGCGCTCCTTACCTCACTGCGTTCCTCAAAGACCCTTCAAAGTTCTATGACGAAAAACGCCATCGTCGTCTGATGCCGAACCTGAAACTTGGCGACGAGGAAATCGCCGATTTGATCGCCTTCCTCGACTGGGTGAGCAAGGTCGATAATCAAGGCTGGCCGCCGCGCCCGATTCTGGTGACCGGGGCGTCGATCCCCGGCATGGACCTCACCGTGGCACAGCAGAATGCCACCGGCGGCGACCAACCACCCCCCGCCGCCCGCCCGGTGTCTGGCAAGGAAGACCCGATCGCCTTGGGCGAGGCGCTGTTTCGAACAACCGCAACGCCGGTGTGCAGCGCTTGTCACTCGATTGCGCCGGGCGTCAACCTCGCCGGGCCGTCGCTGGCCGGATTGGCCAGTCGGGCCAGGCAGGTCATCGCCTCGCCTGACTACAAGGGCAAGGCCAAGGATGCCGAAGGCTTCATCCGCGAGTCCATCATCACGCCGAGTGCCTACCTGCATCCGGGCGACATGTTTTCCGCCAACGGCATGTCCTTCATGCCGGACACCTTCGCCAAATCGCTAACGCCCGAACAGATCGATCAATTGGTCGCCTATCTGGCGTCGTTCCAGTAACCGCAGGGGATGACCATGCGCTACAGATCTCAATCCGTCGCCTACTGGTATTTCGCCGTTGCCATGGTGCTGTTCGGCCTGCAACTGGTGTTCGGCCTGCTCTCGGCGGCGAAATACCTCGGGCCGGATCCGCTGCTGAACCTCTTGCCATTCGATGTCACCAAGGCCATTCACACCAATCTGTTGATCGTCTGGGTGCTGACCGGTTTCATGGGGGCTACCTACTGGATGGTGCCGGATGAATCCCGTGGTGAGTTGCACAGCACCAGACTGGCCTATATCCAGCTCGGGTTGTGGACGGCCATGGGGGTCACCGCGGTATTGGGCTACCTGTTCGGTTATGGCACCGGGAACAAGCTGCTCGAACAGCCGCTGCCCCACAAGATCGTGATCGTGATTTGCATGCTGATGTTCCTCTACAACATCGGCATGACGATCAAGAAGGCCGGGCGTTTCACCGCCACCGAGGGCGTCCTGCTGCTGGGCCTGGCCAGCGCCGCCGTGCTCTTTCTTCCGGCGCTGCTGCACTATGAAAATTACGTCGTATCGATCTATTACCGCTGGTGGACCATCCACCTGTGGGTCGAAGGTGTTTGGGAGATGATTCAGGGTGGCTTCCTTGCCTATCTGCTGATCCGGCTGTCCGGTGCTGACCGCGAGGTGATGGAGAAGTGGCTGTACGTCATCGTCGGTCTGGTGTTCATTGCCGGCATTCTGGGCACCGCACATCATTATTACTGGATCGGTGTTCCTCATTACTGGCTGCCACTGGGCGGTTTTTTCAGTGCGCTTGAGCCGATGGCGCTGATCGGCATGGCGATCTATGCCTACAACGCGATGCGCCGCTCCGGCCTCTCTCACCCCAACAAACTGGCCTTGCACTGGACCTTGGGCAGTGCGGTGTTCACCATGTTCGGCGCCGGTCTGCTGGGGTTGGCCCACACCTTCCCCGACGTCAACAAGTGGACCCACGGCACCCTGATTACCGCCATGCATGGCCACGCGGCCTTCTATGGCGCCTACGCCATGATTGTCCTGGCGATGATCACCTATGCGCTGCCTGGCATGACCCGTCGTCCGGTGGAGGAAAGCAGTATCGGTTATTGGGCATTCTGGCTGCAGTTGGGCGGAATGTTCGGCATGACCTTGTCATTTGCCACGGCGGGCATTGGTCAGGTGTATCTGGAGCGCATTCTTGGCCTGGGCTACCTCGACGTGCAATTGAAGATTCAGGTGCACTTCCTGATGCTGGTGGCGACGGCGTCGATGTTCAGTCTGGGTGCCGGGCTGTTCATCTTCGAATTTTTCCGCCATGCACCAGACTTCAATGTCGATGAAACCGATCCGGTCCTGGCCACACCTCAAGCCCCGGGCGCGGCGTTGTGACGGACCGCTCGCTGATGCACGCCGAACCTGCAACGCTGCAGGCGGAGCCCTATTACCAGCCCTTCGGCGACGAGGTGGCAATCTTCGAACAATGCCATGCGCAACAACTGGCGATCATGCTCAAAGGCCCCACCGGCTGTGGCAAAACCCGTTTTGTCGAACACATGGCCTGGCGTCTCAAGCGTCCGTTGATCACCATTTCCTGCCATGACGATCTGAGTGCCAGCGACCTGGTCGGACGTTTTCTGATCGGACATCAAGGCACCCATTGGACAGAAGGCCCGCTGACCCGAGCCGTGCGCGAAGGCGCTATCTGTTACCTGGACGAGGTGGTCGAAGCGCGGCAAGACACGATTGTCGTCCTGCACCCGCTGACCGACCACCGACGCATCCTGCCGCTGGACAAAATCGGCGAGACCCTCGAAGCCTCGCCCCACTTTCAACTGGTGGTGTCCTATAACCCTGGCTACCAACGCATTCTCAAGGATTTGAAGCCGAGTACCCGGCAGCGCTTTGTGGCATTGGATTTTGACTTCCCGCCGGCCGAGCGCGAAATCGCCATCGTCATCCATGAGGGTGGCACCGACTACGCCACCGCGCACGCCTTGGTCACCCTCGCCCAGCGGATACGCGCCTTGCAGGACCGGGGCCTGGCGGAAGTCCCCAGCACCCGTCTGCTGATCGCTACTGCCCGGCTGATTTCCCGCGGCATTGCTGCACCCATCGCCTGTCGGGTCGCGCTGATCTCGCCGCTGTCCGATGACGCGGTGCTGGTCGCGGCCATGCGCGATCTCGTTGACCTGACGTTTATCTAAATGGCTGAAGCCGAGGACCTCATCACCGATGTCGCACGCCACGCTACGGTGTATGCGCAGGCGTTGTGGCGTCGTCACCGAGCCCCCTCGGACGCTGCAAAAATCGTCACCCTCGGTGAAGTTGCACAACACCTCGATTTACTGATCAAGGCGGTGTTCAACACCCACTATCCGTTGCGTGTCGCGCAACCACCCTCGCCCCCCACGTTCCTGAAAAAGCTTTTGCTGCGTCACGAAAAGCCGTGTCGGCAAAGTGCCGTCCCGGCGACCGATGGCGTGACTATATGGCTGCCGGAGGACTTGGGTAGCGATGATGGCTCGCTCACGCTGCAACGTTATAGAACCCTGGTCTTGCAACAGGCGATGCGTGCCCGACGAGGCAGTGCCAGCGCCCTGCCAGCCCTCGACAACCCGATGCAGCGCAGCGTCTATCTACTTCTGGAAGCCTGGGCCGCCGATACGGATTTGGTGCGACTGTTGCCGGGGTTAGGGCCATCGATCCATGGCTTGCGTCAACATGCCCTGGCGGCTCGCCCGCCGCTTCGTGCCTTTCCCAATCATCGACAACCTCTGGAAAACTTCCTTCGTTTACTGCTGCGCAGCGAATGCGGCACGCCTCTGGAAGGACTGGAGATACCTGCCAAAACGGCCGACTCGGTGCAACAGTCAGAAACCCTTGAGCAACGTTTCCTGTCCATCGACGAACCGCACAGGCGGGGAGCTCATCTGTTGCTGCTCGATGCCTGGACCGGCGACCTGCGCGAGCCGTCGGCGGGCCAGAATGTGTCGCCCCTGCCCGGCGAAATCGACACCGCCGATACCCTGCCCCATAGCGCCCGCCTCGCACGTCAGCCCACTGTGCGCGAAGCGTGTGCCGACGAGGACGACGATCAGGAACAAGGCCTGTGGATGGTGCAGCCCGCCGAACCGCTGGAAAAGGCCGAAGACCCCATGGGGATGCAGCGCCCTGCCGACCGGGATATCGATACCCCGGCGGCTGATTTTGCCGAGTCATTGGCCGAACTCAACGAAGCCCGACTGGTGATCACGGCAGGTCGGCCGAAAGAAGTGCTGCTGTCTGACAACCCGCCACAGACCCGTGCTCAGCACGGTGTACAGGATCTCGCCAGCAACGCAATCAGCTATCCCGAGTGGGATTACCGCCGCCAGGCCTACCGTGATCCGGGTGCGACGCTGCAACTGTGCCCCGCCCCGGAAGGCCCACAGCAGTGGGTCGAGCGAACCCTCGACACTCACCGTCCGGTGCTAGATGCCATCCGCCGGCAATTCGAAAGTCTGCGGGCCCAACGCGTCAGGCTCCGCAAACAATGGGAGGGCGATGATATCGATCTGGAGGCGTATATCGACGGTTGCGCCGAGGCCCGCGCCGGGCTGAGCATGCCGCAGGCGCTGTATCAGACCCAGCGCCGTGGCCGGCGCGACATGGCGATCATGTTGCTGATCGACGTCAGCGGCTCCACCGACAGCTGGCTGTCCAGCCATCGCCGGGTCATTGATGTCGAGCGCGAGGCGTTGCTGCTGGTCTGTCTGGCGCTGGAGAGCCTGGGAGAGCCCTATAGCGTGCTGGCGTTTTCTGGCGAAGGGCCGCAGCGGGTCACGATCCGCACCCTGAAAGCATTCGATGAGCGCTACAGCGATGAAGTCGGTCGACGCATCGCCGCCCTCGAGCCGGAACGCTATACCCGGGCCGGTGCCGCCCTGCGCCACGCCAGCACATTGCTGATGCGCGAAGCCGCCACGCACCGTCTCTTGTTACTGCTCTTTGACGGTAAGCCGAACGATGTTGATCAGTACGAAGGCCGTTATGGTGTGGAAGACACGCGTCAGGCGGTGATCGAAGCCAAGCTCCAAGGCATCTATCCCTTCTGTTTGACCATCGACCGCCAAGCGGCGAATTACCTGCCGGCGGTATTTGGCTCGCGGCAATATGCCTTGCTGCACAGACCCGAACTGTTGCCCGGTGTGCTGCTGGACTGGATCAGACGACTGGTATCAGCGTGAACCAGAGCCGCCCCGACAAGGTTTTTCGCAGCACAAAAAAATGGCGATGGGGAATAAACCCATCGCCATTGGTACTGCTGGTCTTACGTGACTTACTTGTTACCGCTGTTAGGCTTGGCGCTAGCTTCCGGGGCAGCTTTAGTGCCCGCAGCAGTCGCTGCCTCGAAACCACTCTGAGCCACATCGGCAGCCTGTTTTACGGCTTTCTGTGCGCTTTCGAACACAGTACCGGCATTCGCCAGGCCTGACTTGAACGCGGCCACAACAGGCTCGGAGCCGGCCGGTGCATTCTTGCTGATCGTTTCAACGAACTCATGCATCTGCTGGGTGCCCGCTTCGACCTGACTCGAGGTCAATTTGGCGATGTCCGACTGAGTACCCACGATCAGTGCTTGAACCTGACGATTGAACTCGGCCAGGCGTTCGGTTTGCGCGCTCGGCTGGGTGAAAGAAGCCTGCAGCTCGGCGAAACCTTGTGGATCACGGACGGCCAGCAGCTTGCGAACACCTTCGAACTGCTCCTCGGTGGAGTCGCGCAGTGCCTTGAACTGCAACTGGCTGAGTTGTTCAACGCTGGCGAAGACTTTGCCGCTGATTTGCTGCAAAAGGTCGAGGTTGGCTTTCTGAGCGGTTTGCAGTTTTTCCGAATTGAAAAAAGACATGCTTGAATCTCCTTGTGCTGGAAGGCCCTGATGAGGCTGAAGACGCGATAGCGATCCGGTCAGTCATCGCGTTAGCCTTGATATTGCAGTGCACAAAACCATTTGGCAACGCCTATTTTTGTGCGGTGCAAAATAAACGTTGCTAACGCCCTGCTTATTCGCTGTAGACTCCTGCTCATCGAACGGCCAGCCTAGCCCTCTTTAACTAAAGGGTTTAGATGCGCAGGTTCCCATGCATTGCAGCAGGAGATCACCATGGGTCAGGAAGCACATATTGCGCTGCAAGATGAAGAGCGTAGCGACCCCGCCGGCTTGTTCGAACACCTTGATCATCTGCAACGCCTCAATACCCACAACGTCCTCGACGCCGTGCAGAAGCGCCAGGCAAAAACTTTCGCGCCTTTTAGTCTTGGGCAACTCAGACAGCCGACACCGGCTGACTGGCAGGAATACTTCACTGACCTTGGCCAACGCAGCGTGCTGTTCTGGGACACCTTGCGTCAGCGCGGCGACAACACCCTGGCCCACGAACGCGCCGGGTATCCACTGCTGCTCAAGTTCAATCATCAAACGCTGGTCGCTGGTGAAGACCTGCCTCGTGCGGTCAACTATTCGTTGTTGCAAATCCTCGGCGGCCCGGGGCAACAGATCGACAGCAAAAAACAGCCCGTGATCATCATTGACCCCCGCGGCGGTCACGGCTCGGGGATCGGCGGTTTCAAACAGGATTCGGTCATCGGCGAAAGCCTGAGAGCTGGCCATCCCACCTACTTCATCGCCTTCAGTCACTCGCCACGCCCAGGGCAAACCCTTGCCGATATCACAGACGCCCAGGCACGGTTCATCGAGGTCGTCAGCACCCGGCATCCGGACAGCGCCAAACCTGTCGTCATTGGTAACTGCCAAGCGGGCTGGGCGTTAATGGGCCTGGCGGCCACTCGGCCGGAATTGCCGGGGCTGATCATCGTCAACGGTGCGCCGTTGTCGTACTGGGCCGGTGTCAATGGCCGCAATCCGATGCGCTACACCGGCGGTTTGCTGGGCGGTGGCTGGATGGCGCGCCTGGGGAGCGACCTCGGTAATGACCGCTTCGACGGCACCTGGCTGGTGAGCAATTTCGAAAACCTGGACCCGGCCAATACCTATTGGGGCAAGTACTACCACCTGTTCAGCGAAGTCGACAGCGAGGCCGCACGCTTTCTGGATTTCGAACGCTGGTGGGGCAGCCCGACCCTGCTCAATAGCGAAGAGATCGAGATGATTGTCGACGACCTGTTCATCGGTAATCAGCTGTCTGGCGGCCTGGGGCGCAAGAGCAGCGGGCTCGACCTCAAATTGATCGAAGTGCCGGTGGTGGTGTTCTGTTCCTATGGCGACAACATCACCTCCCCGCAGCAGGCACTGGACTGGATCACCGACGTCTATCCCAGCGATCTCGCGTTGCAAAATGCCGGACGCACCATCGTTTACCTGCGGCATGCGAGCATCGGTCACCTGGGCATCTTCGTGTCCGGTGAAGTGGCGCGGCGTGAGCACCGCGAGTTGCTGGGTGCGGTCGATGCGATCAATGCGCTGCCGGCCGGGCTATACGAAATGCTGATCGACGACCTGCCGGAGCACTCGGCGACGCCGTATACCGTGCGTTTCGAGCCCCGGCGTATCGCCGACATTCATGGCCAGGTGCAGCCGCCCCGTGATGACGATCGCGAATTCGCGCTAGTGCAACGCGCATCCGCCATCAACAACAGCGTGTACGACGAATTCATACGCCCGTGGTTGCGCCAACTGATCAACGAACCGAGCGCCGAAATGCTGCGCCGCGCGCACCCTTTCCATCAGCAGCAAGTGGCCTGGAGCAGTTTGAACCCGGCGCTGTGGTGGCTGGCTGGCAGTGCCGCCCAAGTGAGCAAGGATCGTCACCCCGCCAGCCAGAAAAACCCGTTACTGGTCTGGCAGGAACTGTTTTCCAACCAGGTGCAGGACGCCTTGAACGGCTATCGGGACCTGCGTGATGCGGCTCACGAAATGTGTTTCTACGGCGTGTATGGCGTGCTCAATAGCCTCGCCGGCAATGCACCCGGTCGAAATCTGCAGGAACACGCCAAGCAGCACGATCAGGTTCTGAACGAGCGCCTGCAGGATGCCTTGCCCCTTGGCGGTCTGATGGAAGCCTTGATACGGATCCTGTTCCTGCTGGGCCGCGACAGCGACGAACCGGGCAAGGAAAGCGTCGAGAAATTGATCCTGCAACTGCAGGTGCTGCTCCAGGACTACAGTGCCAAGCCGCTAGATTTGCGCGAAACCCTGCGCCTGCAAAAACTGCTGGTCGCCACCCACCCGCAAGAAAGCCTGCACAGCCTGCCCTTAATGCTGGTTGAGGCCCAAGAGCGCCAACAAGTGCTGGCGGCCGTCGCCAATTTGCTGCCCGAACTGCTGACCAGCGGCGCAAACAACCCATGCTGGTGTGAGCTGCACACGCTACTCGACGTTCCGCTGCCAGGTTTCAGCCTGACCCAACCACCCGGTGCAGCCGATGCAGCCGATGCCATCGAAGTGAAAGAACCGGCGATAACGCCAGAGCCGATCAAGCAGAAAATCCCCGCAGTGACCCCTGACCCCATCGCCAAGGTGGCGAGTGCGGTGCGCAAACCTGCCAAGGGCAAGAAAGCCGTAAAAAAACCTCCGGTGAAATAACCTGAACGTCGACGGGAGGCCGTGTCAGACCGGCATTGTCTCCTTGATCCCGAACGATTCATCGGCCCGATATTGACCGGGTGTCATGCCAAACCAGCGGCTGCAGGCTTTGTTGAAGCTGCTGTGATCATGAAAACCAAGGAGATAGGCCACATGCTTCATGTTGAAGTGAGAATGACGCAGATAAAAATCGGCCAATTGCCTGCGTACGGCATTCAGTACGTCCTTGAATTGGGTCCCGTCTTTTTCCAGGGCGCGTTGCAGTGTTCGCTTGCTGATGTTCAAGGCTGCAGCGATCGACTCCATGTCGCATGGCCCCTGCACCTGACTCAAGCGCTCGGTAACCATCGCCCGAATCCTGCCGACAATGGAAACACCAAATAGCAGGTCCAGTTGCGCCTGGGCAAAGCTGTCATGCAGCACCGCCAACGCTTCATTGGCCATGCTCAAGGGGCGCTGCAACTCCTCCCCGTCGAACACAATGCTGTCGTAGGCCGCGTCGAAATGCAGGTCGCATCCAAACAGCCGACGGTGTTCAGAGGTGTCTTCAGGTTCGGGATAAGTGAAATCCACACTCAAGGGCTGCACTGACTTGCTGCCCGCCAGCCAACGGCAGAACCCCAGCAATGACGCCAATCCGGCATCACTGTATTGGCGTGGTTTGACCGAGCCGCTTTGTTGATGATCGAGCCCGGACAGTCGGTAGTTTTGCTGTTCCGGTAGAAGGAAAAGGCTGAATCCGGTGCCTATCAACGGACTGAAGCGAACCAGCCGTTCCAGCGCTTTTTTCAAATTGAGACTGGACATCATGGTGTAGCCGACGATCTGAAAAATGCCGGGATTGAAGTTTCCGTAGGCTTTCAGACCGATGTCCGGATCACCCGAGGCCTGAGCAGCCAGGTCCCATAATCGATAGATTGCCCTTCGCTCGCAAAACGCTCCGGGTTTATTCGCGAGCTTCATGTCTAGTCCAGCCTCCCGACACAGACTGGCGACATCCAGTCCTTGAGCCGAGAGCGTATTCGCCAGCACGCTGGCATAACCTGAACTCATTCTGTACATGGCGTCCTCAATGACCTGTGGAACCGAACGTCCTGTCCGGAGCCATAACTGATCTGCAATGAATCCAAAGACTAACGGGTTCTTCAGTTGCCAATATTGATCCCAGTATAGGTAACCAGCGTTTTTCGCCATCCGGCATTCACCGGGGCGTGGCACCGTTGGACACCAGACAGTCACCTCTCAACACTTCCGCAGGCCCGGCCAATACCGAACAATCTCCCCATCTTGCAACGCAAAACAAAGAAAGGAAGGGATTGTATGGAGTCGCTTGGTCGTATTGCGTTGGTCACGGGTGGTATGGGTGGGATTGGCACTGCGATAAGCCAACGCCTGTACAAGGAAGGATTCAAGGTCATCGTCGGCTGCAGCTCGGATTCCGCCCGCAAGAACGAATGGATAGCCACCCAACTGGCGGCGGGTTATCAGTTCGAATGCATCTTCGGCGACATCACCGATTGGGAATCGACCCGCAAGGCCTTCGAGATGGCACGAGAGCAATTCGGCCCGATCGATGTGCTGGTCAATAACGCCGGCATCACTCGGGATGCGTCCTTTCGCAAACTCACTCCAGAAGACTGGAACGCGGTGATCGGGACCAACCTCAGCGGCCTCTTCAACACCACCAAACAGGTGATTGAAGGCATGTTGGCCAAGGGCTGGGGTCGGGTCATCAATATCTCGTCGATCAACGGTCAGCGCGGCCAGTTCGGCCAGACCAATTACAGCGCGGCCAAAGCCGGCATCCATGGCTTCACCATGGCACTGGCCCGGGAAGTCTCGGGCAAGGGCGTGACCGTCAATACCGTATCGCCCGGCTACATCCAGACCAGCATGACCGCGGCCATCCGCCCGGACATTCTCGACACCATGATCGCAGCCACACCGGTCGGGCGCCTTGGCCAACCCGAAGAAATCGCTTCGATCGTCGCCTGGCTGGCGTCCGATGAATCGGCCTACAGCACCGGTGCCGACTTCTCGGTCAACGGCGGCATGAACATGCAGTAAGCCTGTCAGGGCACGGATGCCCTGCTCCCGCTCGACAGAATCCTAATGAGGTCATGCATGAACGAAGTCGTAATCGTTGCCGCTACTCGCACCGCCATTGGCAGTTTTCAAGGTTCACTGTCCGCCATTCCAGCTACCGAATTGGGCGCGGCGGTGATTCGTCGCCTGCTCGAACAGACCGGGATCGACGCTGCGCAGATTGATGAAGTCATCCTCGGCCAGGTGCTGACAGCAGGTTCGGGGCAAAACCCGGCACGCCAAACCGCGATCAAGGCCGGCCTGCCCCATACCACCCCTGCCCTGACCCTGAACAAAGTCTGCGGTTCAGGCCTTAAGGCGGTCCAGCTTGCGGTCCAGGCGATCCGCTGCGGCGACGCCGAACTGGTGATTGCCGGCGGTCAGGAAAACATGAGCCTGGCGCCCTATGTTCTGCCGAAGGCGCGCACTGGCCTGCGCCTGGGTCATGCGCAACTGCAAGACAGCGTGATTCAAGATGGTTTGTGGGATGCCTTCAACGACTACCACATGGGCATCACTGCCGAGAATCTGGCGAATCAATACAGCATCAGTCGTGAAGATCAGGATGCCTTCGCCGCGACCTCGCAACAGAAAGCCGCCGCGGCCATCGAGGCGGGTTACTTCAAGGGTGAAATCACCCCGATCCTGATCCCCCAGCGCAAGGGCGAGCCGCTGGTTTTCGACACCGATGAACAGCCGCGTCCGGACAGCACGTTGCAGGCACTGGGCAACCTCAAACCCGCGTTCCAGAAAAACGGCAGCGTGACCGCGGGCAACTCGTCGACCCTCAATGACGGCGCTGCCGTGCTGATGCTGGCCAGCGCCGCCAAGGCCCTGGCTCTGGGCTTGCCGGTACTTGCGCGCATCAAGGCCTATGCCAGTGCCGGAGTGGACCCGTCGATCATGGGCATCGGCCCGGTGCCCGCTACCCGTCTGGTCTTGACGAAGGCCGGCTGGAGCCTGGACGACCTGGACCTGATCGAAGCCAACGAAGCGTTCGCCGCGCAGTCACTGGCCGTCGGCAAGGAACTGGGCTGGGACATGAACAAGGTCAATGTCAACGGTGGCGCCATTGCCCTCGGTCATCCGATCGGCGCATCAGGCGCGCGGATTCTGGTGTCGCTGGTACATGAACTGATCCGTCGCGATGGCAAAAAAGGTCTGGCCACCTTGTGCATCGGTGGCGGCCAGGGTGTCAGCCTGGTCATCGAGCGTTAGAAACACAGGCTGAGTTGTCAGACGCGGCACCGACGTCCGGCGCCGCGTTTTTTTCCGTCCGGTTTATTCATATGGGCAAGGAGTTCCATGGACAACGCGCATACCTTAAACACACTCTGGTCGGGCCAGGTTCCGTTCATTGCGTCCTTTGCAGTGCAACAATTAAGGTTCTGGGTCAGCACCAATCCCTGGTTTACCGGGCAGGACTACGACGCCTGGTTCGAGCTGCCACGCGAAACCCTGGACAGCCTCCAATCGGACTACCAGCAACAATGGTGTGAGCTCGGCCAGCGTCTATTGACCGGTCAGCCCTTCAGCTTCGAAGATCGACGTTTCGCCAGCGGCAACTGGAGCCAACCGCTGTTCGGTTCCCTCGCGGCGTTTTATCTGCTCAACGCCGGCTTTCTGCTGAAGCTGCTCGATCAGCTGCCGATCGACGGCAAGAAACCCCGTCAACGCTTGCTCTATCTGGCGGAGCAAGCCATCGCCGCCGGCGCGCCGAGCAATTTTCTGGCCAGTAACCCCGATGCGCTGCAACGAGTCGTGGACACCCAAGGAAGCAGCCTGCTCACAGGCCTGATGCACCTGGCCAGCGACCTGCAGGAAGGCAAGATGCGCCAGTGCGACGCCGGCGCGTTCAAAGTGGGTGTCGACCTGGCAAACACCCCCGGCGAAGTGGTCTTCGAGAACGAACTCTTCCAGCTCATCCAGTACTATCCGCAAAGCGAAACCCAGTACCGGCGCCCGGTGTTTATCGTTCCGCCATCGATCAACAAGTACTACATCCTCGACCTGCGCCCCGACAATTCGATGGTTCGCCACCTGTTGCAGCAAGGCCACCCGGTGTTTCTGATGTCGTGGCGCAACTTCGACCAGGAACACGCCGGCACTACCTGGGATGACCTGATTGAAACCGGGATTATCAAAGGCCTGCAGCTGACCCGTGAAATCAGCGGCGAGCAACGGCCCAACTGCGTGGGTTTCTGCATTGGTGGCACGTTATTGAGCTCGGCGCTGGCCGTGCTGGCGGCCCGTGGCGACAAAGAGATCGCCAGCGTGAGCCTGCTGACCACCTTCCTCGACTACCTCGATACCGGCCCCATCGACATCTTCGTCGACGAGCAATTGGTGGCTTATCGCGAGCGCACCATCGGCGGCCTCAACGGCCCCATCGGCCTGTTCAAGGGCGAGGACATGGGCAATACATTCTCGTTGCTGCGCCCCAATGACTTGTGGTGGAACTACAACGTCGACAAATACCTCAAGGGACAAAAATCGATACCCCTTGACCTGCTGTTCTGGAACAACGACAGCACCAACCTGCCTGGGCCGATGTACTGCTGGTACCTGCGCCATACCTACCTGCAGAACGATCTGAAATCCGGCGAGCTGGATTGCTGCGGGGTCAAGCTGGACCTGCGCGCCATCGATGCCCCTGCGTACATCCTCGCCACCCATGACGACCACATCGTGCCATGGAAAAGCGCCTACGCCAGCACCGGGCTACTGTCTGGAACCAAGCGTTTCGTGCTCGGCGCCTCAGGGCATATCGCGGGGGTGATCAACCCACCGGCCAAGGAAAAACGCCATTACTGGACCAACAATCGCGTCACCAAGAATCCAGAAACCTGGTTCAAGAATGCCCAGCAGCATCCGGGTAGTTGGTGGAATGACTGGTTTGTCTGGCTGGCCGAACATGCGGGGGAACGCCAGCCTTCAGTGCTGGACATGGGCAACGCGCAACATCCGGCACTTGAGCCGGCGCCGGGGAGTTATGTGATGCAATAAGAGGAGCCAGTCCGGGCAGCCAGGCTCAGGGGAAATGAATTTCTCGGGCTGGACGCTTCAGAACGTCGGTTTACTGCTTTGTCCGCCCCGGAATGGCGATACGACTGGTCGTTTTGACTTCACGCAACGCAAGACTTGACTGGATAGAGGCGATACCGAGTTGTCGCCTCAATACGCTCTCGACAAAGTCACTGTAGCTATCAAGATCCTGAGCCAACACTTGCAAAAGGTAATCGGCATCCCCGGTTATCTTGTGGCAGGACAATACCTCCGGGAGCTGCATGATGACCGCTTCAAAGGCCTCGGGGGTATGGTCGGTGTGCGTGGTAAAACGGATATGCACAAACGCCATGATGTCCAGCCCCAGCTTGCGCCGGTCCAGATTTGCCTGGTAATCCTTGATCACTCCCTCCTCTTCCAGTCTCTTGCGCCGCCTCCAGCATGGAGTAAGGCTTAGCGAGAGGCGCTCACTCAACTCGGCGTTGGAAATACTGGCGTCTTCCTGCAACAAGGCAAGGATGGAAAGGTCGGTATCGTCAAGCAATGCGCGATGGGTATTTTTTTTCTGCATGGTGCCATCCACGGGAAAATAATCCCGATTACGCTAGCAGAGCGAGAACAAAAAGCAAAGAAAGTGCATCCGTACCAGAACAAACTATTGGCACTGGACCACCACGACGGATGCGTATAAATGCTTACAGTTTTCAGCGATTCCCATCGCTTGCACCATGGGACCGAATTGAAGGACGGCGTTCTCAAACCTTCTTTCGAACAGCCAAGCCGAGCGGATACCGTTCGCGACCGAGTCCAGCACGTTGGGCTCGGCGATATCATCGTCCCGCGAACGTTTGACCGGGCGTGCTACGTCAATGCACACAGTGAGCGCTATGTTTCCTTTCTGGAAACCGCGTGGTCCGAATGGACGGCAACCGGTCGGGAGCATGATGCCCTGCCCCTGGTCTGGCCGGTGCGCGACTTGTCCAATGAACACGTCCCCGCGTTCATTGATGGCAAGCTCGGTTTCTTTGCCATGGATGCCGGCTCGCCGATCACCGCGACCACCTGGGCAGCCGTCAAAACCAGCGCGGACATTGCACTCACTGGACTGTCGTTGATCAACGAAGGCCACAACAGCGCCTTTGCCCTGTGTCGTCCACCCGGACACCACGCTGCTCGTGAATACATGGGAGGCTATTGCTACCTGAATAACGCGGCCATTGCCGCGCAACATGCACTGACTCAAGGTGCTAAACGTGTCGCGGTGCTCGACGTCGACTTCCATCATGGCAACGGGACGCAGAACATTTTCTACGATCGCAACGATGTGATGTTTGCTTCCCTGCATGGAGAACCGTCGGTTTCCTATCCTTATTACTCGGGTTTCAGTACCGAGTGTGGAGCAGGCGCCGGTGACGGTTATAACCTGAACTATCCGTTGCCGAAAAACACCACCTGGGATAGTTATCAAAACGCCTTGATCCACGCCTGCAAAAAACTTCGTAACTTCTCGCCTGAACTCTTGGTGATTTCCCTGGGCGTCGATACGTTCAAGGACGATCCGATCAGCCACTTTCTTCTGGAAAGCCAGGACTTCTTTGGCATGGGCGAAATCATCGCCACTGTCGGCGCGCCGACGCTTTTCGTCATGGAAGGCGGCTATATGGTCGATGAGATCGGCATCAATGCGGTCAATGTACTTCATGGGTATGAGAGCAAACAATTCTAAGTTTCGGTGACCGAAACAACCTTCCTTGACTTACAACTAAGAGAGAAACATAGATGACTCTATTCATAGACGTTGATCACGCCGCCATGCTTTTTGGAAAGATTGGAATCGGTCAGTCCATCACGCAAATGGCCAGCTACATCAAGGCTGATTATTGTCGCTGGGCTGACTTTGATAAATCCCCGCGCACCGCCAATCACTCCCTTTGCGGGGTGATCGAACTGATGCCGACTGACGATGGCAAACAGTATTCATTCAAATACGTAAACGGCCATCCAGGAAATGCTGGCAACAACTTGCTGACCGTCATGGCCTTTGGGGTATTGGCGAACGTCGATAGCGGATACCCCACTGTTCTCAGCGAACTCACCCTGACCACCGCGGTTCGTACAGCGGCAACGTCCGCGCTGGTAGCCCAGTCCTTGGCACGCAAGGGTTCGACACGTATGGCCATTATCGGAAATGGCGCCCAGAGCGAATTCCAGGCCATTGCCTTTTATGAAATGCTCGGGATCAACGAGGTGCGGATATTTGATATCGACAGCGCTGCGTCATTGAAACTGAAACAAAACCTGGAAAGCTATACCGGCATCAATGTCACCGTAGCCGCCTCGGTGCATGAAGCCGTCAAAGGCGTTGATATCATCACCACCGTCACGGCGGACAAAGCCTACGCGACAATCTTGACGCCCGACATGATCGAGCCTGGCATGCATATCAACGCGGTTGGCGGTGACTGTCCCGGGAAAACCGAACTTCATGCCGATATCCTGCGCAACGCCCGGATCATTGTCGAGTTTGAACCACAGACGCGCATTGAAGGCGACATTCAGCAACTGGACGCGGACCATCCTGTCATCGAATATTTTCGTATCGTTCGGGATAACGAACCAGGCCGGGAAAATGACACGCAAGTCACGGTGTTCGACTCGGTGGGATTTGCTCTAGAAGACTTTTCTTCACTTCGTTACTTGCATGACCAGGCTAGAAAATACGCGATCGGTGAGAAAATCCATCTTGTACCCACGCCTGCCAATATCAAGAACCTGTATCAATTGATTGAGGAGAAGTCTGATTTTTCATCAGTATCGCCCCCGCAAAAACAGCAGTTGGCAGCAAGCTAAGACACGCGATAGCTCGCTATCAAACCAGGTGGCGAGCCACGGACACCTTACTGATTAACCGATATTGCAAAGCGTTTGAAATACCGTCCTGATCTACAAGGCCTAATGGCGAACTTACAACAATAAAACACACAGACTATTTCTCTGCCAAAACTCAAAAAACATAAAATCAAGAGGTTTTGTGATGAAATCAGATACGCATGAAATAACTGAACAACCCGCATTACAGCGCACGCTCAGCAATCGCCACATTCAACTAATGGCCATGGGCGGCGCCATTGGTACGGGGCTGTTCATGGGCTCCGGCAAGATCATCGCCCTGTCCGGTACCTCGATCATACTTATCTATATGATCATCGGTCTTTTCGTTTACTTCGTCATGCGTGCCATGGGAGAACTGCTTTTATCAAACCTGAACTTCAAAAGCTTTGCTGACTTTGCCGGGGCCTACCTCGGCCCTCGTGCGGCCTTCTTTCTCGGGTGGTCATACTGGTTGAGCTGGAGCGTGGCCGTTGTGGGAGATGCAGTGGTCGTTGGGGGTTTCTTTCAATACTGGTTCCCTGATGTACCGGCCTGGATCCCCGCCATCGGCATGATGCTCACGCTATTCGCCTTGAATGTGCTTACCGTCAAACTGTTCGGTGAGGTTGAATTCTGGTTCGCGATCATCAAGATAATCGCAGTCGTTGCGCTGATTTCCGTCAGTGTGCTGCTGATTGCCAGCTCCTTCGTCTCACCCACGGGAGTCACGGCGTCCCTGACGCACTTGCTGGACAAACAAGCCGCCTTTCCTAACGGCCTGTTCGGCTTCTTCGCGGGCTTTCAGATGGCGATCTTTTCGTTCGCGGGCACAGAATTGATCGGCACCGCGGCCGCCGAAACCAAGTCGCCGGAAAAGACCTTGCCCAAAGCCATCAATTCCATACCGCTCAGGATCATCCTTTTTTATGTTCTGTCGCTGGTCTGCATCATCGCGGTGACCTCATGGCAGCAGGTATCGCCCAACAAAAGTCCTTTTGTCGAACTGTTCCTGATCGCGGGTTTTCCAGCGGCGGCCGGCATTGTGAACTTTGTGGTGCTGACCTCTGCGGCGTCATCCGCCAACAGCGGCGTCTTCTCGTCCAGCCGCATGTTGTTCGGCCTGGCCGACCTTGGCAGTGCACCCGCTATCTTCAGACGGTTGTCGAAAAACAGTGTTCCGCTCATCAGCCTGGTCTTCACGACCTTTCTGATGCTGCTGGGCGTCCTGCTGCTGTTCATCATCCCTGAAGTCATGACCGCCTTTACCATCGTGTCGACGGTGTCGGCCATCCTGGTGATCTTTACCTGGTCGACCATCCTGGCCTCCTACATCGCGTATCGCAAAGCAAGACCCGATCTTCATGCGCAATCGCGGTACAAAATGCCTGGAGGCGTGCCGATGGCGTGGTTCTCCCTCGCATTTCTCGCATTTGTGCTGTGCCTGCTTGCCCTTCGGCCAGACACCCGCCTTGCACTGTGCGTGATGCCTGCATGGTTCATTTGGTTGGCAATCGCCTACCAACTCTCTCATTTCAGGCGCAGGAACCAGGCCAGTCATGCGGCAGGGTCACTTCTCAAAGAATGATCCATTGCTCCACCAAAAAGCTGTACGTAAAAAAGTCCCGTGACCGAATGAGTCACGGGACAAAAAATTGGTTGGTTGCGGCCAACCAAAGGAGCATTTTTAAAAGCGGTTACAGGCATTCCTGCGCGGCACGCTCGAAACTCGAAGGCATGAAGTTCGACGCCAGCAAGTGGCGCTCATACAAAAACACCTTGCCGCCATTCGGGGCTTTATAGGCTTCGAGAACGTTGTCTGCCGCGACTTTGCTCGGCACCACGATCCGGTAACTGCGCTGGGTTTGCGAGACCGTCGGGTTCAGTGCGCTGCCCTGCAACTTCGGCACTACGCAGTCGGCGTACTCGGCAGGCGTTTTTTTCGTCTGAAAGCTCTGCGTCGGGTCATTCGGCGCGGAGGCGCAGCCGGCCAGCAGCAAGGAGGCGAAAGCCATGACAGGAACAAATAAAAGGCGCATCGGTGAAGTCCTGAAAATAAAAAGTCGGGGGCGTTGAGCTGCGTTTACGATGGAAGCGATTTTCCAACTTTGCCCGACAAAGCAGAACTTGCGTTTCTTGATTGTCACTATTACTTGAACCGATAGTTGCGCCGCGCGATCGCAAAACCAAGCCCCGCCAGAAGCGGGGCTTGACGTATTTCACACGGCATCAGGGTTTACGCCCACCGCCGGGAGTTTGCCCTCCTCCTTTTTTGTCTGCGTCAGACATTTTTTCTCTGTCTTCGACCAAGTTGCCTTGGCGCCCTGCTCCCTGTCCGCTGCCGGGACGATTGGTATCGCTGGACTGACGTCCCCCAGAGGCCTGTCCACCTTTTTTGCCGGCTTCGGAGGTACGTTGCGGATCGTTCATCATCCCGCCGCCCGACTGCCCGCCTTTTTTGCCAGCTTCGGAGGCTTTATCAGGGTCGTTGGCAAAATTGCCAGGTTTTTTATCACCGGTGTTAGCCATTTTCGTTCTCCTCATTGTTTCTCGCGAACCTTCGTAGGCTCGTCTAATTCCGAGGTTTTCTGTGATTGAAAGTTTGAACTGATCCATCGTATTGCGACAGGCGGATTGGGATGATTAGTTCCGGAAAACTCCTGACGCTGCGACTAATGGAGGTGAGCTAAACGAGTATAAAAATGGCTTGCGCTTATACAAATTCATCAAGGAAAAGAGCGTTGAGGTCTGGCATCATTCAAGCAGTTACGCTGAACTATCAGCTAGCTAATTTTTCCTCTGTGGAGGTACGTCGATGACAGAGCACATCGTCCACTTTCATTGCCAGATTGATCAGGGCACGATGGAACGCTTCAGGGACTGCTGCCTCGACGCCATCGACCAGGGCGCCTCTTCCTTACTGCTGAATCTCTCCACCAGCGGCGGCAGCACCAATTTTGGCTTCGCCCTCTATACCTTCCTCAAATCTCTGCCAGTGCCGCTGTGCGCGATTAATGCCGGCAACATCGAGTCGATGGGCATCATCATGTACCTGGCCGCCGGCCGACGTATCACCGCCCCCCATTCGCGGTTTCTGATTCACCCAATGAATTGGTACTTCCCCCAAAGCTCGGTCGACCATCAACGCCTGCGCGAATACCTCTTGAGCCTGGATAACGACCTCGCGCGCTACGTGCAAATCTTTGCCCTGGAAACTGCCCACGCAGAAACCAAACTGGACATTTTTCATTGCCTTTCAGCGGAAGAGAAAGTCATCGCAGCGCATGAATCCCTGGCCTATGGAATTGCCCACGAAATGCATCAGATGGTGTTTGCCGATAACGTCAAACACTGGAAAGTCAGTGGCGGTTGAAGCCTGTTCGAGACGGCCCTGAGTTTTTCGTTACCGATGAGTCAGGTGCCAGCAACAGGGTGAATCTCCAGGGTCATTCCGTCACCGCCTGTTCCAAGGCGCCGACAAACCGGGCTCGACGGGAGGTCTGTGCATCAGACCTCCCGTCGAGCCCTGATACCTGTCAAGAAGTCCCCAACCCTCGCGACAGATCGGCTGAAGTGTCGGACGCGGGCTTGCGCATCTCGCCCGTTTCTCCAGCGATTGCCTCGCGGGGCTCCGTGGTTTCCATCACCTTTTCGCGCACCGCCTCATAGCCCTCCCGTGCTTGCTGTTTGACCTTGCCGGTAAGGCTTGCGCTGGTCCTGCCCAGATAGCGGCGTTCCGTCGCGGTGGTCGGTAGCGCTGCGCCCAGCAACGCCCCCACCGCGATACCGACCGCCGCCATCATCAGTGGCTGCTCCTTGAGCAAATGACTGAACTGGTCGCCCATTTCATGAGTCCTGCGCGCCAGGCGATCACTGGTTTCATGAACGGTATGACTGAGCTGATCGGTCTTCGCATGCAGGCTATCGCTCAGGTGTGCTGCCTTGCCTTTGACCGCCTGATAGCTGTCCTTGAGCGAATCGGTGGTGTTGTGCAGACGCTGTCGGGCGCTGTCCATGCCATCGGAAAGCCCTTCGCCCAAGTCATCGGCCCAGTCGAAATCCTGCGCAGGCTCTACGCTATATTCCCTGGGCGTTGGCGGGCGATTCTGGCTCATCATCAACCACATCAACCCCACTGAGGTCAGCACCGCGGGCACGGGGTTGTTGCGCACGCTGGTGCCCAGGTTGGTCAGGAAAGTCGAGCCATTGCTTTGCATCATCAGCAGTGCTTGATCGAACATCTGGCCAGGGGTGAACTTGCTTTCCAGTGCGTCGACGATATGCCCGATGTTCTCCCGTTGCGCATCGATTTCACGTTCGATGGTTTCCGGGCTCTTGGCCGCTTCGGTTTCGAATTCACGGTTCATGACATTTTCCTCCGCAGGGCTTCCTGGTCTTTGTTCAGCGCGTCCAGGGTGCGATCAGGCTTGAAGTGGGAAGGCTCGAATTGTTTCTTGCCTGCCTGCAGCATCACGAACCCGATGACCATCACCACGACGCCGACAATCAGCGCGGCCAGCCAGGGCGCCATCACCAGGCTCAAGGCATAGACCACAGCCATCAGCAGGATGATGAACCCGGCGAGCAGCACAATGGCGCCACCGGCGACCCCGGCAATCCCTGCTTTCAATGTCGTCAGGCTGGCCTGCAATTCCACTTTGGCCAACGCCAGTTCCTTGGTGAATAACGCCGGTACTTCCCGAGTCAACTGCCGCAATAAACCGACCACGGAAGCATCATGATCAGCCGCCGTGACCGACGGTGTGACGGGTGGGGTGCGTTGCAGTTCTGGATTTTCTCTGTTCATCACCGTTCTCCTGAGAAGGGGCTGGACCCCGGCATTGAGGAGCCGTCGCCACGATGGTCGGGCGCGCTCGGCGAGGACGGCGTGATGCTAGTGGCCAACCCGGACGACAAGTCGCCTCCGGGCGGCATCGTCGTTTCATAAAGTCCTTGCGAGCCATCGCCAGTGAACGTGGCTGTACTGCTCTGGGCAGCGAACTCACGGTCGGTTGTTGTCGGCAGGGTCGCCGTGCCTGCTTTCAGGAAGCGCGACAGACCGAACCCCACCGCGATGCTGCCGACAATGAACAACCCGGGGTTCTCGCGTGCCAGGTCAGCGCCATCGTGCAGAAGCTCTTCGGCACTTTTGCTGCGCAGTTTTCCCGCCAGGCTGCTCATGCTGTCGGCCATGTCTGCCAGGTAATCGGACATCCCAAACGTATCGTTCGTCCTGATCTCGGAAACGACTGATTGGGCGCCTCTGGCCAATGCTTCAATCTGATCCGCTGCGGTATCGCGGTATTGGCCGAACTGCTCATCGGCCTGATGCCGCGCACCGCCGATCGCTTCGGTAACCTCCTCTTTTAAATGCTGAAAGTTTTGTTCGGAGCCTGCGGGATCCCGAGGGGCATCCGGTTGTCCGGTTCTGCTGTCTGGAATAGTCATGTCATCCATCGCCTTCGTAATGAACACGTCAGGAAGTGGCCGCGGGGTGTCCGCGGTGGTGCTTCATTGCAGATGACGAGGGTGTCTGGCGGGGAGTTCCAAGCAGACGATGAAGTGATGAAAAGTACGCTGCGGAACCTGTGGGAGCGGGCTTGCCCGCGATGATGGCGGCACATTCAACATTAATGTCGGCTGACACATCGCTTTCGCGGGCAAGCCCGCTCCCACAGGTTTGCGTTCGCTGGATGCATTGCGCAGAAAAAACCTGCTAAGTTGTACGATGACGGACGAGGCGGCTGTCTCTCGTCTGTCATCCCTATAACAACAAGGAAAAAATACCCATGAAAAAAACCAAATTGCTTATCGGCTTTTTGTGCCTCTTCAGCGGCTATGTGATGGCAACCCCCTCCTCCGGCGAGAAAGATGTCGCCGTAGCGGTGGACCATCTGACTCAAGCCATGCTGACCAAAAACATTCCCCAGCTGAACGCGCTCACCGCTGAAAACCTTACCTACGGCCATTCCAGCGGGAAAATCCAGGACAAGAAAGCGTTCATCGCCGACATCGAAACCGGCAAAAGCGCTTTCAAGACACTGGAAATGCAGGGGCAGACCATCACGCTGTCAGGTGATGTGGCGTTGGTCCGTCATCATTTTTCGGCGCAAGCTATCAAGGGTGAAGAGATCGTTCC
Organism: Pseudomonas lini; assembly: GCF_964063345.1. NCBI lineage: Bacteria > Pseudomonadati > Pseudomonadota > Gammaproteobacteria > Pseudomonadales > Pseudomonadaceae > Pseudomonas > Pseudomonas lini. The sequence continues at coordinate 6,489,017 of NZ_OZ061318.1, forward strand.
GACGGAAATCGAGAACTTCCAGATCTGGCAGAAACAGCAAGGCAAATGGCTACTGGTAGGACGACAAGCGTTCCGCTTCTGAATTCTGCCTGGCAAAGCCTGGCGTTCTCGGTGGACCTGAAACAATGCGGCGTCCGTTTTGGGGCTGCTTCGCCGCCCAACGGGGGCAAGCCCCCTCGCCACAAGGTTGTGTGTGCAAGCGAGTGCAATGCTGGAAAGGTGGCGGCCGTACGCGGGTTGGCCGACCGGACAGGAACCGGCACACCCGAAGGTGTCCCACGCACAGCCGCCATAACACAAAGGTGTTGGGTAGCTGAACGTTCCTGTATCCGACCGGCCAAGGTCATTCGCGGTGTTTTCCGCGAGTCCGAACTATAGGGGTCGATACCGAAACGCGGCAACAGGGTACGTTGTAGGAAACGTCTTGGAAAGTTGTGCGCCACAAAGTTGATCGTTCCTACGATCGCGTGGGAACGATCGGCGCTCAATCATCCTCATGTAATTTCAATGATCGTTCCCACGCTCTGCGTGGGAATGCAGCCCGGGATGCTCCGCGTCCCTCTGGAGCCGAACGCGGAGCGTCCGTTGAGGCATTCCCACGCGGAGCATGGGAACGATCTACCTGGTGATTCATGAGCGCGTGATGCTCGGACTGGCGCTGATGTGCATCATCGCGCTGATCATCAAACCGGCTCGCGAAGCGCTCAATCATCCTCATGCAATTTGATGCCGCGCTTATGCAGCAGGTATGGCACCAGCAACACCAACAGCGTCAGCACCAGCAGCGAGGCCGCGATGGGTTGTGTCACAAACACCATCCAGTCGCCCTGACTGATGGACAAGGCGTTGCGCAGTTGTTTTTCCGCCATCGGGCCCAGCAGCATGCCGACGATCACCGGGGCGACGGGGAAATCGAAACGCCGCATCAACACCCCGGCCCAGCCGATGCCCAACATCAGAAACAAGTCGAACGTTGAATGGCGCATGCCGTACACGCCAATAGTGGCGAACACCAGAATGCCGGCGTTCAGGTACGGTCGCGGAATCTGCAAGAGTTTGACCCACAGGCCCACCAATGGCAGGTTCAGTACCAGCAGGATGGCGTTGCCGATGTACAGCGAGGCCACCAGCGTCCAGACCAGGTCGCCCGAGGTCTGGAACAGCAACGGCCCCGGTTGCAGGTTGTAGTTCTGGAACGCGGCCAACAGGATCGCCGCCGTGGCGGAAGTCGGTATGCCCAGGGTCAGCAGCGGAACCAGAGAACCGGTGGCGCTCGCATTGTTGGCCGCCTCGGGGCCAGCGACACCTTCAATCGCACCCTCGCCTTTGCTGGCCGCGAACTCTTTCGGGTATTTGCTGAGTTTGCGTTCGGTCGAATAAGACAGGAACGTCGGAATTTCCGCGCCACCGGCCGGAATCGAGCCAAAGGGAAAACCGATCAGGGTGCCCCGTAGCCACGCGGGAATCGAGCGTTTCCAGTCGGCACGGGTCATCCACAACGAGGTCAGGCGATGTCGGCTGCCCGTTTCTTCCTTTTGGTAGAGCACGCTGTACAAGGCCTCACCGACGGCAAACAAGCCGACCGCCACCAGCACCACTTCGATGCCATCGACCAGTTCGGGCACCTCCATGGTGTAGCGGGCAATGCCCGAGGTCGAGTCCAGGCCGATCAAGCCGATGGTCAGCCCGATCCCCAACGAGGCGAAGCCGCGCAGCATCGATGCGCCAAGCACCGCCGACACCGTGGTGAAGGCCAGCACCAGAATCGCGAAATACTCCGCCGGCCCGAACTTCAGCGCCAGTGTGGCAACGAGGGGGGCGAACAAGGTCAGCAAGATTGTCGCGATCGTGCCGGCCACAAATGAACCTATCGCCGCCGTCGCCAACGCCGGGCCTGCCCGTCCGTTGCGCGCCATGAGGTTGCCTTCCAGGGCCGTGACCATCGAGGACGATTCCCCCGGGGTGTTGAGCAGAATCGAGGTGGTGGAGCCGCCAAACTGAGCGCCGTAATAAATGCCGGCGAACATGATCAGCGCGCCGGTAGGATCGACCTTGGCGGTAATCGGCAGCAGCAAGGCGACGGTCAGCGCCGGGCCGATTCCCGGCAAAACACCGATCGCAGTACCCAGCAAGCAGCCGATAAAACCCCACATCAGATTGATCGGCGCCAACGCGGCACCGAAGCCGCTTGCCAGACTTGCGAGAATGTCCACCTTGTCGACCTCCTTTCGGCCCGGATCAGATCCAGGCGTTGACCAGGGGCGGAAGGGAAACCCCTAGCCCGGCGGTGAAAAGCCAGTAAATCGGCAGCGTCAGGGCGATGCCGATGGCCAGGTCCCGCAGCGGGCTGCGACTGCCAAAACCCCGTGCAGAACAGGCAAACAGCAGTGCAGCGGCCAATACGAAGCCGATGTAGGTAATGAGCAAGGCAACGCCGACCAGCCCCGCCGTGACCCAGGTTGCGCCGAGCTTGCCGCCGGGCTGAGTCTGGGTGGTCTCATGGTCGTCGGGAAGGTTGCGAAAACCACCGGTGAGCGCCTGATAGCACATCAACAGACCGACGACGCCCAGAAACGCCGCGACGGCGTAGGGATAGACGTAGGCCGCCATGATGACGAAGCCCATCTCGGGAGGAAACCGTGAGGCGCCGAACGCCAATAGCGCGCTGATGGCGACGACACCTAAACCAATCGCCAGTTGGGCCGGCATGACTCTCCAGCGCCCGGCCATCTCAAAGCAGCCCGACCTTGACCAGCATCGCGCGCAGGCGACCATGTTCTTCTTCGACGAATTTGCCGAAATCATCCCCGGTCAGAATGCTCGGTGACCATGCATTGGTTTTTACGTTTTCTTGCCAGACGTTGCTTTTGGTGGCGGTCAGGACGGCTTCGGTCAATTCTTTGCGCTGGTCAGGCGTCAGGCCCGCTGCGCCGTAAACGCCACGCCAGTTGCCGATCGTCACGTCATAGCCACTTTCTTTGAGGGTCGGCGCATCGATGCCTTCAACGCGGCTGGGTGCGCCGATGGCGAGTAAGCGGAACTGCTTGGACTGCACGTATTTGGCAAGCTCGGCGTAGCCGCCGGTGATCACCGTGATGTGGCCACCCAGCACCGCGGCGACGACTTCGCCGCCACCTGCGAAGGCAACGTAATTCACCTTATTGACGGGGACGTCCATTTTGCTCGCCAGTTCGGCGATGCCGATGTGGTCGATCGACCCCTTGGAGCCGCCGCCCCATTTGATATTGGACGGGTTGGCTTTGAAGTCTTTGAGCAGGTCGTCCAGGGTTTTGTACGGGGAGTCGTCACGCACGGCAATCACGTTGTATTCGGTAAACAGCCGGGCGATCGGCGTCACGTCCTTCAAGGTGATTTGCGGTTTGTTCTGCTCGATGGCCGCGACCATGATCGCGCCGACCACGATCAGGGCGTTGGCGTCGCCCTTGGTACCGTTGGCAAATTGCGCCAACCCCAAGGTGCCACCAGCGCCGCCCTTGTTTTCGAAGGTGACGGCTTTTGCCGTTTTGGCCTCGACCATGGCTTTGCCCAGGACGCGTGCGGTCTGGTCATAACCACCACCGACCGAACCGGGGGCCATGAACTTGACGGTGTCCAGCGCAAAAACCGGTGATGCGAGCGCGGCGGCGGTAACTAAAACGGCAAGGTTGCTGCTGAATCGACGGGCCAATGCAAACATGAGTCGTCTCCGGATAGCTGTTCTTGTTGTTTTCGATCAGGGAGAAGCCCCTGTTCGTTGAACATGCGTCTGGAATAAGCGTAGGTCATAGTTGTGTTTGTTGGCGTGTTTTCCCTAATGCCAGTCAGCGGAACCTGTGGGAGCGGGCTTGCCCGCGATGACGGCGGCACAGTCAACATTGATGTCGCCTGATACACCGCTTTCGCGGGCAAGCCCGCTCCCACAGGGATTGCTGCGTTGCCAGCCCCTGTGTTCTACCGCGAAAAGAAAGCAGTACTAAATGGCGGAAGGCAGCCGGAGTCGAACCTGCCCGGGAACGGATGCCGTCCCCAACCGGGTTTGAAGCCCGGCCGCGCCACCGGGCGCGATTGCCTTCCTTGAACTCAGTTTTCTGTTTGTTGGGCCAATGCATTGTCGAGCCGGATGTGGCGCCGGTCGCCAAAGCGTCGGGTCAGGCCGATTCGGTCGAAGTACTCCAGAATCTGAATGCTGCGCTTGCGCCCCAGGCCCACGGCATCGCGAAACGCGGTGACCTGAATCACCGGGTTGTCGCTTGCCAGTTGCACCAGCATAGCCGCCAATCGGCGCACCACTATCTCGGTGTAAAACAAGTCACGAACCACTTGATGCACCAACCCTAGCCGCGCCATCTTGCGCAGCAGCAGGCGCACCACGGCCTCTTCATGACCCGTCGCTTTAGCCAAATCACGCACCCACGGCGGATCGAAGCCCGCCTGCTCGAACAACGGCTGTAATTGCTGCCACAGGGTTTCGTCGTCGTCGCTCAACCGCACTTGGTGATCGGGCAAATGCAGCCACGGACCGCTGGCGACGATCGCGCCGCTGGCCAGTAATTCGTCGAGCAGGCTGATAAAGGTCGGCCGGTCCAGCGCGGTGCCAGCGAAGCGACGCAGGCGATCCCTGTCCGGTCCCATTTGATCCGGTTCGAGTTGATGAAAGCGTGCAAGGTGTTCCACCAACAGCGCTTTCAGTGCTTCCCAGCGCACCGCGCTGAACAGCAACGGCCCCTGCCGCGTATCGATCAAACGCACATCATCGGACAATTCCCAGCTATCGCGCGGACGATTGAACTGGCGCTCCAGACGTTGCGGATCGAGCCCGGTGTCGCTGTTGGCCAGCAGCGCCGGCAATGCTTCTTCCAGGCTGTTCGTGGTGGCCAGCGTTTGTAGCTGTGCCAACCGCTCGGGGCTGCGGCGGTGTCGGGCCGGAGCGAACGGGTCGAGCACCCGGCCACCGCCGAGGGTCCGTTGCGCGCTTTGATCGCGCAGGATCAAACGGTCGCCCTTCACCGCCAGCACCGGCGCATTCACCAGCAGTTGCGCGAACATCTGCTCACCCGGTGCCAGGCTGCTGCCCTCCAGCAACGCCACTCGCCCGGTCACGTCCTGAGTGCCGAGATGCACGTGCACTGGCTGAAAGTGCTCGAAGCTTCGCGCCTCGCTGGCCAATAAGGTCATCTCGATATCCAGACGCTGGGTCGGCGCATGCAGCCATTCGGCCAACAGCCAGTGGCCCCGGTGAATCTGCTCCAGAGCCAAACGGTCGGCACTCAGGTTCAGCGCGACTCGCTGCCCGGCCGTTGCGCTGTCAGCCGCCTGATTCTGCGCATGCAGGCCTCGCACCCGTACCGGTTTGCCCAGCGGACTCAACATCAGCGTATCGCCCACGGCCACCTGGCCGGACAACGCGGTGCCGGTCACCACGATACCGGCGCCGGCCACGCTGAAAGCCCGATCAATCGCCAGACGAAAACCGCCGCTGGCGCTGCGTTGAAGCACTTCATGTTGCGCATCCAGCAAGGCCCGACGCAGTGTCTCGACACCTTCGCCGGTCACATTCGACAGCGCGATTTGCGGCGCGTCGGCATAAGGGCCGGGTGCCAACAAAGCTTCGATCTGTTCCCGGACGGCTTGCACACGAGCAGGGTCGACGCGGTCGCATTTGCTGATTGCAATCAGTGCCCGAGGGATGCCCAGCAACTCGACAATCGCCAAATGTTCGCGGGTCTGCGGCATGACGCCGTCATCGGCCGCCACCACCAACAACACCAGATCAATGCCCTGAGCCCCGGCCAGCATGTTGTGGGTGAAGCGCTCATGACCGGGGACGTCGATAAAACCGGTCAGCGAGGCGCCCGGCTCCAGCGCCGCGTAGAGGTAGCCGAGGTCAATGGTCATGCCGCGTTCGCGTTCTTCCCGGCGACGGTCGCCGGCCTGGCCGGTCAATGCCTGGAGCAAGGAGGTTTTACCGTGATCGATGTGCCCCGCCGTGCCGACAATCACCCGTCCCGGCCCTCCTCCTGCAGTTGATCGAGTTGCGCCAGCCATGCGGCTTCGTCGTCGAGTTGGCGCAGGTCCAGCCAAAGCGCATCACCGTCGATGCGCCCAAGCACGGGAATCGGCAGCCGACGGAACGCGGCCTCCAGCCCCAGCAATCGCCGCCCGCGCAGACGCTTGGAGACGTTGGGCCGCAGGCATAACGCAGCGCCAGGTAAACGAGCCACCGGTTGGCTACCGCTGCCGATCATGCCCAGCGCCGGTACCGCGCTGACGCTCCAGCCGTCACCCAACACCTGCGCCAGTGACGGTTGCAGGCGTTCGGCCTGGGCGAAGATGTCGGTTTGGGGTCGAGTCAGCAGGCGCAGACTCGGCAGACGTTCGGCCAGTCGATCAGGATCGCGGTACAGCGCCAATACGGCTTCGAGGGCGGCCAGGGTCAGTTTGTCGACCCGCAGCGCGCGCTTGAGCGGGTTCTTCTTGATCTTCGCGATCAGGTCTTTGCGGCCGACTATCAGCCCGGCTTGGGGGCCGCCGAGCAGTTTGTCGCCACTGAAAGTAACGATGTCCGCGCCATCAAGCAGCGCCTGGCGCACCGTCGGTTCGGCGGGCAGGCCCCAGCGAGTCAGGTCCAGCAGACTGCCACTGCCCAGGTCTTCGAGCAGTGGCAGCCCGTGACGGTGAGCCAGTTCCGCCAACTCAGCCGTCGGCACCCGGGCGGTGAAACCTTCGATGGAATAATTGCTCGCGTGTACGCGCATCAGCAGACCACTGCGCGGACCAATCGCAGCCTCGTAATCGCGGGCATGGGTGCGGTTGGTGGTGCCCACTTCGTGCAGCCGCACCCCGGCGCGGGCCATGATGTCGGGAATGCGAAAGGCACCGCCGATTTCGATCAGTTCACCACGGGAAATGATGCCTTCCTTGCGCGCGCCCAGACTGTTGAGTGTCAGCAACACAGCGGCGGCGTTGTTGTTGACCACGGTCACCGCTTCGGCGCCGGTCAGTTCACGGATCAGGCCTTCGATCAAATCATCGCGGTCGCCGCGCTTGCCGCTGCGCAGGTCGAATTCCAGATTGAGCGGATAGCGGGCGGCCAGTTCCACGGCGGCAATGGCTTCCTCTGGCAATAACGCGCGCCCGAGGTTGGTGTGCAGCACCGTGCCGGTGAGGTTGAATACCCGACGGACCTGGCTGCGATGCTGGATCGCCAGACGCTCACCCGCCCTGCCCGCCAATACGTCGGGGGCGATTTCAACGGCATCGAGTTCACCTTTGAGCACCGGTTCGCGCAAGTCATCGAGCAGTTGCCGCAGGCCGGCCAGCAGCGCGTCACGCCCATAACGCTCGGCCAACGCCTGGCAGGCTGGATGGCGCAGCAAGCTGTCGATGGAGGGCAGCCGCAAGGCGTGGCTGGCGGAGGGTGCGGACATCAGAGGCTCCCGGAAGCGAATGACCGTCGCGTCTGAGTGTAGTCGCTGGGCTCTCTGCTCAAAGGGGACAGGCTCAGTCGCCTCCGGTGCGTGGGTATCTTTCCGATTTTGATGGTGTGCATATCCGTTGCTGCGGTAACGGCCGCTGGCGGTTTCGCTTTTACAGCGAGTCACTTGGAAAAGCCCCAAGTAACGACAGGGGCGGTGCCTCAAGATCAAGAGCTGCAGGCGAGCTAACGCTCGGCCTGTTGAGTGGTGAAAGGCAGAGCGGATGTGCTCTGATTTTTTGTGGGAGCTGGCTTGCCTGCGATGGCGGCGGCACATTCAACATCACATTGACTGACCCACCGCTATCGCGGGCAAGCCCGCTCCCACAGGATTTGTGTCGTACACAGATTTTGTATATACCCGCTCCTCCTGTGGGAGCGAGCCTGCTCGCGAAGCTGTTGATCTTGCTGTTGCTGTTGCTGTTGCTGTTGCTGTTGATCTGTTGCCCCTTTCCCAGAGGCCGAACGCAGGTATTGCGCAGGGGGCACCGCGGCAAGGATGCCGCGGTAGCCGCCCCCGGCCATGGATGGCCGATGGCGGCGGGCCCCCGGAGCAATGCCTTCGTTATGGCATGCCGAGCCTAGGCGAGGCACCGAATGGAGGGGCAAAGCCTTTTGGTTCCTTTTCGGCGTTTGGAAAAGGGACTCGCTGTAAGAGCGAAACCAATAGAAGCCGTGACCGCAGAAACGGATATGTACACCAAAAATCCCGGTCGGCTATCAGGCCGTCATCGCAGGCAAGCCAGCTCCCACAATTTGATCGGTGTACATCTATAAGAAACAGGTCAGCGATCAGGCCGCCTTCGCAGGCAAGCCAGCTCCGACAGCAACGGCAACATCAAAAGATCGCAGCCTCGCTTCGCTCGACAGCTCCTACAGGGAAATGCGTGGGACCTGCCGTCAGCGCGGAACCCTAAGCGGCCGTTACCGCAGAAATGGATATGTACTCCCAACACCAAGCCCCAAGCCTCGTGCAGAAACCTATGCCCCAGGTGCCAACATCAAATTGGGCGATAGGCGCTGGTAACCCTCCTCCTCCAGACGCATATCCAGCATCAGGCTGGACAGGTCCGCCGAGAGCGCTTCGGCTTCCGCATCGTTTTCCAGGTAGATCAGCTTCAGGTAACTATTGCAGCCGGGGCAGACTTCCGCCCGTAACGGCGCCTGATTGGCAGCATGACGGTCATCCTCGAAGCTTATGTATTGAAGCCCCTTGCCTTGTTCGCAATACACGCACTTGACCCGCACCGCATGCCATTCGCAGGCGCACAATGAGCACACCAGATAACGCAATCCGTTGTATTTGCCGCGATGACGAATCACCCCGGCCATCGCTGGCGAACCGCAGGCCGGGCATTGGCTGAGGCTGTCGCCGCGCTTGAGTTCAAGATTGGGTGAGCTCAGTAGCCAATGGCTCCAGGCCGCTTGCAGCGCTGCACCGAGAAACGGCACAAGCTCTGCCGGCAGCATTGAATACTGGCCGCTGACCAAGGCAATCGCCCAGGCTTTGAGCAGCCCCGGGTTGGCACTGCGCAAAGTCGCCACGGCGTTTTCTACCGCTGATTGTGGCGGTGGCTGATAGCGTTGCAACAAGGCTTCGAGATACGGCAACCAAACATTTTCGCGCACCAGGCTGTCGGCGGCGAACGGTGGCAAGCCATGTTCCACGCACACCCGAAGACGTTCGGGATCGGGCATGGCGGCCACGGGCGGATCGTCCATCAATTCCTGCTGAACGTGGCACAGCCCCGCGATCAAGCGCAGATAGTCCGCCATGGGATGCCCATCGGCCAGGCGTTCCAGGCGCAGCGCGCGCAAGGTGAACAGGTTGTTCGGTGGCAGGTACAGAAACGGCGGTGAACTCGCCGCCGCTTCTATTTGCCCAGGCTCGAGGATCGTGGCCAAGGGGTCATCCTTTTTTGGTGATCGGTCGCTCAGGCGTCTCGTCTTGGGTCACTTCCCGGTACCAGAGCTCATGGTGTTTTCTCGCCCAGGCACGGCTGACGCCACCATGCACCATGGCGTGGACCGAACCGCGAATCCAGATCGCGGCATAGACATGGACGATGATGCTCAGCACCAGAATGAACCCCGCCAACGCATGCAACAGCATCGCCCAGCGAATGCCGGTGATGCCGAAATACGCGCTGAACCAGGCGCGCCAGATCACCAGCCCGCTGAACAACAGCACCAGCATGCAGATCAGCAACACCCAGAACAGCAGCTTCTGCGCCGGGTTGTATTTGCCGATCGGTGGCACGCCCTCCTCTTCGTTACGCATGACAGTCCCGACGCGCCTGAGCCACAACCGGTCGTTGGCGCTGAAGTAATTCGCCCGCCAGAAACTGAACACCAGGCCGAGGAACAGCACAAACATCGCCACGCCCATGTACGGATGCAGGATGCGCGTCCACGAACCGCCGCCAAACAGGTTGCTGAGCCAGAACAACCCCGGATGGAACAAGGCCAGCCCCGACAGCGCGGCCATGAGAAACACAATCGCCACCAGCCAGTGATTGGTGCGCTGGTTGGAGGTGTAGCGCAGGATCGGTTTGTCGTTCATGGCCTGTCCTCCCCGCCGGGTTTCGTCGGATCAAAGGTGTGCACCGATGGATCGAATTCATGCACCGCCGGGTCGATGATGACTGGGTGTTCGTCCTCCTCGACCAGTTGTGGCCCGACGCGCACGTAATGGAAGAACCCGGCCAGCACCGCCGCGCCCATGGCCAGCAACGCCAAGGGTTTGCTCAGGCCTTTCCACAGGTCCACCAGCGGACTGATCGCCGGGTGATCCGGCAACCCGGCATACAACCTGGGCGTGTCGGCATGGTGCAGCACATACATGACGTGAGTGCCGCCAACGCCTGCGGGGTCATACAAACCGGCGTTTTCGAAACCGCGGCTCTTGAGGTCGACGATACGTTCGGCGGCGTGTTCTTTCATGTCTTCCTTGCTGCCGAAAACGATGGCGCCGGTCGGGCAGGTTTTCACGCAGGCCGGCTCGAGTCCCACCGCCACCCGGTCCGAACACAGTGTGCATTTATAGGCTTTGTGGTCCTTTTGCGAGATGCGCGGAATGTTGAACGGGCAACCGGTGATGCAATACCCGCAGCCGATGCAATGGTCCTGATCGAAATCGACGATGCCGTTGGCGTGCTTGATGATCGCGCCGGGGCTCGGGCACGCCGCCAGGCAGCCGGGTTCTGCGCAGTGCATGCAGCCGTCCTTGCGAATCAGCCATTCGAGGTTGCCGGCGTCGGTTTCATGCTCGGTGAAGCGCATCAAGGTCCAGGTGTCTGCGCTGAGGTCTTGAGGGTTGTCGTAAGTGCCGAGGTTGTGACCGACATCGTCGCGCAACTCGTTCCATTCGGAGCAGGCGACCTGGCAGGCCTTGCAGCCGATGCACTTGGTGGTGTCGATCAGCTTGGCCACTTCCTCTTGCGTGCGCACCGAGGGCGGCACGGTGGTGGTGGCCGAGCGGGCGATGATGTCTTGGCTGGCCATTTAGATTTTCTCCACGTTGACCAGGAATGACTTGGATTCCGGGGTCTGTGTGTTGCCATCGCCGAGGAACGGCACCAGGGTGTTGGTCAGGTAACCGTGACGGGTGGCGCCGGTGAAACCCCAGTGCAACGGGATACCGATCTGATGCACCACCTGATTGTTGACCTGCAGCGGACGAATCCGCTTGGTCACCACCGCCACCGCTTCGATATGCCCGCGCTTGGAACTGACCCGTACCCGGTCACCGGCAGCAATGCCTTTCTCCTTGGCCAGCACCTCGCCGATTTCGACAAACTGCTCAGGCTGGGTCACGGCGTTGATCGGGCAATGCTTGGTCCAGAAGTGGAAGTGTTCGGTCAGCCGGTAGCTGGTCGCCGCATAAGGGAAGTCCTTGGCCTGCCCCAGGGTTTCCCAGACTGAATCGAAGATCCGCCCGGCCGGGTTGCTGGTCGCCTGCTTGTTGTTGGGGTGCATCGGGTTGATGCCAATGGGCGTCTCGAACGGCTCATAGTGTTCCGGGAATGGTCCTTCGTTCATCTTGTCGAGGGCGAAGAAACGCGCCACGCCTTCGGGGTTCATGATGAACGGGTTCATCCCGGCTTCCGGCGGCACATCGGCCTTGTAGTCAGGCACGTCGGTGCCGGTCCAGACCTTGCCGTTCCACCACACCAGCCGTTTGTTCGCATCCCACGGTTTGCCTTGAGGGTCGCAAGAGGCGCGGTTGTAGAGGATCCGTCGGTTCATCGGCCAGGCCCAGGCCCAACCCAGGTTCTGCTTCATGCCGAAAGGGTCGCTGTTGTCGCGCCGGGCCATGTTGTTGCCCTGCTCGGTCCAGCTGCCGCAGAAGATCCAGCACCCGGACGCCGTGCTGCCATCGTCCTTGAGTTGGCCGAAACCGGACAGCTGCTGACCGGCCTTGACCACCGCGCCCGAGGCGTCGGTGACATCGGCGATGGCGTAGCCGTTGAATTCCCGGGCCAGCTCTTCCGGCGTCGGGTCATCGGGAATCTTGTAGGGCCAGTCGAGCTTGAGGATCGGCTCGGCCCAGGCACCGCCGTTGGCTTGGTAACGCTTGCGCAGGCGCAAGAACAGCTCGGCCATGATTTTCACGTCCGTGCGCGCCTGCCCCGGGCCATCGGCCCCCTTCCAGTGCCATTGCAGCCAGCGACCGCTGTTGACCAGCGAACCGTTTTCTTCGGCGAAACAGGTGGTGGGCAGACGGATGACTTCGGTCTGGATCTCGGCCGTTTGCACATCGTTGTAAGGCCCGGCGTTGCGCCAGAACTCCGAAGTTTCGGTAGCCAGTGGGTCCATCACCACCAGCCATTTGAGTTTGGCCAGCGCCTTCATCACCCGGTTCTTGTCCGGCAAGGCGGCGATCGGGTTGAAGCCCTGGCACATGTAGCCATTGACCTCGCCCTTGCCCATCATGTCGAACATTTTCAGGATGTCGTAGCCGGGAATGTCCAGCTTGGGCAGCCAGTCGTAGCCCCAGTTGTTCTCTGCGGTGGCATTGGCCCCGTACCAGGCTTTCATCAGGCTGACGTGAAACTTGCCGTAGTTCTGCCAGTAGGACATCTGCCCGGGACGCAGCGGCTTGAGTGCACGTTTGGCGATGTAGGCGTTGTAATCCTGTTCGGCTTCGGCCGGCAGGGTCAGGTAACCCGGCAGCAGGTTGGACAGCAAGCCCAGGTCGGTCAGGCCCTGGATGTTGGAGTGCCCGCGCAGGGCATTGACGCCCCCGCCCGGCATGCCGACGTTGCCCAGCAGCAGTTGCACCATGGCCGCGCTGCGGATCATCTGCGAGCCGGTCGAATGCTGGGTCCAGCCTAGCGCGTAGAGAATTGTCATGGTTTTGCCCGGTTGCGAGCAGGTGGCGATCTCTTCCCAGATTTTCTGCATCGCGTCCACGGGCATGCCGCAGACCTGACTGGCCAGCTCCAGGGTGTAGCGGCTGTAATGCTGCTTCATTAATTGATAGACGCAGCGTGGGTCTTGCAAAGTCGGGTCGACTTTGGCGAAACCGTCCTCGCCGATTTCGTAGCCCCAGCCGGACTTGTCGGTGTAGGTGCGCTTGCTCGCGTCGTAACCGCTGAACAACCCGTCCTCGAAGCCGTAGTTGGCCTTGACGATGAACGACACGTCCGTATAGGCCCGCACGTATTCGTGCTGGATCTTGTCTTCGGTCAGCAGGTAGTTGATCAGCCCGCCCATGAAGGCAATGTCGGTGCCGGTGCGAATCGGCGCGTAGTAGTCGGCCACCGAGGCGGTACGGGTGAAACGCGGGTCGACCACAATCAGCCGCGCCTTGTTGTGGGCTTTGGCTTCGGTCACCCATTTGAAACCGCAAGGGTGCGCTTCAGCGGCATTGCCACCCATCACCAGAACCAGATTCGCGTTGGCGATATCGGTCCAGTGGTTGGTCATGGCACCACGGCCATACGTCGGGGCAAGACTTGCCACCGTCGGGCCATGTCAGACACGTGCCTGGTTATCAAACCCCAGCATGCCGAGACTGCGAATCACCTTGTGGGTGATGTACCCCGCTTCGTTGGACGACGCGGACGCTGCGAGGAAACCGGTGGTCAGCCAGCGGTTCACCGTTTGCCCCTGGGCGTTCTTCTCGATGAAGTGGGCGTCGCGGTCGGCCTTCATCAGGTCGGCGATGCGATCCAGCGCTTCATCCCAGGAGATTCGCGTCCACTCCGTGGTGCCGGGCTTGCGCACCTGCGGGTACTGGAGACGGCTGGGGCTGTGAATGAAATCGAGCAGGCCTGCGCCTTTGGGGCAGAGGGTGCCGCGATTGACGGGGTGGTCGGCATCGCCTTCGATGTGGATGATGCTCTGGGCGACATTCTTCGCGTTGTCGCCCTGGCTGTACATGATCAAGCCGCACCCGACCGAGCAGTACGGGCAGGTGTTGCGGGTTTCATGGGTATGGGCGAGCTTGAAATGACGCACTTGTTCGGCGAAAGCGGGCGTCGGGGCCATGCCCAGCGCGCCGAGGCTTGAGCCCGCAAGGCCGAGACCAGCGACCTTGAAGAACTGACGACGGTTGAGATCCATCGTGCACTCCTGATCAGGTGGAAACCCGGTGCGTTGGCCAATCAGAACCTGTGGGAGCGGGCTTGCCCGCGAAGGCGGTGTGTCAGGCGACATCAATATTGACTGTGCCGCCGTCTTAGCGGGCAAGCCCGCTCCCACAGGGTTTCGCTTAACTGACTGGCACTGTGCATTGGCCGGGTTTTTCTGGACGATCACAGTGACGGTAACCTATCTACCGCCACTTAGAACTTTAGACAATGTTGCCGTGCGCCGTCTGAAAACCGACCGTCGGCGGCTTGCCGGTCATGCCCTGTTGCGCAATTCGCCAGCGATCAAGGTTGGCGCTTATCATGACCGCCGGATTAACCCCCCCGCCTTTTATGAGACTGAGCATGACTTTCGATTTTGATCAGGTGTTCGACCGCCATGGCACCGGCAGTACCAAATGGAGCCGCTACCCGGCCGACGTGTTGCCGATGTGGGTGGCCGACATGGACTTTGCCGCGCCGCCAGCGATCATTCAGGCGCTGCAAAAACGCCTGGAACACCCGATGCTCGGTTACAGCGTGGCCCAGGATGACTTGCGTGACGCCATCGTCGCCGACCTGTGGAGCAAGTACGCCTGGCGCGTGCAACCTCAGGAGCTGGTCTTCCTGCCGGGTATCGAGTCGGGTTTCAACATGGCCCTGCATGCGCTGGTTCAGCCACAGCAGAACGTGGTCGTGCAGATTCCGAACTACCCACCGCTGCGCCACGCACCGGGCCACTGGCAGTTGAACAAGATCGAACTGGATTTCGACGCATTGGCCGATGGCACTTATGCGACGCCACTCGACACCTTGCGCCAGGCCCTGCAAGGGGGCGGCGCCCTGCTGCTGAGCAACCCGCATAACCCGCTGGGCAAGGTCTTCCCGCGTGAAGAGCTGCAAGCGGTCGCCGACATTTGCCTGGAGCAGGACGCCTGGATCATCTCCGACGAGATCCATTCCGAGCTGTGCTTCGACGGGCGCGTACACATTCCGACTGCCTCGCTCAGCCCAGAAATCGCCAAGCGCACCATCACCCTGATGTCGGCGAGCAAGGCCTACAACATCGCCGGTTTGAAGACGGCGTTCATGATCATTCAGGACGCGGCGCTGCGCCATCGGGTCAACAGTGCTCGTTGTGGCATGGTCGACAGCGTCAACCCGCTGGGCCTGGAAGCCACCCGCGTCGCCTACAGCGAAGGCAGCCCGTGGCTGACCGAGCTCATGGCCTATCTGCAAAGCAATCGGGATTACCTGGTGGAGGCGGTTCGTACGCGGTTGCCGGGTGTGACCATGAACATCCCTCAGGGGACTTACCTTGCGTGGCTCGACTGCACGGCGTTGGGGCTGGATAGCCCGCAGCAATTCTTCCTCGAACAGGCCAAGGTCGGGCTGAGCGCAGGGCTGGATTTCGGCGATAACGCCGGGCAGTTCGTGCGACTGAATTTCGGTTGCCCGCGAGCGCTGCTGGAAGAAGGGATCGCGCGGATGGAGCGTAGTTTGCGTAACCGCCAGGCCTGACACCTCAGGTTGACACCGAAAACCCGATGCCTGTGCATCGGGTTTTTTATGGGCGATAGGCGCAGTATCGAATCAAATTCAAGGTGTTATGCGCTCCATGCAAGCCTTGATGAAGGCTTCTCGCTTCTGATCGTCCGGCAGCTTCATGAAGTTTTTCGGCTCGCAATTTTTCTCATTCACTTCGTATTTGTTTTCGCAGCCAGCAAGACATGCCAACGATAGTGCCAGTGCAACGAGCGATTGGGTGTTCATGAGCAACTCCTCATCGAGTTTCTTGCATCGCATAGAGCCTAACTCATGAGTTGAGTGTATGCAGGAACAGTGAGCTCTCCTCTTGCGTTAAACCCGTCGGAAGTCCAACCGAACTCAACGAGTGCTTGTGCGTTTGAGTTGTTTGCGTGGAACAACCTTCAACGCTTGTAAACATTCCCTCCGGCAGACCGCCCTTGGCGTCACCCGATAAAAAATGAACCCCCGGCGATGGATGCACCTCAATACTTTTAGGGGCCCCTATGCAGGGCCGCTCGCTATCTGGAGGTCGACATGTCCGCACCTTTCGTCAGGCTGTTCACTCAGCCCAATTTCGTCTGGACAGATATTCGTAAGGAAGAGGAAGCGCATCCGCGCCATTACCTCGCTCATTTGCTGTTGCTCGCCTTGATTCCCGCCGTATGTCTGTTCATCGGGACCACCTACGTCGGCTGGAGCCTGGTCGAGAAAGAAACGGTCAGGCTCACCACCACCAGCGCCCTGCAACTCTGCGGGCTGCTGTACCTGAGCATCATTGTCGGCGTGGTGCTGATGGGGCTGTTCATCCGCTGGATGTCACGAACATTCGACTCACGCCCCAACGTCAATCAGTGCATCGGTTTTGCCGCCTATACCGTGACCCCGTTTTTTCTCGCGGGTATCGCCGGGCTCTACCCCAGCCGCTGGCTGGCGATCACGGTGCTGGGGGCCGCCTCTATCTATTCGACGTTCCTGCTGTTCGTCGGCTTGCCGATTTTCATGCACGAGCGCAGGGAGCAAGGCCTGCTGAATGCGGCGAGCCTATGGGGTGTCGGGCTGTTGGTGCTGGTGACTATCCTGGTGGAAATGATTTTGCTCTGGTCCAACTATCTGCGACCTGAGTACTTACGCGTGACCGGCATTTGACTGTCCTGGGTCAGCGATCCTTCGACGGTCTGCGGCACACCTCCGAGAACCGGGCATGAGCTTCATTGTATGGGTGGCGGTGTTGGGGGCGGTGCTGCTGACCCTGGCACTGACCTCGTCCTATCTGCGCTGGATGCCGGTGACCACCTCAGCAGTGTGCCTGGCGCTGGGTGTGGCAATCGGTCCGGCGGGGCTGGGCCTGCTGAAGCTGAACATCAAGGACGCGGCGTTCTGGATGGAGCATCTGACGGAAGTCGCGGTGCTCTTTTCGCTGTTTGTCTGCGGACTCAAATTGCGCCTGCCACTCAAGGATCGCCAATGGCGGATAGCGTTCGGCCTGGCAGGACCGGTGATGATCCTGACCATCATTGGCGTCTGCCTGCTACTGCATTACGGATTTGCCCTGGCCTGGGGGCCGTCACTGCTGATCGGGGCGATTCTGGCCCCCACCGATCCGGTATTGGCCTCGCTGGTGCAAGTCAACGACGCCAGGGATTACGATTCGGTGCGTTTCGGGCTCTCCGGTGAGGCGGGCCTCAACGACGGCATCGCCTTCCCTTTCGTAATCCTCGGCTTGCTGTTCGTGCAACAGGGCGGCAATAGCGAGGCCTGGCTCGGTGAGTGGGCACTGAAAAGTGTGCTGTGGGCCGTGCCTGCCGGATTGTTCACCGGTTACTGGATGGGCCACGGCATCGGTCGCTTGACCTTGTCGATGCGCATCCGCAATGCCGACAGCACTATTTCTCCCAACGATTATCTGACCCTGGCCCTGATCGCCCTCGCTTATGTCGCGGCCGAGGAGATACATGCCTATGGCTTTCTGTCCGTATTCGCCGCCGGCCTGGGGTTGCGGCAGGCCGAAGTCAAATCCACAGGCGACGCGCAGATACCCGCCGAGCATTTGGTGCAACCGGTGGTCGGTCACCAGAACGTCGAACCTGAGGCCGCCGTCCACGGCGACGTGGCGAATCTGCCGGAAACCCAAGTCGCGGCGGGCATCATGATGGGCGACATGCTGGCATTCGGCAGTTTGGTGGAACGCGCCATGGAAGTGTTTCTGGTCACCCTGCTGGGCGTGGTGCTGGTGGGCCATTGGGATTGGCGAGCGTTGGTGGTTGCACTGGTGTTGTTCTGTGCCATTCGGCCCTTGTGCGTATGGCTCATGCCATGGGGGCGTTTGCTGGACAGCCGCCAGCGGCTGTTGATCGGCTGGTTCGGGATTCGCGGGATCGGGAGCTTTTATTACCTGTTCTACGCCTTGAACCATGACCTCGGTCCGGCGGCGGCCACGCTGTGCACCGACCTGACGTTGTCGGTGGTGGCGCTGAGCATTCTGGCGCATGGCATCAGTACTCAACCGATGCTGGCCCGGTATGAGCGGCGCAATCAGCAGGACGTCTGACGGTTTCCTCCGTCGGTCAACCTGCATTGAACAGCAACAAATATTCATGCAGGTTGCACGACAAACGTCGTTTCTATTCGATCACATCCCACTGTTTTTTATGGCTTTTTGGTAAACCTTGAAACAGGCACGAGAAATGCTCCAGCAGTGTGAGCGACAGCGGCAGGAAGACCGTTTGCGCCTGACCCCGTGACTAAACAAGAGGTTTGACCATGAACGCCATTGACCTGTTGAAAGCCGACCATGAACGCGTAAAAGGCATCCTGGCCCAGTTGAGCGAGTCCACCGAGCGTGGGGTGAAAAAACGCACCGAGTTGCTGGCCAAACTGGAAATGGAAATTTCGATCCATACCCGTCTGGAAGAGGAAGTCTTGTATCCGGCGTATAAAAAAGCCGGGGGCAAGGAGCAGGACATCATGTATTACGAAGCCAAGGAAGAACATCGCACCGTCGATACGCTGGTGCTTCCCGACCTGAAAACCACTGATCCCTCTACCCTCGAATTTGCCGGTCGAGTGAAAGTGGTCAAGGAGTTGCTGGAACATCACATTGAAGAAGAGGAAAAGGAAATGTTTCCTCAGGCCAAAAAACTGCTGGGCAAAACGACGCTCGACGAATTGGGTGCAGAAATGGAAACCCTGAAAGCCCGCTACAAAAAAGAGCTGGGGGCGCCCAATCTCGCTGCTTGATGGGGGGGAATAGCAAAGCCCGGCGAATGACTTACGAGAGTCTTGAGTCAGTGAGAAACCTGTGGCGAGGGAGCTTGCTCTCGCTTGAGTGCGTAGCGCTCACAAAAATCGGCAATGGCTGTCAGATTTTTGGGGCCGCTACGCAGCCCAACGCGAGCAAGCTCGCTCGCCACAAAGGTATACAGGATGGCGGCTGTCACTTCATCGCCAAAGCAATGACCTCCACCAGATTAAGTTGGGTAAAAGGCTTGGACAGGCGTGGAAGTCTGGCCGCGAAGCCTTCCAGGCGCTCCGCATAACCGGTGGCGAGGATGATCGGCAGGTGTGGTCTTATCACCCGAATAGCCTGCGCCAGTTGCGCGCCGCTCATCTTGGGCATGACCATGTCCGTAATGACCAGGTCAAAATCGTGCTCGCTGTCGAACAGTTCCAGTGCCTGTGCACCGGACGCTGCATTGATCACCCGATGGCCCAGGTCCTCAAGCAACAGGCTGGTACTGGTCAACACCAGACTATCGTCGTCCACAACCAACACACACAGACGAGGCACCCGCGACATGACGGACTCCTCAATAACGGGTTCGGTAGTCGAGCTGGTTAGCGCAACGGGTAACCAGAGCTCGGCAGTGGTGCCGACGTCCTTCTGGCTTTTCAGAATGAAGCGTCCCCCCAGTTGTTCAGTAAACCCGTGAACCATCGACAACCCCAAGCCAGTGCCTTTGCCGACGCCTTTTGTAGTGAAGAAGGGGTCCATTGCCGAGGTCAGGGTAGCGTTATCCATGCCCTCCCCCGTATCCGTGACACTCAGGCAGACATAACGACCTGACGGCAAGGACAGGATTGCCTGGTCGTCGACCTCTTGCACCTTGGCATCGATCACGAGTTTCCCACCGTCGGGCATGGCATCGCGGGCGTTGGTCGCCAGATTCAGCACCGCCAGTTCGAGCTGATTGACGTCGGCCATGACCGGTTCGAGTTCGGGCGCAAAGCGGGTTTCTATGTTCACTGCAGGCCCCAGAGAGCTGCGCAACAGCCCGGTAATTCCCTGTATCAGCGCTGGTATCTCGACGGATTCGGTCTTGAGTTCCTGACGCCTGGCAAACGCCAGCATGCGCTGGGTCAAGGAAACGCCACGTAAGGCGCCTTGAGTGGCGTTGTCGAGCAAACGGGTAATTCTCGGGTCATCTGCCGCACGTTTACGAACGATTTCCAGATTGCCGAGGATAACGGTCAGCAGATTATTGAAGTCGTGGGCAATCCCCCCGCTGAGCTGGCCGATAGCCTGCATTTTCTGCGCCTGAAACAACGCTTCGCGGGTTTTCTCAAGGACCTGTTGGGCTTGTGTCGCTTCAGTAATATCCCGAGTGATCTTGGCAAATCCCAGTAACGTGCCAGTGTCGCCCCTGATCGGGTCGACCACGACATGTGCCAGAAACCGCGTGCCATCCTTGCGCACGCGCCAGGCCTTGTTTTCGAATCGCCCCTCGCGAATCGCAATGTCCAGCGCCCGCTGCGGTTCACCGGCTTCGCGGTCTTCAGGGGTGTAAAACAGCGAAAAGTGTTGGCCGATGATTTCTTCAGGCCGGTAACCCTTGATTCGCTGAGCCCCCAGGTTCCAGTTGGTCACACGTCCATCCGGGGCGAGCATGTAGATGGCGTAGTCGGTGACGCTTTGCACCAGCAGCCGGAACTGCTGCTCGCTTTGTTTGAGGGTCTCTTCGGCCATTTTGCGGTCGGTCAGATCCCGGGTGATCTTGGCAAAACCCAGCAATTTGCCCGACGGACTGAGAATGGGATCGACGATGACGTGGGACCAGAAATGCGTGCCGTCCTTGCGAACCCGCCAGCCTTCGCCCTCAAAACGTCCTTCGCGAATGGCGGTATCAAGGGCGCGCTGCGGCAAACCGGCCTTGCGGTCCTCTTCGGTATAAAAACGCGAGAAATGCTGACCAAGAATCTCCGCTTCCTCATACCCCTTGAAACGCTTGGCGCCAGCGTTCCAACTGGTGATGATGCCATCGGGGTCGATCATGTAGATCGCGTAGTCGATCACAGCATCGATCAGCAGACGGAAGCGCATCTCCTCGATGGCATTGATCCTGGTCCGGTCATCGCTCATGGATCCCTGTCCTTATTGTTGTTCTTCTGGAGTATGCGACAAACCGCTCGCTTGGAAATTCAAAAAACCAATACGGTTGGTGGGGGCACTACTCAACAGGCTAAAAAAGCGCCGATTGCATCGACCACCAGCGCGGCAACAATTGCTTGACTTTGCTCTCGCCAAACCGGTCATCGATAAGCATCACCACCCCTTGATCCTGCTGAGTGCGGATCACCCGCCCCGCTGCTTGCACGACTTTCTGCACACCGGGAAACAGGTAGGTGTAGTCATACCCGGCGCCGAAAATCGCCGCCATGCGCCGTTTCATCTGCTCGTTGACCGGATTCAGTTGCGCTAGCCCCAGGGTGGCAATGAATGCACCAATCAAACGCGCGCCGGGCAGATCGATGCCTTCGCCGAATGCGCCACCCAGCACCGCAAACCCTACGCCCTGGCTATGGACGGTGAATTGATCGAGAAACGCCTGACGCGGCCCTTCCCCCATTCCCCGGGACTGCGACCATAGCGTGATGTGCGGATGCCGCTCGGCCAGCAACTGGGCCACTTGCTGCAAATAATCAAAGCTGCTGAAGAACGCCAGGTAGTTACCGGGGCGCTGGGTGAACTGTTTGGCGATCAGTTCGACGATGGGCTCAAGGGACGCCTGACGATGGACATAGCGGGTCGAAATCTGGCTGACGATGTGCACTTGCAATTGTTCGGCACTGAACGGCGATTCCACATCAATCCAGACTGTATTCGCCGGTGTTCCCAGCAAATCGGCGTAGTAATGCCGAGGGCTCAGGGTGGCGGAAAACAGCACGGCGCTACGCGCAGCTGTCAGGCGCGGGCGAATGAAAGCGGCCGGCACCACGTTGCGCAGGCACAGTTGCGACAGGTTGAGCTTGCGCTCGAGGTCACGTTTGCTGATGTCGAACAGGAAATGCTCATCGAACAGTTCAGCCACGCGGCCGAATTGCAGCATGTCGAAGTAAAAATTCTGCAACCCGCTGTCCAGGCCTTGAGGGTGATCATTCAGGTAGTCGCCGATGCTCGCGCAGCATAAGGACAGCGCCTGAAGCAGTTTTTCCGGGGCTTTGTCATAGGCCTGATAGGGGCTGAGTTGCTGATCATGCAAGGCGTTCCATTCGCGATTGACCCGTTGCAAGGATCTCTTCAGTGGCTCAGGCGCGGTTTTACGCACGCTGTTCAACGTCGCCTGATCGAGGCTGGCGCTGTACATCTGCCGGCCACGTTCTACAAGGTTGTGAGCCTCGTCCACCAGCACCGCCACTCTCCAGTTGTTGGCCTGGGCCAGCCCGAACAGCAGCGCACTGAAGTCGAAATAATAGTTGTAGTCGGCGACCACCACGTCCGCCCAGCGGGCCATTTCCTGGCTCAGGTAGTAGGGGCAAATGTCATGCTGCAGGGCAACCTCGCGCAAGGCGCTCTGGTTCAGCAGGCTCAATTGGCTGGCGGCCTGACGCGCGGCCGGCAAACGATCATAAAAACCCTGGGCCAACGGACAGGATTCGCCATGGCAGGCCTTGTCCGGGTGCTCGCAAGCCTTGTCCCGGGCGATCATCTCGAGGACTCGCAATGGCGGAGCATCGGCGCTGTCGAGGATGACCTGAGCGGCGTCCAGCGCCAATTTGCGCCCCGGGGTTTTCGCCGTGAGGAAAAACACCTTGTCCAGTTGTTGCGGCGCCAGGGCCTTGAGCATTGGGAACAGTGTGCCAACGGTCTTGCCGATACCGGTTGGCGCCTGGGCCATCAGGCAGCGACCGGTGCTGACAGCCTTGAACACCGACTCGGCCAGATGCCGTTGCCCGGGACGAAAATCGGCATGGGGAAATGCCAACCGTTGCGCTGCCAGATTGCGCCCTTCGCGATGGGCCATTTCCTGCTCGGCCCAGTGCAGGAACAACCCGCAATGGTGCTCGAAGAACAACTGCAATTCGGCGGCGCTGAAGGCCTCTACCAGACAGGTTTCCTTCTCGCTGACGATGTCGAAGTACACCAGCGCCAGATTAATCTGCTCCAACTGCAGTTTCTGGCACATCAACCCGCCATAGATCTTCGCCTGCGCCCAATGCAGTTGCCGATGGTTGGCCGGTTGCTTGCTCAGGTCGCCACGGTAGGTTTTGACTTCTTCGAGGCAGTTTTGCGCCGGATCGTAGCCATCCGCCCGGCCCTTCACCGTCAAGGTTCGATACTGGCCCTCAAGCGCGACTTCATTCTGATAACCCTCGCTGCGCCGTGACGCCACGGTGCGATGCCCGACGATGCCTTCCAGCGCAGTCGGTGACGGGGTGAAGCGCAGGTCGAGGTCACCGACCTTGGCGGTGAATTCACACAGCGCCCGCACCGCAATGCTGTAGCTCACGCGCCCTGCTCCGCCCATTGCACGTAGCAGACCGCGATCGGCATCTGGTGCTCGTGACAGAATTCCAGCCAGCGCAATTGATTGTCTTGCAACCGATCGCCGGGGCCTTTGACTTCGATCATCCGGTAGGTTTTGTCTTGCGGCCAAAACTGGATCAGGTCCGGCATGCCGGCGCGGTTGGCCTTGATGTCGAGCAGCAGTCGATTGAACCAGTGTTTGAGGTGCTCGGCGGGCAGACAATCGAGCGCCTGCTCCAGCAGTTCCTCGCTCAGCACGCCCCAGAATACGAACGGTGACTGCACGCCCCACTTGGCGCTGTAACGCTCGCGGACAGTGTGCACATAACGCCCGTCATCGAGTTCCGCGAGGCAGGCCTGAAACAGATCCGCGCGCCGCGCATGAAAGTCTTCGTTGAGCAGGTCCACCGGCCCGCGCTGGAACGGGTGAAAAAACGCCCCCGGTAACGGCGCGAAGATCGCCGGCCAGCACAGCAGCCCGAACAGCGAGTTGATCAGGCTGTTCTCGACGTAATGCACCGGCGCCGACTCCTCCGCCAGATGTGCTTGAACGTAAGACTCCACCGATAACGCCGGATCGTGCCTGGGCAGTTGCAGGTCCAGGCGTTGCATGGCCCGCGGAGTTGGGCGTTTGATCGGCGGCCCACCCAATTTGCGCCGCAGTCTGGGCAGCACACGCGATAGATGCTGATGCTCGGCGGCGCTTTCAGGGGCTTGCTCGGCGTGAGTGGCCAGGTCCATCGCCAGTTGATATTCAGCACAACGTTCCAACACCCGAATCAACCGTAGACGCGCGCCGGGGTAGGCGCATTCACGGTAGAGGCTCAGGGCGGTGGAAAAATCCGCGATGCGCTCGCAATGCTGACCGATCTGGAACAGCAGCTTGCCCCGACGTTTTTGCAGCCAGGGATTGTCGAGTTCCAGTCCGTTGATCTGCTCGACAATCGTCGCCACGTCTTCACCGGCCTCGAAACGCTGCTGACAGCTGTATAGAAACAGACAGGCATCGACGTCCTCGCGACTGCGCAAGCCTCGGGACTCGGCGCAGAACTCGACTTTTTCATAGGTAAAGATGCCCAGGTCGGCCAGCACGAACTCCGACCAGTCCTGGTAAAGATTGCCGAAGAACATCAGCCGCAACCGGTCGCACAGGCCCATGACGGTCAGGCTGAACAACCGGTCATTCAGTGCCGGACACCATTGGGCAAAACTTTGTGCTTCGGGAAACTGCTCGCTCAGGGTCGGCAGCCAATCGGTCTTTTTGCCCTTGGGCTGATCGATGGCGCTGCCAAAGCACTGGAGAATCTCGGCCTTGAGCAACACCTCGAACAAGTCCTCGATGTGCAACGGTGACTGCTCATCGATCCAGCCCGATGCCAGCAATGGCGTCGCAGCGTTGTCGATGTCGCCGATCTCGGCGTAACTCAATTTGCCGGCCCTGAAATGCACGCCCTTGCGCATCACCAGCCTGACCAGCAAGGCTTGGGACTCGCGGGGCAGTCGATTGAAGTCGCGGATGAAATCCTGCTCCTCGACGCTCAATACATCGGCATAACGATGTTCAAGCCAATCAAGCACTTGCATGAACTTGTTCAAGTAATAGAACGGATCATCGAGAGGATTTACAATCACGGGCAAAAGGGCCATGGCAACCGAGTACTGGTTATGCGTACAGATACCAGCTATGCCCCACCCGGTGCAAACGGAAAAGGATAAGTGGCGACGCTATCCGGCATTTTTCGGGTGACCATCGAACTTTCTGCCATTCCATCGCACCAACCGCGTTAGAGGCACAGCGACGATTGACCTCAAGCGAGGCGTTCGCGCTGTTTTTATTGAGTGATGAGAGGTGTGTATGAATATCAAGAGTCTGGGTTTGCCCTTGGTGGTAGCGGCCTTTTTGGCCCTGGCCGGTTGCTCGACGCCAACGGTCGTGACCCTGCAGAACGGCACCCAGTATTTGACCAAGGACATGCCGAACACCAAGACCAAGGACGGCTTCTTCGAATTCGAAGATATTTCCGGGGCGAAAGTGAAGGTCCGCGCCGATGACGTGACCACGATTCGCAAGGAAGACTGATCCCTGAACGGGTTGCCCGCAAGCCGGTAAGTTAAAACGCAGAACCTGTGGGAGCGGGCTTGCTCGCGAAGACGGCGGCACAGTCAAATTTGATGTTGCCTGACACACCGCTTTCGCGAGCAAGCCCGCATTGGATCTGTGGCGTTCGAACAGCAAATAGGAATCAGAGATACTTGAGAATCGCGATGTCGCGACGGCGCTGTTTGAGATTGGCGAACCAGCGCGTCGGGAAGAACAGCAACACCCCGAGGATCACGCTCCACAGCCAGACCATGGGCAGGTTGTCGAAGCCGTAATAAGTGCCTTGATTGACGCCCCAGATCGCGACAGCCACCAGGTACATGGCCTTGAGCACGTACAGGTGCAACAAATAGAAAAACATCGGCGCACCGCCGTAGATCGCCAGGGTCGCAGTGGACCACCGGTCCTGAGCTTTCTCGAACAACGCCAAAAGAATCAACCCCAGACCAAGCGTCGGCATCAGGAACATCAACGATGGCGGGTACTTCTTCGCGCTCATGAAACTCATGAAGGTGCGCAGCGACTCACCGGTTTGCACCCAAGGCTTCTCGCCATAAACATTCAAGTAGCGGATGAACACGAAGGCCACCAGCAGGCCGCAGCCGACTTTCAGCAACCGCGAAATCCGCTCCGCCGATTCCATGTCCTTGCCGAACCATGGCCCGATGGCCCAGCCCAACAGAATCACCCCGATCCACGGCAACACCGGATATGTCGTGCGAGCCCGGGTGAACTCGGTGATATCGATGAACACCCGCTGATGCAGGATTGACCACGGCACAAAGAACGGCGACTCCGGCCCCACGGTCACGCCATCGAGCAGGTTGTGCCCGGCGACAATCGCTACCCCGAGCACGATCAACCAACCGCGCTTGAAGTGCAGCAACCCGGCGAGCACGATCATGCAGATGCCGATGCACCAGATCACTTGCAGCCACAACGTCTTGGGCGGGAACTCGGCGTTCCAGGCGAAGCACACGAACGTGAGCTCCAGAAACACCAGAAACAGCCCGCGTTTTAGCAGGAACACCGACGTCTCGCTGGCCGTGTGTTTCTGGCTGTAGAGCCAGGCCGACAAACCGGTGAGGAAGATGAACACCGGGGCGCAGATTGTGCTCAGCAGTCGGGTGAAGAACAGGTCCGGGGTAACGCTCAAGGCGTCGATCGGGTCGGTCACCTGACGGTGCAGCAAAAAGGTTTCCCGCACATGGTCGACGAGCATGCAGAGCATGACGAAGCCGCGCAAGGCATCGATGGCGAGCATCCGGGTGGTGGTTTTTGCAGCGCTGGAGGCAAGCGCAGAAGAAACACTTCCCGCCTGCCCCACGCTTGTGGATAGGGTCATATCAGTCACTCATGTCGTGGTCAGTGGGCTCAGCCCTGTTTCTTAGCTTGGCAACGCCCGTTGCGGTCATTGCTCAGTGAATCCCTGGAATATTGTTATCGCAGGAGAAGGACTGCCCTCCTTGCCGGATCAGTCGTTCCTGCATCCGCTGACAACGCTCCCGTTCCTGCTGCATCGAACGATCAATGCTGATATTGCCGGTATTCTCCGGTTGTTTGCCGTCGCCCAGGCGCACTGTCACCCAAGGCTGTTCCGGCTGGACCTGAAAGCGGCTTTTTTCTTCGATGGGTTTGGCGGGTTTGGTGGTTTCGATCGCGGCCGGTTTCGGCAGTTGATCGGAGGTGACCCCGTAACGGGTCAGAATCGAGCTTTGAGGCAGCTCTGCGGCGGCGGTTGCCGATAACAAGGCCAGCGCCAAACCGAAGGTGAACCTCTTGCTGTTACTCACGTTGCAAAATCTCCTGTACTCAATGGCGGCATGCAGCACCTGCGTTATAGTATAACGTGTATGTGGGCTGATGGTTTAGTGCCAGATTCCTGTTGGTGCAGGTATTGGAGTTCGAGAGTGACCGGTGGGTCACCGATCTACCGCGTTATCGTTCATCGCGGGCAAGCCCGCTCCCACAGGGATATGATGCGGACACAGATTTTGTGAACATCACCAACCATTGTGGGAGCGGGCTTGCCCGCGATAGGGCCCTGACAGGCGCCCCGCTAAACTCAGGCGATCACAATCCCGCTACCAGACAAACTGTCCAGCCCGACACCCACCAGGGTTACCGAATCACTGCCGAACGTCAGCAGCGTATCCTGCCCCACCGCCGTGGCATGGGCCCGGTATTCGTCGTTCGGCGCAACGCCTTGAACCCCGAGGAACACCAGTTTGTCGTTGGCTTGATAACCCACCACCCGGTCCTGGCCAAACGCGCCGCTGAACAGGAACGTATCGACCCCGCCGCCCGACTCCATCAGGTCATTACCCGCCCCGCCGACAAACACGTCGTTGCCGGTGCTGCCAATCAAATGGTCGTTGCCATCGAAGCCAAACATCCAGTCGCCGGTTGTGTGCGCATTGAGAGTGTCAGCGCCGGTCGTGCCCTTCACGCTTGAGGCGTACTGGGTCAGGTTGCCGCCGGCCGCAAGGCCATTGGCGGTGACGCTGTGGGTCACGTCATCCTTGAACACACCCCAGAGAAAACCCGGTTCCTTGGTAACGATACTGCCGATGTCGCGGGTGATGCTGATGCCGCCATTGGCGTCGCGCACGTACAGGTTGCCGGCTCCGTCATTGGCGAAGACGAAGTTCTTCACCGACTGCTGCAGGTCCAGCGCATTGCTGCCCTTGCCGCCCAACAGGATGTTGTAGCCGCCGCCATCGCGGAAGGTGTCGTTGCCGTCGCGGCCTTCCAGGTAGTCGTTGCCCTTACCGCCCTGAATCAGGTCATTGCCGTCGCTGCCGATGATGAAGGTGCTGCCTTTATGGGTTTCAGCATTGCGGTTCAAGTCTTGGACCCAGGTGTTGCTGCGCGCCGGGTCCGAGAGGTTGGCGACGATGATGGTCGAATCTTTGCTGGTCAAGTCGTAGAACTGCGACTCCAGCACCCGGGTCATGCCGTCGCCGTAACCGGTGGGCAAGTGCGAGATCCAGGTGGGGATGTTGAGGATGGAATACGGCAGCACATTCCACGCCGTCGAGGCGTAGTGGTCGTTGAAGCTGACGATGTTATCGGTCGTCGAATCCTTGGCGGCATCGTGCACGCCCACCGAGGACAGGTTGAACGAGGAGCCATCGAGGGCGCGGAATACCGGGTCGTTTTCATAGCCGATGTTCAGCACTTTGTCGCTGCTGCTTTGGGTCGGCGAGGCGTAGGCAATGTAGTTGGAATCCTGGTAGAACCCGGACCATTTTTCGCTGCTCAAGTCCGCCAGGCTATTGACCGCTAACCCGCCGAGGCTGTGACCGCTGACCAGCACATCCTTGCCCGACAACCCATTGGCCTGGGCAAACGCTGCAACGTCACCGAGCAAATTACCGAAAGCCTCGCCCACATAGTTTTTCGCATAATCCTTGGGACCCAACGCCGCCAGCAAATCGTTGATCACGTCACCGATGGAGTCGCCGATCTGGATTTCTCGCGGGCCGCTGGTGCCGCGAAAAGCGATGCCGATTTCGGTGAGATGGCCCTGGGTGTCGTACTTGCCGAGGATCTCCACTTGGGCGCTGGTGTAACCGGCCTTCTCGCCGAAGAAGGTTCCACGAGCGTCGGTCTTGCCGTCATAGCCCAGTTGCGCGGCGGTGATTGGCGTCCAGCCGGCTTTTTGCACGGCGTCGAGAGCAGCCTTTTCCGAATCGGGGTTCCAGGGAATGCCGGGAATGACGCCTTGGGAATCGGTGCCGCCAATCAGTGCGGTGACCAGGGTTGCCGGCAAGCCCAGGCCGAAGCCGTTTTGCTGGTAACCGGTGGCGAAACCGTTGTCGAGGTTGTGATAGGAATACAGCGTGATCGCCATAGCGTCGCTGAACAACGCCTTGGAGTCTGCTGTACCGAAGTTTTTGTAGTCATACACACCCATTGGTATTGCCTCTCTCTCTTTGTTGGAATTGTCAGAGATAGCTCACAGCCAGGACGCCTCAATCACGAGGCGCCCCGGAGCCTCTAGTGCATGCAGCTTTTACGCAAACGTAATTCCCGAAGCCGAAAGATTATCCAGACCTACGCCCACCAGCGTTACGGCGTAATCGCCAATCTTGAGCACAGTGTCGTTGCCGGCCTGGGTCGCGTGCTGGGTGTAGTCATAACCCTGCCCCGCGCCCTGGACACCCATGAACACCAGTTTGTCGCTGCCCTGGTAGCCATTGATCGCATCGAAGCCGAAGGCGCCGCTGAACAGGAACGTGTTGTTGCCACCTCCCGAGGCATGCATCACGTCATTGCCCGCGCCACCGACGAAGGTCACGTGGCTTTTGTCGCTGCGCAGCAGGTCGTCACCGGCGTTGCCGAACAGCCAGTCACCGTCGACGCTGGCCACCAGCGTGTTGCCGTAGGCATCGCCATTGAGCGAATGGTTGTAATGGGTCAGTTCCGTGCCATTGAGCAAGCCACTGACGGTGACGTTGTAGGTGATGTCCTTGCTGCCCCACCACGAACCCGATTCCTTGCTCACCAGCGCGCCGATGTCGCGGGTCATGCTGATGCCGCCGTAGGCATCGCGCACGTACAGCGTGCCGTCGCCATCGTTGGCAAAGTTGAAGTTTTGCAACGGTTTCTGCAGCTCGAAGGTGTTGCTGCCCTTGCCTCCCAGCAGCAGGTTGTAGCCACCGTCATCGCGGAACCGGTCGTTACCGTCACGGCCTTCGATGAAGTCATTGCCCGCGCCGCCCTTGAGCAAGTCATTGCTGTCAGTGCCGATGATGAACGTGCTGCCGGTATGCGGCTCGCCGCTACGGCCCAGGTCTTCGACCCAGGTGGTGCCTCGGGACGATTCCGACAGGTTGGACACGATCAGCGTCGAGTCCTTGTCGGTGAGGTCGTAGAAGCGCGAGTCGATCACCCGGTTCAAGCCATCGGCATAGCCCAACGAACCGTGGGCGGACCAGTTCAGCGGGTTGAGGATGCTGAACGGCACCAGATTCTGCGCGGTGGAGGCGTATTGTTCATTGAAGTTGACGATGTTGTTGGTCGCCGAATCCTGATGACCGTCGTGCTTGCCCAGCGAGCCACTGCTGAAGGTGGTGCCGTCGAGCACGCGAAACACTGGGTCATTCTCATAGCCGATGTTCAGCACGTTGTTGCCGGTAGCGCTTTGAGCCGGCGAGGCGAAGGCAATGTAGTTGGCGTCTTTGAAGAAACCGCCCCAATTATTGCCGCTCAACTCCGCCAGGCTGTTGACCCCCAACCCGCCGAGGCTATGCCCGCTGACCAGCACGTCCTTGGCACTCAGTCCGTGGGCGACGGAAAACGCGGCGACGCTTTTCAGCAAAGTATCGAAGGCGTTTTTCGCGTAGTTCGTCGCGTAATCCACCGGACCGACCGCGGCCAGCAGGTTGTTTTTCATGTCGCCGAAAGTGTCGCTGTAGCCCAGGCCGCCGGTGCCACGGAAGGCGATACCGATGCCGATCAGCTTCCCTGCCCCGTCGTATTTACCGAGCACCTCGGCTTCGGCGCTGGTGAAGCCGTCCTTCTCGCCATAGAAGGTGCCTTGGGCCCCGACCTTGCCCTGATAGCCCAACGCTGTGGCGCCAATCGGCGCCCAAGCGGTCGCCGGCAGTGGCTGGCCGGTCGGCGTGTACGCGTAGAGCGTCAGCGCGATCGCGTCGGAGTACAGCGCCTTGCCAGCCTCACTGCCGGCATTTTTGTAATCAAACAGTCCCATGTTCTTGCTTCCTTAGCGTCAAATCAGAACTGCCAGTCCAGGGTCAGGCCCACACCGTGGTCTTTTTCCCGGGAGCCAAGCAGCCCGTTGTAATCCAGGTTCAAACGGGTATCGCGGCCCAGCGCCAATCCGGCACGGACACCGACCACCGCGGCATCGCGGTCCATGGACACGCTTTGCACGCTGAACGCGGTGTTGCCGTTGACGAAGGCCAAATGGTCTTCGGAACGGGTGTTGCTCAGGTTGTGCTGCCAGCCGAGCGTGCCGGACAGTTCCAGCTGTTGCTGGTCAGACAACGCAATGGCTTTGCTCGCCCGCAGGCCAAGGGTCGAAAGCACCACGTCGCGGTTGTTCTCACCCCCCTTGAGCGCGGCGGCATCACCTTTTTCGCTGAAGCTTTCAGTGTTCAAGTGCACATAAGCCAGATTGGCGAACGGCTCCAGAGCGATCGGTTGCAGGTCCAGGCGATACGCCGCTTCGGTGAACAGTTGCGCGGAGGTCGCATCGCGTTTGGATTTCTGCTTGCCGCTGACGCCGTTAAATTGCAGGTCACGTTTGACGTCGATGCGATGCCAGCTGTAAGCGCCACCAACGCTAAGGCGCAACGCGTCGATTTCATGGCCCAGGTAGGCACCCAAGTGGTAGCTGTCGACCGAGGCCGACGAATGCGTGCCATCGCCCATGCTCAACGAGCTGTCGCTATAACCGGTGACGAAACCCAGTCGGGTATCTTCAGTGATCAAGCCATCGACACCGGCCAGCAGCCCGCCGATGGAGCTGTTGGAACTGGCGTTGTCATGCCCGCCATCGCTCTTGCCCCAGGCGCCGAGCACTTTGAGCCAGGCGTTGCTGCGGTCATCGGTGGGTGCCCCGGCGTCGAACAAATCATGTTCACGCAAACGCTCGCCGACTGCATCGCGCAGGTAGCGGCTGTCGTTGATCAACAGCGTGCCGACTGCCGGATGAATCTCACCGGAGAGTTGCTGGAACGCTTGTTGCGCGACAGCGGCGGTCGGCGACAGCAGCAGGGTTTCGTAGAGTGGATTGCCTGCGCCCAATTGCTCGGCGGCAGCGGCCACGGCGCGTTGGTTCGGGGTTTGGCCCACGCTGGTGAAGGACGTCGCGTTGCGCTCGACGGCGAGTTGAATGCCGCTAGCCGAGTAGTCGAGGGTGCCGCCGAGAAACAGGTAGTCCGGCACCACCGCACCGAAGCGCCCTTCTATCCCACCGGCCGCTTGCAGGATGTTGTACTGATTGCCGAGCAGGGATTTCGCTTCGCTGGTGGTCAGCAATGTCGGGCTGTATTCCAGAGACAGACTGACCGTTGCGCCTTCGATGATCGCCTTGCCACCGGCGATGATCTGGTCGCTGCTGCTGGGCGACAGTTCTACGGCATAGGTCGAGCCAGGCTCGAAGGTTACGTCGCCCGCCACCTGCAAGGTGCCGATGGAATTGCCGGGCGCCACGGTACCGCCGCTTTTCGCGGTCAGCGCCGCGATGCTGCCGTTACCGCCGAGGACCCCGCTGTTATTGACGGTGACGGCCGACCGCAGCGAACCATTGATCGCCAATCGGCCCTGATTGACCAAAGTCGGGCCGGCGTAGGTGTTGGCGCCGGTCAGCACCAGTGTGCCGACGCCCTGCTTGGTCAGGCCGCCATGGCCGGAAATGTCGTTGCGCCAGACGTCGAGCCCGCAGTGCACGTCATTGCACACACGCTCGGTGGGTTTGCCGGCATCGATGATCGCGCCGATACCCGGCAAGTCCGCGACAAACTGGCTGGAGCCGTAGGCGCCTTCGATGCGAAATTCCTCGGGAATGTCCTGCTCGGTCACGAACATCGCCGGGCCATCGATGCCATTGCGCAGGTTGATCATGCCCCAGCCGTACAGCGAGTCGACGCCAGGTGCGCCGAGGTCGGTGGCGGTGGTGCGCAGCACACTGGCGACTTGCGCGCCGGTCATGTACGGG
The DNA here is from genome assembly GCF_964063345.1 of Pseudomonas lini. Taxonomy (NCBI): domain Bacteria; kingdom Pseudomonadati; phylum Pseudomonadota; class Gammaproteobacteria; order Pseudomonadales; family Pseudomonadaceae; genus Pseudomonas; species Pseudomonas lini. The sequence continues at coordinate 6,522,128 of NZ_OZ061318.1, forward strand.
AAGCGTTCCATCAACACCGCCACTGAGCCTGCAACGTGCGGCGCCGCCATCGAGGTGCCGTTGTAATTGGCGTAGCCGGTGGTCAGGTCATCGGCATTGGTGCCGCTGATAATCGAACTGTAGATCCGGCTGCCCGGTGCCGACACGCAGAAACTCGCGGTGTAGCCGCAGCGCGACGAGAAGGTACTGATGTTGTAAGGGTCGGGGCTGCTGGGGTCCGGATTCCTCTGCAACGCGGCGACGGTTATCCAGTTCGGCGCGATCTCCGGGACGAAGTAACCGAGGCCGGCGATGGCGTCCGGGTTGTTGAGGTTGTAGTCGTTGCCGGCGGCGAAGATCGTCACGATGCCACTGCGGGCCGCCGCGATGGCGCCGTCGTAGGCACCACCGGGTTTGGTCCCAAGCAAGGTCTGGATCTCGTTGAACTGCAATTGCGCGTCCTGCACGGTGAAGTGCGGGTACGCCGGGTCCCGACCACCCAGGTCGAAGCGGTCGGTGATGCCGATGCCCCAGCTGTTGTTGATGATCCGCGCGCCGCTGGCGATCAGGGCATCCCAACCGGCCTTGTACACCGCACCGTCGTTGCCGCGAATGATCCCGTCTTCCGGGCCAGGGTCGCCGTTGTCGGCGCTGATGATTTGCGCGCCAAACGCGACGCCGTGCATCGGCCCGCCGTCGCGACTGCCCGCGGCAATCCCGCCAACGTGAGTGCCGTGGGCACCGAGTTTGCCGTTAGAGCCTACCGAGGGCGAACCGTCATAGAGAAAGGCATCCCCGACTTTGACTGGAATGTACGGGTCGGTGTATTCGCGGATGCCGCTGGTGACCAGCGTGATCACTTTGTTGGTACCGGAAAACTCCGGGTGCAAGGCGTAAACCGGTTGATCGAAAATCCCCAGTTTCACCCCTTTGCCGGTGTAACCGGCGGCATAGGCCTCCTGAGCGTTGATCGCCCCCAGGCCCCAGTCAGCGTTGAACTCTGTGCTGCGCCAGCTATCGGGATTGCCTGTCCTGCCGTTTTCCACGTAGGGCGCCGCGTGTGCGGTGCCCAAGGTGGCCAATGCGCAGAGCAAAGCGCGATTGAGGTTTTTTAAACTAGTAAACGTGCTGCCCGACCGAGCAGGCGAATTGTTGTTTTCAGCTCTCATCCAGCGACCATCCTTAGTTATGTTGCCAAAATCCTTGTGCCTCAAGGCCTGCCCAATCCTGCCAGTCAAGGCGCGAAACCTGTGGGAGCGGGCTTGCCTGCGAAGGCGGTGTGCCAGGCAACATCAATGTCGACTGACACGCCCTCATCGCGGGCAAGCCCGCTCCCACAGGGATTGCACCAAGCCCCCTCGCCTGCGTTAAAACTGCCAATTGAGACTCAGCCCGACGCCGTGGCTCTTCTCGCGGCTGGCCAGTTGGCCGGTGTAATCGAGGTTCAGCCGAACATCCCGGCTCAAGGCCAGGCTGGCATGGGCGCCCACCAGCGCCGCATCGCGAACCAGCGGCGAGCTTTCCACCACGAACGGAGTGCCACCGCTGGCAAACGCCAGGTGTTCCTCGGAATCGGTGTTGCTCAGGTTGTGCTGCCAACCGAGGCTGCCGCTCAGGTCCAGCTGTTGCTGTCCGGACAGCGTTACCGTTTTCAGTGCGCGTATACCCAGTGTGCTGAGTACCGCGTCACGCCGCTCGCCACTGCTTTTGAGCGCAGCGGCGTCACCTTTTTCGGTGAAGCCCTCGGTATCGAGGTGCACGTAAGCCAGGTTGGCGAACGGTTCCAAGGCCAGTGCTTGCAGATTCAGGCGATAGGCCGCTTCGCCGAACACCTGGGTGGTCCCGGCATCGACCTTGGCTTTCTGTTTGGCGCTGACGTCAGCGTATTGCAGGTCACGTTTGACATCGGCCCGATGCCAGCTGTAGGCGCCGCCGGCACTCAGGTGCCAGGCGCCCATTTCGTGGCCGGCATAGGCGCCCAGGTGATAGCTGTCGACCTGCGCTGATGAATGAGTTCCGGAGCCCATGCTGACCGAGCTGTCGCTGTAGCCGGCGACCAGGCCTACACGGGTTTGGTCATCCACCGCACCATCGACACCGGCCAGCAAACCGCCAATCGAGGTGGTGTAGCCGGCGGTGTCATGGCTGTCATCGGTCTTGCCCCAGGCGCCCAATGCCTTGATCCAGCCATTGCTTTGGGAACCGTTGGCTTCATTGAGACGCTCACCTACCGCGTCACGCAGATAACGACTGTCATTGATCAACACCGAACCCAGCGCTGGGTAGATTTCCCCCGACAGCTGCTGAAAGGCCTGTTGCGCCGAACTCGCGGTCGGCGACAGCAGCAGACTTTCGTACACCGCGTTACCCGCGCCAAGCCCTTCCGCTGCGGCCGCGACGGCACGCTGATTCGGCGTTTGCCCGACGCTGGCGAAGGTTGTGGCGTTACGCTCCACGCTCAGCTGAATGCCGGTCGCGGCGTAATCCAGGCTGCCGCCGATGAACAGGTAGTTGGGCAGCACCGCGCCGAACTGGCCTTGAATCCCGCCCGCCGCTTGCAAGATGTTGTACTGATTGCCCAACAGGCTTTGAACTTGTTGGGTGCTGAGCAAGGTCGGGCTGTTTTCCAGGGACAGGCTCACGGTGGCGCCACTGATCGTGGCCGTACCGCCCGCAATAATCTGGTCGCTGCTGGTGGGTGACAGTTCGACGGCATAAGTCGAACCCGGCGCAAATGTCACATCGCCGCTGACTTGCAACGTACCGATTGAGTTTCCGGGCGCCACGGTGCCACCGGGGTTGGCAGTCAATGCAGCGATTCGTCCGTTACCGCCGAGGGTGCCGCTGTCATTAACAGTCACCGCCGATGTCAGCGAGCCGTTCACCGTCAGTAACCCACCGTTGACGGTGGTCGGGCCGCGATAAGTGTTGTCGCCAGTGAGCATCAACCGCCCCGCACCGGACTTGATCAGGCTGCCTTCGTAGACTCGGTTGGCGGCGGCGGAGTCGCGAGCGGTGCCCACCGCATAATCGGTCTGATCCTGCTGACTGGCACCGGCCGGGACACCGTTCTCCCAGCCCTTGTCCTTCAACGTCTGTCGCCAGGCGCTGCGTTCGGCGGCGTCTTCGGCCTGACGCTGAATCAGCGCCTTGTCCGAAATGTCATTGCTCCAGACATCGCTTTGCCCGGTCCCCAGATTGGCATTGAACGACCCGAGCAATTGCCCCGGCCCGCGCATCGCCCGCTCAAGGTTGACCACGCCCCAACCGATGCGGGTGCTCGGTGCGTCGGTGACCGAACCGTCGAGCTGGGTCGCGGTGGTCAGCAGCACTTCCAGCGCCTGCTGATTGTTCATGTACGGATAGCGTTCCATCACCAGCGCCAGTGCCCCGGTGGCATGCGGCGCGGCCATGGAGGTGCCGGACTTGATCGCGTAACCGCCGCCGGGAATGGTGCTGTCGATCTTCGCGCCCGGCGTGGTGATGCACCAATACTTGGCGATCCCGCACTGGTTGTATTTCTGCTGGTTGCTTTGATCCAGCCCCGACACTGCCAGCCAGTGGCCCTCCAGGTCCGGCTGAAAATACGGCAAGGCCGAACGCACGCTGGCATTCGGGTAACCGCTGTTGCCGGCGCTGAACACGTTGATCACGCCGCGGCGCGAAACGTCGGCGGCGGCATCGAGCCAGGTGCCTTTGTTCCAGTGCTGGGCGTAAGCAGCGTGCAGGTCGTCGAGGGTTCGGTAACTGACGTCCGGCGGTTGGCTGCCCCAGCTGTTGTTGATCGCGCGAACACCGGCATCTGCCAGGGCGTTATAGACCGCTGCGAAATAGCGCGGATCGGGGCTGGGGCCGAACAGGAAACTGTCGTTCTTGTTGGTGTTGCCGACGTAGATTTGCGCGTTGTACGCCACGCCGTGCATGCCGGTGCCATCCCGGGAAGCGCCCATGGTGCCGGTGACGTGGGTACCGTGAGAGTCGTTGTTGGTGTTGAGTGTGCCGTCGATGTTGAACGCTGAGCCGTCGACATAGCTGCCGCTGGCGGTCACTGCGTGATAACGGTCGGCGGAAAATTCGGGATGGCTGGAATCGAAACCGGAATCCAGCGCGCCGATTTTCACGCCCTTGCCGGTGATGCCGGCGGCATAGGCTTGATCGGCCTGCATGCGCGCCAGGCCCCAATCGCGCTGGAACTCAGTCGAGCGCCAACTGGCGGGGTCGCCGGGTTTGCCGGTTTCCAGGTAAAGCGCCTGGGCTGAGCCTGGTACCGATGAAATCAAGAGCAATAGCGTGCCGACCGACATCGGCTTGATCTGTACGTCCATGTTCATGACTCTCGCTTTTTTGGCGTTTTTAGAGTTGTAGTCCCCAGTCCTGGGGCGATATTTCTGTGCTTCTGTGTTTTTGTGGCGAGGGAGCTTACTCCCGCTGGACTGCGAAGCAGGCCCAATGGCGGTTGCTGCGCAACCGAACGGGAGCAAGCTCCCCCGCCACAATGTTTTCTAACCGTTATTGAGCTTTCGGGCCCTGGCCGAAGGCCTCATCCACCTTGGCCAGGTCCTGCTCGCTCAAGGTGCCGGCGTAGTAGTGCAATTTGGTCCAGGCCATCAAATAGTCGTAGCGTGCCTGGGCCAGATCCCGGCGGGTGGTAAACAGTTGTTGTTCGGCGTTCAGCGCATCGAGGTTGACCCGTTCGCCGCCCAAAATGCTTTGCTTGGTCGAAACCACCAGCGCTTCGGCCGACACCAATGCCTTCTGATAAGCCCGCAATTTATTGACCCCCGACAGGCAGGCACTGAACTGACGGCGCAGCTGGATCAGGGTTTCCCGGGTCTTGCCGTCCAGCTCGTACTCGGCCTGTTCCATGGTGCGGCTGGCCTGACGGGTCGAGGCCGAGACCCCGCCACCGGCATACAGCGGCATGTTGACTTCGATGCCGATGGTGTTGGTGTCGTAGCGCTGGTTGTAGGTGTTGCCGCTTTCCGATTCGTTCTGGCGTACCGAGGCGTAGGCGCTGACTTTTGGCAGGTGGCCGGCGCGGTTGCGTTCGACCTCGTAGCGCGCCACTTCTACCGCCTGACGCTGGGAGGCCAGGTTCGGGTTGTTGGCCACCGCCATCTCGTGCCAGGTGTCGTAATTGGCCGGTTGCAGGGTGAACGTCTGGAAGTTCTGATCCAGCGGCGTCAGGTCGCCAATGTCGATGGCCGGCACGCCAATCAGTGCGCCCAGCTCACGCAGGGCCGCATCCTGTTCATCGCGCGCCTCGATTTCCTCGGCGGTCGCCAGTTCGTAACGTGACTCGGCTTCGAGGATATCGGTGCGCGTGCCCTCCCCTTGGCGGAACATCTGCTCGTTCTGCTGAAACTGCTGCTCGAAGGCTTTTTTCTTGGCCCGCGCGATGTCGATCTGGTCCTGAGCGAACAGCGCCTTGGTGTAATTCTCCAGCACGCGAACCAGCAGTTCCTGGCTCTTGCCCCGAAAGTTTTCGTCAGCGAACAACGATTGCGCCACGCCTTTGCGATACGCCGAATAAGCCTCGTAGTCGAGCAGCGGCTGTTGCAGGGTCAAGGTCGAGCCGTAACTGCTGTAGTTGCGGTCTTCGGTAAAGTCTGGTCTCCCCTCATTAATTTGAGTGACCTTGGAGGTGTTGCGCCCCTTGTTGTAGTTGTAACCAATCCTGGGCAGCAGCCCGGCGCGGCCGATGGCACGGTTTTCAAGGCCTGCATCGCGCTCCTTGATGGCGCCGAGAAACACTGGATCATTGCGTAACGCTTGCTCATAAACGTCGAACGGCCCCATGGCCATCGTGCTGTTGCACGTCAGCAACGCCACGGTCGCTGCGAGCAAAGAAAACTTATTCATACAGCCGAACATCCTTATTCCTCGGTCAACGCGGAGCCTGCCCGGTCGAGCAGCGGTTTGAACAGATAGTTGAGGAGTGAACGTTCACCGGTACGCACGAACATTTCTGCCGGCATGCCGGGCTTGATCACCAGACCGTTGAGTTTCTCCATAGCCTGGTCACTGACGCTGCTGCGCAGCACGTAGTACGGCACACCGGTTTTCTCATCGACCATCTGGTCGGCGGAGATCAGGCTGACTTCACCGGGGACTCGCGGGGTACGGCTCTGGTTGAACGCAGTGAACAGAATGTCCACCGGCAAGTGCGTGCCAACTTTGTCGATCAGGTTGATCGGCAGGTGCCCTTCCACTTCCAGGCGGGTGCCTTGCGGGACGATCTCCAGCAGGGTGTCGCCCTGACGCACCACGGCGCCTTCGGTGTGAACCCCAAGGTTGACGGCGATGCCGTCGGCGGTGGCGATGATTTCGCTGTGTTGCAGGTCGAAGCCGGCGGAGGTCAATTGCTCTTCCAGGGTCACACTTTTGAGCTGCGCGTCGGCCAGTTGGCTACGGACTTCCTTCTGATATTCCTCGCTGTGCTGTTGCAGTTTCAGGCGGGATTCAAGGATGCCCTGCTCCACCCGGCCGCTTTCGCCGGTGTTCTCTGCCAACTGTTGCTGCACTTGCGACAACTGACGCTGGTAATCCATCAAGCGGTTGCGCGGGATGTAGCCGTTGTCCGCCAAGGGCTGAAGATTGCTCAACTGTTGTTGCAGGGAACTGGCCTGGGCCGTCAGGTCGGTGCGCGCGCGACGCATGCCGGCCAGTTGCGCGCTGGCGCCTTCGATGTTCGCGCGCAGGGCGGCTTGCTCACGGGAAAAGGCTTCGCGACGGCTGCTGAACAATTGCCGTTGGCCTTCAAGCACCAGGGCCAGACGCGGGTCAGGATCGTTGCTCAGCACGGCGGGGAAATTCACCTGCTTGAGATTGTCCCGTTCACTCTGCCAGCGTGCCAGACTGGCCCACGCCATGCGGTATTGCGCTTGCAGCGATTGCACGTCGGCCGCGACCTGGGTCTGGTCGAGGCGGAACAGCGGCTGGCCCTGCTTCACCACTTGGCCTTCGCGCACCAGAATCTGGCTGACCACACCGCTGCTCATCGATTGCACGGCTTTGCGCTTGCCCGAGACCACCACAGTCCCTTGCACCGGAATGCCTTGATCGAGCGGCGCGAGACTGGCCCACGTGAAGAAACTGCCGGCACCGACAATCGCCAGAATCCAGCCCATTCGGGCGAAGAAACGCGCGTCGCGCTCAGGGCGTTGGGCGATGTAGTCGTGTTCCATCGTCGCTTCGCTGTCGTCGTTCATGCGTGTGCTGCTCATACACCCGAATTCCTTGTCGTGGGCTGATACTGTCGGCTCATGCTGAGCCCGCCCGGTGCTTGTGCAGGTTTTTCACGTTGTTGCTCCTGAGCGCCTGACTGATTACCGGCAAGCGCCTTGATCACTTCCTGGCTTGGGCCGAAGGCCTGCAAGCGACCTTCGTTGAGCACCAGCAACTTGTCGGCCTGGGCCAGGGCCGAAGAGCGATGGGTGACCAGAATCACGCTGGTGCCCCGGGCTTTCATGTGCGCGATGGCGCCGGCCAGCGCGGCTTCGCCGACGGTGTCGAGGTTGGAGTTCGGCTCATCCAGCACCACCAGACTCGGATTGCCGTACAACGCGCGAGCCAGGGCCACACGCTGCTTCTGGCCACCGGACAAACCGCTGCCGTCTTCGCCAAGCACCGTGTCGTAGCCCTGCGGCATGCGCAGGATCAGTTCATGAACGCCGGCCTGTTGCGCGGCTTCGACGACTTTTTGCGGATCTGCCTCACGGAATCGGGCGATGTTTTCGGCGATGCTGCCGCTGAACAATTCGATGTCCTGGGGTAGATAACCGATGTAAGGGCCGAGGTCGTCGCGGTTCCAGCGATGAATGTCCGCGCCGTCGAGGCGTACCGTGCCGCCGAGCGTCGGCCAGACACCGACCAGCACCCGGGCCAGGGTCGATTTACCGGAGCCGGAAGCCCCGAGCACGCCCAGCACTTCCCCGGCGCCCAAGTTGAAATTGACCATGTGCAACGTCGCTGCCCGTTGCCCTGGCGGGCCGGCGCTGACTTGTTCGAACGTGATCTGACCTTTCGGCGCCGGCAGCGCCATGGCCTCATCAGCTGGCGGGTAGGCTTGCAGCAAGGCGTCGAGACGGCGGTAAGCGAGTTTGGCACCGCTCCACTGTTTCCACACCGCGATCAACTGATCGATGGGGCTCAGTACCCGGCCCATCAGGATGGAACCTGCGATCATCATCCCGGCGGTCATGTCACCCTCGATCACCAGCAATGCGCCAAGCCCCAGCACCAGAGACTGCAGGCACAGGCGCAGGGTTTTGCTCAGGGAACTGATGACCGCGCCGGTGTCGCTGGCCTGATTCTGCAAGCCGAGAAAACGCGAGTGCACCTGGAACCAGCGCTTGCGCAAGACACCGAGCATGCCCATGGCCTGAATGGTTTCAGCGTTATGCAGGTGACTGGTGGCCAGTTGGCTGGATTTCTGGGAAAACCCCGCGGCTTCGCCCAAGGGCTTTTTGGTCATTGCCTCGTTGAGGCAAGCCAGCCCGATCAGCAGTACCGCGCCTGCGGTGGCCAATACGCCGAGCCAGACGTTGAACAGAAAAATCACAAACAAATAGACCGGAAACCACGGTGCATCGAAGAAGGCAAACAGCGCCGGGCCGGTGACGAATTGGCGAATATGGGTCAGGTCGCCCAGGGATTGCCCGGCGTTGCCCTCGCCCTTGAACAGGTTGCGCTCGAAAGCGGCTTGATACACCCGCAGGTTGAAACGGCGCTCCAGTTGGCTGCCGATACGGATAACGATGAAGCTGCGCACGATCTCCAGCAGACCGATGAAGGCGAAAAACCCGACCACCATCAACGACAACATCGCCAATGTGGTTTCGTTTTGCGAAGACAGTACCCGGTCATAGACCTGAAGCATATAAATCGACGGGACCAACATCAGCACATTAATCAGTGCGGTAAAACACCCGACGCTGACCAGGATGTTTTTATAGTCACCCAGTGCCTTGAATAACGGTGCGGTGGCCGGGCTCTTCGCCATCTTCATTGGTTTTTCCTGAGGTATTAATCCTCGCCTTACTTGGCGAGGTTCCAATTAACTGTCCGCACATGGCCGAGACATTCTTTTGCCGGTTATCGCTGGCAGACTAATAACAACTATTTATGGACTTTAAAGAGTCCCGGTTATTGATCTGCTGCTTATAACTGCAATAACGGTCTTTATATTCAGCACCTGCTATCGGTCCGACGCTTTTCGCTTATTGCGCTGCGCGCGTGAGCGTGATAATCAGCCCCGACTTCAAGGTACTTTTATAAAGCCCCTCATGCTGTCGGCTGAAGAACACAATTCTTGAGCCTTCTTTACCGGTCACGGCAATGCCATCCGGCACCGGGAACCAGCCGATCGCCGACTCGTTCAGCCAGGCGCCGAGGCAGTCGGCACCCTCACCCAGGGTCTGGTTCAATTTGAGCTCGATCGAACAGACATTCGACGGTTTGTCCTGCAGCGCCTGGGACTCGGGCGAGTCTTGCGCGGAGCTCAAGGTGGCCTGCCATTTCCCGGCGAGTTCCGACGGATCGGCTAATTTAAGACTGCGAGCCATGGCTACATCTCCAAGAAACATCATCAGCGTCGCCAACAGCCACGCGGTTGCTTTGTAGGTAAAAACGTTCTGGATCATAGGGCGTTTTACTCTGGATCGTCGCTCAAGGGACAGAGAGCGGCGTATCAAACGCCACCCTCCTTTTGCCTTGAATCAGGCCGCGATGTCCGAGAACGCCGCCTGGCCAACGGTGCTGACCAGGAAGTCAGCCACGCCGTGCCCGGAGAAGTCCACCGACAACAGGCTGTTGCCGCCCGAAGTGGTCAACACTGCATCGCCTGCCGCACCGGTGAACGAGTTCACGAAGTGCAGGCCCGCGCCGTTGGTGATGCCGGTCAGGTCGATCTTGTCCAGGCCACTGACAAAATCGAGGATCTGGTCGACGGCACCTGGCTTGGAGTCGCTGCTGGCCGCGAACACAAAGGTGTCAGAACCCGAACCGCCCCACAGTTTGTCCGCACCGCCCGCGCCGAAGAGGATGTCGTTGCCGGCACCGCCCTTCAGTTCGTTGGCCACGCCGTTACCGATCAGCAGGTCGCTACCCGAACCGCCAATCGCGTTCTCGACGGTGACGCCCTTGGCAATGGACACGTTACCCACCATGCCGCCAACGTCTGAGAACGAGGCCTCATTGAGGTTGATCTTCTGGTTTTGGGTAAAACCGGAGAAGTCCAGGGTGTCCTTGCCGCCCGCATCCCAGACCGAGAACACGACTTTGTCCGACGACGAAGACGCGCTCAGGAAATCGCGACCGGCGTTGGAGTTGAAGCCGTAGGTGGTGTCACCGGTACGGGTGGTGGTGTTGGCACCGTAGAGTTTCTGGATGGCGGCGATATCGTCCATCAGCGGGCCGGATGCGTAGGCTTCCACACCACTCTTGCTGAAATTCTGATCGGTATTGCTTTCACTCCAGTAGCTCATGACGCTGTAGCCGCGGGTGTCTTCCCCGTAGGTCGCGTCGTTGTAGGTCGGTGCGCCTTCACCGGCGTTGTAGTCGCCAGGATGAGCCAGGCCCAGGGTGTGACCGATTTCGTGGGTCAGGGTCTGACGACCGTAATTGTTCAGGTCCGGCGTCTTGTTGACGTTATAGCCACTGCCTGTCAGATACCACGAAGTACCGTCATAACCTGCACCCGTGCCAGGCAGGTAGGCGAATGCCGCCGCGCCGTCCTGACCGCCGCTGTAGTTACCGAAGGTCATGTGACCGTCACCACCTGAGGACTTCTCGGTGAAGGTGACATTGGCCACGTCGGCCCAGGATTGCATGGCGAGCGCGGCTTGGGCTTTCTGTTGCGCGCTGAACTGACTGAACCCGGTGATGCCGTGCTTGTTCATGGTGCTCGACGAAGCCGAGGTCAGGAACGTGTAGGTGAGTTCGATTTTGCCGCTGCCGTCCTTGTCCTGGTAGGCAGCGCCGTCGCGCAGCAGCTGGGTAGCAGCCTCGTCGACGGAGAAGGAGGGTTTGCCATTGACCGTGAGATTGCCACCCCGATCATACTGATGGCTGAAACTATCGATCTGGTTGTAGGCGGAACTGGGAGCAGCCAGCGCTTGCAATGGCGCAAAGCCTTGTTCGGCAAGATCAATAGCGTTGTCTTTTACTTTCGACATAAACACACTTCCTTGTTTAGCAATGGAACAGTTTTTGTCCGATACGACAATCTCTGGCGAGATCGTCCTATCACTCGCCCAATGAAGGCGTATAAAAACTGACACAATTCGAAATCAAACGTCTACATTTTTTTTGACGTCAAATTGAGTGGCTCCCGCGAACTCCAGCAAACAGTACGCATGCTGTCGAAATATAGTTTGTAGTTGAAGGTTTTAGCCGGATTGTCTGACAATGTGCTATCTAAATATTAAATATAGATAAGTTGTTTTCTGTAGATGAGTTCTCATTTTTCAGGGATTCTTAATATAAGTGCCAGTGTATTGCTATCAACTTTACTTTTATTGGATGGGTATTGTTGTGACTGCTGCGCAGCCGAATGCAGCCTTCGGCTGCGGCGACAGGTCTGCAGGCGCTAGATGTTTGTAGCAGCAGTTTCCGGGACCCGGATCCCGGTTTTTCCAGCCGCCGGTGGAAACGCATGACCGTCTCGTCCGTGACCTGGGTTTGCAACGGACCATCATCATCGGCGTGAATAAAGGACTCGACGAGAAAAAACCGAGCTAGTGAGGTTCAGGCTCGGGGCTTCAATGACTCCGTGGAATACCCCGGTAATATTGGCCTTTCGCCACAAAAAGTGGTGTCTCGTGATCTGCGTCAAAAAAAAATGAACCAATCGCTAAACGGACTGAAAAAATCCACATGATTTTCACATCTGGATGCTACTTTTAAAGACAGTCACCGGTTGAGCCATTGAAGGCTCTTCCCTCCTAACATGAGCTAAAGGAAGCGCTCGATGATGAAGGTGGGCAACACATGAATGAAAGGTCTTTTAGCAAAGTCACTTTTCCCAATGCCTGCCAGCTGATGCGCTGGCATTTTCATCCCATGGGTTTCGAAGCGACCATGGATGCACCGGGCAGTATGGTTGCCCGGCTGTTCGACCGCGCCAGTGGCGAGACCATGATTGCCATTGCCGGCATTCCTTGCGCAACGGTCATGAATGCGGCGGATGTAGAACGAATCATCGAAGCTGTGGAAGATGAGCTGGCGGCGTTCATTCCACCGCAGGCCCTCAAAAGTTATGCCTGACGGCCGGCGTGCCACAAAACCTGTGGGAGCGGCCTGTGGCTATAGGGCTTGCCTGTGGCGAGGGGGCTTGTCGGAACGCCGCATCGCCCCGTTCGGCTGCGAAGCAGTCGCAAAACCGGTTGATGCGCTTTTACCTGGAGGATCGCGGTGTTTTTTTTGGGGCCGCTGCGCGGCCCAACGGGGGCAAGCCCCCTCGCCACAGGCAAGTCCCCCTCGCCACACAAGCCCGCCCCCACATGGATAGTGTTTAACCGACCTTCATCAGGGCCTGTGCCAGATCGGCGCGCAAGTCTTCGACATCCTCGACCCCCACTGACAAACGCACCAACGCATCGCCAATGCCGAGCTGCGCGCGGGTTTCTGCCGGGATGCTGGCATGGGTCATGATCGCCGGGTGCTCGATCAGGCTTTCCACCCCGCCCAGGCTCTCGGCCAGGGCGAAGATCCGCACACTCTCGAGGAAACGCTTGGCGCCGGCCAAATCACAACTCAGGTCGAGGGAAATCATCCCGCCGAATCCACGCATCTGCCGCCGCGCCAGTTCGTGCTGCGGATGCGATGGCAGGCCTGGATAGTAAACGCGCGCCACCTGAGGCTGACGTTCCAGCCATTGCGCCAGCTCCAGCGCGTTACTGCAGTGGCGCTCCATGCGCAGCGCCAATGTCTTCACCCCGCGCAATGTGAGAAAAGCATCGAACGGCCCGGCGATAGCCCCCACCGCGTTCTGCAGGAAACCCAGGCGCTCGGCCAGTTCAGCGTTCTGCCCGACCACCGCGATGCCGCCGATCACGTCGGAGTGACCGTTCAGGTACTTGGTCGTTGAGTGCAGCACGATATCGAAGCCCAACTCCAGCGGACGCTGTATCCACGGGCTGGCAAACGTGTTGTCGGCCACACAAATGATGCCTCGCTCGCGACAGGTGCGCGCGACGGCGGTGAGATCGGTAAGGCTGAGCAAAGGATTGCTCGGCGTCTCGACCCAGACCATCCGCGTGTCGTCCTGTAGCGACGCCTCGAAGGCCGCCAAGTCAGTCAGATCGACAAAACTGAAGCGATGCCCGGCACTGCGCTGACGCACCTTGTCGAACAGACGAAATGTGCCGCCATACAAGTCATTGCCGGAAACAATGTGCGCACCGGCATCGAGCAGTTCGAGCACATTGGCTATCGCCGCCAGCCCGGAAGCGAAGGCGAAGGCCCGGGTACCGCCCTCGAGGTCCGCCACGCAACGCTCCAACGCAAAACGCGTCGGGTTGTGCGAGCGCCCATAGTCGAAGCCCTTGTGCACACCGGGGCTCTGCTGCGCATAAGTGGAGTTGGCGTAAATCGGCGGCATCAGCGCCCCGGTGGAAGGATCCGGCGTCTGTCCGGCATGGATCACACGGGTGGTGAAGGCTCGTGGCTTGGCGGTTTCATCGTGCTGACTCATGCAAGGGATCTCCGCAGATAATTGAGCATATCGACGCGGGTAATCAGCCCATGGAAACCCGAGTCGTCGTCGGCGATCATCGCCACCAATCCACGGTCGAGCTTCGCCTCCAGTTCGGCCAGACTGGCGCCGGGCGGCAGGATTTCCAGCTTGTCAGTCATCGCACTGCTCACCGGCATACGGAAGTGTGACGCGTCTTCGTGCACGCCAAGCAGGATATCGGACTCGTCGATCACGCCGACCAGTCGCTGCCCGTTCACCAGCACCGGCAGTTGCGACACATCCGCCAGGCGCATGCGCTGGAACGCGGTGAGCAGCGTGTCGTCCGGCCCCACGCTGACCACCCGGCCATCTTCGAAACGCCGCGCGATCAGGTCACGCAAATCACCGTAGCGCTTGCGCGCAAGCAGGCCCTGATCGTTCATCCACTGGTCGTTGTAGACCTTCGACAGGTAGCGGGTGCCGGTGTCACAGACGAAACTGACCACCCGCTTCGGCTCGGTTTGTTCGCGGCAGTAACGCAATGCCGCCGCCAGCAATGTACCGGTCGAAGAGCCGCCGAGAATGCCTTCGGCGCGCAGCAGTTGGCGGGCATGATCGAAGCTTTCCTCGTCGCTGATCGAATAGGCCTTACGCACGCTGGACAGATCGGCGATCGACGGAATGAAGTCTTCGCCAATGCCCTCCACCGCCCAGGAACCGGGCGTGCCAAGGGTGCCGCTGCGGCTGTATTCAGCCATCACCGAGCCGACCGGATCGGCCAGCACCATTTCCAGATTCGGTTGTACGCGTTGAAAGAAACGGGTCAGCCCGGTCAGCGTGCCGGCCGAACCGACGCCGACCACGATGGCATCGACATCATGCTGAGTCTGCGCCCAGATCTCCGGCGCGGTACTGCACTCGTGGGCCAGTGGGTTGGCCGGGTTGTTGAATTGATCGGCGAAGAAGGCGTCGGGAATTTCCTGCGCCAACCGCGCAGCGACGTCCTGGTAATAATCGGGATGGCCCTTGCCAACATCGGAGCGAGTGATGTGCACTTCGGCGCCCATCGCCTTGAGGTGCAGGACCTTCTCGGTCGACATCTTGTCCGGCACCACCAACACCACCCGGTAACCCTTGGCTCGGCCGACCAGGGCCAGGCCCAAACCGGTGTTGCCGGCGGTGGCTTCGACGATGGTGCCACCGGGGCGCAGGCGACCATCGCGCTCGGCGGCGTCGATCATTGCCAGACCGATGCGATCCTTGATCGAGCCACCAGGGTTCTGCGATTCGAGTTTGAGAAACAGCGTGCACGGGCCGGTATCGAAGCGGCTGACACGCACCAGCGGCGTATTACCGATCAGTTCGAGCACGGCGGGACGGGAGTCGTTCGGCATGTCGTCACCTCGCTGCATGTATCCGCATTGGATGGACAGCGACCTGCGGCGAATCATTGCGCGCGAGTCGCAAGCAAAGCCTCGCTTTGGACCTTAGGCCGGGATTGCGTCCCCCGCAACTTTTCGCAGCCAGTCGGTACCCCTTCGCCATGCCTACCTTTGTGGCGAGCGAGCTTGCTCGCGCTGGGCTGCGTAGCGGCCCCAAACTTTTGGGAGTGCTGCGCACTCAAGCGCGAGCAAGCTCCCTCGCCACAGGTTTTTTTCGACTCAATACTCTCTGAAGGATCAGGCCGGCACTTTTCCCAGACGATGATCCGCAAAGAACGCCTTGCCCTTGCCGATCCGGTCGGAGGCCTTGGGCATGTTCGCAGCCGAGGTATCCTGGCCATCGACATACCAATAGCAATGGTTCACTGCCCGGGTGATGCCCACGTAGGCCAGTCGCAGGATCTCGTCTTTCTGTGCGCTGTCGTAAGCTTCACTGTCACCAGCCTTGCCGAGTCCGGCCATGCGATAGACCTGGTTCTTGAAGGGGGAACTGGTCAGGTGCTGGCAATCGCCCAGCAGAAACACCGCATCCGCCTGCAGGCCTTTGGCGCTGTGATAGGTCAGTTGTTTGAGCCGCCGAGCGTCGTACGGCAAGCTAGAATCCACATTAACTACAGACTGAATATGCTCTTCTATCAATGACTTATCGCTGCTTTTTCGATAAAGCATCAAGATTGAGTCGCCCTTTCTATAGTGCTCGATCAGGCGCTTAGCCATGCCCTGGTCATCCCGATCGAGCACATTCACCGGCAGCAGCGCCTTGGGTTCACCGCTGGCCTTGGCCTTCTTGCCAGCGATCGCCGGTGCCGCGCGGACGATATGCTCCGCCGCGTCGATGATGTGCTGATGGCTGCGGTAATTGTCGCTGAGCATCACTTTGGTCGTGCTCGGCGACGGGAATTCCTTGTTGAACTCCATGAAGTAAGTCGGCGAACTGCCGCGCCAGCCATAGATGGACTGCCAGTCATCACCGACACACAGCAATGAGGAACGCTGCGCGCCGCGCCCCACATGCATGGCCGGTCCGCGACTGCGGATCTCCGTCAGACTGGCGCGAACCCACGAAACGATCTGCGGCGACACGTCCTGAAACTCGTCAATCATCAAGTGCGACATTGGCCTGAGCAGCTCATCGCTCAGCAGCTTGAGGTTTTCCGGCGAATGTTCGCTGAACAAAGCGAACATCCGGTTGTAAGTCATCACCGGTGGCGATTGATCCAGCAGATGATCTTCCAGCGCTCGCCAGAACAGACTCAAGGCTTCGAAGAAGAACCGGTCCGGGTCATCCTTGGCGAAACTCATCTGGCCCACGGCTTTCGGCACATCCAGGCCGAGGTTTTCAATAAACCCGGCCGCCGCGACAAAACAGTCCAGCAACGGAGCCGAGCCGAGCTCGCCCTTGACCTTGTAATCGAAGCCCGGCCCGGCGCTGGCGTCTCCGGCAAGAGAGGCCAAAACACGCTTTGAAGATTCATAACTATCTAGCCATATCAAAGGCTTACGGCAGAAAGCTTGAAACAGAGTGCGTTTTACAGCCCACTCTGCGCGCACTGAAAGTTTGGCATTCGGACGGCTGACCTGGGGATTTTCCCGGGGATCAAAACCCAGCACCACCCAAGCGTCCAGCGTCGGAATATAGCCGTGGCAATGAAAGATCGAACCGTTGATGTCGAAGGTCTGACGATTCGGTTCGATGCCCTTGATCGGCCAGGCACCGGCGCGAAACCACAAGTCTTCGATGGTGTCGCACAGTTCTTCATCGCGCTTGGCGGCGAGTTCAGTCACCGCCATGCGTTTCTGCACGTCCGGGTGATCACGCTCCAGCTCCTTGAGCTGCAAGGCATGACGAGACAAAGGCTTGATCAACTCGCGAAAACGCTCATCGCGGGTGTGCAGGCTGTGATAGCAGGCGTTGAGTTGCTGGCGCTGGGCGTCGTTGATGCGCAGGTCAAAGGGGTTGCTGTCGACCTCCTCGTCGCCGCTTTGCACGCGGTGACTGAGGTTTTCGAAGGCTTGCAGCCGCTCGAAACCCGGCAGACTGCGAACCATCGGCAGGATGCGTGAATGGAAAGTGCGCACCAGATCGCGCGCTTCTTTAAGACTGATTCCCCGGCCCCAGACTGCAAACAGCTCGATCAGCTTATTGATGAAGTCCTTGCGCGATTCACGGGTGAAGGTCACCACGGTCATCGAGCTCAGCTCAAACCCCAGATAATGGCTGAGCAGCAGAATTCGCAGCACCAGGGTAGTCGACTTGCCCGCGCCCGCCCCGGCGATCACCGAGGTCGACGGTGTGTCGCTGAAAATCATCTTCCATTGGGCGACGCTCGGTTGGGCATGCGCGGGCAGCAGCCGCGCCACGTCGGCCTTCATGCGCTTCTTCAGCTCGGCACTCAGTGGCAGACGCCAATCGTCGAACAGATTGTCATCGACGTTGGGCGGTCGATGCTCGGTTGAGCGCGAGTCGCGAATCAACAGAACCTGCCGACCTTCCTCAAGCCCCTCGAGCTTGCCTTCCTTATAGCCGTATTCCACACCGGCGCTGTGGCCGCTGCGAAAACCGTCGGCTTGGCCGTGTAGCCAAGAGGCACGGTGTTGCGCGCGCAGACGGGTAAGGCCGTGGCCAAAGAACCGGGCAGCCAGGCGCTTGAACAAAGGCATCTCGGCCAAGGGACGAAGTTCGGGGGGAAGATCGGGGGTGTGTTGCGGCACGCTGACGGACTCCAGGGTGTGAGGCTGTTGAGGGCTATGGTGTCTGCATTTGCCGTTGAGTTCTAGTGAAATGCTTACAGGTCATTGGCTTATGCGATGAATTGAAGGCTGTATGAGAATATTTCGAGGTAATTTGATATCAACCAATTCGATTGTATTGAGGCATTTTTTACGCTTTTTATCGATGATTGCCTGATAGATGATGCTCGCCATCAACCACGGTTCTCGTTTGTGGCTCAGGCGTTCTGCCCCATGACGAACCTTTTCAGGAGACGATCATGCTTGAACTCAGACCTTTCAACTCGCTGGGCGGCGCACACCATGGCTGGTTGGATGCCCATCACCACTTTTCGTTCGCCGAGTACCACGACCCCAAACGCATGAACTGGGGCAACCTGCGGGTGTGGAACGATGACGTGATTGCGCCCGGTACCGGGTTCCCGCAACACCCGCACCGCGACATGGAAATCATCACCTACGTTCGTGAAGGCGCGATTACCCACCAGGACAACCTCGGCAACAAGGGACGCACCGAAGCGGGTGATGTGCAGGTCATGAGCGCTGGCACCGGGATCGCTCACAGTGAGTACAACCTGGAAGCAACCGAGACCCGGATCTTTCAGATCTGGATCATCCCCAACGAAGCCGGTTCGGCACCGTCGTGGGGTGCCAAGCCATTCCCTAAAGGAGAGCGCGAAGGTTTCGTGACGCTGGCCAGCGGCAAGGCCGGCGACGATCAAAGCCTGCATATTCGCGCCGATGCGCGTCTGGTGGCGGCAAATCTGAAGGCCGGTGAATCTGCGGAGTATCACCTGGACACCGGCCGTCGTGCTTATCTGGTTCCAGCCACTGGGGTCATTGAAGTCAATGGCTTGCGTGCACAAGCTCGAGACGGTGTTGCGATTGCCGATGAGCAGGTGTTGCGCGTGACCGCGATTGAGGACAGTGAGATTGTGTTGGTGGATGTGGCTTGATGGGGTAAATGCAGTGACAAAAAAAGGGGCGACCGTTAATGGTCGCCCCTTTTTTCTTAAATGTTAGTGACTGTACTGACGCCATCGCGGGCAAGTCGAATCGTCGCACCGCCGCTCCCACAGGTTTAGCGCAATCCTTGTGGGAGCGGGCTTGCCCGCGATGGGGCCCTCAATCACTTCGCAGAAATCGCGCCATCCACAAGTGTCTGAGCTTCCGCCACCAACTGCTTGAGGTGATCATCGCTGACAAAACTTTCCGCATAGATCTTGTAGATATCTTCAGTTCCCGACGGACGCGCCGCGAACCAGCCGTTCTCGGTCATGACTTTCAGACCGCCAATGGCCTGGTCGTTGCCCGGTGCATGGCTGAGGATGCTCTGGATCGTTTCACCCGCCAACTGAGTCGAGGTGACCTGGTCCGGCGACAATTTGCTCAGCAACGCTTTCTGCTCAGGGTTCGCCTTGGCGTCGACCCGTACCGAGAACGGTTCGCCCAGTTCATCGGTCAGCGCGCGATAGGCCTGGCCAGGGTCACGGCCCGTGCGAGCAGTCATTTCGGCGGCCAGCAATGCTGGAATCAGGCCGTCCTTGTCGGTGCACCAGACACTGCCGTCCTTGCGCAGGAACGACGCGCCAGCACTTTCTTCACCGCCAAAACCGAGGGAACCGTCGAACAGACCGTCGGCAAACCATTTGAAACCGACCGGCACTTCGTACAGGCGACGCCCCAGACGCTTGGCAACGCGATCGATCAAGCCACTGCTGACCACGGTCTTGCCCACGGCCGCATCGGCGCGCCACTGTGGACGGTTCTGGAACAGGTAATCGATCGACACCGCGAGGTAGTTGTTGGGTGCCAGCAAACCGCCGGACGGGGTCACGATGCCATGGCGGTCGTGATCCGGGTCACAAGCAAAAGCCACGTCGAAACGCTCTTTCAGACCGATCAAGCCTTGCATGGCGTGGCTGGACGATGGGTCCATGCGGATCTGCCCGTCCCAGTCGACGGTCATGAAACGGAACGTCGCATCAACTTCTTTATTCACCACCTCCAGGTCCAGGCGGTAGTGCTCGGCGATCGCCGACCAGTAGCGCACCCCTGCTCCGCCCAGCGGATCGACACCCAGACGCAGCTTCGCATCGCGAATGGCGTCGAAGTCGATCACGTTGATCAGGTCGGCGACATAGGTGTTGAGGTAATCGTGACGATGAGTGGTGCTGGCCTTCAGCGCCTGCTCGTAGCTGATGCGTTTGACCCCGGCGAGTTTGGCCGCCAGCAGCTCGTTGGCCTTGGCTTCGATCCACTTGGTGATGTGGGTATCGGCCGGGCCACCGTTGGTAGGGTTGTACTTGTAGCCACCGCTTTGTGGCGGGTTGTGAGACGGCGTGATGACGATGCCGTCCGCCAAGCCCGAGGTGCGCCCACGGTTGTAGCAAAGAATCGCGTGGGAAATGGCCGGCGTCGGCGTGTACTCGTCGCCTTCGGCGATCATCACCGTCACGCCGTTTGCCGCCAGGACTTCCAGGGCGCTGGCACCGGCCGGCGTGGACAGCGCGTGGGTGTCGATCCCGACGAACAGCGGACCGTCGATGCCCTGGGCTTCGCGGTACAGGCAAATCGCCTGGCTGATGGCCAGAACGTGCCATTCGTTGAAACTCAGGTCGAACGAGCTACCTCGGTGTCCGGACGTGCCGAAGGCGACACGCTGGGTAGAAATGGCTGCATCGGGCTGGCCGGTGTAATAGGCCGTTACCAGTCGCGGGATGTCGACCAACAGTTCTGCCGGTGCCGGTTTGCCCGCAAAAGGACTGAGTGTCATGCAAAACCTCTGAGAGAGAGTGGTTCGGGAATAGAACGCAGTTTACTGACAGTTTGCCTTTGGCGCGATGTTATCGATTGTCAGGTTCCGGGGAGCATTTGCACCTCGACTCAGTCGAGCGATTCCAGACGCAAGGCATCCCCCAAAAGCCCCAGTGCGTCGGCGAGGTCATGATGACCACCGAAGGTGTGACTCAGGCGCAAATGCTGCCCGTGCAGGCCCTGCAGGCTGAACAATTCTCCCGGCGCGATCACCACATGCTGCTTGAGCAAACGCTCGAACACTCGATGCACATCGACTTGGCGCAACGAGCGGATCCAGATCGTCGCCCCGCCTTGGGGCTCAACGAAGTGCAGCGCATCGGGCAAGCGCTCTTCAAGCAACTGAGTCATCTGCACCATGCGTTCCTTGAGCAGTCGACGCAACACCAGCAGGTGTTGATCGATGCGTCCGTTGCTATACAGCCGCGCAATGGCTTTCTGACGAATCAGCGACAAGCGAAACGCGCGCAGCAGAAAGTGCCGCTGCAATTTCGCACGCAGTTGTCGCGACATCAGATAGCCGAAGGGCGCCTCCGACCCGATGAATTTCTCGAATGTGGAAAACACAATCAGCCGATCCGGATCCAGCAGATCGCGAAACCGCAGGCCGTTCGGCTCGAATTCAAGCTCGCTATAGCAATCGTTTTCCAGCACCCAACTGCCATGTCGTTCCAGCAACCGTGCGGTGGATTGCCTGTTGCTATCAGGCGCCACACTGCCGCGGGGCATGTTCAACCCCGACGAAAGCATCACCAGTCGCACCTGCCCGGTCTCAAGCAGTTCCTTCAACCGCTCCTGATCCAGCCCCCCATCGGCTTGCAACGGCAGCTCGATCACCTGCACGTCCGCGTCTTGAAACAGACGCAGAATCACCCAGTCGCACGGCGATTCGACCACCACCACAGCATCTTTGAGACCAAGCACGGCGATCAAGATTTCCAGGACTCCCCGCAGGTCGGCGCCGATATAAACATCATCGGCATGCCAGCAACGGGTCGGCGAAGTGGTGTAACGCGCCGCGAGAGCTGTGCGCAGTTCCAGTTCGCCACAGGGTTGCGAAGACGGTTGTGGCTGGCGCGGGTACTGACGCAGCAGTTCTCTCTCCAACAACAGTAACGGGCTATCCAGGGGTTGCAGTAACGCCGGTTCATCGGCGCTCAGCACCAGCATGCCGGGACGTCTGGCATTGACATAAACCGTTTCGAGCAGGTCCTTGCCACTGCCGGGTATGCCGATTGAGGACACGGGTAGTGCGTAATAACCGGACTTGGCCACCGAAAAGACGCGCCCTTCCTTCTCCAACAGCGAGTAGGCGTACTGAATGGTCGAAATCGACACGCTCAGGCGGTGCGCCAACTGTCGCAATGAAGGCAGGCGCACTTGCACGTCACTGCCCGGCTCATTGATCAGGTTAGTCAGGTAACGGTAGACCGCCTGGTACGCAAAATCGGTATCCCGTGGTCCTTTCATGGGTAACGGCCGAACAGGCTACGAACGTCGTGACGCATCCTTGCTGAATCCGTCAAACCTGGCATTTTCACCGGCCCGTCGACCATTCGCCAGCCACGATCGCTCCACTATCGGGTTCCATGGTTTCAGCTTGCACGCCCACGTCGCCGCTTTCCATGCCAAGCCCCCTGCCCTCATCCCGAACCACCGGACCCATGCGGTAAAGCGTACCGATCAGACTCACGGGCAACCCGCTGACATCGACCATCCACTGCAGAACCTGCTCGGGTGCAGGACCGCCCTGCATTGCCCGGTGCAAGTCCGGCAACGCGACGAGCATGCCGGGATGGCATTGACGAAGAAAATGCTCAAGCGCCGCACCATTATCGGCAAAAGGGGCGAACAGCAGACACACCAGTTGAGCCTCGCTCAAACCGAGGTTCTTTTGTGCTTGGGCGGCCGCCAATGCGCGCTGGTCGGTCATTGTCATCGGGTTGCCGAAAGTCTCCATTGCCTGTTCGCAAAAGCGCTCTGGAACGTGTTTACGACGCATCATCACCAGCGCCCGCTGCAGGTATTCGCCGAGCCCCCTCTCGTAGGTGCCACCGTGTACAAAGCACGCTTGCAAGCCACGAAGATGCGCGGATATCGAAAGACTGACGTAGTCGTTATCACTGAGCTGAGCCGACAACTCGTCAGGTTGGAACCCGAGGAAATCGGTGAGCAGTGGCCAGCGATCTTCCAGATTACTGACCAACATGTCGTGAATATCAATGAAGGTCGTGCGGCGACAGGCTTCAAAACGATCGGAGGGACGCCATGCAGCCTGGGAAGATTCAGGATAAAACTCGCGGTAGCAATCGCTGCCCAGTTCATCGAGTCGCGCGAACAGACACTCGTAGCCCGTTTCATGATGGTCCGGAGCCTTGAGCCCAGCTTTGGCCGCCGCACGATTCAATCCCTCGAGAAACTGTTTCTGCCGACGGGGCGTATCACTACTGATCAATGCATCAACCCCCTTGTCCCAGCGGGCGATTTGTCCGTAAAACTCGCCGGTCGCCAGGTAGCCGTCATCCCACAGATCAAGCGGCCCGTCCCAGGCACGGCGGTGCCCGACCATCAGCAGATTGAGCCGATTCGACTCACGACCGGCGTCCGAAATCGGCGCCAGATGGTTGAACGGCAGGACTTCACGATTATCGACCATCAACACTTCGACCCGGGGATCGTCGTAGAGAAACAACGCACAGCAGCTGCGATGAATATTTTCCAGGGCAGTCGACGCAGTACCGTTCAAGCGCAAGGTCGCCACTCTCAATTGAAACGTCGCCGGAGCCCTGCTGGCGATACTCAGTTGCGCGGCGCGCAGTAGCGCCAGGGTGTAGCAGCTGTCGCGAGACCCGGCCTGGATCGCCAGCACTTTGTAATCGCCAATACGCTCCAAACCTCCTGCGGACATCACCAGGCGCTGAATCAGCAATTGCAATGCCGTGCGCTCGGCGCGAGAGAAAAAACCCAGCAAACGCTGCAACATTTGCTGATAAACATAGTTCATTGCCTGATCATGGGTAGCGGTCATCATTATTTACCTGTAACTCATAAGTTCAGTGCCACGCAAACAACAAGGTGTAGTGCGCAACAGGTTATCTGTCATGAATGGAGTGCCGGGGTTGTTGTTCAAATGCTAGCACTTAAGCACTGTGTAATTATTTGAAATAATTGACTCTCTCGGGCACCCCAAGGAGATCAAGATCGCCGCAACGCCCGGCAGAGTGGGCGCCTTGCGCTCCCACGCGATTTCCTAGGAAATTTCCGACAGCGTCCCACAGACACTTAGCACAGGAAATAAAGAAAGAAGTTGCCGATAAATGTAAGACAACTGAGCAGCACTGCATTATTTGTTGAGCATATATTGCCAGCGCGCATTGAGGAGCTTCAGCCTGATACTCGGCCATGACTCTTTCCTTGAGATGAAAGTAATCATTCAATTATCAGGGCTTATATAACGATTAGAAGATACAGATTGAGAGCAAAAACCAGTTCAGTTGCTGAACCGGCCCATCGACAGATCGATGGACGTCTCATTTGGGAGTGACTGCCAGCAGAAGAGTCCGTGCTCTCACGGACTCTTGCAGAGGAAGTACTTACGCAGGCTCGACCAGAAGGGCGACCCGTTCGCGGCATGGGCATTCGTCCATATAGCGGTGGGCTTCGACAAACTCGGAAAACGGGAAGACCCGAGTCTTGAGCGGCAGCAGCACACGATCCGCGGTCAACTGATTGATGTCGCGCAGGGCACGTTGCAGTGCAGCCTGATCCTGGACGATGCCCAGTTCCGGCTTGCCGGTGAAGTTACCGATGCAGTGCACGAAGAACTGAATGTTCTTCTGGAACGCCGCACAGGCGGGGAATGGCGTCTGGTTACCCCCTTGCAAGCCATAAAGCACCAGGCTGCCGCGAGGTGCGAGCACATCGCCGAGCAGCGACATCTGCGGCCCGCCAAGACCATCGAACACCACATCCACACCGCGATTGTCGGTAATTTTGTTGATCCGCATGAGCAGATCTTCTTCCTCGGTAACGATGACCTTCTCGGCGCCGAGGGACAGTAGGTACTCACGCTCATCCGCGGTTTTGGTCGCGGCAATCACTCGCACACCGAGGGCTTTGCCCAGTTGCACGAACGACGGGCCGGCGCAGTGGCTGGCGTCGGTCACCAGGGCAAATTGCCCGGGTTTGACTCGCGCCAGGTCGGCGTAGGCAAAATAAGCGATCAATAGCGGCGTGTAGTGCACGCTGGCTTCGATCGGGCTGAGTACATCCGGGTAGCGGGTCAGCGCCGAGCGCGGCAGAACGATCTGTTCGCCGTAGACCGGGTAGTCGTTGGGGCTTTCGGCCGGAAAGCTGGCGACCTTGTCACCAACGACCAGGTCATCGACGCCTTCGCCGACCATCGTGACCACGCCGGCCATTTCATGACCGAGGCCAGAAGGCAGACGAGCATGGGATGAAGCCAGGTTCTGGCGCCAGAGAATGTCGTACCAGCTGA
Organism: Pseudomonas lini; assembly: GCF_964063345.1. NCBI lineage: Bacteria > Pseudomonadati > Pseudomonadota > Gammaproteobacteria > Pseudomonadales > Pseudomonadaceae > Pseudomonas > Pseudomonas lini. Next base: position 6,547,272 of record NZ_OZ061318.1, read on the forward strand.
TGCCAATCGCTTCGACGCGCACCTGCACTTCGCCCGGCGCAGGCAGGGCTGCCGCATGCTCTTCGCATTTGAGCACCTCGGCTGGACCAAACTTGTGAAAACGGATCGTGCGGGACATCGCAAACCTCGTCAAAGAAACCTCTAATGCCCTGAACTCTATCTGGGCTTTCTACCCAAGACCATCAGTGGCTATTAATAGTCGACATGCCTGTCATTGATTCCGCAGCGACGGCGACATCACCCAATGCCGTAAAAACCGAAGCAGCCTTTCAGAAAAAACTGAATTACCCTGTGCAGAGTACCAGCCTTTGCCCGTAAGATTCATGCCGGCCATTGTTCTCATATGGTCGCTCACGTCAAGTTTGCTGAATCTGCCAGGACTCCAGATGAATCGTAATGACCTGCGTCGTGTCGACCTGAACCTGTTGATCGTTTTCGAAACACTGATGCACGAACGCAGCGTGACCCGCGCTGCGGAAAAATTGTTCCTCGGCCAACCGGCCATCAGTGCGGCACTCTCGCGCCTGCGCGGGTTGTTCGATGACCCGCTGTTCGTGCGCACCGGCCGCAGCATGGAGCCTTCCGCCCGGGCTGTGGAAATTTTCGCCCTGCTCTCGCCGGCCCTGGATTCGATTTCGACCGCGGTCAGTCGTGCTGCGGAATTCGACCCCGCAACCAGCACCGCGGTGTTCCGCATTGGCTTGTCGGATGATGTCGAGTTCGCGCTACTGCCGATGCTGCTCAAGCGGCTGCGCGCGGAATCGCCGGGGATCGTGCTGGTGGTGCGTCGGGCCAACTACATCCTGATGCCGAGCCTGCTGGCCTCGGGCGAGATATCCATCGGCGTCAGCTACACCGCCGACCTGCCGGCCAACGCCAAGCGCAAAGTTCTGCGTCGCAGCATGCCGAAACTGTTACGAGCCGACACGGTGCCGGGGCCATTGAGTCTGGATGACTTCTGCGCCCGCCCCCACGCGTTGGTTTCATTCGCGGGCGACCTGAGCGGCTTTATAGATGAGGAACTCGAGAAACTGGGGCGCAAACGGCATGTGGTGCTGGCTGTGCCGCAGTTCAATGGACTCAGTACACTCATCAGTGGCACCGATATTGTTGCGACCGTGCCTGATTACACGGCTGAAGCGTTGACGGCGGCTGGCGGTGTGCGGGCTGAAGATCCGCCGTTGCCGGTGCGCAGTTTTGAGTTGCATATGACTTGGCGCGGGTCGCAGGATAATGATCCCGGTGAGCGTTGGTTAAGGTCGCGGATTCAGATGTTCTTCGGGGACCCCGATAGCCTGTAATGAAATTCCACTGAATTCCAAAAAAACCTTTAATAACAAGTTGTTATAGGAAAATTAGTCCATTACCGCCTGTCTAAATCCACTGGATTCCAGAACTTATGGGGGCATAATTGGGGGCAAGTTTCGACTTTTAAAAAACGGTGCCCCCACCGATGCCCCCAGATAACGCCCCTGTTTTCAGACGAAAACTCAGCGATGCCTTCATCCGCTCGCTGACCGAACCCGGCAAACACGCCGACGGCGAAGTCCCTGGTCTCTACTTGGAGGTGAGGGCGTCGAGCAAGCTTGGAAAACCCCCTTCCAAGTCCTGGCGCTTAAAGTATCGGCTGCACGGCAAGGAGAACCGTTTTTCGATCGGTGCGTACCCCGACATCGGGCTGAAGGAGGCGCGCGACATTGCCCGCGGCGCACGCCGCGACGTGGCCAACCACATCGCCCCGCTCAAAGCCAAGACCGCCAAGATCGAGACACAGCTGCTCAACGAAGAGCGCACCTTCGCGTACGTGGCCGAGCAATGGCTGACATTCAAGTCCGCCGAGCTGGTGACCAAATCCATCGCGGGGTTTCGCGGAGCGCTGAACAACCACATCTTGCCTGCCATTGCCAGCAAGCCCGTTAGCGAGATCAAGCTGGAACACATCACCACGATCCTCACCGAACTGCGCCGCCAGCGCACAATGGCCATGGCCCGGCGTGTGCGCACCATCATCCGTGCCATCCTGGGATTTGCCGAGGGGCGGGGCTGGGTGGAGCGCAACGTGGCGCTGAGCAACATTGAGGAACTGAAGATCCGCCATGTCGTGACCAGCAACCCGGCGATTGAAAGGCCGGCCGATCTGGGCAAGTTTCTGCTACGCCTGGATGACTGCAGCTTCGGCAGCGTTGCCACCGCGATGCGCCTGCTGGTCATGCTGCCGGTCCGCCCTGGCGAATTGGTGCAGATGCGCTGGGAAGACGTTGATCTGGTTGGCGCAGATTGGCGTTATGTGGTGAGCAAGACCAAGCACCTGGACAAGAGCAAGCACATCGTGCCGTTGCCGGAGCAAGCCTTGGTCCTGTTGCGCGAGCTACGTAAAACCCGGGTGGTGGATGCAGAAGGCAACGGCTGGGTGTTCGTCTCGCCGGTCTATCCGGGTCGCCCCATCAACCCGACCTCCATGCTCAAGTCCTTTCAGCGTATCTGGCCGGAGTACGACATCACTGCCCACGGCTTTCGCGCCACCTACCGGACCATTGCCCATGAGCACTTGGGCATCGATCCAATTGTGCTAGAGCTGTCGTTGTCACACCGCATGCCAGGCGCGCTGGGTGCTGTGTATGCGCGCGCGCAACTGCTCGTCCAACGCCGGGAGGCGGCTCAGCAATGGGCCAACTACTTGGACCAATTGCGGCAAAACGCGGCGCGAGAAGCGACAGATTAAGCACTTGGGGGGCGCTCATTCGCCCACCAGAGTCCTCCTTACCGATTAAACACTCCGAGTGGAGGAATGTTTGATAGGGCGTTTAAATAAAAGCTTGGCGGAGTTCATCGCCTCCGCCATATTTGTACCGACAAAGCCCCGATTTTTCAGGGCTTTGTCGTTTCTGGCTTTTGGAAAAACCTGCCAGCCCACACTTCAGCCCACACCCGGGATGAAGTATTGATTTTCGACCAGCGGCCAATTTTCGGATGTTAAATCGGCGCTGCACTCCTGCAGTGGCGATGAAGACATAGAGGTTGAAGGAGATCCGGGGCGAGAGTAATGATTTTGATCTCGTCCCAACAAGCCCAACATATTACGCAATCGGCATAGGGGGCGGCCTTCATAGGCCGCTCCCCTGCCACACCACCCGGCATGCGAGTCCGTACCGGGCGGTTCAAGAGATTGAGGTTATGAGAGTCGCACCAGACCCAGCCTGTCGAACCACGCCACATCCAGCACTCGATTGAGCTCAAAGCGGCTGTTACGCCACCAACTATATGAGTTGGCCGCCACTTTCCGTGCCGATTGGCTGCTGGCTCCCAGCGCTCTCAGCTCGCGGTAAATCGTCGGACCGCGCCTCCATTGTTTAAGCTGGATCGCTCGTAATCGGTGTCGCATCCACTCGTCCAGCTCTCGCCAGATTTTCGGCGTTTGTGACAACCCAAAGTAAGTTTTCCAGCCTAAAAGATAAGGGCGTAGGTTCTCGACAACTTGTCGCAGGCTGCGACCGCCTGAGCGACGGGTGAGTTCGCGTATCCGGTGCTTGAACTGCTTGCGCGCTTTGACTGCTACTGTTCTTTTGAGGCCTTGTGGAGATGCCCAGAAAGCGTATCCCAGAAACTTGCGGCCAAACGCGCTCGCCACCGCACTCTTGCTCTCGTTGACGCTCAAGTGCAGCTTTTCATACAGACGCTTCAGCAAGGCCATCACCCGTTGCCCCGCCTTATGACTGCGAACAGTCGCGTTGTCGCGGGTTTGTCTGGATGATTCCCCGCTGGGGGATGAGATTCTAGAGGTCTGCCGCGAAAAAACTCTCGCGACACTGTCACCGTCGCAGACCGTAGTCGTTGTCTCAGCGGTAATCCCGAGAAGTGGCTGCGTGCCCATAGCGTGGAGCCATTCGCAGCCGGCGTCGCAGAGCGTTATCCGCTATCAACAGGGCGTGGCAGACATCGACATCGATGCACGGGAGGTTTTCAGCAAGATTGCAAGGGATGGCTTGCCAAAAATGCGGCGACTCGCTCAATGACCTCGTCCGGCCGGGAATCAGCAAAAAAATGTCCGCCCACTATCGCAGAAGCCTCCATCATCGTGCAGCGATCCACCCAAGTGGCGGGTAAATCATAGTGTTTGGCCATTGCACCTGAGGCGCCGTAGAGGATCAGCGCGGGCGCGGTGATGCGTCGTCCGGAATCGGACATGTCGTCTGCCAGATCCACAGTGAGTGCGGCGCGATAGTCGTTGCAAAACCCAGCGATCGTTGCCGGATCACGCCAGGCTTTCCGATACGCCGCCAGTTGGTCAGCATCAAAATCCTCCGGCCCTGCGGCACCCCAGCCGAAAAGGCAGCTCTCGAAAAAGAAATCGGGATCCGCCGCAATCATGCGCTCCGGAAAGGGTGCGGGCTGAGAAAGAAAAAACCAATGCCAGTAACTGTGGGCTATGTCCTTGCGCAGATCTGTCAGCATCACAGCCGTAGGAACGATGTCCATCAGCGTGACGCTCGCCACCACGTCTGGATGATCCAGTGTGATCCTGTATGCAGTGCGCGCGCCACGGTCGTGTCCCACAAGATGGAACCGTTCATGTCCGAGCACACGCATCAGTCCGACCTGATCCGCGGCCATGGCGCGAAATCCGTAATTTGACAGATCCGCTTGAAGCGGCGGCTTATCCGATGCCCCATACCCACGCAAATCAGCACAGACAACCCGATAGCCACGCGCGACCAGCTCAGGTGCGATACGTGCCCAGAGCGCCATGGTCTGCGGAAAACCGTGGAGCATCAGGATGGGGTCGCCTTTACCCGCTGCAACACAGGCAATTTCCACATCGCCTACAGCAATTTGGTGCGTTTCGAAGTTCTCGAACATGGGGTCGCCTATAGGTGTGAGAGCCTCGAAAAGTTGTTTGGTGATAGGTATCAAGACCTTCCCATTAAGGGCATCGGCGTTATTTAACCCTGATGATGACCTTGCCTTTTGCCCGACCGGTTTCAACATAGGCCAAGGCATCCGGAGTCGATTCGAATGGAAAAACCCGGTCCACCACCGGGCGTATGACACCGGAATCGATGAGCGCAGTAAGCTTACGCAACTGGTCACCGCTGGCTTTCATGTAAAGGAATGAATAGCTGACGCCACGGCGTTTAGCTTTTTTCCTGATCCCGTAACTCAACAGGCCCATGACCAGTTTCAGGAATCCGGACAATCCAGCGTTTTTCGCAAAATCAGCATCCGGTGGTCCAGAGATCGAGATGAGCTTTCCACCAGGCTTGAGTATGCGCAACGATTTCTCAAGTGTATCCGTGCCCAGGCTGTTCAAGACCACATCGTAATCGTGCAGGACCTTTTCGAAATCGTCTTTGCGGTAATCGATCACGATATCTGCACCAAGGCACTTCACCCACTCGACATTCGCCGTGCTCGTGGTCGTCGCGACAGTCGCCCCCAGGTGCTTGGCCAGCTGAATGGCCAATGTTCCCACGCCACCGGAGCCCGCATGGATAAGCACCTTTTGACCTTTCTTCAGGTTCGCTTTTTCGACCAGCGCCTGCCAGGCCGTCAAGCCAACCAGGGGGATCGAAGCCGCTTCTTCCATTGTGAGACCTTTCGGCTTGATCGCCAGCGAGCCTTGATTGATCGCAATGAATTCAGCAAATGCACCGATTCGATCGTCATCTGGCCGCGCATAGACCTCGTCGCCCGGCTTGAATTGCTGCACTTGTGAGCCAACCCGCACGACGACCCCGGCCAAATCATTGCCCAGAATAAGCGGCATGCGATAAGGCAAAATCATTTTGAACTCACCGTCCCTGATTTTTAAATCCAGAGGGTTCACACCCGCCGCATGAATCTGGACTAAAACGTCATCCTTGCCCAATTCAGGTTCTGGAATTTCGGTCACCCGTAATGCAACTTTTTTTCCATAGCGTTCGATAATGAATGCTTTCATCATACTTCCTTACTCCTGGCGTACCCAGGTCTGTGAACGCCCCAGCAGCGGCGTGCCAATGTAGCCGCGCACGCTGAGTTTTTTACCGTTGTCGGTCAGGTGGACATTACTGCTATAGACCTTGCCGTTATCAGGATCGAGGATTTCGCCATCGGTGTATTCTTCGCCGTCCTTGCGCAAACCGGTGAGAATGGTCAGGCCTACAATCAACGCATTCTTGTTCACGCCTTCACATTTGCCGCACTTCGGATTCTGGTCTTCGCTCGGGGCGGGAAACGCTTTTTCGATAACGCCATTCAGAGTGCCATCGGACTCGGTGATTCGAATCAATGCCCTCGGCTTGCCACTGACGTCGTCGATGTTTTGCCACAGACCAACGGGCGAATTATCGTCTGCCCACAGTGCCGATGACATGACTGCTGCTGCCAGGGTGAGTCCGAAGACACCTGCTTTGAACGTACGCATTGTCTGAATCCTCATGATTGAGCGAATTTTCTTGTCGGCTTGATACCATTTTCAGAGTATGAAATCGGCCATGCGGCTCACGGCTATCGGATGGCGCTCGCTGTGTTCAGATCGCTTTCTGAGCGCGCCAGCCGCATAACGATGTTATTTGATAAACATAACGCCGTTATGGCAGTATTGCAACATGACCACTGATAACTCACTCCCTAATGCCCCCACCCGCCTCGTCGAGGCAACCATCCGTGTGCTCGCCACCAGCGGCCCGTCCGAAGTCAAGGCCCGTTCGGTCGCGAGCGAAGCCGGTCTGTCGACCATGGGGGTTTACACACACTTCGGCGGAGTGCCGGAACTTCTACAAGCGGTCGCTGACGAGGGATTCAAGCGGTTGGCTGCAGTCTTCAAGCGTGTGCCTATCACGGAGGATCCCATAGCCGACTTATGTGCGATGCTCCTGGCTTGCCGAGACCTTGCACGAAGCAATCCCCATCTGTACGACTTGATGTTCGGTCTTTCGATTGACGGCAGATATAGCCCCTCGCGAGGTACCATGACATCGATTGCAAATGGGCAATCGGAAGCCTTCAAGGCGACATACGCGATTCTGATCAACGCTTGCGCTCGCCTGGTCGATGCCAAATGCGTTCGCAAAATCGATCCTGCTCTCATCGCGCCACAGCTGTGGAGTGCCGCGCATGGATTCATCATGCTCGAACTCGCCGGCCACTTCTCAGGCATGGAAAATCCTGCTGCGCAGATCCTGGTAGCGACGTGTAACAACATTGTCGTCGGCTTGGGAGCGAAGCGCGAAAAAGTTGAATCTTCCACTGCAGGCGTGATTGCCGGGTCGGCAACTGCCCTGGAACCATGAAAAAACCGCGCAACCATGCAGTCACGCGGTGCGAACAATATTTCAGTTCAAATACGCAGGAGCCTGTGGAATCTGCGCCATGGCGTACTCGGCAAGTGCCGTGATGGTCAGCGCAGGATTAACCCCGGGATTTGCAGGCATCGCAGCGCCGTCACAGACCAACATGTTCTGGTAACCAAAAACGTGCAGGTTCTGATCAATCACACCGCGTTGGGCATCGGCGCCGATCACGGCGCCTCCCAGCACATGGGCTGTTGTCGGAATGTTGCCCAGCGCTTCCAGTACGTTGCTCTGGGCAATACCGCCGGTGTGCCTGGCCAGCCACTGAGCGGCCTGATTACCCATCTCGATATACGTCGGATTTGGCTTTTTGCGGTTCTGCTCGGTGACGAGACGATAGCCGCGGCCCAGCCAACGCTTCCTGGGACGCAGTGCAATCGCATTGTCCAATGTCTGCATCACCAGCAGCATCACCATGTGCCGGCTCCAGCCCCTTGGCCACATTGACTTGAGCCATCGCACCGGGTGCAACACGATATTCCCCAGCCACTTCAACGGCCGCGTCACGCGGTTACCCTTCCCGACCAACAGCGTGCAAAGCAAGCTCAGGAAGTCCGCGTTGCGACCATAGGTGAGAAACTCGATGTGGGTATCCTGATCGACGTGCACACTGCTGCTGGCGGTGACATCGTTCCAGGTCTTGCGGTCCTCGGGCAGACGCACATTCAGAACCGATTCGCTGTTGGTGCGCACCAGTTCGCCAAGACGATCGCTGACCCGGGGCAACGAGCCGCCGTGTTTGCAGTTGGCCAATAATTCGTTGGTACCGAGAGCCCCGCCGGCGAAGATCACTCCGCGAGCGGTATACGTCTGACGATCACGGAAGAACCAGGCACCGGGGCGCCGGGTGGTCACACGATAGCCTTCACTACCATCGGCGGCCCCGAGCGGGCTCACATCAACGACCTCGCGCTCTGCCAATATCTGCACGCCGCGTTTCTCGGCGAACCACAGGTAGTTTTTCACCAGCGAGTTCACGGCACCGACGCGGCATCCCACCATACAGGCGCCGCAACGTATACACCCGGTACGGTCAGGCCCTTCCCCACCGAAATAGGGGTCCTTGACGGTTTTGCCCGGTTCGCCAAAGAACACTCCGGTGGGTGCTCGAGTGAATGTGTCTTCGGTTGCGAAGTGTTGCGCCATCTCCCGGGCCAGTTGCTGGTTCGTCGAGTCGAATGGCACCGTCTTTACCCCAAGCATGCGCTCGGCCGTATCGTAGTGAGGCTGCAATAGCCTGTCCCAGTGACCGAGCTCGCGCCACTGCACGTTGTCGAAGAACGCTGGCTTGGCGCGGTACAACACACCGCCATACACGGTGCTGCCGCCACCGACACCCGACTGGCTGGGAAAAAGACATGACGAAACAGCGACATGCGCATGATGCCCTTCAAACCCAATGCGGGTGCCCACAGATACTTGTTGAACTGCCAGGCCGACTTGGGAAGGTCTTCGTCGCGATAGCGACGGCCGCGTTCGAGTACCCCGACGCGATAGCCTTTCTCCACGAGGCGCAGCGCCGAGACGCTGCCGCCAAATCCCGATCCGATCACCAGCCAGTCGAAGTCTGCGTTTTTCATGATGTGTCCCCTTCTACGTGCCGGTTGCATTTCGCCTAAAGTCCATCAGGTAACGACCTGTCAATCGACACATTCGGTCCACATCTTGCGCAGCTTCAGCTTGTCGACCTTGCCCACGGCATTCTTTGGCAGGCTGTCGATGATGTTGATCGTGGAAGGTCTTTTATAACGCGTCAGCCGGTCAGTGCAGTGCTCGTTCAAGCCCTCCTGGGTACCGGCGAATCCCGTACGAAACGCGACGTAGGCCACAACGATTTCGCCGAAGGTCTCGTGAGGGACACCAATCACTGCGGCTTCAAGAACCCCCGGGAATTCGCACAACACATCCTCGATCTCCTTCGGATAGATGTTCTCGCCGCCGCGAATGATCATCTCTTTAAGGCGCCCGACGATGGCCAGATAACCGTCTTCGTCGATCCGGCCAATGTCGCCGGTGTGCAGCCAGCCATCGACAATGGTCTTCACCGTTTCCTCGGGCTTGCCAAGATAACCGCGCATGACGTTAGGACCTTGAACCAGCACCTCGCCAGTGGCGCCCTGGGGCAAATGCACACCGCTCGGATCGGCGATTACAATGCGTTGCCCGATGAAGGGCAGCCCGACCGTACCGACCTTGCGCAGGCCGTCGAAGGGGTTGATGGTCGAAGCGCACGTGCCTTCGGACAGGCCATATCCCTCAAGCAGCGGAAAACCGAAGCGAGCTTCAAAATTTTTCAGCAGTTGCGCCGATGCAGGCGCCGCGCCGCAGATGCCATACCGAAGACTGGAGGTATAAGGTTTTACCTCACGAGGTAACGCGTTGAGCATTGCGTAGATGGTTGGCACTGCAGAGAAGTACGTGGGTCGAAGCCACTCGACATCCTCAAAAAACGTGTCGACATTGAAACGCTTGCGGATCGAAACCCGACCACCGCTTGATAGCGGGATGAGCGTGCTCACCACAATGCCGTTTACGTGAAAGAGTGGAAGTATCGATAAACAGTGGTCTGCTGCCGTGACCTTGAGTGAGTTTCGTCCCATTTGCGACATGGCTTCGATATTGGCGTGATCGAGCATCACGCCCTTCGGCAGGCCGGTAGTGCCACTGGTGTAGATCAGCAGAGCTAGTGCGGCAAGCTCTGCAATCGGCATACCGGTGTAGGGTGCCCCTGCTTCCAGATCGGCCACTGCCAGGGATTGCACACTTGGGATCACAGTTTCGCCACTGATATTGACGAGCAGCTTCGCCCCCGAATCAACCAATTGATGAGCAGCTTCCTTATTGGTGAGCGCCGGATTCATAGGCGTGACCGCCGCCCCCAGACGCCAGGCGGCGAACATCGCCACCACAAACTCCACCTGGTTGGGCAACATGATCGCAACGACGTCCCCAACGCCCACCCCCTTGTCAGCGAATACTCCCGCTGCCGAGAGGACTCTGGAATGGAACTGCCGGTTCGTCAGGTTGCTGTTGTCATCAGCGATGCACAGAGCATCAGGCTCTGTCGCCGCGCGCACATCTGAAAGTCTGGAAAAGCACATTATTGTTGTTCTCTCTGAAAAGTGACGTAAACGCTTGAGTCAATTGGCTGAAGAGCCGAGTAGATGTTTCGTCAGAAATTGAGTCTGATCCTTCACCAGCTCTTCGAACGCGTCGCCCATGTAGAACTCGAAATGCCCCGCCGCGTAGAGTCTGGTTTCTCCATGCGGCGCCTTGCGCACCAGGGCGATCGTCTGTTCCGGTGGCGTGACGGTGTCAGTGGTGCTGACGCAAAACAGGATGGGCATCTTCACCCTGGAGGCGGAGCGTCCGGGTCGATAAGCCATGATTTCCGGAAGCACCCGTGCGGCGACGTGATTGACGAACACCATGCCCTTCGGTACCAGGGCCAGATAACCCGGCAGGGCATCATGGGCATTCATCAAGGCTGGCTGACCGGGAACGGCAGCGATTGGCACCATCACGGGCGGGCGCCCCAGTAGCCAGGCTGCAAAATCACGCAGGAGCACCGGCATTACCTGCAGCGATCCCTTCACACCCAGTGCGGCAGTTGAAGCCAGACCATCGGTAAAAGGGCACTGACTGATGGCGGCCAGTAACTCCGGATGCCGGCTGGCCACGGTAATCGCATGCCCTCCCCCAAACGAGCTTCCCCATACGGCAGCCCGGCGCCCATCGACCTCCGCGCACCCCCTGACGAAGTCCAGCGCTGCATCCCAGTCAGCCAGTTGCCGCTTCACAGACATCAACTGTCTGGGCCGACCACCGCTGTCTCCGAAATAACGGTAGGTGAAGGCCAATGTAGCGATTCCCGCAGCAGCGAATCGCTCGGAAAAGGCATCGAGGCGCATCTCGCGAACCGCACCCAGTCCGTGTCCGAGCACTACAATCGGCGGTTTCTCTACCCCAACCGGCAGGTAGAGCCAGGCCGAACAATAGGTTTCGCCCGAGTCAAAGCGAACATCCTGGCGAGTGAATGGGTAGGTAAGCGGTGACATTTGATTCATTTGCTCCCTCCCCCGTTTTGCAGGGGCAAAGAGCCTTGCTCAAGGGTTTGCTCGAAAATGGCCGGGTTGTAGAACGGCGCGTTGCCGTCCCGATCGGTGCGCTCAAGGTATTCGACCATGAGCGATTGCGCCGTCTCGGTCGGCGAGATCCTGATGAATTCGGTACGCTCCCTATGCAGCCCCTCGTCGAGGGTGGCTGACCCGCCGAAGTACACGGCTCGCTTGACGGCCTCAATCGCCCCTTTGGGTCGGGAACCCAGATACCCGGCCAGCTCGATGGCGCGATCAAGCAGCGCATCTGGAGTAACCACTTCGTCGATGTATCCTATTTCGAGCGCCTTCTGTGGCGACACCGGCCGACCTTCAAGCATCAGCATCAGCGCGCGATGGGCGCCGACCAGTCGTGGTAATCGCTGAGTGCCTCCGCCACCAGGAAGGATTCCAAGCAGCACCTCGGGCTGCCCGATGAAGAAATCGCCATCCGCCATCAGGCGGACGTCACACGCTAGCGCGAGCTCGCTGCCAAGCCCCAGCGCAGATCCATTCAGCGCGGCGACGAAAATGACGCCACTGCGGTTCATCCGTAAAAAAGTGTCGTGCAGCTTGTCGAGTTGCATCCCGCCATCCAGCGGTGTCAGGGACGCAGCTGCCGCCAATGGCGCAATACCGCGAACGGACTTGGCGGTTCGAGCGATCGCCGAGGCAATACCGCGCCCGACCGACGGGATACTCTTTCCACCCTCCTGCAGCCAACGCACGTCTGCATGACCGATGAAACGCTCAGGATGAGTTCCGGTGAGCACCACCGCTTTTACCGCGGTATCGGACTCCAGCTTGTCCAATAGCGCCGCAAGCTCATTGGCCATGTCCAACCCCATCAGCCCGTGTGGACCTCCATCCAGCCGCGCAATCAACACAGAGCCACGGGACTCCATATCAAGGTACTCGGGCGGTGCATGCATCTTCGTCATCTCTTGGATCCTCCGGTGACAAATGTAGAGAGCAAGCGCTCCCATCAGTATTTCCACCTCCTGGCCAGTCATCAGATCAGCCGAAGAAATGGATAACACTGTTATTGCAAAACATAACACCGTTATATTACTCTCGCAATATGCACTGACCGGTACACAAAACCTGAATGCTCAGCTCCTGAAGGGAACCTCTGAAATGAAACCGCACATCACTGTGGTACAGAGCAATCAAACAGCCACAAATCCGACTCAATCCCTTCTTCCTAAATGGAGACCCGCCATCTTCGTCACAGGCGCGGCTTCGGGAATCGGTCGCGCCTGCGCTGAGTTGTTTGCGCGGCGCGGTTGGTTCGTGGGGCTATACGATATCGATTCAGAGGGTGTCGCTGCGGTCGCCGCGACCCTGGGAGAGGGCAACGCCGTCTGCGGTGCGCTCGATGTGAGCGATCCCGAAGCATGGAGGCGAGCGCTTGTGGATTTCTGGGCACACAGCGGCCAGCGGCTTGACGTGTTGCTCAATAACGCCGGGATTCTCGCTGCCGGGCAATTTGAAGCCGTACCGTTGACCAGACACCAGGCAATGCTCGACGTGAACGTCCAGGGGATGATCACCGGCTGTCACAGCGCCTTCCGGTACCTGCGAGGCACGCCCTGCTCTCATGTCATCAATATGGCCTCCGCCACCGCCATCTACGGCCAGCCCGAACTTGCAACCTACTCGGCGACAAAGTTCGCCGTGCGCGGATTCACCGAAGGACTCGACCTCGAATGGGGAAAGTTCGGCATTCGCGTGAGCGATATCTGGCCGAGCTTCGTGAAGACCGCAATGGCTGATGACTTCAGTCATATCCCCAGCGCCAGATCGCTGGGTATCCGGCTTACGTCGCACGACGTCGCATCGACCGTGTGGGCTTGCGCGACGTCAAAGCGACGAATCCGCAAGACCCACTGGACAGTCGGCATGCAAGCCGGATTCCTGTCGTTCGCTACACGTCTCGCGCCTGCGGCTCTGACCCGCTGGGTCGTCCAGCGCATTGCGCGATGACGGATAGGCTTTCGACACAACTATACTTTTTATATAGCATCATCACTAAGCGAACGGTATAGTGAAATCAATAACAATGACTCAACCTGTTCAGTGAGCCTTACATGAAAGCGACGGCGAGATCAGCGGTAGTAAGTGCAGATACGATGCTCCCCATCCATTTGGCGTCGATGCGTGATGAGGTGCGTGCCACCGTCCAAGGGCCTGGAACAACTCCCGATTCCTTCGAATCGAGGCAGCAGCGGCTTTCCACTGTGTTTCAACCGAGCGGAATTTTGTACAATGCGCCATGACAAACAAATCCTACGGTCAACTCTGCCCCTTAGCCCGGTCGCTCGACGTACTCGGAGATCGCTGGACGCTGCTCTTGATTCGCGAACTCCTGTTAGGTCCGAAGCGTTTCAAGGATCTGCTCGCGATCCTGCCTGCAATGGGTACAAACCGGCTGTCCGAACGCCTGGCCATGCTGGTGCACAACGGCGTGATTCAACAAGTCACCCTGCACACACCTTCCGCCACGCCCGCTTACGAGCTGACGGACTTGGGCGAGCAACTGCGCAAGCCGGTGATCGCGCTGGGATTCTGGGGGCTGAGCCTGCCGATCGACGAACGCATCGATCCGTCAAGTGCTCGCGCGGAACTCATAGCCCTGTGCCTGACAGGTGCGAACGATTCGGCAGCGAGCGCCGGTTTGCAGGAGTTGTACGAGTTCCAGGTGGGAGCGGAAGTGTTCCATATTCAAGTCAACAACGGGAACCTGTTGGCACGCTCCGGGCCGAGCGAAAAACCCATCGACGTCAAAATACAATGCGACATGGAAACCTTCATTGCGTTAGTCCTCCGCCAGATCACTCCAACTCGCGCACTTCGCGAAGGTCATGCAAAGCTGTTGCAAGGGGATCGGCCAGCCTTCACACGAGTGTGCAAAGTACTCGAATACAAGCCCTAGGACTGCCGGTCCTCTCCCTTTCCCCTTCTCTCGCGTCATGCGAGTCGAGGGGGACAGCCGCCATTACCTCTTGCCTGTGCGCTGCCCGCATCCTTGTAACTGCACGCAGCTCAGTCTGGCCCCAACTTGCAACCCTCAAATATATAAATACGGCGATCGCCTGAGCACGTGGTATTCCAGAGAGGGTTTTGCAACTAAAAACAACTACGTATCTACAAGACCCAATTAACACTCTCCCACTCCAGCCCAGCCGGCACCGTTGATGTATACGGCCGCCCACGATTTGCTTCATCCCGACAACAACAACAACAACAACAACAACAACAACAACAACAACAACAACAACAGGTATCGCCAGATGAACCATCAACATCTTTCTGCGCTTCGTCCTTCCCAGAGATCAGCGCTGCACTTGAAACGTTATCTTGAGACAGGGTCCACCCTGATACTCAGGTCAAGCAGAGCGTTGTTCAAAACCACTCTGTCATTGGCTATCTGTGGGCAGGCAACTTTATCTTCAGCCAATGGTTTATCTATTAACGAGCAAAGCGTCAGCAGCGCCGGAACAGCTTATGCCGGACGTTCGTCCGCTGCTCTGGATGCGAGTACTGTCTACGGAAATCCGGCCGGCCTGAGCAAGCTAAAGCGCAGGGAAGTGAGCGGAGGGTTCGCGCTGATCAAAGTTAATAGTGATATTAAAAACGCTCATGGCGAGGCGCCTGGCACCAACAAAGGAGATTCCGTACCCCTGACGACAATCCCTTTTGGCTATTTATCCATACCGATCGACGAACGCTTCACGTTCGGCCTGGGTTTGTACGCGCTCTATGGCCTTGTGAACGATTACGAAAGTTCGTTCCAGGGGCGCTACCATGGCTCCTATAGCAAGGTTCAAGTTAAAACCCTGAACTCCGCCATTGCTTATCGCATCAATGATCATGTCTCTGTCGGAGGCGGGCTGACATTGAACCGTATCGAAAACGATATGCAAACCTATTTGGCCACAGGGCAGCTCAATGGGGGCACCGACACGCAGATCACTATCAAGGGTAACGATAACGCCGTTGGCTATAATTTCGGCCTGATGGTCGACCTGAACGACGCCACTACGTGGGGCATCACCTATCATTCAAAACTTGATTTTCACGTCAACGGCCATACGCAGGTGAGCAACTCGCCAAGTGCTTTCGGCCTCGATGGCAAATACAGCAATAAAATAGACATCACGTTGCCAGAGTCGCTGGACACATCGTTTACCCATCACTTTGACGAGCGCTGGACTGGCTACCTGGGCGCGACCTGGACCCGATGGAGCCGCGTTCAGAGGATCGAAGCGGTCAATAGTGGTGTACCGCCGCTGGGCCAGCAACTGGGTTTCAGCAGCTTCGGAGATGACTTTAAATTACATGACACCTGGTCGATGGCCGTTGGGGCCTCTTACCAGCTTTCCCCGCAATGGCTGTTGCGCAGCGGCTTCGCCTACGATCCATCACCTGCCCGCAATGCCGATCGAAACGTCCGACTCCCAGTGGGCGACCGAAAAGCCGTGACGTTGGGTATAGGTTTCTCTCCCGACACCGACCTGACCATCGATTTGGCTTACGGCTATCTATGGGAATCGACCACCTCCGTCAGCCAGGCAAATACAACAGGCGTACAGCCCGGCTACAACGCAAAATACGACAATAGCGCGCACATTATAGGTACACAGATAACCTACCGTTTCTGACCTGTCCCTTCCTGCGACTACGTCTACAGACTGATAATACTATATTATTCGTATAGCGATATAAATATACGAATGGTATAGTCAGACCGACAGAGTCACTCCTGCCACCAGTGTCCGCAGCACCATTACAAAAATAAGGAGACGCAGCATGACCCGTTTTTTCACGCCTGAACGCAGCGCTTGTCCGAGCGGCACGCAATGAATCCATCTTTCGATTTCGACTACATCGTGATCGGCTCCGGATTCGGTGGCAGCGTGTCCGCCTTCCGGCTGACAGAAAAGGGCTACCGCGTTGGCGTAATGGAGATGGGCCGACGCTGGACGGCCGAGGACTTTCCAGAATCCAACTGGGACGCGCGGCGCTGGATGTGGCGACCCGGGCTGAAGATGTTTGGTTTCTACAACATGCGCCTGTTCCGTCACGTGATGATCGTCAGCGGCAACGCTGTCGGTGGCGGATCCATCACCTATGCCAACGCCTTGCTGACACCGCGCGATAACGTATGGAATGAGGGTTCCTGGGCCGGCCTGGCGGACTGGAAACGGATCATGCCGCAGTACTACGCCACGGCGGAGAAGATGCTGGGCGTGACAGAGAGCAAGATCATGGGCGAGGCTGATCTGCGCCTCAGGAAAATGGCGGATTTGCAAGGTGTGGGCCACACGTTTCACCTCCCACGCGTTGGTACCTTCTTTGCTCCCGATGGTGAAGAAGGCGGCCAGACCTACCCGGATCCCTACTTCAATGGTGAAGGCCCGGCGCGCGGGACCTGTACCGGTTGCGGTGGCTGCATGATGGGTTGCAAACACAACGCCAAGAACACACTCGACAAGAATTACCTTTATCTCGCAGAAAAGCGTGGCGCCCAGGTTTTTGCCGAGACCAAGGTGGTAGACGTGCGACCGCTCAACGGCAAAGAAGACGGCAGTGACGGCTATGAGGTCCTCACTGAATGCTCGACCGCCTGGTTCGCCAAACAGCGCCGCAGTTTTCGCTGCCGCGGCGTGATCTTCGCCGCCTCGTCGTTGGGCACCATGGAATTGTTGTTCCGGCTCAAGCAAAACGGGTCATTGCCGCGCATCAGCGACGACCTCGGAAAACGTGTGCGCACCAATGCCGAATCCCTTATCGGCATACGCTTTCCAGCAGCGGACAAGAGCATGTCGCCGGGACTGGCGGGGGGCGGCAGCATCTATCTCGATGAGCACACTCATATCGGAGTCGTGCGCTACCCGGAAGGCTCGGATGCGATAGGCCTGATGATGACCTTGCTGTGCGGCGGGCGCCCGGGGTGGAGGCGAATATTGACCTGGCTATGGACGCTGCTCAAACATCCGCTGCAAGCATTGCTCGTGCACAACCCCGCAGGTTTCGCCCGTCAGACCATGTTACTGCTGGTGATGCAGACAGCGGACGCGTCTCTCGATATGCGGCTCAAGCGTCGCTGGTTTTGGCCGTTCGCGAAACAGCTCGCCAGCGAAGGCGGCCCCATCCCGACCTTCATTCCAGAGGCGAACGCGTTTGCCGAAAAGGGCGCAAAAGCGCTCGGTGGCATACCCACCACCTTTCTGTCCGAGATCTTGTTCAACATCCCGACCACGGCCCACTGCATGGGCGGCTGTGCGATGGCGGACTCGCCGGAGCGCGGCGTGATGGACGTACAGAACCGGGTCTTCGGCTATCAGAACCTGCTGGTTTGCGACGGCTCGATGCTCAGCGCCAATCTCGGGGTTAATCCAAGCCTGACGATTACCGCACTGACCGAGCATGCCATGTCGTACATCCCGGTGAAAAACACGCGGGTATCGAACGCCATCCCGCTGCACACCTTCAATCTTGAATCAGACCTTATAGAGAACTCACCATGACCGCCGCCTCGCCTGAAGAAAATCTGCTGAGCCAGCCCTTGCAACTCCCGAACGGCAGCGCTTTTCGCAATCGCCTCGCCAAGGCATCCATGAGCGAAACGCTGGGCACCTACAACAATCACCCGACGTTGAAACTGGTCGAGTTGTACCGGCGCTGGTCCGCCTCGGGCATTGGTTTGCTCATCACCGGAAATGTGATGATCGACCGGCGTGCGCTCGGTGAACCAGGCAACGTGGTGATCGAGGATGAAGCGGACCTGCCTGTGCTACGCCAGTGGGCTCGTGCGGCAACCGAGCAGGGAGCGGCGATCTGGGTGCAGCTCAATCACCCCGGAAAGCAGTCGACCAAAGGCTTGAATGCCAGCAACCTCGCGCCATCGGCCGTGCCCTTTCGCGAGGACATGGCCGCGCTCTTCGAGACTCCACGCGAAGCCACCACGGCCGAGATCGAAGACATCATCCGGCGCTTTGGACGCAGTGCGGCCATCTGCAAGGAGGCCGGCTTCAGCGGCGTGCAAATCCATGGCGCGCACGGTTATCTGATCAACCAGTTCCTCTCGCCACACCATAATCGGCGTACCGATGAATGGGGTGGCAGCCCGGAAAAACGTCGGCGTTTCGTGTTGGCTGTTTACGCCGAGATTCGCCACCAGGTCGGTGCCGAGTTTCCCGTCGGCATCAAGCTCAACTCAGCAGATTTCCAGCGCGGAGGCTTCACCGAAGAGGAATCGATGGCGACGATTCATGCACTTGCCGAAGCAGGCATCGACCTGATTGAGATTTCGGGGGGCACCTACGAGTCTCCAGCCATGAGCGGCGGGCTCCAGGAAACGAAGAAAGCATCCACCGTAGCGCGTGAGGCTTACTTTCTTGAGTTTGCTGAAAAGGTGCGCGCCTCGATCAAGGTGCCTTTGATGGTCACTGGCGGTTTTCGCAGTGCCGCCGCCATGAACGCTGCGCTGCGCTGCGGAGCGCTCGATGTCATTGGTCTCGCGCGGTTATTGGCCATTGATCCCGAGGCACCGGCGGCCCTGCTGCAAGGGCAGGACAGTTCGCAACGCGTACGGCCGATCACCACAGGGATCAAGCAAATCGATCAGATGGGCGTCATGGAAATCTTCTGGTACACGCTGCAGCTCAAACGAATCGCCAATGGCGGTGATCCGCGTCCCAACGAAAGTGGGCTGTGGGCATTTTCAAAATCAGTGATGAAAAGCGGCTGGGGCACGTTCCGTACACGGCGCATGCGGGCGCGGGCATAAGCCCGAGGCTCACCAATGATCCAATCGCATCGATCACCACAATAGCCACTCTGGAAGACGCCAATGACCGACACCCATTTCACCGCCCCCACTCGCTTCGTGGAAGTCGACGGGGATCAATTTGCCTATCGCCGCTGGGGCAACAATACGACAGCCCAGCCCCCCTGTTCTTCCTTCAACATTTTCGCGGCGGTATGGATCATTGGGATCCACTCATGACGGATGGCCTGGCTGCGGGGCGCGAGGTCATCCTCTACAACGGTCGCGGGATTGCCTCATCATCCGGAAAACCGCGGACACGGATCGAACACATGGCCGACGATGCTGCTGCGGTGATCCGCGCGCTGGGCCTGTCCAAGGTCGATGTTCTAGGTTTCTCACTCGGTGGTTTTCAAGCTCAGGACCTGACACGACGCCATCCCGACCTCGTGCGCAAGCTCATGCTGCTCGGCACCGGACCTCGTGGCGGTAATCCGGATTCAGACCCTGGAGTGCTGGAAGCTGCACCGCGCCCCGTTCCGACCCTGGAAGACTTTCTGTTTCTGTTCTTCGGTCGATCCGCGGCGGCGCAGCAGGCGGGACGTGATTTCTGGGAGCGCCGTCATCAGCGTGTCGACCAGGACCCACCCAGCTCTCCTGAAGTGATACAGGCCCAGATCGAAGCGAATATGTACTATTTGCCAAAGCTGGACCCGAACGATCCTTTCAAACATCTGCGCGAGATCAAACAGCCGACGTTCATTCTGAACGGCATGAATGACGTTATGGTTCCAACGGTCAATTCCTGGTACATGGCTCAGAACATCCCGAACGCCCAGCTATTCCTGTATCCAGATGCTGGCCACGGCGCTCAATTCCAATGCCCTGAGCGTTTTCTGAAACACGCCATTGAGTTTCTCAACGAGTAATAGCTTGCGGAGCACGCTTACCATGCTGAAGTTTAAATTCTTGTTATGGGCTTTAACCAAGCTATTACAAAGGGCAGTCAAAAAAACTCCTGGTTGCGCAAAATACGTTAATAGCAAGGAGCTGGTCTTTCAAATCCAAACGCATGACGGAGTGGGTCGCTACTTCACCCTAAAAAACGGCAGGATAAAATCCTCTGCCGGCTTGACTGAAAAACCAAAATTCACCCTGTCGTTTAGAGATGCAGCGAAGGGTTTCGCCATTCTGTCTGCCAAAGATAGTAAAGATGCATTTCTGACAGGCTTGCGTACAGAAGACTTGGTTATCAGGGGTGACTTTGTTGAAGTGATGTGGTTCCAGGGATTAACTGAATATTTGCAGCCCACCAAAAAAACATCCGCTTTTACCCTTCAACGCAGTAGGGACTCTATGCTGTGAGCCATACCTGATCTGACAGTCGCCCGTTTGTATTGATGTCTGTCAGATCTGACTTTCTCGCAGTGATTTTATTGGTCTACGGCTACTCAAGAATCCTTGGCCAATGGTTGCTTCCACATGACAGCTTCAGACTTCCCTTTCTTCAAACCCGAATAACACTTGAGGCGCTTCGACTAGCAACAAACGCATCAATTGCGCCGAACGCTCCAGGGCTTGCAGCTGCTCGATCACCGAACCAAAACCGACGCATTCTTCATGTTGCGTATGCAGCCAATCGCTGCCCCACACCAACCGGCGAAGACCGAAGCTCTGTTCCAGCAACGGCAATGCCTCCCCGGCGAATTCGTGGTTCTGCTGAGGCGTTCCTGCCAACCGATAGATACCGGAGACTTTCATCCACATGCTCGCCTTTGCCCCAGTTCCAGTACCTTGGCAAATCCTGGCTGCTCGACACCCAAACGAGCATTCGGACGACCGAAGTGATCAATGACGAGTTTGAAGCCGAACGGGATCAGTTGACGAATCAACGTCGGCACATCGTCCACGTCACGATGCAGTTCGACATGCCAGTCCAGTTCAGCGATGTGGCCGAAAAAATCTCGTCGGGCTGTATCGCGAAAGTCAGGCAACACTTTGCCCATCAAGCTCAAGCGCACGCCGACCACGCCCTGTCGAGCCATAACGTTCAACGTATCGCGATTGACGCCTGGTTCAACTACCACCACGCCGCGCAACTGCGCTGGCGCCTGTTGCAACACCACCAACAAGTAACTGTTGTCGGCACCAAGAAAACTCGGCTGCACCAACACCCGATGACTCATCGCAGATGGCTTTGATATTCCCTCAGCGTGGCGTCGTAGCCAGGGGTATAGCGCCGGGCAGTGACCAGGTTCAGCGAGCGGCTGAACACATGAGCGTGGGAATCGATGCCGGTAATCGGCACAGAACAAATTTCAGACATGGGTTTCATCTATCGAAAGTAATGATTGTCAGGCTCGAGCGCGCTCGTTGCCGTTGACGCTGACAGGCACTGAGGTATTCGTGGTTTCGAGACTGCGACCACCGGTTTCCGGCAGACAAAGGGCGGCAACTACCGCAACGCCGTAGGCGATGCCCGCGTCGATGCCAATGGCAGAACCCAGCGACATGGAATCACTCATGTGGCCCACCAGGAACGGGAACACCGCCGAGAGCACGCGGCCGAAGTTGTAGCAGAAGCCCATACCCGCGCCGCGGACGTCCGCCGGGCACAGCTCGTTGAACAGCGCACCGAGGCTTGCCGGAATGCCGGCAGCGAAGAAACCGAGCGGCCTCCCGAGAAATAGCATCTGGGTGTTGGTCAGCGGCAGGAACACATAACACTGCACGAGCAGTGGGAACCCCGAGCCACTGAGACGTAAGCGGGAACGAGTATGAGGCGTAGGAGGATCGAAATCCTATCTGGTGGCTCAGACAAGAGCTTGGGGTCAACCAGTCAATGTATCAGGTTAGCTACTGAACGATGTCGGGATATTCTTCGGTGCTATCGGGCCAAGGCGTCAAAATCTTAAAGCCATCGTCAGTAACTGCCACCATATGCTCCCACTGAGCAGACAGGGATTGATCCTTGGTCACCACTGTCCAGCCGTCGGCTAGGGTTTTCACGTGGCGTTTACCCAAGTTCAGCATGGGCTCGATGGTGAAAATCATCCCGGCTTCCAGCTTCCGGCCTTGGCCTGGAAAACCGTAATGAAGGATCTGCGGCTCATCGTGGTAGATCTTGCCGATACCGTGACCGCAGTATTCGCGTACCACACTGAAACCGGCCTTTTCTGCGACCGTCTGAATGGCATGACCAATATCGCCCAGCGTAGCGCCGGGGCGCACGACTCGAATGCCAGCGCACATGGCTTCATAAGTCGTCTTGACAAGACGTCGAGCTTGGGCGCTGGGCTCGCCAACAAAGTACATGCGACTGGTATCGCCATACCAGCCATCCTTGATCACCGCAATGTCGATATTCAGAATGTCGCCATCCTTCAGAGCAGTAGCCGAAGGGATGCCATGGCAAACGACCTGGTTGACCGAAGTACACACGGTTTTCGGGAAGCCGTGATAGCCGACATTGCCCGGAATGGCCTTTTGCACGTTGATAATGTAATCGTGACAAAGCCGATCCAGTTCGTCGGTGGTGACCCCCGCTTTCACATGGGGAGCAATCATCGCCAGCACCTCGGCAGCTAGAGTACCGGCAATAAGTGATTGGGCTATTTCTGCCTGGGTATGAATAGGGACATTCGTCTTCATTATTCGGCCCTGGATGTGGCATGCGCCTGGGCGCTTTGCGGACTGTCTGCGAGTACGCAGAGCTGTTTCAAATCGAGGCCGCCAGCCAATTCGGCACGAATCATCATCCGGCAGATGTCGCTGTGATCCAGGTTAGGATGCAGCTCCGCAAGCATCCCGATTCGCATCCAGTGCTCGGCCTGAGCATTGATCGAGCGACTCAGGGCAGCGCTGGCGACACGCAGATGCTCATGCATGTCTTCTGAAATTTTTACGATGCCCATCGGCCTGCCCAATATGAAATGTATATGAATCGCATATTAGCCAATTTAAATGCGGCAGCGCAATCCAGCATGAGAAATAGGTCGATAGCGGCCAGTAACTATCAGTAGCCAAAGCCAGAAGCAGACCTTCGGATGTCTACGAAAGTAGGGGCGATTTAGAAGGAGCTAGTGCCTTAACTGAAAGCGTTTATCTATGTGTTCCCCTGCGGCTCACTGACTGGCGACAACGGCAATGACGCAATTATCTCCGCGTGGCAAACCTCGAGTATTTCATCAGCCAGAGAAGAATCATTTGGGCAGGCGCGCGACAACATGACCGCACCGATTGCATGCGCCAGTATGTCGATCATTTTTGCCCGTACCCCATCCTGCGGCGCGTCTTGCCTCGCTTTGTACTTTTCTTCGAGCGCTGCCAGCGTGCTTTCTACCCCGCTGGCAAAGGTGGCTTTCAACTCATCTGATTGACGCGCAGCGTCTCCACAAAGGGCCGCCATGGTGCAACCGCTGCCCCTGCCGTCTCGGTGATCCCTCGACACATACAAATCGATGAACTCAGCAACTTCGAGACCCTCGGAACTGGTCAGCGAATGCGAAAGACTGTTCGCTGCCGCTTCAGCCATCAAATCAGCCTTGGAGCCGAAGTGCTTGTAGAAACCGCCTTGTGTAAATCCGGCTGCTGCCATGAGTTCAGCCACCCCCACGCCATCGTAGCCACGCTCGCGAAACAACTCTGAAGCCGTCTCAACGATGTGGGCTCTATTGGCGAGCGATTGCGCCTTGGTGATTTTCATTTCCTGCGCCTCTGCATCTCAAAGCAATGCCCTCATCATACTCTGATGTCGATCATAATCAAAAGCGTTGACAGTTTTGAGTGTGATCGACATCATAAATGCGCCAACGCGAATCTTCCCTGGCACGGCGCATGTCGCCTTCATTAATCAACGAGTATGGAAACGATATGAACGATAAGACGTTATTTGAGCCGTACCCGCTCGGCTCGCTGACACTTTCCAACAGAATCGTGATGGCTCCGCTGACGCGTAATCGTGCGGGAGAAGGCTTCGTCCCGAGCGAGTTCGCTGCAACCTATTACAGCCAGAGAGCCTCTACAGGCCTGCTGATCTCCGAAGCCTCGCAGATCTCGCAGCAGGGACAGGGCTACCAGGATACGCCCGGTATCTACACGCAGGCGCAGATTGATGGCTGGCGCAAGGTCACCGATGCCGTCCACGCAAAAGGCGGACGAATTTTCCTGCAGCTGTGGCATGTCGGACGCGTATCGCACGTTGACCTGCAGGAGAACGGTGCCGCTCCGGTAGCACCCTCCGCTCTCCGTCCCGCGACCAAGGTCTTCGTCAACAATAGCTTCGTGGACGTTTCAGAACCGCGAGCGCTTGATATCAGCGAGCTTCCTGGGATCGTTAATGATTTTCGCCAAGCGGCGGCAAACGCGATCGCTGCGGGATTCGATGGCGTAGAGATCCATGGCGCAAACGGCTATTTGCTGGATCAGTTCGTAAAAGACGGTGCCAACATCCGCACCGATGCTTACGGTGGCTCGATTGAAAACCGCGCTCGCCTACTGTTGGAAGTGACGGCGGCGGTAGTAAACGAGGTCGGAGCAGAACGCACAGGCATCCGTATATCGCCAGTTTCGCCAGCCAATGGTGTCTCCAGCAGCGAACCGCAGGCCCAGTTTGACTACATTGTCGAGCAACTCGATGCCTTGGGCATTGTGTACCTCCATGTGGTCGAAGGCGCGACTGGCGGGCCTCGCGATATTGCGCCCTTCGACTTTGGTTCTTTGCGCCAACGCTTCAAAAACACCTACATCGCGAACAATGGCTACAACGTGAATTTGGCCACCTCTCAAATCAACGATGACAAGGCTGACTTGATCGCCTTTGGACGTCCCTTCATAGGTAACCCGGACTTGGTGGAGCGCCTTAAAACCGCTGCCTCTTTGTCGGCATTCGATCCTGCGACCCTGTATGGCGGCGGTGCAGAAGGCTATATCGACTATCCAACCCTTGCTGAATCCAGTACCCGGCACGGCTAAAAATCACGTCTGCGCACGTCCTCCGGACACCACGCATGACTCGCCTATCGATATCCGAAACTGAGGATCAATTCATGAGCATCCCTACCACCGTTCTCATTACCGGCGCCTCCACTGGCATCGGCGCTACCTATGCCGAGCGCTTTGCACAGCGCGGGCACGACCTCGTACTGGTGGCCCGCGACAAAGGGCGGCTGGATGCTCTTGCAGCGCGGCTGCGTGAGAAACACAACATCACCATTGATGTTCTCCAGGCTGACTTGACCCAAATCAGCGATTTGACCACGGTCGAGGCTCGCCTACGTGATGACGCCAGTATCGGCATCCTTGTGAATAATGCGGGAGCCGCCCAATCCGGCAGCTTCATCGAGCAATCCACAGACAGCGTTGCCAACCTGGTCGCGCTCAACACCACCGCACTGGTACGACTCGCCAGCGCAATCGCTCCACGCCTGGCACAAGCCGGTAATGGCGCGATTATCAACATTGGCTCGGTCGTGGGACTGGCACCGGAATTCGGGATGAGCGTCTACGGCGCGACCAAGGCTTTTGTGCTGTTTCTATCACAAGGGATGAGCCTTGAGCTCTCGCCCAAAGGCGTCTACGTGCAAGCTGTTCTGCCAGCGGCCACCCGCACGGAAATCTGGGAACGTGCGGGCATCGATATCAATACCCTGAGCGAAATTATGGACGTGGGCGATCTGGTCGATGCTGCGCTGGTCGGTTTTGATCGTCGCGAGCCGGTGACCATTCCGCCGTTACAAGACGCCGCTCGTTGGGATGCTCTGCAGGCTGCCCGCCAAGGTTTGCTTTCAGAGATTCGCCAATCTGTAGTCGCCGAGCGCTATCAAGCCGAGGCGTGATTGTCACGCTGCAGGCGCTGATACGCATTCCTTGATGTAAAGGCGCTTGCTGCAGATTTTCTCACATTCACTCATCCGCCCCTCATCAGGGCACGGTGTGCACATGATCGTTGAAGCCACAAATCGTGACCTTGGATCGCCAGCGCAGTTCGTCTGCGCGGCGAACCAGCGGGTGACTGTCGAAGGAACAGCATTTGCCTACCGGGACTTGGGGCCGAGAGACGGGTTGCCGCTCGTTCTGTTGAATCATTGGGGCGCAGTCCTGGATAACTTCGACCCACGCATCCTCGATGGACTGGCCCGCACCCGGCGAATCATTGCCACTGACTATCGGGGAATCGGCGCATCTGGTGGAACCGCCCCTTTGACCGTCAGTGAGATGGCGAACGATGCCATCGCCGTGATCCGCGCTCTGGGATTCGAAAAAGTCGACCTGCTGGGCTTTTCAATAGGTGGATTTGTGGCACAGGACATCGCGCTGAAAGCCCCTGAGCTGGTGCGCAAACTTATTCTGACCGGTACCGGGCCGGCGGGCGGCCAAGGTATCGACAAGGTGTGGTCTGTGTCGTGGCCGTTGATGTTCAAGGGTCTCCTGACAGTGCGCGACCCGAAGTTTTACCTCTTCTTCACCGCTACGGCCAATGGGCGAAAAGCTGCCAGGGATTTTTTAAATCGCCTGAAGGAGCGTGAGAAAGACCGAGACAAAAATCCAACGCCTGGCGCCTTCATGCGGCAGCTGAAGGCGATTCACTCCTGGGGCCGGCAACAGCCACAGGATCTCAGCCGCATCCAGATACCCACGTTGATCGTAAACGGTGATAACGACATCATGGTTCCCACTGTGAACTCTGCCGAGTTGGCGAACCGTATTCCATTTTCGCAACTGATCATTTACCCCGACGCGGGGCATGGCGGGATCTTCCAGTATCACGCTGATTTCGTGACGAGAGCGACTGCATTCTTGAATGCCTGAACACCTATTCAGTCGCCGTACAGCAGCACGCGAGGTTACGTGCATGCTGCCATCCCATTGAAACCATGAGAACTGAATCATGAAAGCCTTCTTGATCGACCGTTACGGCAAGAGTCATGGACGTATTGGCGAGGTACCGGTACCTGAACTTGGAATCAACGACGTCCTGGTTAACGTGCATGCCAGTAGCGTTAACGTGCTGGATTCGAAGATAAGCAAAGGTGAATTCAAGCTGATCCTGCCGTATTCATTCCCTTTGATTATGGGTAATGACCTAGCCGGCGTCGTGGTTCGCGTGGGGTCGGGCGTGCACCACTTCAAGCCGGGTGACGAAGTCTATGCACGCCCACCCGAATCGCGCATTGGTGCCTTCGCCGAGCTGATTGCGGTGGAGCAAAGTGCCCTCGCGCTGAAACCCAAAAATATCACCATGGAAGAAGCGGCTTCTCTTCCCTTGGTTGCGCTGACCGCCTGGCAGGTGCTGGTTGAAACAGCCCAGTTGAAAAAGGGGCAAAAAGTCTTTATCCACGCGGGTTCCGGTGGTGTCGGCACAATTGCCATCCAGCTTGCAAAGCATCTGGGGGCTTTCGTTGCCACTACGACCAGCACAAGTAACGTGGATTGGGTCAAGGCGTTAGGGGCGGACGTCGTCATCGACTACAAGCAGCAAAGCTTCGAAAACGTCTTGCGCGACTACGATGTCGTATTGAACAGCCTCGGCCCTGTCGAGCTGGAAAAATCACTCAGCATTCTCAAGCCTGGTGGCCAGCTTATCTCCATCTCAGGGCCACCGACGGCAGAGTTCGCACAGGAGCAAAAGCTGTTCTGGGGACTGGGTTGGGTAATGCGTCTGTTGAGCAGCGGCATACGCAGAAAAGCTCGCAAAAAGGACGTCAGATATGCGTTCGTATTCATGCGTGCGAGCGGTGCTCAATTGAAGAAAATCACTGCGCTTGTCGAGTCCGGAGTTATCACACCTGTGATCGACCGAACCTTCCCGTTTGAGTCAACGGCTGAGGCATTGAGCTATGTCGAACGGGGCAGAGCCAAAGGTAAGGTGATCATCAAGCTCATATGACTACAACTGACACTCGATAACTGGAACTCGGGACGAGGGTTCATATCGTTTGCAGATAGACGTATGCGAGCAGGTTAGGAAAATAGGGTAATGACTGTCGAGAATTTGAAGACACGTAAATCCGTGCCAACCCATGAATTAGGTCAAGGTCAAATGGGCAGCGTCGACTTACTGGTCGGTAACTCGACCAGCCTGCCGG